>DATMDU010000062.1:0-198357 GCA_035557535.1 Pyrinomonadaceae bacterium
AGGGTTGTCAGAGGCATTCTAGCCCAGGTAAGGTTCTTCGCGTTGCGTCGAATTAAACCACATGCTCCACCGCTTGTGCGGGTCCCCGTCAATTCCTTTGAGTTTCAGTCTTGCGACCGTACTCCCCAGGCGGAATGCTTAAAGCGTTAGCGACGGCACCCGGGGACTTTATAACCCCAGACACCAAGCATTCATCGTTTAAGGCTAGGACTACCGGGGTATCTAATCCCGTTCGCTCCCCTAGCTTTCGCGCCTCAGCGTCAGTGTCAGCCCAGCAACCCGCCTTCGCCGCAGGTGTTCCTCTTGATATCTACGCATTTCACCGCTACACCAAGAATTCCAGTTGCCCCTTCTGCACTCTAGTCGCACAGTATCAGTTGACCTTTCCGAGTTAAGCTCGGAGATTTCACAACTGACTTGTGCTGACCGCCTACGCGCCCTTTACGCCCAGTAAATCCGAACAACGCTTGCTCCCCCCGTATTACCGCGGCTGCTGGCACGGAGTTAGCCGGAGCTTACAAACGGTACCGTCATCATAGGGGGTATTGACCCCTACTAATTCTTCCCGTTCTTGCGAAGTTTACATCCCGAGGGATTTCATCCTTCACGCGGCGTTGCTGGGTCAGGCTTTCGCCCATTGCCCAAAATTCCCGACTGCTGCCTCCCGTAGGAGTCTGACCCGTATGTCAGTGTCAGTGTGGCCGACCGCCCTCTCAGGCCGGCTACAGATCATCGCCTTGGTAAGCCTTTACCTTACCAACTAGCTAATCTGCCGCAGGCTCCTCTTCAGACGCGAGGTCTTACGATCCCCCGCTTTAACAACTGTCACCATTAGGTGCCGCTGCATTATGCGGTATTAGCAACCGTTTCCGGTTGTTATTCCCCATCCAAAGGTAGATTACCTACGTGTTACTCACCCGTGCGCCACTCTACTTGTCCCCCGAAGGGGACTTTCGCGTTCGACTTGCATGTCTGAGGCACGCCGCCAGCGTTGATTCTGAGCCAGGATCAAACTCTCGTTAGAATTTGTTCTCTGGAACATCATCTTCGTACTGGTTGTTTCAGTATCCGATAATGACTCTTCTTCAGAGTTTTGAACGCGAACTTTATCGTTCAGCGTTTTGACTCTCAAAGTTCATTGATATGGACACGCTCTATCTAGTTTTCAAAGATCGATTCCAAATTGTAATTTTTGGATTGCCTTACGGACGGCCGAAACTCGTCACAAGCAAACGGGGACTTTACTCTATGAAATCCACCGTGTCAAGCGCGCTTCGGAACTTTCTGGGACTTTCTTTTGAATCAAAGAAAACCTTCGAAATTTTCCGTTGCCGGCGGGGGCGATGAGTGTAACACGCCACCTCCCAACTCGCTCGAAACCCTGGTCAAAAACACCATCCGTTTTTGCCTAAAGACAAACCGGCGTCAAAACCTTTCGGCTCGTGACCAGTTTAACGGACCGCATAAGATGCACTGTCATTCAGTTGGGTTTGCCTTCCATGCTCGTCGGCACCTGGAAACTTATCGTCGTTTAATTTACTTCTTCTTCTCGTTATCTCGACTGCTCCCGGGGGCGCTGACCTTTAAATAACCGCGCGCATCTTTGTAGACGCTGTACTGAACGTCCTTTACCTGTCCGCTCTCATCTAACACTCGAATCGTGAAAGTTTTATTGTCAGGACGCCCGTCAACACGGAACGGCAGGTAACCCTTCAAATCGGGGCTCCGATAAGCTGTGTAGTGCTCCTGATCTCGCTTGTCGTAACCCAGCACATAGATGCGATCGAAGTCGGGCTCATCAATCGTGCGTGGTTGGTTTGAACTGCTCTTTTCGAGTATCACCCAACTCCCGGGCTTTCCATCTCGCGCTGCGTCTTTGCTCTTGCCAGAGCCATCCGGTTCGGTAGGTTCGCCGTCCAAACGCTGCCAGGCGACAAACTCCCGGCCGGTTCGATAAAAAATGATATCGCTCGGAACTTTTAGTTCAACTTGCTTGCCATAGATCCACCCTGCCGGCGCAGGTGAAATTGAAGATGGCAACCTCACTTTGTACCAAAGTTCGTTAGCTTCCTCCGGTTGATTCTCCTGATCGCCTTTGACTCGAGCTGCGCCGGGCTGTGCACTTCCCGCTTTAGGCGCCACGTCACTTTCGATCTCTTCTGAAGATTTCGGTTTGGGCACTCGCTTCCATCCCACAATGTCAAAACTGGAGCCGCTGTCCAGCCTCATCATGATGTTTTCGTTTCCGGTCCGATCCGCGCTAAGCCGCAGATTTGAGCTGGCACGCAGCTGACCTGATGCCTGCGTGGGTACGTCCTTGTCTTCCTCGGCGAGTTTCTTGGAGTTTTGGAGCACTTCATCCGGCATCACGTTGCGGGCCTCAATCCAGCCCTCCGTCAAATCCTCATCATGCGCGCGCACGCGTAGCCACCGTTCCTTCTTGGTGTTGTCCGTTGGATCCTGAACATCCTGGGCATCGAGGATGTCCACAAGGTCGCCACGATTAACCTTCAGTAGGTCCGCTGCAACTACGGCCGTGGAACTACGAATCTCCGCGCGATTGGCAACAATGACGCCTGTATCATTTCGTTTTGCCAGAGTGCTACAACTCGCTCCCAGGCTGAGGGCACACAAGACCAGAAGGAGGCAAAAGCCGCTACATTTAGACTCCGTGAAAACTTTTTTCATAAATTGACTTTTCGCAAACTCGATCGCGAACCCTAACCGCCATGGCCCAGGCAGCGGAGCGCCTTTCGCTGAACGTTGTTCAGATTGTTTGCCAATACGAGCTTCGTCACCTGCCCCAGCGCACCGGGCCGAAGCTGTAGACCATAGGAAGAAAGGATCGGTTGCAAATTAATTCTTCCCGCCGTTTCAACATATTCTCGACCAAATGAATTCATCGCTGCCGGTCCAGTCAGAATACCGATTATAGTCTCGTTTGCGCTTCCCTGTCCTGTGCCACCTGGTCGAAAAAGCTGACGGTAGACTTCATTGAGCGACCGCTCGCAGTCGGTGGCGCTTCTCAATGCCAGATCGTAAACAAATGCCGCCAGCATTCCCTTGTCGTATACAAGTGCCGACGAAGACGTCCAGCGGCGCTCCGAGGCTTCAATCAACGACAGACGATCGACTTCTGGCGAGGTGAGGTATGAGTCGTAAACACGAGCAATGGTGTCAAGATAAGTGCCGAACGAAATCAACTTGAGACGTAGCGCCATCCGCAAGGCCTGGTACAAAGTGAACCCCTCAAAAAACCAGTCGTAGTCGCCGGCAAGCGTTAACTCGTTGGGCACCCACAAATGAAAAATCTCGTGAGTCAGCACAATCCCCAGCTTCGCCAGGACTTGTTTGCGCTTAGCCTGACTGCCAATCAAGATCACAACCGCATTGCCTCGCGTTTCGGCGGTCCAACGCTCCGGCCCGATCTCGCCGGGAAGAGGCAATAACATCAAGACCGGATCACTCTTGAGCGGATGTCCGGTCACCTTCGTGTACTCCTCAATTAGTTTCCGACCAATCTTCAGAACGTCGTCGTCTGCGAACGGCCACTTGCCTAACGTAACCACAGAAAAGTTGGTCGCACCTGCGCGCCCGATTTTTCTTCGCACTGACGATCCAACCAGGAAGACTGCTTTGTCGGGATTAACCGTCTGATAGGCGTTTTCCGTTCTGGAGACATTTGAGTCGACGGACCAGTGGGAGGGGACGGCAACCAGGATACTCGCATCTCCACCCGATTCCCTCGCAGCGCGTGGCAATAGATCGGATAGCATCAGAAGCCCACCATTATTGTTGAGCCACGAAACATGTGACATCTGCGCAGGCGGCAAAGGTCCATTGAGATTCACTTCGTAAATTATGCGAGTGACTTTCCGATCCGTTTCGTATTCGCCGGGCGCGAGTTTCTTAGCCGAAACGGTCGTTCCATCCAGCTCCGCATCAAGATGTTCGATTCGCTCTCCCAAACCGAGCACGCCTGCGTAGGAATTCCGGAACGAGAACACAGAGGTGGGATGTGGCAAAGCCAACTGAATCCGCACTCGCGCAGGCGCATTAGAAAGGATTGCGATCTCCGCGCGGATGTTTTGCGCGTGGACCTGTCCCGCCCAGGAAAGTGCGAAGAAGGCGCTCAACAACGCTCCCAACTGGGAAACGCCGCGACAATTTTTTCTTCTTAGGAACCGCATAAATCCCAGATTGCGTTGCGAATAACCTTGCCCTTCCAATGCAGACATCGCGCGGAGCAATGGTTGACACGCCACGCCGCCCTTACTATATTTGCGTATCCGAACTTTAACATATCCAAAAAAGGTGACTAGAGAGCTAAAAGGAATTCACCGTACTCCGCACACAACGGTTGCGCGTGTGGTTTCCTTACTGCTGCTCAGTTTCATCGTTTATGGAACCACCGTGGCTTCGGCTCACAAGCACAGCGCTGTGTTTGGCCCAACACCACAGGCGCCAACTGCCGCGTTTTCGGAACCTGAGACAAACTCAACCACTGATCTCAATCTGGCTGGATGCGGTGAATGCCTCATTTGCCAACTTCATCAGGATTTTTCCACGTCACTGATTGTAGAACGCGACAGCAGTTCGCCTCCGCCCACGCGTCTATTAATTTCTCAAGCCAGTTTCGAACTCCAGCAGACCCGAGCGGCCACCAGCCACTCTGGTCGCGCTCCGCCGTTTACCTCCTAGTCTAAACGTCACCGCTTCCACCCGCCCGGATTTGGGCCAACGCGTCGGACTCGACAGTTGTTGGCGGCTATCCCGTTGAGTGGGGCAACCGATCCATTTTTCAGACGACGAGGTAAAGATCATGATTCACCGTACTCCAGGCACTGCTTTCAGTGTAGGTTTTCGTTTTGCCATCACCTGCATCTGCAGCGCGCTGCTTAGCTCCGCTGCCATGGGCCAGGCTGGCGCTTCACTCAAAGGTCGAGTCACTCTGGGTGAAAGCGGCCAACCGATCCACAACGTGCTAATTACAATTCGACAGTTAAAAAGGACTGTCGGAACCGACGAACAAGGAAACTACGAATTTCAAAACCTGCCGCCAGGAAGATATGACGTCATTGCTCATCTTGATCGAGTCCCGGACATTGTTCGGACCACCCAAATAACAGCGGGCAACCCAACCACGCTTGATTTCCGCGTTGAGCTTGGCGGCTTGCGAGAAGAAGTCACCGTCACCGCTACCGGCACTGAGCAAACTGTCTCAAGCTCAATTCAATCGGTTGAAGTAATCGGTTCAATCGATCTCGCCAAGAAGAGTCCTGTGTCATTAGGCGAATCGCTCGACGGCGAGTTAGGCGTTTCCAAACGAAGCTTTGGGCCTGGCACTGCACGTCCCGTGATTCGAGGATTTGACGGCGATCGAGTTCTGATTTTGCAGGATGGGAACAGAGTTGGAGGACTCGGCTTTGAGTCTGGCGATCATGCTGAGCCGGTGAATGTCTTGACGGTTGAACGAATCGAGGTCGTCAAAGGTCCAGCGACGCTCCTGTATGGGAGTAACGCTATAGGCGGAGTCGTCAATGCTGTTACGGGCCATGACAGCGCCCACAAGGGTATAAATGGTTATGTTACTGCAGTGGGCAGCACGAACGGCGGACAGGCGGCGGCCAGCGCCGGCATTGAGTATGGGACGGAGAAGTGGTTGCTCTGGGGAAACGGCGGTGGTCAAAGATCCGGCGATTACACAACACCACTCGGCACGATCAGGAATTCGTTCTCTCGGGAGCGAAATACTTCGGCAGGCTTTGGCTACTACCCATCCAAAGGCTTTTTCAGTTTCAACTACACCTTCAACAAGCGCACTTACGGAATTCCGGTAGACGCCGCGGCGGTGGATCCTGAAGTTGTGTTTCTCAACCCGCGCCGTCACGGCATCGAGTTTAAAGGTGGTTTCAGGGAAAACAGTTCGTTCATCGAAGCCGGCACTTTTTCGTTGCAGTATAACGACTATGCTCACTCCGAAATCGATTCGTTCACAAATGAAGTCGGCACATCCTTTACAAACAAGACAACCGTCTTCCAGGGAATTTTCGATCAGAAGAAAAAAGACAAGCTCTCCGGCCGGTTCGGGTTTTGGGTTTCTCATCGCAATTTCTCAGCAGCTGGCGATGAGGCGCTGGCTCCTCCCACAAAGCATAATGCGTTGGCTGTCTTCGCACTTGAGACCCTGGACTTTGAGCGCGCCTCCGTTCAATTTGGAGGACGCCTGGAAACTAACCGTTACACTCCCGCGGAAACTCTGCAGCACGGCTTGCTTCCGAGCAGGTCCTTCACAGGATTCTCCGGCGCAATTGGGCTTCGCGTTCCGACCTGGACTGGCGGCGCCTTCGTAGCCAATTATTCACACTCTTACCGGGCCCCGTCGCTCGAAGAGCTTTACAACAATGGTCCACATCCCGGCAATCTGGCTTTCGAGATGGGCGACTCGACCCTTAAACGTGAACTCGGCGACGGGTTTGATTTTGGACTACGACACTCTTCCAACCGAGTGCGTTTTGAGGCCAATGGGTTCTACTATCACATTCGAGACTTCGTTTTCCTCGCCCCCACTGGCGCCGTCGAAGACGACCTGATCGTTGCCGAGTATCGTCAGGGAACAACTCGCTATACAGGTTTTGAGGCGCGACTTGATGCTCAACTTCATCCCGCGCTGTGGGTCAACCTGGGCGCCGACTACGTGAACGCCGAACTCACTTCTACCGGCACTCCGCTGCCGCGTATTCCACCGCTGCGTGTGAGGACCGGCCTGGAGATTAGATACAAAGGTCTGCTGCTGAATCCGGAAGTGGTGATGGCCAGCGACCAAAATCGGCTATTTACAACTGAAACTCGAACGGCAGGCTACGCGACTTTTGGTTTGTCTGGTTCCTACTTAATTGCTCGTCAGCACGCAGCACATATATTTTCATTCAACGCTTTCAACCTGGGGAATCGCCTCTATCGCAATCACCTTTCATTCATTAAGGAGTTTGCGCCGGAGATGGGTCGGGGGCTTCGGATCACATATGCTCTGCGATTTTTCTGAGTCGAAGCGAGATTTAAGCGGAACCAGCAGAGCCTGCCGCTCGTAATCCGTTGCGCTTGAAAAGATGGAAATAAAGATGGAAATATCGCAATTTGTCAGGGAGTTCCGGCAGCTGTTTAGCAATCGCCACTGCGTTGACAGTCATGCCGGAGCCCTCATACAATGGGCCGTCTCCCGTGACTGTTGAGCAAGCGTTAGCCGGTCCTCGACGCTTCGATTTCTAAGGAATTAGTAATGAGTCTGGTCAAAATTATCGTCATCACGATCATCGTGATCCTGAGCATTTTCCTTTTCGGTCGCTTCTTTTCTTAGGCCGAAAGGCTGCATGCTCCTGCCTGCCAAAAAGCCCAGATCATTCTCCAGGGCTTCCCATCCGGCGCGTTCCTTCTGTTTCTCCATCTATCTTATTTTTTTGCTCGTGCTGTTTTGCCCGCGTCTTTTGGCCCAGGATGCTGAACCCCCCGAGGATGAAGTGGTCCGCGTCAACACCGACCTTCTCCTCTTTCCGGTACGCATCCGCAACAAAAACGGCCAGATAGAAACCAAACTGACGGAGCGAGACCTAACCCTGAAAGACAACGACGGCGTGACTACCGGGCTGTATTTCCATCCTGGAGCTGATCGTGTTGCCCTTGTCTTCGCCCTCGACCAATCGGGAAGCTTGCGCGACAGTATCTCCCAACAACGAGATGCGGCACTCGCGTTGTTTAGTCGTTTCAGCGAAAGATCGCGGGTGGCGATCATTCGTTTTTCAGAAACGCCTGCGCTCGTCGCGCCTTTTGGTCGAGATGACATCGCCATGCGCGCCGCGTTTAACTTTCCTGCTGAACCCAACCGGCGCACCGCGATCTTCAACGCGGCCGCGGCGGCGCTTAAGGCTTTCGATGGCATAACGCGCGTCCGGTCTGAACGCTGCATTGTGATACTCATCAGCGATGGGTTAGACAACACGAGCACGATTAAACCCAGCTCCATAATCGAAAGCGCCCTCCAGAAGCGGGTGTCGTTTTACGTGATTCATCTGCCTTTGTTTGAACCTCGCGATGGGCGCTTAGCGATACGGTCCCCCGCGAAGGGCTTCCGCGACCTGGCTGAGAAAACTGGTGGTAAGTACTTTCTCGCGGGTGATGCGCAATCAGCTCTCTCGCTCCAAAAACGCCTTGACCTAACGTCTGTCTTTCAGGCGATCGAAGACGATCTGAAGAGTCAGTATCTTCTGGGTTTCTATTTGGGCGAAACGGCTAACGACGGCCGGAAACACCGTTTCTCGTTGAGCGTCCCAGCCGGATTTGAATATCAGGTCGGTCGCTTTGGCTATTCGCGTACCCAGGATTTCTTTGTTGAAAGACCACGAGAGGCGTTGAGAGTTCCGCGGTGACTTTGTTGGACAGGCATTCCTGCCTGTCCAAGCATTGAAGTTTGACCGTGGACAGACAGGAATGTCTGTCCTACGCGTTGACGTGGTAGTATCTTTAAATTCCAAAATCAAGTTATCGTTCAATCAAATGACTGAAAATCAGGAACTCGGTCTGCGTAAAATCACCCGCGCACTTATAAGCGTCTCCGACAAGACAGGCATTGTTGACTTCACCCTTGAGCTGAAAGGCTTTGGCGTCGAAATCATTAGCACCGGCGGGACCGCAAAATTCCTGCGCGATGCAGGGATCGACGTGCGCGACGTATCTGAGGTAACCGGATTCCCGGAGATGATGGACGGCCGTGTGAAAACGCTTCATCCCAAAATCCACGGTGGTTTGCTGGCTGTTCGTGACAACTCTGAGCATGTGGCAGCGATGGAAAAGAACGGGATCGAACCGATCGATATGGTCGTGATTAATCTCTATCCCTTTGAAGAAACAATCGCGCGCGAAGGGGTAACCCTCGAAGAAGCTATCGAGCAGATTGACATCGGCGGACCAGCGATGATTCGCTCTGCGGCCAAGAACTTTCGCGATGTAGCGGTTATCACCGCACCTGATATGTATACGGAAACTGTGGAGAGATTAACGGCCAACGACGGGGCGCTAACGCTGGAGAGCCGCCGGGAAATGGCTAATTTAGCTTTCATGGAGACTGCCAGCTACGACTCCGCTATTTGGAGCTATCTCCTTCCCATCGCCTTCCCTTCATCACCTCCGGCCGTTGGAATGGGTGGGCCACAGCCGGATGAGACATTGCCAGCTGATGATTCAGTCTATCTGGCCAAGGTAATCGATTTGCGATATGGCGAAAACCCGCATCAGCGTGCGGCGTTGTACAAAGTAGATGGAGATGAATCGACCAACGCTTTGGGAGTGGCAAGAGCAGAGTTCCTCTCCGGCAAGGAGATGTCTTTCAACAACTACGTCGATGCCGACGCGGCCTGGCTGCTCGTTTCTGATTTTGATGAACTTACCTGCGCGATTATCAAGCATACGAATGCGGCCGGCGTCGCGGCGGGAGAATCAGCAGAGGAAGCTTATAGGCGAGCGCTCGCTACTGATCCGGTTTCAGCATTTGGCGGCATTGTCGCTTTCAATCGCGCGGTAAACGAAGCAGCAGCGCGAGCGATGAGAGAGATCTTCACCGAAGTGATTATCGCCCCAGACTACGAAGACGCGGCGCTGGAGGTACTACGTTCAAAGAAAAACCTGCGCATACTCCGTGCGACCGTGCCGGAAGTTCAGCAAGGTCTTGAGTACAAACAGATCTCCGGCGGCATGCTGGTCCAGACGCGCGATACACATAAGTTGAAACGACAGGATTTGAAGGTGGCCAGCAAGCGCGCCCCTTCAGAGAAGGAGATCGAAGATTTGCTTTTCGCCTGGACAGTTTGCAAACACACCAAATCGAACGCAATTGTGTATGTTCGCGACCGCCAGACGGTTGGCGTAGGCGCCGGCCAGATGTCGCGGGTGGATTCAGTGAAGCTTGGCGCTATGCGCGCGCAACTTCCGGTCTCGGGGTCAGTGCTCGCCTCCGACGCGTTCTTTCCGTTTCGCGACGGCATTGACGAAGCAGCTAAACACGGCATCACTGCTGTGATTCAGCCCGGAGGTTCAATGCGCGACGCTGAGGCGATTGACGCTTGCGACGAACAAGATATCGCCATGGTCATAACAGGGATCCGGCATTTCAAACACTAAGTTGATAGGAAACGAGCCATTGATTCTGAGGGAGTTTTCCTATTAACTTCTAGGCCGTTAACCCCCCAATGATTCGCGAAGGGAGAGCCCTGACTTGTATGATTGATCGTGCTGACTTGCGCAACATCGCGAGCGAGAGACTTAAAGACGCTGAGGCACTCCTGGCAGCCGGTCGATACGATGGTGCGATTTATCTGGGAGGTTATGTTGTTGAGCTTGCCCTAAAGAGTAGAATTTGTGTCGTCCTGAACTGGAAAGGATTCCCCCAAACTGGCAACGAGTTTCAAAACTACAAGAGCTTCAAGACCCATAACCTTGATGTCTTGCTTTCGCTTTCTGGGACTGAGGATAAGATTAAGAGCCAGCATTTGGCCGCCTGGTCTGCGGTTGCAGCGTGGGACCCCGAAGCGCGGTATAATCCCATCGGTATTGTAAATAAAGGCGACGCCGAATTGTTATTGGAGGCAGCAAAGACGCTGTTAGATGCTCTATGAAAGATTTGTTAGGAAAGTTCGTTGAGCTGGAACGACGACTCTCGCAGGAGAAAGGTGAGTTCGCACTCTTCGCTCTCTTTCTTCGCGAAGATGCCTTGGATAAGTGGGATCTCATCGTGGCTGCGCCGTGGATTGATGCTGACCGTAAGCAAGCTCTGGCCTACATTACGTCCCAAATCCAACAGCTGTTCAAGTCAGACGAACTTACTACTCTTTCCAGGGTCGTTCTAGTGGATCAATCGAATCCTGCTGTCGACGCTATGAATCAGGCTCTAAATTCTCAGCACGGTCAGACTGAGGTTCGGGATAGCAATTTCTTCGGCCTGCAGATAAAACACGCCTACATAATTACCTCGCAAAGGCTAAACGTAAACGCGGAAATTCCGGCATAACACCTCTGTTAAGTCTCACTAGTTGGTTAGGGTGCTTTGCGAATTCTTCGCACTTTCGATTGAGGCCATGATAATCGTCGGGTAGGGGATCAGTTTTGTATGCTTAAAGACAAATTCGGAATCGTTTTTGGTGTTGCCAACAAACGCTCAATCGCGTGGGCCACCGCGCAGGCTCTGCATGAAGCCGGCGCTAAGTTGGCGTTTACTTACCAGGGCGATCGCCTCAAGGAAAACGTCGAGGGCCTCACGAACGTGGCAGTGCCTGGTTCCCTTTTGCTGCCCTGCGACGTCACCAAGCAGGAAGAAGTTGACGCGACATTCAAACGCGTCGGCGAAAAATTTGGCCGGCTCGACTTCCTGATTCACAGTATTGCTTACGCACCTCGCGAAGCGCTCTCGGGTGAATTTCTCGACACCAGCCGCGAAGCATTCGTCACCGCACTTGAAATTAGCGCATATTCACTGGCACAACTTGCGCGCGCAGCGACGCCCCTGATGACTGACGGCGGCAGCATCGTCTGCATGACCTACTACGGCGCGGAAAAGGTGGTCGCCGGTTACAACGTAATGGGCGTGGCCAAGGCTGCGCTGGAAGCATGCACGCGTTACCTCGCAAATGACCTGGGGCCGCGTAATATTCGCGTTAACGCAATTAGTGCTGGTCCTATTCAAACACTCTCTGCGCGCGGAGTTGGCGATTTTAGTTCCATGCTCAAGCACGCTGCCGAAAAGGCGCCGCTGCGGCGCAATGTTGAGCCGCGCGAAGTCGGCAACACGGCGTTGTTTCTCTGCAGTCCGATGGCTTCCGCGATTACCGGCGAAGTTATCTATGTCGATTGCGGATACAACATCATGGGAATATGAACTAGTTTCGAGTTTCGAGTTTCGAGTTTAGGGTTCAGTCCAGATTCAGGAATTTGCCCGAACTCGCAACTTGAAAAGAACTCGAAACTCGAAACACGGAACTAGGAACCTAAGCGATGGCAGATCCCAAAGAGCCTGACGAATACCTGGCCGGAACGACCCAGGACGAGCAACTGCTTGAAAGTCCCGGACCGGATGAGTTTACTCATACCGACACCTGGCGGGTGTTTCGCATCATGGGCGAGTTTGTTACCGGCTTCGACGAACTCGCCACCTTGAGCCAGGGTATTTCTATTTTCGGCTCGGCCCGAACCAGCAAAGACGATCCAGACTACGCGGCCGCACAGGAGACTGCGGCGTTGTTGGCCCGCGCCGGTTTTGCCGTAATCACGGGCGGGGGCCCGGGCATTATGGAAGCTGCGAATCGCGGCGCTTTCGATGCCGGCGGACGATCCATCGGCTGCAACATCGAGCTGCCCTTCGAACAAGGTTCCAACCCTTACCTGACCAAGGGCCTGAAGTTTAAATACTTCTTCGTGCGCAAAATGATGTTCGTCAAATACAGCCTCGGCTTCATTATTTTTCCCGGCGGCTTTGGTACGCTCGATGAACTCTTCGAAGCGCTGACGCTCATTCAAACTCAAAAAATTCGAAACTTTCCGGTGGTACTGTTTGGATCGGATTATTGGAATGGACTCTTAAGCTGGATTCGCGATTACGCTTTGAGAGACGGGAAAGTCACGGAAGAGGACTTAAGGCGGCTACACCTGACCGATTCGCCTGCCGAGGTCGTGCGAATTATCGTGGAGAGTCAAAGCTCACTGCGGATTGAAAATCACTCGATGTCCGAGATTGGGGACTCATAACACTCTCACTCGGACTCAGAGTTCACGCTCGCCTTAAGCCAGGCCAGGTAAGGTCGAGACCCATTAACAATTGGCACGGCAACGATCTCGGGCGTTTCGTAACTATGAAGCGCCGTCACTTCCCTGCTCAAGTAGTCAAACTTCCCGCTGAATGTCTTGGCAATCAAGAGTACTTCTGCCTGCCGCTCGATCTGGCCCTGCCAACGGTAGACAGATTCCAGGCCCGGCAGAATCTGCACACATGCCGCTAGACGCTTTTCGACCAGCATCTCGGCCAGTCGCGCCGCCTCATCCTTATTGGGGGCTGTGATGAAAACTACAATTGCGTCTTCGGGAGGGCCGTTCATGAGACTCGAGTAGATACTTCAGTCGTCGTCCGCGGCCGTGGAACCCGTTAGCGGACTGGTATCCTCGCCAAAGAAAGCAGCATAGAGTTCGCTGGCCCGATCAAAATCGCGCTGGTCTACCAATATTGTTGCCCCCGGAGACGTGGTCGACAGCAGAGGCGACAGCGCGTCGGCACCACCTGACTGCACGGCCGCGCGTATCCCGTTCTGAACCAGGATGTCGTTCACCATCTCCGCCTCGGCGGGTGACCCGAGATGATGCAGCGCAACAAATTTGGCCTCGCTCGAATCGCGACCGGTATTCTCAACTGTCAGACGAGTCACCAACTCTGAGTTGTCGTCGGGACAACGGGTGATGCCGTCCTGGTATTCAGATTCGCAAACGGGACAAAACATACAAGCCTCCTTGAATCAGTGAAGAGTGAAAGGTGAAGAGTAAGCAACGTTTACTCTTCGCTTTTTACTCTTCATTCTTTACTTTTCACTTTTCACTTCATTTCCGCCGCGACCGCTGCGCGCTCGAATGGTATCTCGTCGAAATGCGTCATCTGCTTAAAGGCGCGGAAACGATCGTTGATTTCGCTTTGCGTAAGTCGCTGAACGCGCGCCGTACCAAACTCCTCAACATTGAAAGAGGCCATGACCGAGCCAAAGATCATCGCGCGTCTCATCGCCGCGTCATCAAGTTTTGGCTGGCTGGACAGGTACCCCATGAAACCGCCCGCGAAAGTGTCGCCCGCACCAGTTGGATCAAAAACCGACTCCAGCGGGTATGCAGGGATCGCGAAGTAGCTTTCGTTGGTGATCAGGGCCGCGCCATATTCTCCCCGTTTCACGATCAAGGCCCGGGGCCCCCAGGAAAGAATAGTGCGCGCCGCCTTGATGAGATTCGGTATCTCAGTTAGTTGCCGCGCCTCGGCATCGTTGATGATTACGACGTCGACGCCTTTAATTGTTTTCAGGAGAGACTCTCGGGCAATATCTATCCAGAGGTTCATCGTGTCGAGGGCAACGAGTTCAGCACCGGTAACCTGCTCGCGTACTTCGCGCTGCAGATCGGGTTGGATGTTTCCCAGGAAAACCAGACGAGCGCTCTTGGTTTTGTCGGAGAGCTTTGGCTTGAAATCTGCGAACACGTTTAGTTCGGTGTTAAGCGTGTGCGCGACATTCAGATCGTATTCGTATTTTCCGTACCAACGAAACGTTTTGCCGTCCGGCACGCGTTCGAGATCGGAGATGTCGATGTTATGCGCTTCCAGAATACTCTGGTCTTCCGGACCGAAGTCGCCCCCGACCACGCCTACGATTTGGACGTCAGTGAAAAAACTCGCGGAGATGGAGAAGTGGGAGGCCGAGCCGCCCAGCATCTTTTCGCATTTTCCAAATGGCGTTTCGACGGCGTCAAACGCTACAGAACCAACTACAAGTAGAGACATGTGTTTTATCTAGATTTCAAATTTGAAATCTCAAACTTCGGACTTCAGATTTCCAGCTTTGGACTTTGGACTTTATCAATTATGGCTTTGGAGTTTCCGGCTTGATTGGCCCACCCAACGCTTGCAAATCAGTTTCTGCCTGCTGCTTAAACGCGCTGTTCGGGTAATCGGCCACGAGGCGCGAGAGATACACGCGCGCGTCCTGTCGAAGCTCATCTGCCGTCTTTTCCTTTGCCTTCTGCTTGCCACGGTTTTCGGCAAGGCGCAAACTGCTCTCTCCCGCAATGAAGAGCACTTCATCCATCTTGGCGAAGTTTGGGTTACCTGCGTCGATCTCTTCGCAACGCTTGATTGCCGCCACATATGCTTTCTTGAGTTTGAAATAATGGCGCGCAACTTCGAGGTTGTGCAATGAGTCCTTTTCAAGATCGGGGTCGCGAAGAACCGCGCTGGTGGGGCCGGTCTTGGCAGCCCCCTGCCCGAAGGAATCAGCCGTGGAAACCAGGAACGTAATTGAAACTGCCAGGACCGCAAGAAATATCTTCTTCATAAATCACCTTTCACTTAAGTAGCACGGGCGTCTCGCCCGTGAACCACGCGCAAGATGCGCGCGCCGCCTGCCAATGTCAGCCAGCTTGGATGCTGGAATTCAGGAGACCGAATACTTTTTGATTATAGCGTCAAGTTTTGTTCGCGTCGCCGCCGGCCACGAATCCGGGGCCGTGAATATCGCATGCTCCAGCGCCGAGCCGCATTTGCAGGTGCGCTCCCCGCTTCCCAGTCGCTTCACCGCGTCTTTCATTATTAGCTGAGCATTGCGCACATTCTTGTTCAGATACTCAATCACACTGTCCGCGGTGACTGCATCATGACCGGGATGCCAGCAGTCATAATCTGTAACCAGCGCCAGGGTGGCATAACAAATCTCGGCCTCGCGCGCGAGCTTCGCTTCCTGCAGGTTAGTCATGCCGATGATGTCCATTCCCCACGAACGGTACACCTCCGACTCTGCTTTCGTAGAGAACGCCGGGCCTTCCATGCAGATATAGGTACCACCTCGATGCGTTTTCACATCAGTGACCTTGCAGGATTCTTCCAGCACGTTTCCCAATTCACTACAAACCGGATGAGCAAATGCCACGTGGGCGACGATCCCTTCACCAAAAAAGGTTGATTCGCGTGCCCGCGCGCGCGTGCGGTCAAAGAACTGATCCGGAATCACCATATCAAGGGGCGCATACCGCTCTTGCAACGAGCCGACAGCCGAGGCCGATAGAATGCGCTCGACACCAAGCACCTTCATTCCATAAATGTTTGCGCGAAACGGAACCTCAGTCGGCGTAAAGCGGTGTCCGCGTGCGTGGCGCGGCAGAAATGCGACGCGTTGGCCTTCGAGGGTGCCGACGATAAATGCGTCGGACGGAGACCCAAAAGGAGTCTCCACAGCGACCTCCTCTACGTCCGAGAGTTCCGGCATCTGATAGAGTCCGCTTCCGCCGATGATTCCAATCTTCGCTGTGATCATCTATTCCTGTTCCTTTAACCTTTACATCCGGCCGCCGCGGCGGTCTTCACATACTCGGCCAGTTGCCCTGCCTGCTGTTTTGCGAGCAGCTCCTCGAGCAACTCTACTTTGGCCTTTGGCTTCGCAAGCTTGATATTTTTATAAGTCCGCAGCACTCCTTCAACGCCCGCCAGGGACTCCTGATTTCTGTCACCAGCCTGATCCGGATGTTCGATGACGAACTTCGCTTGAGAAAAGGTTAACTGGGCAAAAATTATGGATTCGTAGTCGCCTTTGATCTTCTTGCCGTCCCCAAGCACGCCGCTACATAGATGCACGCGAATATCTGGCGCCTGAATAATGAAGAACAGCAAGTCTGACCTTAAAGCCTTCGCATTCTTATTGAGCGGGTCGTTCTCAAGCAGCGTGGCGATTTCGACTGCTCGTTTCAGTGCCGCCGCCGTAGAAGGGGCGCGCTCCTGCGCCAACAAAGTCCCCGTGACAAACGCCGTGATTAAAACGAGCGCAATCAACGGCAGTCTTCTGGTCATCATCTCAGTTTTCCTCCAACATAACCGCGCGAAGCTTTCCGGCATCTTCAACAATGCGACACAAAGGCTCATCCGGATCGTGGTAAAACAAACACGCCCAACCTTCCCGGGCCGCCTGCGGTAACAGTTTCTTCTTCACTTCCAGCGTTTCGACGGGGAACAGGTCGTATCCCATGATCCAGGCAAACGGCACGTGCGCGCGCATCGGCACGAGGTCGGCGAAGCCAAATATCGTTTCCTCGTCTTTATCCAACCGCCAACTCTGCATCGACCGGTTGTGACCGGCTACGGTTTGCATCCGCAGCCCAGGAACCACTTCATAATCCGCGTCCTTCAATTCCAGCTGCCCAGTCGCGCTCAGCGGCTGCCAGTTGTCCGGCAAATAACTGGCGTGGTCACGCTCGCTCGGGGCTTCGGCGTGTTCCCATTCGGCTTTGGAAATGAAGTAACGCGCGTTGGGGAAGGCGGGGACCGCAGCGCCATTCTCATCAAGCACAGTGTTACCGCCGGCATGATCGAAGTGAAGATGGGTGTTGACGACGATGGTTATGTCTTCGGGCGACACTCCAGCAAGCGCACGCAACGACTCGGCGAATGATCGACGACGGGTGATGCCGTACATTCCCGCGCGCTTTTCAGTCCACTTTTCTCCAATTCCGGTTTCGATCAAGATCCGCTCGGCGCCCGTATCGATGAACACGCAGTTCATGTTCATTCTGATCCGGTTCTCCTGATCGGGAGGACAAACTTTAGCCCAAAGTGTTCGCGGCACTACGCCAAACATCGCGCCACCATCGAGCCAAAACTCCGTGTCGGGAACCACCTCTACACGGTAATCACCAAGCTGCATTCCAGTATTCTCTGCAATCACGATTCGCGCTACAAAGCGGCGCACGAAAACCCACGAAGACACTAAGAAGATTTCGTGTTAATTAGTGTGACTTCGTGGATCGGGTTTCTGTTCAAACTCTGGCCAAAAAAGCGTGCACCACCAGCTACTTCTGCGGCTTTGGTTGATTCTTCTTCGGATCAGCGGCCGGCTGCTGATGCGGATTTTGCACGGGTTCAACTGGTTGCGCCTGACCCGGTTGAGGCGCCTCACTGCCAGGAAATCCTGGCGGAAGGCCTTGCTGCGGTTGCGGCTCCGGCATTTTTACCTGGAAGTTTTCCGCCACTGTTACGTGTGACCGACCCACTATGTCGTCCAACACTTTCTTCTGCTTTTCCTGCTCAACTGCCGCGCGCGCTTTCTCCTTCGGGCTCTGTGGCGGGGCAAACGGATTGTCTGCGTTGCCGCCTGAAGCGCCGATCAGGATATGACGCGCCTTGACCTGCTCTTCGGGCTTCCCTTCCTTCGTCTCAGTCTTGCGGTCCTCGAGCTTGATTATGTGGTAACCAAATTTCGTCTCGACGATGTCGCTAATTTCCCCGGGCTTTAACGCAAACGCTGCCTGTTCAAACTCAGGCACCATCTGACCATGGCCAAACCAGCCCAGGTCGCCGCCTTTTTCCTTCGCGCCCGGTTCAGTCGAAAATTCCTTGGCCAGTTTCGTAAAGTCCTCACCGGCTCGCGCTCGTTTCAGCACCTCCTCGGCCTTGGGACGGTTCTGCTTACTCGTGTCCAGCTCGGGATGCAAGGCCAAATAATCGTCCACCTCTTTGTCGGTGGCTTTCATCTTTTCCGCCAACTGCTCCTGGGCATAAGTCTGCGCCAGAATTCGCGCCTGTTCGAGTTTTACCTGGAGATCCACTTTGCGCTGTTTGTGAGCGCCGGCAGCGATTGCCTTTTGCTCGCCAATCAACACCTGGCCCAGTTGACGCTTAACCTGTTTGAGTTGTTCATCCGGGATGGGACCACCGGCAAGTTGAGGGTTTTTGGCCTTGGCGTCGTTGATAAACTGGTCAAACTTCGTTTGGTTAGCGGGCTGCTTGAAGAATTCTTCCACTTCCTGCTCGGAAATATTCGGGCCATTGGCGCCGGTCATTCCCTGCGATTTGAAATAGTTTTCCGCAACTACGACCGAGCGAACCAGATCGAGCTGGCGTTTGACTTCCGGTTTGTTCGCGATTCCTTTTGCCCGGGCTTCTTCGGCAACGGCCAACAATTTCTTGAGGTCGTCGGCAAAACTTTTTCGCGCTTCAGCGTCCGTCGCGAGACGGCTACGAAACTGGGGCGGCTGATCCTCCGCAATCAATGCCATGTCGTCAGCCGACAACGCGCTAAGCGAATCTGATTTTCTAAATTTCACCTGCCAGACAATGAGCGCTGCGGCACACACAACCGCCAGCCCGGCAGCAATTAATGCTTTAGTAGTTGAAGTCAAAATAGTTGTCCTTTCAAAAATAAATCTAACCGTGTTGCACGAGTTCCAGCAGCACGCCATTCGCCGACGACGGGTGAACGAATGCGACCAGGCATCCACCCGCGCCTACGCGCGGAATTTCGTCAATCAAGCGCAGTCCCTTCTCTTTCAATTGGGCCAGCGTTGCGCGAACGTCCGAAACGCTCACCGCAATGTGATGTATCCCGGGGCCACGCTTCTCTAAAAACCTGCCAACCGGGGAACCAGAGCTCAGGGGTTCCAGCAGTTCAATATGTGTTTCTCCGATAGCGAGCATGGCAACCCTAACACCCTGATCGGTCACTTCCTCGGTATAATCGACGCTAAGCCCTAGAGCATCCTGCCAAAGCGCGAGCGCTTCGTCGAGTTGGGCCGTGGCAATGCCAATGTGATCGACCTTCATAAGTCAGTCCTGAGTCTCGAGTTACGAGTCTCTCTTGTCTTTGGCGCTTGTCTACTAAAGGGCCGGTTTCGGTGCGACTGGAGACTCCGCACTCTAGACTCCGGACTTAACCGCCAGGATTTCTTCTACCGCAGAATAAGGATCTCTTTGCCGGCTGGCAACTTCACCGGCTAAGCGATCAAGCAGCTCCGACGCGACATCGGATTCCAAAGTTTGCGCCACGAGGCGTTCGCGAAGCAATTCAACTATCCGCCAGCGCGCCACCGCCCGCCGTCTGGCGTTGCCAAATTTGGCCTTTCCAACAAAGCTGCGATAGCTCTCAATGGCCGCGGCGAGCTCGTCAATTCCGCCGCCCTCGGTCGCTACGGTTTTGACGATTGGCGGATGCCAGGAGTCGTCGCGCATCGCCAGCGACAGCAACGCCTCCAACTCTTTCTCGGTCGAATAGACGCCCTCTCGATCCGCTTTGTTAATTACAAAGATGTCGCCAATCTCCATTATCCCGGCTTTGATGGCTTGAATATCGTCGCCCATCCCGGGAACCAGGACCACCACTGAGATGTCCGCGGCTTTAACAATTTCAACCTCGTCCTGACCGACACCGACAGTCTCGATAATTATTTTGTGGTAACCGGCGGCATCGAGTATGGAAACCGCATCAACGGTGGACCGGGCCAGCCCCCCGAGATTGCCACGCGTTGCCATCGAGCGAATGAAAACATTGCGGTCGAGACCTAGTTGTTGCATGCGGATGCGGTCGCCCAAAATCGCGCCGCCGGAAAACGGGCTGGAGGGATCAACCGCAACGATTCCCACCCGTTCGTCTTGTTGCCTGTAGTGCAACGCCAGCTTGTCCACGAGGGACGACTTGCCGGCGCCAGGGGCTCCGGTAATCCCAATGACCAGCCCTCGTCCAGTCAACGGAAAGATTCGCTTCATCAAATCCGCTGCATCTCTTGAAAGATCTTCTACTTTTGAAATCGCGCGAGCCACCGCGCGGATGTCTCCTGCAGAAACACGCTCGACCAACGATGTGTTTCTGCAGTTACTGTCTGTGGGCGTCAAAGGACTCATCGTGTTCGGTGAGACTATTCTCTGTGCAACCTCAGTGTTCTGGCCCCGGCTAAAGGGCCCGCTGGAGAATCTCACGCGCAATGATCATTCTCTGAATTTCAGAAGTTCCTTCACCGATCGTGCAGAGTTTCGAGTCGCGCCAATATTTTTCCGGTGGATAATCTTTTGTATAGCCGTAACCACCGTGGACCTGAATCGCTTCCTCGCACACATTCACGCTCACTTCTGAGGCAAACAACTTTGCCATCGACGACTCTTTCGTGACCTTCCGTCCCGTATCCTTCATCCAGGCCGCGCGATACATCAGCAAACGCGCTGCGTCGATCTGCGTGGCCATGTTTGCCAACTTGAACTGAATCGCCTGAAACTCCGATATGGGTTTACCAAACTGCTGGCGCTCCTTCGAATAACGGACGGCAGATTCGTAAGCACCTTGCGCAATTCCCACGGCGAGTGCCGCGATCGAAATTCGGCCGCCATCGAGAATCTCCATCGCATTCACGAAGCCCTGGCCTTCTTCGCCCAGACGATTCTCATCCGGCACCAGGCAATCTTCGAAAACTACGCTGGCCGTTTCCGAAGCGCGGAGTCCCAGCTTGTTTTCCTTTTTAGACGGAGAGAAACCCTTCATTCCCTTCTCGAAAATAAATGCAGAGATGCCCTTGCTTCGTTTCGAACGATCGGTGACGGCGACTGCCACACACGTGTCTGCGTGAATGGCGTGCGTAATAAAGTTCTTCGATCCATTTACGATCCAGCCGCCATTCTGCCTGACCGCAGTGGAACGTGTGCCAGATGCGTCAGAACCCGCGCTGGGCTCGGTCAGTCCCCACGCACCTAAATGCTTTCCGCTGGCTAAGGGCACGAGGAATTTCTGCTTTTGCGCTTCGGTGCCAAACTGGAATATGTGATTACTGCAAAGCGAGTTGTGCGCAGCAACTGAGATGCCTACCGAACCGTCAACTCGCGAAAGCTCTTCGATAATGGTGGCGTATTCGACATAGCCCATTCCGGCGCCGCCATATTCTTCGGGAAAGATCACGCCGGTCAATCCCAGCTCAGCGAGTTTTGGTTGAAGTTCGATGGGGAAATGCTGCGCTTCATCCCATTCCATCACATGAGGCGCGATCTCTGCTTCCGCAAACTCGCGCACGCTCATCTTGATCTGTTTCTGTTCTTCTGTTAGTTCAAATTCCATTCGTATTCTCTGATTGAAAACCAACCATAGACGGAAACGGGGCCCGTGCGCACCGGTAACACTTGTTTTACGCGGAGACTCAAGCAGTTCAGAGTTCAAGCTTTAGCTTGCGGATCGTCGAATGCAAACTAAAGTTTGAACTCTAAATTGCTTGAGTGGGTTCCATTCTACCTCACTGGCGGGGTGAACCTCGACCGGGCGCGGCGGACTTGGCCGCGGGTCTGGCTTTAGCTTTAGGTTGACTGCGAGTGAGAAGTTTTACTTCATCTTCGGTGAGGTGCCGCCACCGGCCCGGCTTCAATTCATCGTCTCTGAGATTTCCGATCCGCGAGCGCCTTAGTTTGATCACCGAGTGGCCGATGAGATCAAACATGCGGCGAATCTGCTGGTTCTTGCCTTCGTGCAGCAAAATCTCAAACCAGGTGTTGGTTTCAGTTTCACCAACCTTCCTGATTTTTGCCGGCGCTGTTTTCGTGCCGTCGTCAAGCGTGACCCCGCGGCGAAGCCTTTGAATTGCCGGCTCTGGCGGAACGCCTTTCACCTTTGCTTCATAGACTTTATCGATCCTGTTACGCGCTGAAGTGATGAAGTTTGTGAAGTCGCCGTCATTGGTCAGCAGCAGTAATCCTTCAGTATTGAAATCGAGACGGCCCACTGGGTAAAGCCGGCCCAGCGAGGGCGGCAATAGCTCAGTCACCATCGGCCGCTTGTCAGGATCGGAAACACTCGAGAGATATCCTTTTGGCTTATTGAGCAGCACATGGACCTTTTCACGCCGTTGCAGCGATGGGTTGATGAGCTTGCCGCGCACTTTTACATGATCCTTCGCCGGATCTGCCTTCGTGCCAAGCTCCGTCACGACCTTGCCGTTGACGGTAACCAGCCCGCCGGTAATTAATTCTTCGGCGTGGCGCCGCGACGCAATGCCCGCCGCCGCAATTAATTTTTGTAATCGTTCCTGCATAACTTATTTCAGTCATCCGCCTGACAAGTCTTGGAAGTCTTCCACGCTCGGCAATTCAGTCAGATCCTTTAGTCCAAATTGCAGCAGGAATTCTTTCGACGTTCCATACATCATGGGACGTCCAACAGTTTCCTTCCGCCCTTTCGCCACAATCAATTTCTTATCCAAAAGCGTCTTAATGGATGAAGGCGACTGGACGCCGCGAATCTCCAAAATTTCCGGCACCGTCACCGGCTGTTTATAGGCAATCACTGCCAGCGTTTCGAGCGAAGCGATCGAGAGCTTCGCACTGGGCCGGGATTTCAGAAAAGCTCGAACGTGTTCGTGATACTCGGCGCGCGTAGCGAATTGCCAACCGCCCGCAACTTCACGCAGCTGCAATCCACCGTTTCTCGCGTTGAACTCCTTAGCCAGCTCAGCGATCGCTTCGTCAATGAGCTGACGATCTTCTCGCAGCACCCCCGCGATCGCCTTAGCGCTGAGGGGCTCTTCGGAAACAAAAATCAGCGCCTCGACAACCGCCAGTCGCTCGGCCGAATTCTGCACGGCATAAACAACAGAATCATCGCCGGAGTCTTCCGCGGTAACGGCATCTGATTCGGCGGCTACGAGTTCCGCAAGCTCCCTGCTTGCTTCCTCATTAAGCGCAGCCTCATCCAGCAGTTCTTCTTCTTTGGCGTTTGCTGTCTCATCAGTCATCGTGTTTTCTCAGATGTCAGTAACTAACTAACTTGCAATTCGCGCGACAATGTCGCCAAACGTCTGTTTCTGGAGCAACTTGATTTCAGTTGTGCGCACGAGTTCAAGGACCGACAGAAACGCGACGACTAACTCGCGACGCGAGCGAGCCCTTTCAAAAAATATGCGAAGATTCAGTTCGCCCGCCGACATCACCATGTTTCTCAGGCGCTCCAACATCTCGGACATGGAAATCTCTTCCCGCCCGATCTCCATCATCACTTCTTCTTTGTGTCGTGCCAGGATTTCCTGAAACACTTTGAGCAGGTCGAATAATCCAACCGTAACTTCGGGATTGTTCTTATCAGTCTCTATTTCAGCCCGTTTGAAAACAGCGCGTTCCACGGTCGCGCGTGACCAAAGCATTTGAGCTGCGGCCTTATACTTCTGATACTCCAGTAACTGATCGATAAGATCCTTGCGCGGATCATCCTGCTCCTCCGCCTGCGCGAAGGGATCGCGCGGCAAGAGCATCTTGGTTTTAAGTTCAATCAGCGTAGCCGCCATCACCAGGAAATCGCCTGCCACAGCAATATCAAGTTCCTGCATAGCCTGTAGATATCGAAGGTATTCGTCGGCAATTCTGGCTACCGGAATGTCGTAGATGTTGACTTGTTCCTGTCGAATCAGGTGGAGCAACAGATCCAGCGGACCATCAAAATCTCCCATGACGATTTTTAGATCGTCCGTAGTGTTGTCAGAAACGATCTCGGGCGACGATCCGGTAACGCTTACCGAGCCAGCCGGGGCTTCAACAGTCTCGCCCGCCTTGTCGGTAGGAGTGTCTGGTGCGGGGGTCTCTGTTTTTGTCGTTTCGTCCATCTAGGTTGTCGGCGGTTGCCTGGTTGTTCCTCGAGCGCCTGAAATACCCATTCGTTCCATTACCAGTTCAAGCGTCGGCCGGGCCAGTTGCTGCGCCTTCTGGCGCCCGTTGTCCAAAATGATCGCGAGCTCGAGGTCGTCGATCTCACGCACGCGCTGCTGCAGCGGGCGCAGAAACTCAATCGTAGCGTCCGCTAGTTGTTGCTTCAATTGCGCGTATCCTTTGTCTGCGAAGTGGGCCTCGATCTGCTCCGGAGACTGCCCAGTCAGCAATTGAAAAATGGTTAAAAGATTCGTGATCGCGGGGCGCGACGCGTCGAATCTAATCTCGGTTCCGGAGTCTGTCACGGCCCGCTTGAATTTTCGCTGGATGGCATCTGCATCGTCGAGCAGCATGACACTGCCATTGATGTCGTCGTCTGACTTCGACATCTTCTTTGTAGGATCAGATAACGACATGATGCGCGCACCCACTTTTGGAATAAAAGGCTCCGGCACGCGAAACGTTTCGCCGTAGTCGCGATTAAAGCGTATGGCTACGTCGCGAGTCAGCTCAAGATGTTGCTTTTGATCTTCGCCCACAGGGACGAGGTCCGTGTGATAGAGCAATATGTCAGCAGCCATCAATACTGGATAGTCAAACACTCCGACGCCGACATTGGCCTGTTGTTTACGGACCTTATCTTTAAACTGAGTCATTCGCTCCAACTCAGACATGCGCGCAACGCAATTCAAAATCCAGGTTAGCTCGGCATGCTCGGCTACGTCTGACTGGATGAAGATGGTCGAGATCGTCGGATCAATTCCGACACCAAGATAAATCCTGGCGAGATCCTTAGTTTGTTGGGCCAGGAGTTTTGGATCTTGCGGATTTGTAATCGCGTGAAGGTTAACAATGCAAAAGAAACTTTCGTACTCGCGCTGCAACGCAACCCAATTACGTAGTGCACCAAGATAGTTTCCCAGATGAATGTTGCCGGTCGGCTGCACGCCGCTGAAAATTCGCTTGGGCATCTTGTTGAATTCGGTGAATCGACCGATCCGCCTACACTACAACTCCGAGACGCAACAGGTAATAAAGGATGGACATGATCGGCCTGATGATTGCGCCAAAGAAGCCCACGTAAATCAATACCATCAAAATGAGGTAACCATACTGCTCCATCAGTGCCAACGTCGGTTGGGCGCTCGCCGGGAGAAATGTTTCCAGAATCTTACTGCCATCGAGCGGGGGAAACGGCAATAAATTAAAAACTGCCAGCGAGACATTCATTGTCAAAAGCATCCCGAGAAACAACCGCACCGGCTCCTGCAACGAACCTTCAGTGAACCACCAACCCGTCATCAGCAACACCTTGATGATAATAAATGCGCAAATGGCGATAAAAAGGTTGGCCAGAATTCCGGCTACCGAAACCATCACGTTAGCGAGATCCTTATTGCGCCAACGCAACGGATTGACGGGGGTAGGCTTGCCCCAGCCAATCAGTGGAATGTTTGGTCCTCCGGCACTGCCGAGCACGAAACCAACTATCGGAATGAGCAACGTGCCGATGGGATCGATATGGGCGACAGGATTTAGCGTAACCCGGCCCAGAAGCCGTGCTGTGTCGTCGCCAAACCTGTCTGACATCCAGGCGTGTGCTGCTTCATGCGCCGAAATGGCAAGCAGCAGCACTACCATGTAGATCACAAGTTGTGGAATTAGTTGTTCAGTCACAGAGTGTTCGTTGTTGCTTGCAGTAGAACAGAGACGTTAGCATCCGCTAAAACGAGTGTCAAAAAATCATTCCCGGAAGTAGCTTACAGAGTCAGACTGTAGACAGCGTCGGTCGAGGCGATTGCGAGATCGCCCGTCGCGCTGAAGGCGAGCCCCACAAGGTTCATTCCCGCCACAAACATTTCTGCTTCCAGGCCGTCGGGAGATATCCGCACTATCCCACGCCGTCCGCGAAGCGAAGCCGCGACTAAGAGATTTCCCTCGTCATCGAAGGTCAGCCCCTGTGGTCGCCCCAGGCCTTTGAAGAAAACACTGACTTCTCCATCGCGATCCACCCGCGTGATCGAATCAAAACTGGCCACGGTTGGACCGGTAACGTAGAGCATGTCGTCTGGCCCCATCGCGAGGTGATACGCGGATACAGACGGCTCGAGTTGGGCCCATGGAGTCTCTTCACCAATACCGTTAACCTTGTAGATTCGCCCGGTGCGATCGCCCACGTACATCGTGTCAGCGCGATCAAACGCGATACCCGTCGCGACGCCCAGATTCCGTGCGAAGGGCACCGCTTCTTTGAAGGGTGTAACCCGGTAAACCGTACCTTCCATGCGACTGCTAACAAACATTTGCCCGCTGCTATCGAAGGCAATCGCAGTAGGGTTCACAATGTCACCGGAGAATTCAGCGAGTTCTCCGTTGACGTCAATCCTGAAGAGGGTCACCGGCAGGTGTTCACCACGCGAGCCGGAGCGTGTAACGAACAAGGATCCATCGTCCGGGTCAAAGGCAGGACTGGACACCGGGTGAAGGTCTTCTGCCAGTCGCCTGCCTACCATCACGTTCACTGGGTCACTTCGTATTCCGTCACTTTCAAGTCTTACGGCGATGCTTCCGCTGTGACGAAACTCGGGAACGATTACCAACGCTCGCGCGGGAGAAAGCGCAACGATGGGCGCGCGCTCATCCTCAAACCAAACCGCACAGAGCGTTGGATCGCTGGTGTCCAAACCCTCGCAATCAATCGCTACTTCACCACCCGGCAGGGAGTATGCCGGGTGAATTCCAAGAATTCTGGGTTGCTCGCTCATATCAAACGTAACTGGCGACCTCATCCGTCGTTAGGCAACGATTGAGGCACGTTAAAATCGTTTCATGATACGACGGGCCTACTGTGCTGTCTAACGGGCGCTGAGCGGCAGTCTGAATCGCTTCATGGAGAGGCCGGCGCCAGCGCGCAACGCGTCGGGATGCGCGCGCCACAACTAGACTGACCCGCTACCGCACAACGCCACACTAGTCGCTGCGGTGTTTCACTGTGCTATAATCCGCCGCGCAAGCGCCAAAGTGATGAGTTGCTGTTCAGGGGTTAGACGCTTGCGAGCCAACTTATTGTAATGCTCAAGCGAATAAGCGAAGCGAAATCGCCGAGCAAAATCCAAAGTACCTTCCCGGCGTCGGAAACCAACTGCTCGCAACGCTCCTCCTGTAACTTCAGCCAGCTCCAATTCATAACTGCCCAGCGGTTTGGACGCTCGCCGTTTTTAGTCCGAGTTTTGCAGCACTCTGTAATAGGAGGCGCTGTAACATAAAAGACTTAATCGGAAATACCGCGGGGCTCAAGCCCAATCAACTTCGCCGCATCGAAAAGCTCTACACCCGGCGAATACCTCCTCATCAAATCGTAACTCCGGAATTCGCACGGCAGATGGCGGAGTTGTCGCATGAAACAAGAAGACAAATCGGAGCCTTAATCGACCGCAGCGGTCACGTCGAGTATGTGATGGTCGGCGATAATCGCAGCATTCAACTGCCGGATTTCAAACGCATACGCGTCGCCGTGGACCGGTTTCGCGGATTACGCTGCGTCCACACGCACCTCCGCGGTGAAGCCTTGACGCAGGACGATCTCACTGACCTCGCGCTCCTTCGCCTCGATTTGATGGCCGCGATCGACGTGAACCCGACGGACGGCTTCCCAGGACTTGTTCGGGCAGCACACTTGCTGCCGATGAGTGTCGGTCTCGGCAATGGACCAGACGTGGTTAACCGCGAGACCTACGCTTTTCTGCCTCCGAGAATGGCGTCGCAACTGGAAGATGACTTTCTCTCCCTGATTAATTCGCTTGAAGATGAAATGGCGCGCAATCGCCACGCTACGCGCCAGGCAGTTGGAAAAGACCGCACAATTCTCGTTGGCGTCACGACTGGATCGATTAGCGAGGCGGAAGAGTCGATGGCCGAGCTCTCAGAACTTGCGAGTTCGGCAGGCATGGTCGTTCAGGATCAAGTGATTCAAAGGCGTCAGGCAATCGATCCGAGAACCGTGCTTGGTCGCGGTAAACTTGATGAGCTTTTGATCCGTTCACTTCAATTGGGCGCGGACATGCTGGTTTTCGATCGCGAGCTAAGCCCCGCTCAAATACGATCTCTGTCCGAAGCCACTGACCTGAAGATCATTGACCGATCCCAACTGATCCTCGATATTTTTGCGCAACGCGCGCAGTCGAGCGAAGGCAAGATTCAGGTGGAACTGGCCCAGCTGAAGTATCTTTTGCCGCGCCTGATTGCAGGACAGGATTCGGCATTTTCACGCCTCGCCGGCGGCATCGGCGGACGCGGCCCCGGCGAAACAAAACTCGAAATGGATCGTCGTCGCGTTCGCGACCGCATCAATCGCCTCGAGAAAGATATCGAGTCGCAACGTCGACGACGCCAGGAACGACGCAAGGTGCGCACTCGAAACGAGCTCCCCATCATCTCGATTGTGGGCTACACCAACGCAGGCAAATCGACCCTGCTCAATGCGTTGACAAACAGCGATGTGATTGCCGAGCAGAGGATGTTCGCAACCCTTGATCCGACCTCGCGCCGGCTGCGGCTGCCGCGGGAGCGCGAAGTTATTATCAACGACACTGTCGGATTTATCAGAGACTTGCCGCCCGGTCTCTTATCCGCGTTCCGCGCCACACTTGAAGAGATTGGAGACAGCAGACTCCTGATCCATCTGGTTGATGTTTCAAACCCGCGCTGGCCACAACAGATCGAATCTGTGGGGCGAATTTTGGAAGAGCTCAGCTTTGCTCAGATACCTTCGATCATTGCGCTAAACAAATCAGATCTGGTGGACGATGAGACGCTTCAGGCCTCGGTCAGGCAATTGTCTCAGAACGGCGATGCTAGTGTGGTAGCAATTGCGGCGACAGATAAAAAGACATTGCAACCCTTGCTCGAGAAAGTTGGCGAATTGCTTTCTTTCGATTTGGCACTGCCGGTCGCTGAGGGCCACCTTGACGTTTCCCCTGACACTAATGGGTTATCAAAAGCCGAAGCCGCAGCAACCGCAAACGCGAACGGGAATCACCAACGGACCACATAACGCAGCATGGCTCTTCGTCCAAGATTCACAACTCCATTTACTCGCGCACGCGATAAGTTTGTCCGGTACGTAGTACTCCCGTTCAAAGTCTTCAAGCCGAGAACGCGCCTACTAATCGGGTTTGCAATTCTGGTTGCGGTGACGACTCCCTTGCTCTTCTCCAATTATTCCACTGGCTTTTCGGCAGATTATCGAGAAGGTGATGTCATACGCGGCACAATCGTCGCGCAGGCGGAATTGAACGGCATCGATATTTCTGAAACGGAGAAACGGCGCAACTCGGCGCGCGATACGGCGCGGCCGATTTTTAACTTTGACTCAACGCGCGGGGAGAGTTCAGCGAGAAGTTTTCGCGCTGCCATGGAAGATCTGAAGCGCCAGTTAGATTCGAATAAACCGGCGAAAGAGCTGACCTGGAGGGGCGTGGACGGCGTTGGCGCAGCGCGTCTTGCAGGTATGGCCGGCTCCGAGGATGACGTCAATCGGATTGTGCGGCTGATTCGCGACGTCGGCGATAAGTACATCTATGACGACGCGGAAGCGGACCGGCTCGGACAGGAAATTGTCCTCGTTGATGTTCGCAACCCGGCGGGCCAAATGATCATGCCGGCGCCCCGTACGCGAATGCTTTCGTTAAGCGCAGCGCGGCAGGAGCTCGAGCTCAAGCTTCGCAATGTCCCCCAATGGACGCAGGAACAAAAAGCGGCTCTGATCGCGGCGATACTCCCGCTGATTCGGCCGAACGTTGTTCTGGATCAAACCGCAACCACGACCGCGCGTGAAAACGAAGCTAACAAGATTCCTCCGGTCAAAATCTCGCTGAAACGAAACCAGGTGGTCGCCCGTGAAGGTGACACGGTGACGCCTGCAATGCTGCCTCAGTTAGCAGCGTTGCAGGGTCTCGGCAACGCGGGGCGCCCGTGGCATCACCTGGTCGGCTTGCTAATAATTGTTTTCGCCATCTACTGGGCAGTCTGGAAATTTACGGAGCATCGCAGCACGGCTTCAGCTCTTTCGTTGTCCAAGACGCGCGCGTTTGCCCTGGTTGGATCTGCAATCGTTGTCGAGACTGCGCTAATGCGCGTCGGGTTTACGCTCGCGGACAGCATGGCAAACAGCAGCAAGATCGCCCCATTTGACGATCCTGCGATCTGGAACTTTGCGATTCCATTTGCAGCGGCCACGCTGCTGGTGGTGATGCTGGTTGATACCCAACTCGCATTTCTTACCGGGCTTGTCACGGCCTTGTTTGCCGGCATGATCGCCCCGACCGGGATCCAGATGGCGCTGTTTGCGATGATCTCATGCACTGCTGCCGTTTATGGTATTGGGCGATATCGGGAGCGGCAGAGCGTGACGCTGGCGGGACTATTTGTCGGCGTCATCAACGCCATCATGGCCCTCGCGCTCCTGGCTTACGCTGAACAAGGGTTCTCTTTCAAAACAGTTCTTATGGCGGTGGGCTGTGGTTTCGCCGGCGGATTACTGACGGCAATCTTCGCTGCCGGAGGTTTGCCGGTAAACGAATCATTGTTTGGGATTCTCACTGACGTTAAGCTACTCGAACTCTCGAACGCCGACCTGCCGGTGCTCGGCCAATTGGCCCTGCGGGCTCCAGGCACAAATCAACACTCCCACGCCGTGGGCCAACTTGCGGAAGACGCCTCGCGGGCAGTCGGCGCAAATCCGCTCCTGGCGCGAATAGGGGCCCTGTATCACGACATTGGCAAGGTCGCAGCGCCTGAGTATTTTGTAGAAAACCAGCAGGGCGAGAATCCTCACGATCACATGCGGCCGTCACAGAGCGCCCGCATCATCACCAGCCATGTGACCTATGGCATGAAGCTGGCAAAAGAGATCGGACTACCAAAGAAGATTGCGGATTTCATTCCGCAGCATCACGGGACCCGCACTTTGCATTTCTTCCTGCGCAAGGCGCAGAGCGAAGCAAAAGCCGGCGAGGTAGTCGACGAGAAGGATTTCCGTTATCCGGGACCAAAGCCGCAGTTTAAAGAAGCGGCGATCATGATGCTGGCAGATTCGTGCGAAGCCGCGGCTCGCTCCCTGGCACGTCCCGATCCGCAGAATATCCGTCTGATTGTGGTGAAGATCGTTGATGCGATTATCACTGATGGACAACTCGATGAATGCGATCTGACGCTCAAGCAACTTACAACGATTCGCGAAGCGATCATAAGCGCCTTAACAGCCATCTATCATGCCCGCATCGACTACCCAGGGTTTAATCCTCCATCTGTAACCGGACCACTTTCCGCGCTCACCACCATGCCCGCCGGCGACCTCGACAGCGAAGAACGCGGCATCACTTACAGCAGTGCGCATGACGTCCCGATCAACGAGGCAGGCGAAGTTGAAGACGAAGCCATCAACCGCACGGCGTCGAAACGCTAGGGCTCGGGAGGGTCGCGGCGCCAACGGGATTCTTTCGAATTTCATTTTTCCATTTCCATTTGCGATTGCGTCCGTGGAAAGTTAATTCACTCAACCGAGTGACTCAATGGAAATGAGAATTGAAAAATGAGAGATGGAAATTGATCGACAGTCGTTCGAGTCAATTAGAAGATCGCTCGCAACTTCTCATAGGTGGTGCGAAGATCTTCCGGGATGACGCGCGTCTCAGCGATGGTGGACATGAAGTTAGAATCACCGGTCCAGCGCGGCAGGATGTGAATATGGATGTGGTCCACGATTCCCGCGCCGGCGGGTTTACCCAGATTCATCCCGAGATTAAAACCTTCAGGCTTATAGACCGTTCGCAACGCGGTCTGGCTACGCTTGGCCAAATCCATTAGCTCGTCAGTGGTCTCTTTTCCTGCAGCGTCGAGTTCCCCAATGTGCTCGTTGGGAACTATCAGTAAGTGACCGCTGGCATAGGGATAGATGTTGAGAACGACAAAACCATGAGCCGCCCGGTGGAGGACGAAGTTGTCCTGGTCATGCTGAGGATCGGCCAGGATATTACAGAAGACGCATCCGGGAGCTGCTGGACTGTCAGCGCCGCCGGAAGCGATATATTCGTAACGCCAGGGACTCCAGAGCCTCTCCATTTGAGCTCTCCGCCTCTGAGGCTTACATGATGGGAGGTTGACGAGTGTCGTCAGGGCTGGTTGCCGCTGAACTCTCAGCGGCTGGAGCAGAGGGACTATTACCGTTGATCAGTTCCTTAAGTTCCTTACCGGGTTTGAAATAGGGGACGCGCTTGGCCGGAATGCTGACCGGATCTCCGGTCTTCGGATTACGACCGCGACGAGCGCCGCGTTCGCGCACCCGAAAACTTCCGAACCCACGTAATTCAATCTTCTCGCCCTGGTTCAATGTTTCAATAATGCTTTCAAAAACGATTTCGACTAGTCGCTCGGCGTCCTTTTTTGTAAGTTCAGCCGCTTCGGCGACGTCTTCGACGAGCTCCGCTTTTGTCATCAATCACCTCAGGGCGAGTGGCCCAACCAGCGCGAATTGCAAACCAAAGACTTGTGTATGTAAGACTTACGAGGTGTGCTCGGCTTGGTACACTATCAGAAAACAAACTCCTCCGGCAAACATACTCCAAAGGGAAAGGACTTCTATTCCGCCGCAGACTTGGATTCCGCGTCCTCGTCTGATTCAGCGGGCACTTCGGCATCCGTGGCTGCTGCGGCTTCTGTTTCAGCGACGGCTTCGGCTTCGGCAACGGCCTCGGCTTCGGGCTCAGCGGAGACTTCGGCCTCGGCTTCGGGCTCGGTAGAGACTTCGGCCTCGGATTCTGGTTTATTTTCCTCGGGAGCAGCTTCCGACGAAGGTTCGGGTTTGGCCTGCGGTTCGGGAGCGCTTTCAGGTTGCGGAGTTGAGACCGGTTTGCCAAGACCAAAATCAGCGAGCTCGCCCAGGGAAGCCATGCCGCTTCCGGCTTGCGATGAATAGATCTTGGTATCAATGATGGGTTCATCTTCCTTGCCGACGGCGCGCGCAGACAAACCTATCTTCTTGTTTTCAGCGTCGATCCGGAGGATCTTGAAATCCATTTCCTGACCGAGCTGGACCACATCCTCGGGTTTTTCCACCCGCTCGTCAGAGAGCTCCGAAATGTGACAGAGTCCTTCAAGACCATCGTTCAATTCGACGAAGGCACCGAAGTTGGCAAAGCGCGCGATCTTCCCGCGGACCACGTTACCTGGTTGATGCTCGGTGATAAAACGGTCCCAGGCATTGGGTTCAAGGTCTTTGATCGAAAGTGAAAGCCGGCGATTCTCTGCGTCGATGCTGGTGATGATGGCATCGATTTCCTGACCCTTCTTTAACATCTCACTCGGATGCTTGATTCGCCTGGACCAGGAAATGTCCGAAACGTGAACCAGACCATCGACGCCATCCTCTATCTCAATAAAGGCGCCAAAGTCCGTTAGATTTCTTACCCGGCCATGAACACGCGTGCCGACCTGATAGCGTTCGTGCAGTGTCTGCCAGGGGTTGTCCTGAATCTGTTTCATGCCCAGACTGATGCGGCGGCCTTTTGGATCCACGCTCAAGACTTCTACTTCCACAGCGTCGCCCGGGTTTACCAGTTTACCCGGATGTTTGACTCGCTTGGACCAGCTCATCTCCGAAACATGTACCAACCCCTCGACACCATTCTCGAGTTCGACAAACGCGCCGTAGTCCGCAACGCTGGCAATGCGGCCCGGGACTCTCGTCCCTACAACAAAGCGTTCCTCCACGCTCGACCAGGGATCGGGCAGTAACTGCTTATAACCGAGGGAGACGCGCTCGCGTTCGCGATCAAACTTTAAGACTTTGACTTGAATCGTGTCTCCGACTCTGAAGAGCTCACCCGGGTTCTGGAGGCGGCCCCACGACATGTCAGTCACATGCAACAAGCCATCAACTCCACCGAGATCCACAAACGCGCCGTAGTCTGTCAGGTTCTTGATCTGGCCCTCGACGACGATGTCTTCTTCGATGTGTCCAAGGGTCTGGCCCTTCTTGCCTGCGTTCTCTTCCTCAATCACAGCTTTGCGCGACAGCACCACGTTTGATCGCTTGCGATTGAGCTTGATGACCTTTGCTTCAATTTCCTGATTGCGCAACGAATCGAGATTCCGAATCGGACGAACATCAACCTGTGACCCCGGAAGAAAAGCGCCAATACCATCAATGTCAACGCGCAGGCCACCTTTGATTCTTTCCATTACGCGGCCTTTGATGTTTGTCCCGTCGCGATAGGATTTCTCCAGATCGTCCCAGGCCTTCATCCGGACAGCGTCTGCACGAGAAAGAATTGGCAGGCCATCAGCCGTTTCCATGTTCTTGACGAGCACGTCCACTTCGTCGCCTGCCTTGACCGACATCACGCCGTTTTCGGTAAACTCGGCAGGGTTAACAATACCTTCCGATTTGTAGCCAAAATCGATTACGACTCCGCGCTCGCTGATCCCGACCACAGTGCCGCGAACAACTTCGCCTTCCTGAAGCGACGCCTGCTCCTGCTCAAACTGATCGAGCAGTTGACCGAAATCGACATCGCCGAACGCCCGAGGTTCATCGTCGTCATCATCAGCTTGAGTTGCGGTCGCTGGGGCCGATTGCTGTGGAGACGGAGAAGGCGGCGTTGTCGACGGAACTTCCTGTTCGCTCGGTGATGGGTTGGTATCGTTGGTTTCTTGGTTGGTTATTTTCGATTCTTCACTAGCCATGCAAACTCCTCTGACAGGTCCCGGAAAGATTCACCGCCCTATGATCATTCTAAACTTTCACCAGGCCCGCACAGTCTGGTCCCTCATCGACTTTGGAGGACAGTGGCTGAGCGACACCTGTTTCTTGGATTTGGCGAAATGTCGGGATTGAAGCTTGCGAGGAATGCGAGCCGTTTAGATTTGGAAAAGGAGGTTTTATGTGTTTCGATTTCCGACGCCCGTAGTCACCCGCTTGCTCCGACATTCACCAGCCGCTTACCGGGTAGGCCCGCAATGTACACGGCTGCACGAGCGCATGTCAAGGTGCTGCAACTTGTTCACCGCGAGTGGGTAGGCCCGCCTGGGTACAGACCGGTTTGGTTCCAGCGCTTTCCCTTCACTGACTCGTTGCCAGCGCGCCATCGGATCCTCGAGGCACTACATAAACGCCGGCCGAGTGGGATCCCACGAAGAGAGTGTTTTGATCTGTCGAATCGAAGGCGAGGGCCCAGATTCGCTGGCTCGGCAAACGGTTCTCTTTAGGATCAATGCGCGCCCACGTTGACCCGGCATTCAGGGTTCGATACACACCTCCCCCTATCTCGCCAGTTTGATAGGCGTTGCCAACAAATATCTCGTCCGTGTTGCGTGGATTAATCAGAATGCTGGTGAAGTCGCCGAAGGGCAGATTGCCACCACGGCGGGCCCAGGTGTTTCCACCGTCCTGCGATCTGAAGAACGCTTGCTTGGTGCCGACGTAAAGGTAGTTAGGACGTCTGGGATCCAAAGCAATCGCGTTAATCGGCGCCTCGGTAGGAATCCCTGAAACACGCTGCCAAGTCTTTCCAGCATCCCGGCTCACCAACACTCCGGAAGCCGCAGTGCCTGCCCAAATCACTTCCGGATTACGAATGTCCGTCGCGATGCTGGTGGTACGCGGATCGAGTCCTGGGCCATAGTTTAGTCTTTCCCATCCAGTGGTGGGATCAAAGCTACGGTATAGCCCCTTGTTCGTTGCGGCCAAAAGCATTGGCCGCTGGCTGGTTGGATCTACAGTCTGAACCAGGGTATTAACAGCATCGGACAATACCGCCACTTCGGAACCACCAGTTCCCTTCACACCAAGTTCCGCAAGGGTGGCCTCATCGAATTTTCCAGTAACCGGAAGACGCCGCGCAGCCTGATATCTCTTGAGTGCGGTGATTGTCATTCTTCCGACTTGACCGTCAGGCACGCCCACGTCATAGCCGGCCGAGTTGAGCGCCTGTTGGGCCTTCTTCGTCACCTCCGCAGCGTTGCGCGCAGCAGGGCTCTTAGGCGCCCGCGCGGAACCTTTCTTCTTACTAGTCGGGACTGGCTTGGGCGTCCAAACTGGCGCCCAGGAAACCCCTCGATCAAGCGATCGGTAAACACCTAGATTGGTTCCCAGATAAATCAGGTTGGCATCGCGAGCATCCTGCACAATCCCATAGGTAATCAAGCGAGGAGGCATGCTCCGCATCGAGGGTCGCCAGCTTGCGCCGTTGTCGGTGCTGAGAAACAGAAACCCCCCTCCGGTTGTTGTGTTAATCGTTGCCGCATAAATGCGGTTCGGCATTTCGCGATCAGCAACAATGACGTTTGCAAACCGACCGCTGTAGCCTCCATTTGTTGGTAGAAAGCTTTTCCCACTGTCGTTGGAGACCATCACACCGTAGTTATTCGTGCCGATGTAGATCGTTTGCGGCCGTGAGGGGTGAACTGCGATGGAGTTGATTTCAAGCTGGCGCGACGTGGTCACCATCCACGAATCCTTATGCCCGCCGCGATCAGAACGCCAGAATCCTTCGGTCGTCCCAGCGAAGACAATCCCTGGAAGGGATGGATGTTGAAGAATCGCGCGCGTGCGCCTGGACTGAGACGGAATCCCGTTTACTTTACTCCAGCTGTCGCCGGCGTCCTTGGATTCATAAATTCCGCTACAGGCGGACATGATTACATGGTTCGGATCGCGCGGATCGATATCAATAGCAAAAATATCGGAGTCGTCGATGATCCCATTCTTGATGCTTCGCCAGGTCTGACCGCCATCCGTCGACTTATAAGGCAAGTGAAACGTTCCCGCATAGATCGTGTTCGTCGTCCGCGGGTCGATTGCCACCGAGTGTACGTGCTCCAGCCCAGGCGTTGTTGAAGTTGGCAAATGCTTCCAGGTTTCACCTGAGTCGTCTGAGCGGTACATGCCATGAAAAGTGCCGGCAATTAACACGTTGGGATTCAAACTCGATTGAAACAGAGAATGCAGAGCTTCATTCTTCAGTTGGGGGTGCTGGCGCCATTTGCGGCCACCGTCAGTTGACTTAAAGAATCCCCCTCCGTCCGTGTGCCGGTGGGCGCCAACGTAGAGCGTTTTTGAATCGCGAGGATCGACAATTATCCGATCGATGAAAAGCTTGGGGCGCTTGAAATCATAAAGAAACTCCCAGCTCCTGCCTCCGTCCGAAGACGTGTAAATCTGAGCATCCAGGGTCCCGAAATAGAGCCGGTCCGGGTTATTTGGATCGACTACGAGACTGCGCACGTCGCCTCCTGGAGGGCCGTTGGCGCGCCAGTCCTGCGAATACTTTGCCGGATCGGCCGGAACTGCGGTGGTGGCACTATCTTCTGACGACCCTCCGGCAATCAGTTGCATAGGGACAACAGCCAGGAAGAAGAGAATAAGAATGAGCTTTGGGAATTTGGTGTTCATATTTCAAATCGAAGTTGGTGTTAAAGACCTCAAGGGGCAACATTGCAAGTTTAATACAATTTCGCTCATTTGTATCGCACAAGTTTGCCGACTGCTTCGATGCAGCAATCTTCCGTTTGAGTTCCTGTTTTTCATTGACTGAATAATAGCGAAACGGGCGATGTTCTCTTTGGGAGAAACATCGCCCGCTCGGAAGGTTCGCGCCACTCTACTGACGCGAGTCTAGTTGTTGCCTAGTCGCGGCGTCCGCGTCTGCGGCGCGGGGCCGGTCTCTTGCACTCTGGGCAAGGATCGACTGTTGCTGAATTGCTCGGCGTTGGTGCAGTCGCGCCTGTTGGTACGATCCACAACTCAACTACGAGTTCTTCGCGACAGCCGCCGTCGACCACCGTCAAGCGGGCGGCGTCGATACCGCGAGTGTTGACGAGGTAATCCTTCGCACGGTCGCCTCTGGCCTGTCCGGCTCCAGCGCAGTTACCAAACACAAAGATTGTGCCAGTGCTGCCTGGTGCGTTCTGTAGCTCGATGGCGTAGTTGTCGAGTCTGGCTTTCTCATCGTTAAAGCGGATGTCGCCATACTCGTCAAACTTACGTGGTGGTACCGCGCCCGGCCTCACTTGCGTCGAGCACGAAGCCGTTCTCGAGCAGGACGGGGCAAGGCCACCAACTTCCACTGTCGCTGTCACTGTCTGACCGCCGAGGTTGGCCGTGTCAACTGTAATGGTCGATGTACCCTGACCACTGGTGATTGTGCCGGCCGAAACTGACCAGTTGTAAGTGACGCTGCCGTCACCCGCCGATGCCGTGATCGTAATCGGCGCACCTTCGTCTACGTCTGACGGGCAGCTAACTGAAACCGTCGGACATGGGGGCTCGCAGCCTATGCACGGAGCCACTGTGACAGTTGTCGATGCCGTCTTGGTGTGGTTGTTTCCGTCATTAACGGTAACAGTGGCAGTGTAAGTACCCGCGTTCACGCCTGATAGATCCCAGGCAACTGCGCGACCGTCTCCGGAAAGCGTTCCACCCGTAACTGACCAGGTGTAAAGGAGCGTGTCGTTGTCGGGATCCGTTGCTTCCGCGGTCAAATTCACTGTTCCGCTGGAGCTCGGCGTGCAAGAAGTCGAACTAGTTCCCGGCGGGCACGGAGTCGTAATCGAGGCCGTTGACGCCGACACAGTCACCATTGGCTCTCGATTGTCTGGGATTGGCAAACTTCTGGGATTGCGATGGCCAATCCAGAGCTGACCGATGAAACCATTCGGATCCTCAGACTCTCTGAAACCACCAGGGAGCGTTCCGCCAAAGCGACCGGCATCCTGTTGGTTCATGTGTCTGCGATAAGCGCCACCGATGCCCCACCAGCGTGCCGGATAAATCTTGACGCCGCCAATGACATCCACCGGATTGTTGTTAAAGGCATTTGGCGTCCGGCCGCCCATGTACTTGGTAGCTCTTGCTTCAGCAATCAACTGGAAGTACTTGTTGAGTGGAAAGTCAAAGCCGATACCAAACAGCGCTTCATCCGGGCGGTCGAGCAAGGTCGCGTCATTCATCGGCTCGCTCTTCGGATTGCTGTTCAAGATGTAACCGCCGTTAACCGAAACGTTGACATGCTGGCTGAGCCGGGCATCAAAGAAGCCGATCAAGCCAAAGTCGCCAAGCTGCGCGCCCGGACCGGCGCCGCGCTGCATTTGATTAAAGCCTGAAAAATCATCGGCGTTATCGAGATACCAGCGATAGAAAGGAATGATTCCATATCCTACCGCGTGAGTCGGACTGGCGAAGCGAATTTTCGCGCCGAACACCAAATTACCGAAGGCCGATTCACCGTACAGGCGGCTGATAAACGGCGCGTCAGGCAAATAGCTTGGCGCAACAGTAAAGGTGCCTGGAACAGTCAGCGTATTGAAGGTCAAATTGGGAGGAATTGTCCGCGTTGAGAGAACGATTCCGGGAAGGATGCTGCCTACTGGAGATCCAATACCGGGGAAGTTCGACGCTGCACTAAAGCTCCCACCGCCACCCGTTGGCACTCCCAAACGGCTTACGAAAGGCGGCGCAATAATATTGCCGGTGAGCCCGAAGTTCGGTCCAGTTCCGCCGATGAAGGGAAACTGCACAAAGGGCTGACCACCCACATTGCAAGGCGGTCCGGGAGGACGAACCTGAGCGCCGGTGATCCCAAACGTGCCACTGACGCGATCAGGCGCAATAATTACCGCCCCACCACTGCAAAGCAGCGACGCGCCAAAGTAAAGCTGCGTATTTGGCAAATAGAAACTAGACAGATTGCTCGGATTATTGATCTTCACGCCCCGATAGCCGTTAGTCTTGAAGAACAACTCGACGTGGTCATTCAAGCCGACATTAAAGCTCAGCGGCGTTTCGACGATATCCGCGTTGCCAGGGTCGCGATCAAAATTGCTGTAAGCGACACTGAACGTAAACTCGCCCTTCCGAATCGTCGAACCGTCGTAAATCGTGAACAGGCCGGTAGGTCCGCCTTCCGGACCTCCGGTGCCCACCGCCGGAGACTGATTCCGTGGATCCTCGGGCAATCTCAAAGTCTGCGCCGACACCACGGCACATAGCATTAATGTTGCGAGCGCGGCTATAAGCGCTCTGTTTGCGAGTCTCATCGCATTCCTCCTGCGAAACCTGATTATAGAAGTTTGATTATGAATACCACCTTGGGCAAGTGACCAGCTCCAATCGACCGGCTATCGTTCTTGCTTTGAGGTGGCGCCAACTACAAGCCAACGAATCGGACTTAGCGCCCGGCTCCAATTCCTCTTTGGGTTACCCCGAGAACAAAACTCTTACCGCACGTAAATGCGCTGCCTGATTCGCAGCTTGAGAAACCTAAGCGTCACTTTATATATCGAAAAGTGTCGTTTAGTGTCAATGATTTGCACTCAGACAGGGACCACGCCCATAAAAATCCTTACACTTGTCCGAGATACAAAATCACGCCAGACCATACTCTACCTTCATGGTGAAATCAAGACATTTTCCTAAATTAGGCCCAATCTCTTTATGTTTTTTCCGTCACGCGTAGATGCCACGCATTCGCGTATCGTAGGCCACCCGATCTATCGCGAGCATATAGGCGGCGGTTCGAGTGTCTACTGAATGGGCGTCTGCATACCTGCAGAGGTCATTGAAGCTTGCCACCATGGTGTCTTGAAGTCTCTGATTAATGACGTCTTCCCGCCAAAAGTAGCCCATTCGGTCCTGGACCCACTCGAAATATGAAACCGTGACCCCTCCCGCGTTTGCAAGAATGTCTGGAATTACGAAGATTCCTTTGCCGTGAAGAATTTCATCAGCCGCGGCAGTAGTGGGACCATTCGCGCCCTCGGCCAATACCTTACACTTGATTCTATCCGCGTTTTGCGAGGTGATTTGATTTTCGGTAGCCGCCGGCACAAGCACGTCGCACTCGAGTTCCAGGAGCTCACTATTCGTCACCTTTTCGACTCCTTCAAAATCCTCGAACGAACGCGTCGTGTGCAAATGCTTCAGAACCGCGGGAATATCGATTCCATTCGGGTTGTAGATTCCTCCGTGAACGTCGGAGATTGCCACCACTTTATAACCGGCCTCGTGGAGCAGCTGAGCTCCAATACCTCCGACATTGCCTGATCCCTGCACCACCACCCTGGTGGTTTCAGGCGACATCCCGAATCTCTTAATCGCTTCATTTATCACGAAGAGGATTCCGCGCCCGGTTGCTTCGCGGCGGCCTGACGAGCCTCCAAGATCAATCGGCTTCCCGGTAACCACAGCAGTAACAGTGTGCCGCGCATGCATTGAATATGTGTCCATGATCCAGGCCATGGTTTGCTCGTTGGTATTCATATCTGGCGCCGGCACGTCTTTTTCCGGTCCAATGAAGTCGAGCAATTCTGAGGCGTACCGGCGCGTCATACGCTCGAGTTCGCCGATCGACATTTGCTGCGGGTCACAGATAACGCCGCCCTTCGCACCGCCGAAGGGAACGTTAACCACCGCACACTTCCACGTCATCCAGGCCGCCAGCGCCCTCACTTCATCAAGACTGACGTCGGGTGAATAACGTATTCCGCCCTTTGCCGGCCCGCGCGCGAAATTGTGCTGCACTCGATAGCCTTCGAAAACCTGAATTCGACCGGAGTCCATTCGCGTGGGTATATAGACTTTGAGCTCCCGATTAGGAACGCGCATCACCGCATACAGGTCCGCGTCGAGGTTTAGTAGTTGCGCCGCACGATCGAAGCGCGACATCATTGACTCGAACGGATTCTCTTCTTTTATTTCGCGGATATCATCCACATAGACTGTGCTGTTCATACTGGACATGATTCTCTCCGGAAAGTTTTCTAAATCGAGTTTTACTACGGCCGCAGATCGAGTGCTTCATTCATTGCCCCGCTACGATATCCCTCTAGATCGAGAGTTACATACTTAAATCCCAGCTCCCGAAAACGCCGTGCAAGGTCGCTAACGATCTCAACGCGCAAAGCCAGCGGCAATTCGGCCGGCGCGATCTCAAGACGCGCCAGATTGTCATGGTGGCGGACACGAAACTCACGAAAGCCCATCGAACGCATAATCTCCTCACCGCGATCCACAACTGACAGCCGTTCAATGGTCACCGGAATTCCATAAGCGATACGCGACGACAAACAGGGACTGGCGGGCTTGTCCCAGGTCGGCAGTCCGGCGCGACGACTCAGTTCCCGCACTTCTGACTTGTTCATTCCTGCTTCAATCAGCGGGCTTCGCACACCGTGACCAGTAGCAGCCACGCGGCCCGGCCGGTAGTCGTTCAGATCATCCAGAGTGGATCCGTCAACCATAAACTTGATGCCCCGAGCGCTGGCGACGGCGCCAAGTTTCCGGTAAAGCTCATCCTTACAAAAGAAACATCGCCTCGGACTATTACTCGTGTAATTCGTATCGTCGAGCTCATCAGTTTGAATTACTTCACGGCGCCATCCAAATTGTCTGGCAATCTCGGCACTCTGCTCGCGTTCGCTGATCGCCATACTCGCAGACTCACCCGTGACGCAAAGCGCGTCATCATCCAATTCTTCGCTGGCTATCCTGGCCACGTAGCTGCTATCCACGCCTCCCGAATAGGCAACTACCACCGCCCTCATGTCGCGCAAAAGTTGACGGAGCCTGCCCTCTTTTTCCAGGAGCAACGCATTGACAGTATCGTCTATTGATACTTTGGAATCTCTGTTTTCGACCAGGAGACTGCTCACGAATCGGGTTCTCCAGAAGCACAGACACGTGCGCCATACGCGTGTCGGTTTCTCTAAATTTTGAGATGGGATTTACAGTTCGCAATGTTATCCCATGCATCAAGACCAGCGCAACCAGCATCTCATGCATGCCAGCGCAGACACTCGACGGCGATTTTGGACTCGCTCACTCTTAGCATGTTAGGATCAACCATTCCCCAGACCGTCTCGCCAGACAATCGTTTCATGAACCGCCAGCTAACAAAAATAATTCGGTCGTGGCTTTGTGGCGGGTTATTGCTCGTCACGCTCCTGGCGACAATACACACTTGTCAGGTCGTTGCGCAGGCGCAAGGCGAGGACGCCTTTAGTGATTCGGCGGCGGATCCAATGAAGCTGTTTGAGCGTGGACAAAACGCTCACGCGCGCGGCGACTTTGCAAAGGCCCTTGAATTCTACGACGAAGCATTAAAGCTTCGACCCGAATTTCCTGAGGCTGAGTTTCAACGCGCCAACGCTTTAACGTCACTGGACCGCGCAAAAGAAGCTGAAGTTAGTTTTCGAAAAGTCATCGAAGTCCGGAAAGAGTGGGCCCTTCCCCACGCCGCACTGGGGACTCTTTTGGTCCGGCTTAATCGGGACACCGAGGCTGAACCGCTGTTGCGTCGCGCAATTCAGCTGGAGTCTCAAAACAGCCTCGCTTTACGCGTACTCGCGGATATTCGCCTGCGTGCCGGCGACGCCAAAGAAGCCTTGCGATTAGCAACAGCTGCCACAGCTGATCAGAACGCCCCCGTGGCCACCTGGTTGTTGCGCGCTCAGGCAGAACGTCGCGGCGGCGACAACGCAGCGGCATTGATAAGTCTTGACCATCTACTGAAACTCGAGCCGCAAAATATATTCGCACTACTTGAGCGCGCCGAAACTCGAACCGCAGTTGGCCACCTGCCTGGCGCCGTTGCGGATCTGAAAATCGCCGAGGCTTTAATCAAGGACGACAAGTCGAGCTCCAGCCGGCTTGCTGCCGCCTATCAATTAGTCGGACAACCTGAAGAGGCGAGCCGCGTGGCTCAGGCTGCTGGACTTCTGAAACCCGAGAGCGCCTCCGGCGTGGGAGGCATAAAAGTCATCGGCACGCCGGAAGAGATCGAGGCGGCCAACAGCGACGATCCACTCGTCGCTCGTGCGGCGCTCGAGAATCTCCTGAAAAAGAACCCTGACAATCCAATGCTGTCGGCACGTTTGGGTGATTCCTACCGCACTGCCGATCCGGATCGAGCCCTCGAGTTTTTCAGACGCGCCACAAAACTTCAGCCGGCCAATGCCGACTACGCAACCGGCTATAGTTCAGCCCTCGTCCAGGCGCGACGATTTCCTGAAGCGGTCGACATCCTGCGCAGGGTAATCAAATTTGCACCAGACAATTATGTGGCACATGCTAATCTGGCTACCGCACTTTACCGGTTAAAACAGTTTCCGGAAGCGCTGGTCGAGTATCAGTGGCTGCTAAAGGCCAAGCCGGATCTAACGGTCGCTCATTATTTCATTGCCACCGCACATGATTATCTTGGAGAATACGAAGCCGCACTGTCAGCTTATGAACTTTTCCTGGCGCGCGCAGATGCGAACACCAATCAGCTCGAAATTGATAAAGTCCAGCTCAGGCTACCCTCGTTGCGCCGCCAGATAAAACTGGGTCAGGGTGCAAAGCGCAAACCGGGCAAGTCAACATAACAAACGTTCGCAAAAAAGATGAGCATTCCCATTCAGCCACCGCAAAGGTTCCTCGTCACAGTGCTTGTGATAGCGCTGGCCGGCTCAGTTGTGAGTAGTCAACAACCGCAAACCCAGGATGTCCCCGCGCCGCCACCAGTAAAAGTGATTTCCACTTTGGATCGCGAACAACTCAACGCGGCCAAGGATCCGAAGGCTCGAGTTAAGATTTCCATCAGCCTGGCTGAAGCGCATCTCGCAAAAGCAGAAGCTCTAACTGCTGAACGCTCATTCGACAGCGCACTTGGAGAGGCCGCTCGCTATTGGGCCATCATGGAAAATGCTTTCGCTTATCTGCGGGCTCTGAAAACGGGCAACAGCAAGAACCGCGATCTTTATAAACGACTGGAGCTCGCGCTTCGATCGCATGGTCCACGCCTGACCGGCCTGCGTCGTACTGCCCCTTCCGAATTTGCAATTTGGTTAAAAGAGATCGAAGAGAATGCGCGCAACGGGCGCACTGAAGCGCTCAACTCCTTTTATGGAGATAACGTCGTTCGCGACATTCATCGAACGCCAGAGCTGCAACCAGTGGAAAAACCTGTCCAGCAGAACTTAGCAGCACCGACCCCTACTCCAAAATGATCAATCGTGGAAGTCTTCAATCTTGTCTGCTCGCCGCGGCGTTTGTTCTCGTTACGCTGAGTTGTCCACCGCCAGTAACCGGCTTTCAAGCTCGCGACTATTTTACTCCGCAAGAGGAAGAGCTGGTCCGAGAGGCGCAAATCCTCGACAAACGGATCGACGTCTTCATCAAAGCAGTTGAGCGACGATTACTCGTACTAAACGGCGGGGCGGCTGCTGCCGAAAAGCAATTGAAGAAAGACGCGGAAAAATGGGGGGAACTACCGACCGGAACACGCGCCGAGTTAATGGTGGATATCGCGAGAATCTTCGATGCCGGAATATCCAACATTGATGACGTTAACGCAAAGGATGAGACGAATCCGCTGGTCCCGAAAGCGCTGCGCAAGTTGGCAGCGGCGGCGACTCAAACAGTTGAACGGCTCCGGCCGCTTCAGGCCCAGACCAAAGACGATGCCGAAACCATGGGCTTTGAGCAGTTGGTCCGGCATGCCGACGAAATCGTCGAGGCCGCCGGCGCCCTTCCGCCACCCGCGGAAAAAAAGCCTAAGGGAAAGAACAAGACCGAGAAACCTAAGGAGACGAATTAGTTTTTCATCGCTTCAGTTTCTCGGCCTGGAGCATTGCACCGAAGTATTTTAGTTACGACTCTTCTTTACCTCAGCCACAACCATCCTCGCTTCCTGTTCCATCGCTTTGCCGGCACTCGCCTCTTCTCCTTCTTCCTTTGCTGTCGCTGCGGATTGAAGGCGAGCACTGGTTTGGCCCACGGCGAACAATTGATACTCAACCTTCGCCTCCGTCTTACCGATGCCTCCGACGCCTGCGGCGCGACCAAACATTCCGCCAATCTTCCCTGCCGCCGACGTCTTCAGCGCAGCGACGTGTGTATAGAGGACAAAGTCGCATTGCTTCGCCTTCGCCTCAATCTCGATCTCGGCCGGCGCTATGGCATTCAGTCCCACCGCTTCTACGCCGCTCGCCTCGATATTACTGATTAGACCGGCTCGCAACGACTCGGCCGAGATACCCTTGTCAGTGCGGTTGTTAACCTGAACCACGCCAATGCGGATAACTCCAGCAGGCTTGGATTGCGCGACAGCGGAAATGCTTTGAGGGTTCTCCCGCGGCTGCCTTCCTTCGTTGGCCTGGGACATCATCGTGTCCATGGACGGCATGGCATACAGCTCTTGCGCATTGGCAGTTTCAACATAACCAGCCGGCACATCAAACAGCGCGGCATCGAGCGGTTCGCGCGACAGCTCCACAACTTCTTTCGTTGACGTAAAGGTCACCTCACCGTTTGGGCCATACATCCTGGTGGTTTCCTGCAACGGGTATCCAGTTCGCGCCGCGCCCTGCCGATTGAAACGCACTCGATCGCGACAGCCACCGGCGGGCGAAGAGCTCGTCATCGTTTGTCCGCCCCCGTTTTCGCAGTTCAAGCCAAAAGCAAGGTCGATGTACCAGCCATCTGTCTCCATCCGTTGCTTCATTGGACTGCAGGCGTCGGGAGAAGACTCGATCGACATCGTGGTTTTGACATGACGTGCCGTGAAACCAAACATGTCTTTGCGCTCGCCCGTATCAACAGCCGAAGTGTTATAGGTAATCACACCGCCACGCCTGGCCGGCTCCGCCGTTACGCGCGCACTCGCGCCGGCGTTCGAAGTCGCCTCAACCGTTTCCATCGGAGTGACCGTATATTTTCTGGCCTTGTCACTGATTTGCAGGGTCCTCTTGAGATCACACTGCGTGATGTTCACGATCTCCATGCCGTAGCCCATTTTCATCTCGGATCGCTCACGGGCGCCCTTGAGCATCGTGGTTGTTTCCATTGATTGGCCGGCGTTGGTCATGCGGTATTTGATTTTCAAATCATTCGCCGCCGCAGAGCGGGCCTCAGGCCGGGTCCGCGGCCTCTGCGCCATAAAACTAGACGGCGAAACGATTGTCATAACCATGACGCCTATTAAACTCATTCCCCAAATCCGTTGTCTCATGAATTATCTCCTTGTTACCTCGATTGCGGTTACAGAATGAAAACCAGCTAATTGACCTCGCTCTACTTACTAACGCGTAAGAAAGATTGAAAGAGGATCAGCCCAGGCTGCCCTTTGCTGAAGCCTTCGCGACCTCTACGGTAAAACTCAAGGCAGCACCGCAAAGGGTCGCAAAGAAAACAGATTACACTTTGAAGTATCCATTCCCGACCATGGCTTTCAGTCGCGGGCTTGCCTCAGAACCTCCGCGCCACGATTCAATGCTTCAACGATCCGCTCCAGCGCTTCCCTGGCGTTCGTCGTGTTTCGATCTTCGAGCGCCTGGCGGAAATCGGGAAGTGGCTGCGCCGCATAACCCGTATAAGTTCCCGGTGCGTAGATCTGATGTCTATACCAGGTTCGGCCGCGGAGACCTCGCGAGTCAGTGAACGCACGCTCGACAGCGATTAACGCATCGTTCAGGCGGCGCAGTTTTGCATCGTTTCGTTCGCCCTTGTTCTCGGCGATTGCATCCACTCTGGCCTTGTCGGTACGCGCCGCCTCCTCTGAAAATCTCCGGATCGCGTCTCGCATCGGTTTCTCATCAAACCCGTTCGCCAGATTCCGGCGCTTCGCCGTCTTCATGCTCTCCTCAAAAAACTCACTGATCTGAGTGGCGTAGTCGCGGTAATCCAGCGGCAGACCCTCAGCTCCGGCCAGACGCATTGCGACCAATCCCCAGATCCGCGCGGCTGTTACATGGTAGGCAAAGGTCGGGTCTCCGAAATGCGACATCCAATAAAACGAATCGTAAGCTGAATGGTAGACCCCGTAGTCACCGCCGAATCCCATATCGGTTGCCGGAACGCCGAGGTGCTGGAGAAACGGCGTATAGTCGGAACCCGACCCCAGCGCGCCGATTCGTGCTTCAGCGATTGCCGTGTCCGAACCGCTTTGCGCGTCCGTTAGTTCGGCATCGGGCCGCCGCTCGCGACTTCTGTCCTGCCATTGCTGATAAACCGATTTGCTCGATTTCGGATCGGGAACATCGCGGGTGGCGGCCCGAATCATTTTCCACATTGAGGGCACTGAGGCCGCGCCAAAGTGTGGGCCCGAAACTGCCGCATCCATATTCAGATACGCCACGGCCTTTTGTTTCAGTTCATCAGCATTGTCTTCAGCCCATTCGGTAGAACCCAGCAGGCCATACTCTTCGCCATCCCAACTACACATCACGATCGTGCGGCGCGGCTTCCAACCACTCTTCAACAGTTGACCAAATCCGCGCGCCGCTTCGAGCATTGCAGTCGATCCACTATTTGGGTCAACGGCCCCGAAGGTCCAGGCGTCGCGGTGGTTGCCCATGATTACCCAGCGGTCTTTGTCCTCGTTGCCCTCGATTCGTGAGATCACATTCCATATCTTCCGGACCTTGTAGTCCATCACGGTCTTCAAATGGACACGCACTGCTTCCGTCCCGCCGACGTGATAACCAAACGGAAGGCCGCCCTGGAAACCGCTCGGCCTTACTGGCCCAGCCAGCGGTTCGAGGAGTTGCTTCGCATCACCATAAGAGATGGGCTGCACGGGGATGCGCGTCAATGTTTTCGCGTCTTCCATTTTCAGACGCGGCTCGCCCGGCACTGACGGTCTCCCGGGAGTCAAAGGATCGCCCGGCGCATAAAAAAGATATTGCACCGAACCGCGTTGCGCTGAACTCTCAGGACGCCACGGCCCTTTCGGATAAACATCACCCTGTGCGTAGCCATCGTCCGCTGGATCGGAATAGATGATCAGTCCAATCGCGCCATTGTCCTCGGCAACCTTTGCCTTCACCCCGCGAAAAGAGTTGCCATAGCGCGCGATGACTATTTTTCCTTTCACGTCCACACCAAGGTTTTTCAGCGCCGCATAATCCGGAGGAAGCCCGTAGTTAACGTAAACCAGCGGCGCGGTAACGTCTCCGCTCGGACTGTACCCGTTGAAGAGCGGAATAATTTTATGACTCGACGACGATGGGTCTGCCGGAACGACTGCCTCCTTGACCTGCAGGCGCACGCGCCGTCGCGGCGTGATGAGTTCAACAATAGCCGGCTGCTTTGGGTAGTTGAGCAGCACGTCATACTCGTTCAACTCCGAAGCGATGCCATAGCTGCGAATCTTGTCGCGCACGTAGATCGCGGTTGCATAGTCTTCCTTCGTTCCCGCCACATGAGGCTCCGCTGTCAGCCGGCGCAGATGTTCACGCGCCGAATCCGGCGCCGGCACGCGCTGAAAGGCCTCTTCCCATCGGCGTTCATTCGCCGAACCCTCTCTTGTAAAGCCATCGATCGGAGTAACCAGCGCCGACTGCGATTTGGTGGACTGAAGATTTGCGCTGGTAATTAATAATGCGCAAACCAGAAGGAAAGTAAGAGCGCGATTCGTCGTCAAATTGGTCTCCTCAAAATCTTCTTGGGCCTGCCGCTACGCGTAGGATAGTTCTATTAAAGAGATAGTAACATCGCCTCGGCTGAAACTAAGCAAAGGTGTCGAATGGATACTGATTGCAGTCTCGTACAATCCGATGCATTCCTTCGCGAAACTTTGCGTCCTGGCTTTGCGACCGTTGCGGTTTTGCTTTGTCTTCTGGACTTACCGCAAAGCACAAAAGGCTTTCGCAAAGAGCGCAAAAGCAAACAGCACCACTCCATCGGTTGCTAATCGTTGACTTGCCTGGTCGATCGTCGTATCGTTCCGCAAAATTTCAGACGCGGAAAACGCGTTACCGAGCCGCTCATTTTTCTCTTTTATTTATAGGAGTGACGATCTAATGCAGCCACACCGAGGCGTTCTCATTCTTGTATTCGGAATTCTTAGTTTTGTCGTTTGCCCCTTTTTCGGTATCGCAGCGTGGGTGATGGGTAATACGGACTTGCGCGAAATGGCTGTGGGCCGAATGGATCCGACCGGTCGAGATCTCACTCAGGCAGGTCGAATCTGCGGCATTGTTGGGACCCTACTCGTGCTTATTCCCATGGTCATAATTATTTTCGCGGCACTCGGAGTGGCGCTCTTCGGAGCAGCAGCGGGCTGATTATTCCGTAGATGGAGCAAGAGCAAAGCTTAGTCGTGCCTGAGCGCTCTCACCGGATCAATTCTCGCCGCCCGTGCCGCCGGATAAAGCGCCGCCAGAATCGAAATGACAACGGCAAACAGGATCGCGCTGGCTGAGAGCCAGGGCGGCAGCGAAAAGAAGTCAACAAACGATGCACCTTGCGGCTTCAAAACAAAACGGTAAGCGAGACGATTTGCGATGCCGTCAACGCACCAGGCCGCCAGCGTTCCCAGAACTCCTCCGGTAACCCCGATCACCGCGGCTTCGACGAAAAAGATCAGCTTGATTTCACGATCTTCCGCGCCAATCGCTTTCATGATTCCAATCTCTCGCGTGCGCTCGAGAATTGACATGATCATCGTGTTCGCGATGCCAAACGACGCCACCAGCAGCGAAATGCCACCGAGCAAACCAAGCACAGAGTCGAGGATCAGAAAGACAGTTCTCAGTTGTTCGAGCTCGTCAACAATCGAAAAGCTGCTTAAGCCGAGTTCGGTCAACCGTTGCCGCACGGGCGTGAGCGCGACCGGATCATCAACGCGAATGACCGCCGAAAAATAGCCCTCAGTTTGGCTTTCGCCAAGTTGACCACTCTGGCGCGCCAGAGCGAGGGCCACTTCATTCATCGGGCTTCGATGCGCCAAAGTCCATTGCCTCGCTGCTCGCAACGGGACGTAAACCGATGCGCCGGACATCAGGCCGATGCGCCCACCCTGCCCAGCACCCTCTTTGTTGGGTTTACTATCCAGAACACCGCTGATGCGAAACGTGTGGCCCACTACCTGATTGAGCCCGGATTTATTTTCTGGCTTCTCCGCGTCGCCTTCGTCGTCGAGCGGGATACCGAAAAAGTTTAGTCCGCCTTCTTCTTCAGTTTCGGCGTCGTCTTTTGGTTTCGGATTTCCCGGTGTTTGACCGCTCTCGCTTGCCGGCGCGAGAAACTCGATCGTCTGGCCCACGGCGTCGGCCGGTTGTTTGAAGCCAAGTGTCTCCGCTGCGACGTCGTCGATGATGGCCTCGTCCGCGTCGGGACGGCTGATCATTTGGCCGCCCAAAAAGTTTCTGAACCGCGACGATGCATTTGGGACTGACACGCCGTTGACTGAGAGCGGAACTACTCGGCCATTAGTGCGCACGAACGTGGTGAAACCAATATCTGGTTCGACGTAAGCAACTCCAGGGATGGCCTCGATTTCAGCCAGAGCAGCGTCGTCGAGAATTCGGGTGGGAGTCATACCCCTTCTGAATCCGGCGGTGCGTCGCTCACCCGGGCTTTCGTCGCGTTTGAGTTTTGGATCTACGCCGGCGACGGCCATCGAAAAAACGCTCTTGCCAAACACCCGAACTTCGTTAAAAAGATCTAGCGCACGAAACCGCGAGAGCATATTGCGCTGCAGGCCCAGGCCAAACGAAACCATGGTGACAATTACAGCCACACCGACAATCACGCCCATGGTTGTCAGGAAGAAACGCAGCTTGGCCTGCCGCAGGTTTCGGAGCGCCAGATGAAGTATGTCGAGGAAACTCATGATGTAAACGATGCAGGAGGAAGGATGAGGGATGAATTAGAGCACCCTTTCATCCGTCACCCTTCAGCCCCTCATCCTTTTCCAAAAACGTGGTGGACGGAACCAACCGTCCAATCGGCCAAACTTGCTGTTACAACGTCCGCGCCGGCTTCTCGAAGCGCGGTTTCCGATACAGTATTTGTGATGCCCATCGTTAGCATGCCCGCGCTTTTGCCCGCCGCAATTCCCGGTGGTGAATCTTCAATCACAAGACATTCACTCGGCAGTAACGGCAGAAGTCTCGTCGTTCGCCGTTGCTCGTTCATCTTGTCGAAACCCACACGATAGCAATCGGGAGCGGGTTTGCACACCGAAACGTCGGCGCTGCTTACCACCACGGAGAATAACGGCAGCAGTTGCGCGCGGCTCAACGCGTATTCGATCTCATTGAAAGTCGCCATGCTGACAATTCCCAGCGGGTAATGCCGGCCCGTGGCTTTGAGAAAGGTAACTACTCCGGGAAACAGCGGCAGCTCATCCTCGATGAGTTTGCGATGTCGCACGCCCTTCTCTTCCAACACGACCTCCAGCACATCATCTTTCAGGATCTTATTGGCTCGCTGAAAAGCATGACGGACGAAACCCTTGTCATCCAATCCGAGCGCGCTATAGTAGTCAGCCTCGCTGAGATCAATGTCATGACCACGCAGGACTTCCTTGTACGCCTGCATTTGCAACGGCTCGTCGTCGATGATGACGCCGTTGAAATCAAAAAAGATTGCCTGAATCATCGGTTGTTAAGCCAAAGTCCACGGTCCAAAGTCCAAAGTCGTTTTCCCAACTGCATCACGATGATGCAAAAGCCCTGGTATCCGCTTCGTCTTACGACCTTGGACTCTGGACTCTGGACTTTGGACTCTGCTCGCTCGGAGCGAGCAGTGCGTTCTGCTCGTCAAACAGTCTCGGTAAGCGTTCACTTTCCAAAACGTCTAAACGTCGCAACACTTCCGCCAGCGAGAGTTCGTTTTTAAGGTTAACCCGGTAATCGAGGTCGGCGCGGAGCCTGTCTTTTTCACCCTGCCGGTTTTGCGACATCATAATGATCGGTGCCTGCATGCCGGCGATCACCGCCAGCAACAAATTCAGCATCTGGAAAGGCTTCGGATCGAAACCTGTGGCTAACATGTAGGTGTTAAAAACGATCCACAGCACTATCAACCCCATCGACACACCGATAAATTTCCAACTTCCGCCAAACTCCGCAATCATGTCGGCCGCGCGATCCGCCATTGTAGCCCGCTTCCGTTCTTCCTCGTTTGCGTTGCGCGAAACACGTGACCGCAGCAACTCATCTGTCCGGCGAAGCCTGTCCGTCAACGCGCCCAGCATTCCCAGTGCTACATCAGGATTGGCTCTAACGAAGGCCAGGAAGTCTGGCCGTGAAAGTACTGCAAAGCGCGCATCTTCGATTACCTTCGCGTCCGCCGATCTTTGCCGACCATCGATCAAAGACATCTCGCCGAAGAAATCGCCCTGTGCGATCTCGGCAAGTGTTATCTCGTGACGATCCTCGTCCGTGATGCTAATCCGCACCTTGCCGCGCTCAATGAGATACATCGCATTGCCGCTATCGCCTTTATGAAACACCTGCGAGTTTCCTGCTACATCGCTGAACGTGAGCAAATCTCGCAATTCGGCGGCGCTCTCGTCGCTAAGCGAGGCAAACAGTGGCACCGAACGCAGAGCCTCGAGTGTCATCTCGGTGTTGTCAGTCATCATCGATCACCCCACCTGCGAGCGGTTTGCGAGAACTTATGGCTTTCATCCTTCTGCCTTCATCCTTCATCATTCGCGACGATCCTGCCGTCTTTCATCAGGATGATTCGATCCGCGAACCTGCCGGCGAGCTCGCGGTCGTGAGTCACCATCAGAATCGTTAGCGAATCGCGGCTTACCATTTCTCGCAAGAGAGCGAGCAACTCGTGAGCGCGGGTTGAGTCAAGATTTCCCGTCGGCTCATCCGCAAGCAGGACCTTTGGATTGTTTGCCAGGGCACGGGCTATCGCCACGCGTTGCTGCTCACCTCCTGAAAGTTCGGAAGGGCGATGCGTCAGCCGATCGGCTAAACCAACACGACTGAGCAACTCCCTGGCAGTCTTCCGGCGTTGGGCTCCACGCAAACCTCCGAAGGCCAGTGCGAGTTTGATATTTTCCTCGGCGTTCATCGTGGGAATCAAATTGAAGTTTTGAAAAATCATTCCTACAGAGAAACGACGATAGCGCGCCATCTCCTTCTTGCTGAGCGGGCCCAAAGGCTTAGCATTAAAATACACGTCGCCGCTTGAAGGATGATCCAAGCCACCGACCATGTTGAGCAAAGTGCTTTTCCCCGAACCGGACGTTCCCTGGATCGCAACGAACTGCCCTTCGTCGATCGACAGCGAAACACTATCGAGCGCGGTGACGGTAGTTGCACCCATCTGATAGACCTTTGAAACTTCTCGCGCTTCGAGTAGTGGCATATATCTTAATCGGCCGCGGATTAACGCGGATTTTCACGGTTCAGGTGGCAGCTTGTTTCGCCGTCGGCGCGACTCGCCACAATTCAAACTGTTCTCCCGCAAAGCCCCTCAGTTCATGCTGAAAAGGCGCGGCTGCCAAACCTTCGGATTGGAGCAGGGCACTCACTTCCGGATCATCGTAAAGCGCGCGAGAGATAATGACATCATTGCCGGTTGATAGCCCTTCCAGCCGTGCGGCCATATTCACAGTCGAACCAAAATAATCAAGCCGGTCATTTAGAGTAACAGCAATGCAGGGCCCACTGTGAATTCCCGCTTTCAAAGTCAGCGGCGCAACTCCGGGCGGCGGCGAAGCCAGCATCTGTTGCGCTGCCAGCATAGCCTTCAGTGCCGAGGCCGGACGTCTAAACACTGCCATCACTGCATCGCCAATCGTTTTCACCAGCGCGCCGTCTTCCTCGGCAATCAATTTCTTGATCACGTCGAAGTGGTTCATCACGCGGCCAAACGCAGTCGCATCGCCAATCTCTCGATAGAGTTGAGTTGAACTCTTCAGATCAGTAAATAACACCGTCAAGGTTCCGACTGAAAACTGTTCCCCGCGCCGCAGAGCCTCGGATGAAAACAGATCGCGAAAGATCTGGAGCGCCGTGACCTCCGCCGCGGTCGCAGCCTGGTCGCTCCATGCCAATCGCTCGAGGATAAAGAGTTGCTCCGCGTCAGTTTCGTTTTTGATGTGCAACAAACTCCGAGGCGCAATCGTCAGTCCTTCATCCGGCCAACCGCGCTGAGATACCGTCACCAACGCCTTGTTCACTCCTGCTTCCGCGACCCTCACCGGCAGATCACCGGAAAGTTCGAGCGCACGCAGACGATAATTGCCTGCTTCAAGCGGCAGTTCCAATTCGCGATTGGAATTCGCGGGTAACAATTGTTGCACGACAACGTGCGGCGTACGCTGCGGACTCCCGATGCAATAGTCTTTGACGTCAAGCCGTCGGATGGCGTCGTTGGGACGGAACGTCAACTCGACGAATCGATCGAAGTTAACGGTGAAATCTATTCGGCACGTATCGCAGTGGCCCGTTGAATCCAGATCCGAAAGCGAGTCGGTTCCGCCTTTTGATCCGCGGCACAGTGGACACAGCAGTTCCCACTGCAAATCCAGAAGTCCCACGCGCGTAGCCCGCAGGCAGGTTTCGAGCACCATCCGGCGAGGTTCGTTCCACTCGTCTGCCAATTGATACGGCTTGATTCGCGCCAGCGCAAAATCATCCGCCTGTTGAATGAACAAGGCCAGGCGATCGACTACAACAGGACTCGCGCCGTCGGATTTTAGACGCGTTGATGCGGTGGCCAGTCGGCTCGCGCTCACATCCTGCAGCGCCGCAGCGGCCGCGACGGAGGGAACAACTGATCCAACCGGTTGGACCGCCGCCAGCTCGTCGTACTTTCGAAACGCGTTTCGAAACTTGCGCGCAGCGGCAAACCCGATCTGCATTGGGATCGCCACGAAGCCCAGCAAAGTTTTCGGGCGAGCGCGAAGCTCGTAAACGAAAAGGGTGCCGCCTTCAGGCTTTGGCGACAATACGCCCAGAACGTTTAATTCTGCGATTGGGCCCTTGCTGTATGAACGCGAAACTCCGAAACGCCTGGGCCGAACCCACTCAAACGGCTGCTCTTCCCATTGGACCGGCAAACCAAAGATTGACAGTTTTACCCGACGCCTCGCATTTCGCAGTCGCTTCCCTTTCTCCACTTCCAATGCCGGAACACTTGTATCGCGATTGAAGCGATTAGTGTCGGAGACGAACGGCCACAGGGTTTCGGGCGAAGCCTTAAGATTGTATTCCCAACGATAGTGGAATTCGCGGTAGGGCATTGCAGACAGGGTAAAGGCAAAAATAAAAAGGTAAAAGGCAAAACTGAGGCACTGCGGATCACAACGCGTCGAAGTCGTCGGAGTTTATTCCAGCTTGACGCAGAATGCTCCTGAGCGTCCCGGCGAAACTTCTCTGTGATTGGGTACCGTCGCGGTTCGCGTTCCGGCGTTGGTTACCTTTGCAAACTTGATGTGGCTATCAGTTTGCCCGACTTCAATAAAGCCCTCTGCTATTAATTTGCGTTTGACCTCGCGGAATGGCAGAGGTTTCATGCAGCTTTGATGTCGACCTCGATGTCTCGGACGTGTGGCGCAATCGTGGCCACCGGAGGCGTAAAGTGCAGTTCAAGGGCGTCGCGCAGATTCTCTAGAGCCTCATCTTCAGTGGCGCCGTGGCTCGCAATATCAACCTGGATGCACTGGGCTATGAACCATTCACCTTCCTGCCAGACGCTCGCTGAGAATTGTTGTTTCATGGCTAAATCCTATCACAGCATCCCTACACTTCCTTGTATTCCGAATCAACATCTTCCGTTGACGCCGCGACGCGATAATTTCGCGACTGCACTTGCTTGGTGATCAGCAAATCGTCCTTGGTCTTGAGCAGATCGGCGCGGTTGTAGACGGAGAGCTCGAAATTATAACCGTGAGTGATCGCATCTTTCGGACACGCTTCGACGCAGTAGCCACAAAAGATGCAGCGACCGTAGTCGATGTTGTAGACCTCAGCATAGCGTTCATCGACGCCGATGCGTTCCTCGGGTAAACGCGGATCATCCTTGGCAATAATATAAATGCACTCGGATGGACACGCCGCGGCGCAGAGAAAACAAGCGACACATTTTTCGCGTCCGAGTTCGTCAACGTGCAACAGGTGTTGTCCGCGATAACGCGGCTGCACCGTCACCGGATCTTCCGGATATTGCACGGTCCATTTTTGCCTGGGGATATAGGAGAGCGTCACGCTCATTCCCTGAATGATGGCCTTGGTCGATTCGATCACATCGCTGATGATTGACATGTTTTCTCCTGCATAACCGGTCCCACACCTGATACCTGGTCCCCAGCATCTGACACCCAACACCGGATACTGCTTTCACTGCTCCTGCTTCACTTCCGAACCTACAGCTTGCCAGCGATTGTTACGCCACACAAACTTGTCCGCGAAGCGAAATGCAACAGGCCCAATCTCGCCGCGCTGATTTTGGACTTCCAGCCGCAAAACGCCGGTCAGGGTGGCGCGATCACCCAGTAAGCTTACTTTCAAATCCTCAAATTCCCAGCGCTGAATCGCCGTGTCTCTTTCTATGGTTCTCAGGTAATCGGCTTTGCCCTGGGATTTTCCGTCGAATGTAGTGCCGACATAGTCGTCCGCCAGGATGCGATTGAGCTTTTTCTTGTCGGCGTTAATATTCGCGACGGTCCATTCATGTTCGAGATCGGTAAGGACTGAGAGCACGTCTGTTTCGCTGGTTGGCGGTGCGGTCTCTACTCCGTTCCAGTCGTTTGTATTCGACTGGAATTGTTCAGCGTTTGAGTTTGCGCTCGTTTCGATTGAATCATTCGAGTTGACGTTCGCATTCACGTTCGCGTTGTTTTCCTGCGTCGCTCTCAGGATCGAAGGGATAAACGTCGCTGCTGCGATTCCCAATCCGGCCAGCGCGAGCAACAACAGCACGATTATGCCAATCACCCAGGGCCACGCTCTCCGCTTGCCGTTTTGAGTTGGCGGCATGCCGGGCGGTGCGTAACTGCCCGGGGCCTGGTACTCAGGTGCGGGTGTGGTGGATGAATAACTGGGCGAACCGGCCGAAGGTGTGACTACCGTTTGTTCATCATCAGGTGACTCGGGTAGCTCTTCGACTGGCAGGAGCGGCGTGCCGTCGTCAATGCAGAAACTCAGGTTCCGATCGGTAAACGTTTTCTTACAAGTAGGACAGCGCTTCAAGGTGCACTCTCTTTTTTATAGATTGCTCAGGCCGCCGGCGAGGATAGCTATGCCGTAAAATAGAAACATCAGCACCATAAAAACGATATAGAGGCCGCCAGTTGCGATTCCTCCGATGGCCATTCCCTTTCCGCCGTAACGCGTCGGGTTATTCCTAATTTGGACCAGCGCAGCAATTCCGAGAGCTATTGCGACCGGAGCTGTCAAGACTCCGAAGGAACAACACCAACCGATAGTCATGCTGACGATCCCCAGGACCAGCGAAATCGCTGCCATGGAGTTTTGCTGCGTAGCGATGAAAGGAGGCGGTGGCGGCGCTTGCCAACCTGCCGGCGATGGCGGCAGCACGATCGCAGGAACCGGGGGCGGCTTATACGCATCCGGGAAATCCAGCGTCGGTTCTTCGCTACGCGCTACAGTCGGAGGGATTGGCGGATAGGCGAAGGTTGGAGGCGGCTCCGTGGAGCCCCTAACTTCAACCAGCGAAGTGCCGTCGCTGGTGCAGAAAGTTAGCCACTCATCAGTGAACTGCTGATTGCACGTAGGACAACGCTTCATCTCATCACTCTATCACCGGTAGGACAGGCATTCTTGCCGGTCCATCCCTGGGGTTGATCAGGGACAGGCAGGAATGCCTGTCCTACTTTTAAACCAGTTCGAGCTGACTAAAAAAGTATGCAATTTCAATGGCCGCATTTTCGTCGGAGTCGGAGCCATGGACTGCGTTCTCGCCCAATGAACCGCCGAAGTCTTTTCGTAAAGTTCCCTCGTCAGCCTTGGCCGGATCAGTAGCGCCCATTAGATCGCGCCAGGCTTTAACTGCGCCTTCCTTTTCCAGAGCCATCACGACGCAGGGAGCGCTTGACATGAATTCCGTTAAGCCGGAAAAGAATGGCCGCTCGCGATGGACGGCATAGAAACCTTCTGCTTCGCGCCGGCTCATGTGCAGCGTCTTCATTGCACGTAGCTTGAACCCGGCGTCGGTTATTCGTTGAATGATGTTTCCAGTGTGGCCTGCGCGGACCGCGTCAGGCTTGACGATTCCAAATGTAAGATTGCTCTCGGCCATTATTGTGCAAGAAGTTATTCAGCTGCATGCTGTTCCTTCTGATTCCTCTCCTTGATTTCTTTTTGATTCTAATCTCTCGAACGCATTGCTGGTGTGACCCGCCCACCTCCAAAACAAAATCCAGCGACATCCTGCCGTGTGTAGCATTAACTACTCTAAAACCTCTCACTCTGGTGGGGCAGAATCCCGGCGCAATTGCTTCGACGGTATACACGCCAAGAGGTAGTTGCATACTGTAGATTCCTTCGTTATTTGTGGCTGCGTCGAATTTCTTACCATTTCTGTCCTCGGCGGACACTTTCGTTCCATTCACAATCACTGAGCCGTTCCAGTCATAAACCGCACCGGTCAAAGTCATCGCCGTTTGAGTCTGTTGGCTTTGACCTAAGACATTGCTTAGTAAGAGCAAAACAATCCCAGGGCTGAATAGTAGACGCTTCATATGACCAGCGGCACAAGTAAGTCCCAACTAGGCGGCTGACCGCGCGCCCAGCGCGTCTCTCATCCCAGTTCCAATATCCGCCGGCGACTTCACTACCCGAATGCCGGCCTCTTCCAAAGCTTTCATCTTCTCCGCGGCGGTTCCTTTTCCACCAGCGATGATTGCACCGGCATGGCCCATGCGGCGTCCCGGCGGCGCGGTCTGGCCCGCAATGAAAGCAACGATCGGCTTAGTGACGTGGGCATTCGCGAAAGCAGCCGCTTCTTCTTCAGCAGTGCCGCCGATTTCGCCGATCATAACAATTCCGTCCGTCTCATCGTCGTCCTGAAAAAGTCGTAGCGCATCAACATGCGTCGTGCCGACTATTGGATCGCCACCAATACCGATCGCGGTTGACTGGCCCAACCCCAGGGCAGTCAGTTGGCCCACTGCCTCATAAGTCAAAGTTCCCGAGCGCGACACCACGCCGACTCGACCTTCCCGATGAATGTGTCCCGGCATGATTCCAATTTTGCATTTGCCCGGGCTGATTATCCCTGGACAGTTTGGGCCAATCAGACGCGTCGCTTTGTCTCGCAAATATTCCTTGACCTTCACCATGTCCAACGTAGGGATTCCCTCTGTGATGCAGACGATAACTGCGATGCCGGCGTCAGCGGCTTCCATCACCGCATCGGCTGCGAAAGCAGGCGGCACGTAGATTACTGACGCATTCGCTCCGGCGTCTTTCACCGCGTCAGCCACGGTATTAAACACGGGAATGTTCTCATGCGTAGTTCCGCCCTTGCCTGGCGTCACGCCGCCAACCACGTTGGTCCCATACTCCACCATTTGCCTGGTATGAAACGTTCCTTCTTTGCCTGTGATGCCCTGGACCACCAGGCGAGTGCTTTTGTTAACAAGAATACTCATGAATATTTTACTCAACAAACCTTGAAAGTGGCACGGGCGTCCCGCCCGTGAATCACGCGCAGGATGCGCGTGCCACAACTACTAATTTACGCCGCTGCCGCCACTACCTTTTCCGCCGCATCCTGCATCCCCTGCGCCACTGTAAAGTTCATGCCGGATTCACGAATCACCCGCTGGCCCTCTTCCACATTGGTCCCTTCAAGCCGCACAACCACCGGCACTTCGATGCCAAGGTTCTTCGCCGCCTCGACCACGCCGCGCGCGACCATGTCGCAACGGACGATTCCACCGAAGATATTTATCAAAACTGCTTTCACGTTTTCGTCAGCCAGCAAAATTCGAAACGCGGCTTCTACTCGTTCCTGTGAAGCGCCGCCGCCGACGTCGAGAAAGTTTGCGGGTTCACCACCGGCCAGTTTGATAATGTCCATCGTGGCCATTGCGAGCCCGGCGCCATTGACCATGCAGGCGATGTTTCCGTCGAGCTTGATGTAGTTCAAATCAAATCTGGACGCCTCGATCTCCAGCGGTTCCTCTTCATTCAGGTCTCGCAAATCGAGAAACTCTTTGTGACGAAACATCGCGTTGTCGTCGAAATTCACTTTCGCGTCGAGCGCGATCAGTCGATCGTCCTTCGTCAACAGGAAAGGGTTGATTTCCAGGAGCGATGCATCCATTTGCTCATATGCAACGTAGAGCGACTGCATGAATTTGACCGCTTGATTGATTAACTCAGGACGAATGCCTAAGCCAAACGCGAGCTTGCGAGCCTGGAAAGAACGAAAACCCACTGCGGGATCGATGGTCTCTTTCAGAATTTTTTCCGGCGTGTTTGCCGCCACTTCTTCTATGTCCATGCCGCCGGCGGAAGAAGCCATGAAGACGGATCTTCCCGAAGCGCGATCGAGCACAATACCGAGATAGAACTCCTTATCAATCGGCAGGCCTTCCTCGATCAGCAGCACGCGCACTTCCCGACCCTCTGGACCCGTCTGATGAGTGATCAGATTCATGCCGAGTATCTCGCCGGCAATCTTCTTCGCTTCATCCGGGCTCTTCGCGAGTTTCACTCCACCGCCTTTACCGCGACCGCCCGCATGAATCTGAGCTTTCACAACTACAACCGGCGTCGCCAGTTCCGACGCAGCCTCGTACGCCTCTTCTACCGAACGAGCGACTATGCCTCGCGGCACCGGCACACCAAACTTAAGAAGCAGTTCCTTACCCTGATACTCGTGAATCTTCATTCTTATTCCTTCAGCGATGAGCCAACGAACGTCGAGCATCGATCATCGCGGATTGCGCTGCATCCTGACTGATATTTTGGAACGGCGATGAGTGTAGCCGCACGAAAGTGACTACTGCAAGCGGAGCCTTGAAACGGACCACCCAACACCCGTTAGCAACACTCAATCTCTTCACTGGGTCCGCGGGCGTCCCGCCCGCAATAACTCGGCAAAGCAATCCAACCGAAAGACCCTTCGCGCTACGCGCTCATTGCGGGCGGGACGCCCGCGGTCCCAGTGAAGAGATTGAACGGCTTTGACTGTAGAATGGGGGCCATCCGCTTTCACGGTGGGAGTTAAAAAAATGAGTGAAGTGATTGTAAGTTCGCTAACCAATCTGCAAAACGAAGTCCGCTATGGCGACGGGCATTCCTTTATCACTGACGAGCCGCTCCACGCCGGCGGTGATGATGCTGGACCCGATCCATATACTTTGCTGCTTGCGGCCCTCGGCAGTTGCATCTCGATGACGACCCGGCTCTACGCAAGAAGAAAAGCGTGGCCTCTCGAACGGGTAACGGTGCGTTTGCGAATAGATCGCGTTCATGCCGCAGATTGTGAAGAGTGCACCAGGACAACTGAAGGCTACGTGCACCGAATTCAGCGCTCCGTTACATTCGAGGGAAGCTTAAGTGCTGAGCAACTTGCCAGGCTTGAGGAGATCGCGCGAAAGTGTCCGGTCCATAAAACTCTTATGTCCGAGGTTGTAGTGGTGGACGTTGTCGACTGAGGCGCTATCTTTAATTGCGGCAAATCACTTCACTATCGGAAGGGTAGGACAGACATTCATGTCTGACCCTTATTAAAGTTAGAACAACCATGGACAGGCAGGAATGCCTGTCCTACCTAAACATATTTGAACCTTGCCGGTCCTGAATATTAAAAGGGCGTTCAATCAGATTTTGATTGAACGCCCTTCAAACTGGTCGGGACGCCGAGATTCGAACTCGGGGCCTCACCCACCCCAAGGGTGCGCGCTACCAGGCTGCGCCACGTCCCGTCATGTTCCGCTTAGTATCTCTACAAAAACCTCCTAACGCAAACCGTTAGTTTGCGTCTTCCCACGCGAGCAGATTGAGTAGTGAAGTTTTAAGAGAATGTAGAATCGAAACTACTTCTTTGCCGATTTCGAGGCTTCAAGTAATGCTAAAAGCTCACGCAACTCCGTAGACAACTGTCGCAAAGCCTTTCGGTCTGCGGCGGTTTTGGTGCCCGGGCTTGACACTGCTGAGGCGGCAGCGGCGGACGTTCTTATCGCCGGCTCGGAGCTACCAGGGTCTTCCCCGTTCTCGTCGGAGCTCGCTTTGAATTTACCACCGGCACGCAGGTCGTTTGCCAGTCTCTTCTTGGCACCCGCGATCGTGTATTGATCTTCGTAAAGTAATTCCTTAACCCGTAGAGCGATTTCCACGTCGCGCTTCCGATAAACCCGCTGCCCTGCGCGATTCTTCTGCGGGGCCAGCATGGGAAATTCCGACTCCCAATATCGCAGAACATGCGCTTGCACACCGGCGAGTTCACAGACCTCACCGATTTTGAAGAAGAGTTTTTCGGGAATTATGACGGCAGAACGAACCATGATCCAAGGCGTTAGGCGATTGCTTCCGACGGGAAATGCCAACGAAAAATATCGGCGAAAAGTTGGGAGACTAGTGGCGAGTTTGCCAGCAGCTCGGCGAGCCGACATGTTACTGCCCGCTGGTTGGCCGTGTCAACACTTACATTTAGCGGCTATTAGTTAAAACTGATTCTTAACTGTCGCTCGGAAACCTAACCTAACACCTCAAGAATAGCAATCGCCTCAAACAGCTTTCAATCGGATTCACTGAAAGAGGCTTGCCCTTGGAGTGCGGTGACCTGTCATCGCTTTGGTCGCTGCGACTGTCGCAGCCTTTGCAGACTGAATCACCGCGAGCGGTGACAGGCCGCCGCTGGGCAAAAGCGTTGACAGGTCACCGCACTCCAGGAGAGGCCAGTTTTCAGTTGCATCACTACTCGTTCACACGTCCGCTAGACCGACCTTCAACTGCGGCGCTATAATCCGCCTTCACTCCACGTTCACAATCGCATCTCGGAAGGAATTTTTTAGTCTCGTGGCATCCACAGCTTCACCAATCGGTTTCCGCCTGGCCTCACGGCTCGATGACATTGGTTTTTCCGACATCGTAAATATTCGCAATCGCATAATGAAGTTGCGGGCCGAGGGCGCAACCGTCCACCAGTTTGAAGGTGGTGAACCCTACGTGCAGACTCCGCAATTTGTTAAAGACGCTATGACGAAGGCACTTTTGGAAAACAAGACTCGATATGCGCCTTCGTCAGGTATCTCCGAACTACGCGAGGCGATTGCTGAGAAACTGCGCACTAAAAATAACATTCCGGCCGAATCCGCTGACGTGATAGTCGTAAACGGCGGTATGCAGGGTCTCTTCGGCGCGTTTCAGTCAGTCGTTAATCCGGGCGATGAAGTGATTGTCTTCTCGCCGTTCTGGACACCCATCAAAGATTTGATCGCGTATTCGCAAGGCACGACGGTCCTCGTGCCAACCGATGAAGCGCGCAATGATGGTTTTGAAAAAACCCTGGCGCGTTATGCAACCGAACGAACACGGGCTATCTATTACAACACTCCGCAGAATCCCACCGGCGTAGTATTCACACGTGAGGAAGCGCTGGCCGTGTCACGCTTCGCGCAGGAAAAAGATTTAATCGTTTTCGCGGATGAAGCCTACGAGGATTTGGTCTACGACGGTGAGCATTGTTCAATCGCCTCGCTCGACGGAATGTTTGAACGCACGATCACGTTGTTCACGCTCTCGAAGTCGTACGCGATGACTGGTTGGCGTCTTGGTTACGCAGTCGCAGCTGAACCCTGGATGACCGGCTTGCGCAAAACAACACTCTACTCCTCGAATGGAGTTTCCACGCCCACTCAGTGGGCGGGCCTTGCGGCCTTGACCACCGTAACTGACATGCTGGAAAAGAATCTCGCGTCCTATCGCCGGCGGCGCGATTTAATGTTGGCAGGCTTAAACGAGATCGGATTGATTTGCGATACCCCTGCGGGCGCCTTCTATGCCTTCCCCGACGTCACGCGAGTCAGCAGCGACAGTCGTAAAGCCGCCGAGATTCTCCTCGAGCGAGCACAAGTGGCTACCGTGCCCGGCGTGGTGTTTGGTGCGCACGGCGAAGGCCACCTCCGTTTCTCCTTTTCCACTTCCATCGAAAATATCGAAGCTGGCCTGGATTCCCTTCGGCGCAACTTGTAGTCGTGAGCTTAGACTATCCGCAAATTTCGCCGATTACACAGATTTCGGGATCGGGCTGCGACTCGTGATCTGTGCATACACCCCTCCTATATGGTTTTTGAATCTGCGTAATCTGTGGATTGCTTTATGAACGAGTTCGATTTCATCAGGAAGATCAAGGAGCAAGCGCGCTTGCGAGGCGCGGCCTCTGACCTGTTATGCGGGATCGGAGACGATGCGGCGGTATTTAAGGCGGCTGCGGGCTCGAACATCGTAATCAGTGCCGACCTGCTGATTGAGGACGTCGACTTTCGTCTCGACAGCACCACCGCAAATCTCCTCGGCTATAAAGCTCTCGCTGTTTCCCTGTCGGATATTGCGGCGATGGGTGCACGTCCTCGCTGGGCCATGCTGTCGCTCGGTCTGCACAATGCCATCTGGGATTCGGGTTTTGCAGACGGATTCCATGAAGGCTTTTTTCAACTGGCTGATCGGTATGGCATCAAGCTAATCGGCGGTGACGTCTCGCGCGCCGATAAGATGGTGATCGACTCGATCGTTATCGGTGAATGCCCGGCCCGTCTTGCAGTTTTGCGTTCAGGAGCTCAACCCGGTGATCAGATTTACGTCACCGGCTTTCTGGGCGACGCTGCCGCAGGGCTGCGTCTCCTGGAGCGCGGCGCACGCTTGCAGGCGCAGGTATCTCCAGCGCCTCTCAGTTCTTCGCCTTTGGACCAGACAAGTGAGGCGCATCCGATGGATCGCTTACTGCTTCGCCAACTCAAGCCCGAGCCTCGCGTTGGCTGGGGAATGCTGCTGGGCGACCAGCAACTCGCCACCGCGATGATCGATCTAAGCGATGGCCTGTCGTCGGATCTCAATCACCTTTGCAGCGAAAGCAGCGTCGGCGCGCTAATTGATGCTTCGCAAATACCCATCGATCCGCTGGTAAGGGATGTTTGCGGACGGCGCGCACTCGATCCACTCATGCTCGCGCTTCACGGCGGAGAAGACTTCGAACTATTGTTTACAGTCCACGCCGAAGATGTGGGAAAACTTCCGAAGCGAGTAGATGGAGTCGCACTTACACGTATCGGAGAAATCACCGCAGCTTCTTCAGGGATCCAAATTTCGGAGGGCGCTCGTGTCTGGAATCTCCAACCCGGAGGTTGGGAACACTTCGCTAGATGAAGTCAGAACCGAGAGCGGACCGGGTTCTCCGCCGGGCAGCCCGGCTCGGGTGGTGGCAGCGAACGGGTTAACGTTCGCCCACAGTTCTCTTTAGCGACGCGCGCACCCGGTCGCTACCGCTCCCGGTTCTGCTTGCTTGTTTGACTCGCAATTAATACTTACCTAGACTTCACAACCTGCGCGCTCTGAGATTTCTGGGGCGCGCATCTTTAGTGGAAAGCAGCATGCTCAAATTTCGCAATACACTTTCCGGGAAGATCGAAGAGTTTCGCCCCATGCGCGAGGGCGAGGTCAGCATGTACTACTGTGGCCCCACCGTCTGGGACTACGGACACATCGGCAACTTTCGGTCGGCCCTTAATGCCGACATCCTGCGACGCTATCTGAAGTTCAAGGGCTTTAAAGTCACTCACGTGATGAACATCACCGACGTCGAAGATCGCATCATTGCCAAGTCGCACGAAGCTGGAGTTTCCATAGACGATTACACCGCGAAGTATATCGATGCGCTCTGGGAAGACTTTGACGCCCTGGGTTGCGAACGGCCCGAGATCGTGCCGCGGGCAACGCGCCATGTTCCGGAGATGGTTGCGTTAATCGAAAGACTGATGGCGACAGACCACGCCTACAAGTCTGACGGCTCAATCTATTACCGGATTGCTTCGTTCCCTGAATACGGAAAGCTTTCAAAGATTAGTTTCGAAGGCAACATAGCCGGCAAGAGTGATCGCATTGACACCGATCGTTATGAAAAGGAAGACGCGCGAGATTTCGCTCTTTGGAAAGAATCACCTTCGCCGGATGAAACCGGATGGGACGCGCCCATCGGCCGCGGCCGCCCCGGCTGGCACATCGAATGTTCGGCAATGTCGATGAAATATCTGGGCGAAACCTTCGACATCCACGCCGGCGGCATCGACCTGGTCTTTCCGCATCACGAAAATGAGATCGCGCAAAGCGAAGGCGCCACCGGAAAGCAGTTTGTTCGATATTGGATCCACTTCGAGCACCTGAAAGTGGAAGGCGAAACAATGTCGAAGTCGAAGGGCAATTACTACACCTTCCGCGACGTCGCTGCTAAAGGATACTCTCCCGCGGCGGTTCGTTATTTCCTGCTCAGCGTTCCCTACAACAAGCAACTCAATTTCACTTTTGACGCGCTCGGTGGCGCCGAGAAAACGGTCGGCAGTTTGCGCGACTTCCGCGCGCGAGTACGCGAAGCCAAACCTGCGCCTGGCCTGAATGAAAAACTACACGAAGCGACTCTGGCAGCTGGTCGCGAATTCGAAGAAGGCATGGACGACGATCTCAATACGTCAGTTGCCCTGGCCGTTATTCACAATCTCACCAGAGACGTAAATACCGCACTGGCGCGCAAGCAATTCTTATCGGAAAATCAAGTGGAACTGCTTGCGCTTTTGGGCCGTTTCGATACCGTCCTGAACATCTTCGGAGAACACTCAGCGGAAATGATCGACAGCGAGATTCAGAGTCTGATTGATGAACGACAGGAAGCGCGCCGCCGCCGTGACTTCGCTCGCGCTGACGAAATTCGCGTCGAACTCGCCGGTCTTGGAATTATTTTGGAAGACACGAAAGACGGCTTGCGCTGGAAACGAAAGTAAGTAGAACAGACATTCCTGTCTGTCCTTCTGCCCACGAGTGCGCGGTTTCCTTCCCCCAATCGCCCTTCATCTGCGCCGCTCTTTATCTTTAGCAAACACGATTGACACTCCGCTCCTCCCGGCGTATCGTTTTCAGCGTTCCCTTTTCATCACGGCCCCCCAACCTCAACGGCTTAAGCCACTAACAACGAAGGAGAACATTATGCTGAAACACCTCAGGCACCGACTCTCCCGTCAACTTTTCACATTGTTCATGCTCGTCGCACTCGCGGGGCTCTCGTCCGGCCACGTACAGCGGCAGGCCGCAGCCAATAACGGAAACTCTCAAGCGGCTTCATCTGCGCGTGCTGGATTTGACTGCGTGCGCGCGGTAGACGAGTCGGGGAATTGCGTGATTATTTGCTGCGACAGTTCGGGCTGCTACGGAACGCCTTGCCCGTGAGGATTCTGTTAAAAGCCACCCGTTCGTCAGGAGCGCAATGTTTCGCTCCTGGCGGAGCGAAGAGCCTAGCGAGAGTCTGGTTCTATAAACATCTCGCTCCTGGCGGAGCGACGCCGGCCGAAACTAATTCGCGCGGCGCTCCGCCAGGAGCGCAATGCTTATAGCTATCGGGCCAAATCAAAAGGGTACGCGCTCCGTCAGGAGCGCAATGTTTATAGCTATCGGGCCAAATCAAAAGGCACCCGCTCCGTCAGGAGCGCAATGTTTCGCTCCTGACGGAGCGAAGAGCCTAGCGAGAGTCTGCTTCTATAAACATCTCGCTCCTGGCGGAGCGACGCCGGCCGAAACTAATTCGCGCGGCGCTCCGTCAGGAGCGCAATGTTTATAGCTATCGGGCCAAATCAAAAGGCACCCGCTCCGTCAGGAGCGCAATGTTTCGCTCCTGGCGAAGCGAAGAGCCTAGATTAAGGTCAAGCCGCAAAATGATAAGGGTCACCGACATCATCGATGACCCGTCTCCCGGTTTCCGCAGTTTGGTCTGAAAACTAATAACGCGGTGGTCCAGGGCGCCGTTGGTGCGGGCCTCCTCCTTTATGCATCTCGTCGGCCTTCGTACGCTGTTCCGGCGTCAGGATGCTATAAGCTTTCGCCTTCATGCGCATGTGTTCGACCATTTGATCGGACATCAACTGCGCCTGCTGGTTCGCAATGTCACGGACTTTCGCCTCATCAAACTGGCCATTCGCTGTCGCCGCTTCCAGTTGCTTGTGGAGTTCGTCAAGCTTCGCATGACGCGCTTCTTCGCCGGCACGAGCGCCTTCAAAGATGGCCTTGATCTGGGCCGTCTGATCCGCGCTTAGCCCAAGCGCTTTGGCCATGTGATCAACCATTTCGGGGCCAGGCCCGTGCCGCCGTTCACCTTTTCCATGACCATGTCCTGCAAGTCCCTGGCCGAACGCAAAAACCGTCGCGCCAACTAACAGGACAGCGATTCCTGCAATCGCCAAAATCCTCTTTGTCATTATCAATCTCCTTTTTTGGCAGGCCGACAGTCTATTCCATCAGGCCGTTGTGTCGTTGCTGACACTTATACGCGACTTTCACGAAGCAGGATGTAAAGAGACAGTCTAGCTGTGTAAAGTTTTGTAAAGCCTCAGTCAGACACCTAGGACAGGATTCACAAAATTTACAGGATTAGAAAATCACAACGGCAAATCGTGTGAATTCTGTTAATGCTGTCGAGGTTGAACTGAGCGTTGACACTTCTTTACAAAGGCTGCGCCGAGCCTGCGCTACAATCCAGTCGCCTTGGAACGAATCCTTATCATTGACGACGACGTTGCTCTCTGCGAGTTGGTAATGGAATATCTCCAGCCGCTCGGCTTTGAGCTTGAGTTTGCTCACCGCGGCGACGCTGGCGCCGAACGCGCACTGTCCGGCGAGCACTCGCTCGTAGTTCTCGACGTCATGCTTCCGGGTCTGAACGGCTTTGAAGTTTTGCGAAAAGTGCGCAGTGCTTCGAGCGTTCCCGTCTTGATGCTGACTGCCCGCGGTGACGACGTGGATCGGATCGTCGGTCTGGAGATCGGCGCAGACGACTACCTGTCAAAACCATTCAATCCAAGAGAACTTGCAGCGAGAATTCGAGCGATTCTGCGCCGGGCCCCGCTGGAAAAATCTGGCGAGCAAGAACACTCGAGGGCGTTAATAGTCGGCGACGTGGAGTTGGATGCAGGCACGCGAGTTGTGCGACGCGGGGGTGAGCCCGTTGAGCTGACCGCAGTGGAATTCGATCTGCTCGAAAAACTTTTGCGGGGGGCCGGCACCATCATCAAACGCAAGGAGCTATCAAGCGAGGTACTCGGACGCAACCTTTCTCCTTTCGATCGCAGTATCGACATGCACATCAGCAACCTGCGCAAGAAGCTTGGACATCATTTTGGCGCGGTCGAGAGAATCAAGACTGTGCGCGGCGTCGGCTACATTTACGCCCAGGCAAGCTCGACCGAAGGAAAGTAAAAATTGCCGCGAAGCCTTTTCTTCAAGATCTTTCTGTGGTTTGTGACCGTCATGGTGACGATGATCGCGGGCACTTTCGCGGTTGGTGAGTTGCTGCGCCCTCACCCGGAACATGCGCCGATGCGCCGGCCCCTGGAGCCTCTGCTCACCGCGGTAGCCCAAAACGCCGCGGACATTCATGAGCGGAGTGGCCAACCCGCGCTCATCGATTACCTCGCTCAGGTGCGGCGCGAATCAGATGTCCGGGGATTTCTCTTTAACGACCGAATCGAAGAGCTGTCGGGTCAGCGAATGCCTTCGCAGGCTCCAAAGATGGCGCGCAGGGTATTCGATCATTCACATCACCTGCCGGAAAGTTCCTCGGAAGGCCCACCGCTAAACGCACGCGCGGTCATCGCTCAAAGTGGAAAACATTATGTGTTGGTGAGCGAAATTCTTCCGCCGGCGCCGCGCGGTTATAGCTATCACCCCATCCTGCATTTGCTGGCAGTGGGTTTAGTCGGGGCGCTCTTCTGTTACTGGCTGGCCAGACACCTCACCTCGCCCGTTACAAAGCTGCGCGCTGCGACCCGTGAATTGGCCGGCGGTAACTTGCGCGCGCGAGTTTCGCCGGGGATGGGTAATCGTCACGACGAGCTTGCGTCCCTCGGCGCGGACTTTGATCTGATGGCGGAAAAGATCGAATCGTTGATAGAAAGCCAGCGCCGTTTGCTCGGCGACATATCGCATGAACTGCGTTCGCCGCTGACGCGTTTGAATGTTGCGCTGGAGTTGGCCCGCCAAAGATCGGGCGTGGAGGCAGCGAGCGCGCTCGAGCGGATCCAACACGAAGCCGAGAATCTAAACGAGATGATTGGTCAACTCCTGACGTTAACTCGTCTAGAGAGTGGCGCGGAAGTTTTGCCGAAGGTGGAGTTTGACCTGGCGAGGCTGGTTCGCGAGATCACTGATGACGCTGATTTTGAAGCGCGGAGCCGGAATCGTTCGGTGGTATTGAAAACAGTCGAGCACCTCACGATGGAAGGGACAGAACATCTGTTACGACGTGCGATCGAAAACGTCGTACGGAATTCGGTGAACTACACCGCCGAGAACACCGCGGTTTCAGTTGAACTGCAAATGAAATCCGCAGAAGCATGCGAGGTGGCGGGAGCTGAAGAGTCCACTCGAATAGCTGCAAAGCGGTGTGCGGTGATAAGTGTTCGCGATCATGGACCGGGCGTGCCCGAGAATGCGTTGCACGAAATCTTTCGTCCGTTCTATCGAGTGGATGATGCGCGGGACCGCGAGGCTGGAGGAGTTGGGCTTGGGTTAGCTATTGCTGAGCGGGCTGTCCGATTGCACGGCGGCATTGTCAAAGCTGCGAATGCAACAGATGGGGGATTAATTGTTACGCTAACGATTCCGCTGAAGCCTCAATAGTTCAGGAATAGTTCGCGCGAGCGGACGGCCGCCAATAGCCCACCGATTCGTCGGTGGGGAAATATGCAGAAACAAAAGTTAGTCCGTGAAGCGGACGACTGAATCAGCCGTCCGCTTCACGGACTCTTTCATCACGTTCTCTAGTCCCCAGCAGTTAAACTGCTGGGCTACTTTCATTCGTCCGCTCACGCGGACTCTTCCTACTTCGGTGTTACACCCAAATTCCACATCAGAAACGAATAGATATCCGTGTTCTGTTCAATGGACTTTGTGGTGCTGCTGGCGCCGTGGCCCGACTTCGTATCGATGCGAATCAGGACCGGATTGTCGCCGGCCTGAGCTGCCTGGAGCGCCGCAGCATATTTGAACGAATGCGCGGGCACGACACGATCATCGTGGTCCGCAGTGGTTATGAGCGTAGCAGGATATTTCGTTCCCGCTTTGACGTTATGAATTGGCGAGTAAGCCCGCAGCGCTTTGAATTCTGCTTCGTTCTCGCTCGATCCGTAGTCTGCAATCCAGTTTGAGCCAATGGTGAACTTGTGGAACCGCAGCATGTCCATGACGCCCGCGTGCTGCAGCACGACCTTGAACAAATCGGGCCGTTGGTTCGCCACCGCGCCCACCAGCAATCCGCCATTTGAAGCTCCACTGATAGCGAGCTTGCCCGGCGAAGTATATTTCCTGGCGATCAGGTACTCCGCCGCGGCAATAAAGTCGTCAAAGACATTCTGCTTCTTCAACTTCATTCCGGCTTCGTGCCACTTCTCGCCATACTCGCCGCCACCGCGCATGTTTGCCGACGCATAAACAAATCCCTGCTCGAGCAGAGCCAGACGCGTTGAACTGAATCCGGGAGAGTTGACGACGTTGAATCCGCCGTAACCGTACAACAGCGTCGGATTGTTGCCGTCGAGTTTGAGACCCTTCTTGTGGACCAGGAACATCGGAATCTTCGTTCCGTCTTTGCTCGGGTAGAAGACTTGCGAAGTTTCGAACTCGGTTGCTTTGAATCCGGGAATCTCAGGCTGACGAAACACGGTGGACTTGTCCGTCGCGATGTCATACTTGTAAATGGTCCCGGGGGAATTCAGTGAAGTGTAGACGTAGAAAGTAAACTCGTCGTCGTTTCGACCGCCGAATCCGCCGACTGTGCCGACGCCGGGCAGCTTGATCTCGCGCACAAGTTTCCCGTCGAGCTCATGAACGTACGCGCGCGTAGTGACGTCTTTGAGATACGTGACCAGGAGTTTTCCGCCCACCGTACTCACATTACCCATTGGTTCCGGTTTTTCGGGAATAATCTCTTTCCAGTTTTTTTCGTCCGGGTTTTGTGGATCAAACAGAAAGACACGCCCGTTGGGTGCGCCCTTGTCAGTTTGCATCAAAAACTTGTCGCCCACGTTATCTACGACGCCAAAACTGTCGTTGCCAATCTCGGGAATGATCGGCATGAACTTCGAGTCGGGCTTTGAAAGGTCGCGGTAGAAGATCGAGTTTCCTTTTTTACCCTTGCCGCGATCGGAGATAAAGAGAAGAGCAAACCGTTCGTCGTCGGTCGTACCTACCTGATGGAACCGCCGCGAATTGGCTTTGTCTTTGTCTTCAAAGACCAGCGTGTCCGCGGATTGTGGCGTCCCGACCTTGTGGTAATAGACCTGATGGAATTCGTTGTTGGCCGTCAACTCCTGGCCCTTTTCCGGCGCCGGATAGCGGCTGTAATAGAAGCCGTCGCCCTGCCACGAAATACCGGAAACCTTTACCCACTCGAGATGATCCGTCTTCTTCTCTTTGGACGCTACGTCCATCACGTAAACGTCAGTCCAGTCAGAGCCGCCCTTTGAAACGCCGTAGCCCAGATACTTTCCATCCTTGGAAAGAGAGAACTGGCCCAGACGAGTAGTGCCCTCGGTGGAAAATTTATTTGGATCCAGCAAGATTTCAGCGGTTCCGTCCAGCCCTTTTTGCCGGTACCAGATGCTCTGGTTCTGAAGTCCATCGTTCTTGGTATAAAAGAAATATTCGCCGCGGCGCGTCGGCGCCGAATATCGCGGATAGTTGAATAGAGCAGTCAAACGCTCCTTCACCTTGCTACGAAAAGGAATCTTCTCAAGGTAAGCGAACGTGACTTTGTTCTGCGCCTCAACCCACGAAGACACTTCGGGCACCGACGAAGCGTCGCCCTCCAGCCAGCGATAAGGATCAGCTACCTTCGTGCCGAAGTAATCGTCAACTGTCTCCCCTTTCTTACTTACGGGATAGACAATACTCGGCGCGCCGCTCTCGGGGCCCGACGCGGCGGTCATTTTCTGCGCGTTTTGCGCACCGGTCAGCGAAGTCAACTGCGAGACTGCCAAACCCGAAAGGGCTAAGGCCGCAATTATCAGCGGCAGAAAGGCGCGCATAAATTTGGAACGCAATGACGGCAAACTAATTCTATTCATCAGATCAATCTCCTGGGGTTAATGCAAAAATGGAAGTTCAAGGTTGTCGTTTGAACGAAATACGGAAAACCATGCAGGTGGACGCCGCATACTTTAATCCACTTGTGGTTTAAGTTCAACGCAAGCGGGGCTACTAACAGACTTCCGAAATCTCGTTCAATGTCCGGTTTTTTGGATGTCTGTTAGGATGCCGCAGGTTGTAGACCTTCGGTGCGTGGATCCAGATCTCCGTCGCGTGCGTTGTAGGTTAGGTGGCAAAGAAACTGCAAAGAGGGACAGAATCGATCACATGAACTGGCGACATCCCCGCATCGATAGTGCTCACCGCGTGCGAGATCTCGAAAAAATGATGCTCAGGCTCAAGCTGCGGGCGGAGCGTCTGGAAGCGATCAGTAACCGGTTTTGGATCGCTCGACGAATCATTGCAATGTCGGCGGCGGTATTGACCTTGTTCGCCTGCAAATATTCGGGCACCAACACAGGTTGGGTTCTTGCAGGTTTGTTCTTAGCTGTGTTCGTTACAGTGACCGTCTATCACCGCCGAGTTCTCGATAGCATCCGCGCCAATTCTTTGATGCTTGATATTAAACAGATTCAGATCGCGCGAATTCATCTTGACTGGAACAATTTTTCTCGTCCGCTCCGGGCGCAATCCGTTAGCTCGCCTAATGGCGCTCATCCTTTCGAAACTGATCTCGATATCACAGGTAACCGTTCGTTGCATCAACTGCTGGATAGCGCTGTGACAAAGGGAGGCAGCGAGCGGCTCAAAGCCTGGTTACTTAACGCCACGACTGATGTCGAAGCAATCGCAAGAAGACAGTCCCTCGTTCGTGAGCTTGTGGGCCACTCCCTGTTCCGAGACAAGCTTCAGCTTATTTCTGCCATCGTCAGCCAGGAAGCGGTCTCGAAAGAAGCAACGCCTGCAAAGAGTCAGGGGCGCGGGCAACGCGCGCTTTCTGCCCAGTGGGATTCCGACAAACTTGTCGACTGGCTTCGACTGGGAGTGCGCAACCGTTCGTTACGACCCACCCTTGCATTGCTCGGCGTTCTCGCAGCCTTGAACGTCACCCTCGTCGTTCTCGCGCTAATCGGCGTGCTGCCTCACGTGTGGCCCGCGACGTTGATCATCTACTTCGCCATAATGAACTTCAAGCAATCACGCATCGCAACTGCGTGGGGTGACCTACAGGAATTGGAAAAAACATTGCGACGTTATGGCGCGGTTTTTCAGTATCTCGAATCGCGTGGATACAAAAACACTCCAGGGCTCGCTGAGATTTGTTCGCCTTTCCTCGACGCGGCCAAGCGACCGTCGACGGAATTGAAACGTCTCGAGCGATTAGCAGCGGCGCTCGGTGTGCGCACCAACGCGATACTCTGGCTTTTATTTAACGCCGTGGTCCCATGGGATTTCTATTTTGCCCATCGTCTCAACCTGCTGCGGGAGGAACTTGCCGAACTGTTGCCGCGTTGGCTGGATGCCTGGTATGAGCTTGAAGCACTCAACTCACTGGCAAACTTTGCTTACCTGAATCCGGCTTATGTCTTTCCGGAAGTGATTGCCGGATCTGCCGTGTTTGGCGCCACTGCGATGGGACACCCGCTTTTGAAACCAGAGTCGAGGATTTGCAACGACTTTGAATTTAACGAGCAGATAAGAATTGCGATCCTGACTGGGTCGAACATGGCCGGGAAAAGTACGTTTCTCAGAACAGTTGGAGTAAACCTCTGTCTCTCCTACGCTGGAGCTCCGGTGAATGCAGAGCGCTTTCAAACTTCGATGTTTCGTCTATTCAGCTGCATCAAGGTCAGCGATTCCGTCCAGGACGGGCTCTCATATTTTTACGCGGAAGTGAAACGGTTAAAAGCATTGCTTTCCGCGGCCCAGCAGCCGGACACCTCACCGCTGATGTTTTTGATCGACGAAATTTTCCGTGGCACTAACAGCCGCGAACGTCTCATCGGCGCCCGCGCTTTTATCAGAGAGCTGTCGCGCTTCCCTACCTTTGGTCTGGTCGCAACCCACGATCTTGAACTAGTGAAACTTGCCGACGAAATCGCCGGTGCGGCAAATTTCCATTTTCGTGAGGAAGTGCGTGATGGGAAAATGGTTTTCGATTATCAACTGCGCCCTGGTCCATGCCCTACCACCAACGCGCTGCACATCATGAGACTTGAAGGCCTGCCGGTTGAATAGCCCGCTAACTCCTTGAAGTGCGGCAACCTGGCGCCGCTTCGGCTAGCTCGCTCCGCCAGGAGCGAAATATTTATAGAACAGAGTCATCCCAAGTTCTTTCGATCCGCCAGGAGCGCAATATTTATAGAACAGAGTCATCCCAAGTTCTTCGCTCCGCCAGGAGCGCAATATTTATAGAACAGAGTCATCCCAAGTTCTTCGCTCCGCCGGAGCGAAATATTGCGCTCCTGGCGGAGAGCGTTGAATGTACGGGAACGTTAGAGACCGGAGCTAATCCGTTGCGATGGCACATTCCATTTCGTCAGTTAGCCTTTGATACAATTACGAACAATGAAACGTTCAGGAGTTGCAGATTTTCGGCTCCTGCACATAATTCCGAGGCACCAACGCCTCTTCTAAGTGAGGGAGACGCCATCGCAATCATTCTCCACATCGTGCAGCGTGATGAATGGGCTACCGCAAGAGCGGCGGGATTCTACTGGCCGAAAGCCTTTCCGGCTGATGGGTTCATTCATTGCTCAACGCCCGAACAGGTGGTGCAAGTCGCAAATCTTCGATTCCGAGGTCAGTCAGGCTTCGTTTTGCTGGTGATTGACACTGACAAAGTAGACGCCGAAATTATTTATGAAAACCTGGAAGGCGGTCAACAGTTGTTCCCACATATTTACGGTCAATTGAACTGCGATGCGGTTATTAAGGTTGTTGAGTTTGAACCGGACGCGCAAGGAGATTTCGCTCTCCCCGAAAGTATTCGCCATTAGCAACGAGTTGGAGTCCTGGTTAGCCGTTCAGGCCACCACTGTAAAAGCCCACATTCCTTGACAACAACGCCATCCCGACTATAATGCGATATCGGATAGTACGATATCGTAGTAACTCGGCCGGGAGGACATTAATGGCGCTTGAGTTTCTGTCACCAATTCACAAAGCCAGTCGTCAAATCAGCATTTATTTGGAGCGCACGACGATGGATTTAGGCGTGAGTCCTGGAGAAGGACACCTGCTCTCGTTTCTCAGAACCTATGCTCCCTGCCCCGTTTCGGAATTGGAGCGCGTCTTTGGTCACAAGCGCTCAACACTCACCAGCATGCTCGATCGGCTGTCGGACCGCGCACTGCTAACTCGCCAGATCAATGCTGACGATCGGCGCTCGTTCACCATTGAATTAACGGCTGATGGTCGAAAGCTCGCCGGTAAACTTCAGAAACTGCTTGAGACATTCGAAGGACTCTTAAAAGAACGCATTAATGACAAACAAATGGCGGGGTTTCGCGCGGTTATGGAAGCGATCGCCGATGTCACAAACGTTAAAGTCAGAGAAGGGGAACTGTGATGAACACCACGACTACCAGTACGGACGCGCTGAACCTGCTCTTTGGGATTAACTACGAGGTGCTGAAGAGAAACCTCGATGGCGTCACACACGAGGAAAGTTTGATTCAACCCGCAGGAGGCGGAAACTGCCTAAACTGGGTGCTCGGCCACATAGTGGCAACCAGAGACAACGTCATGCAGTTGCTCCAACAGGAAACCGTCTTGACTAAGGAAGTTGCGGGCGTCTACCAGCGCGGATCTGAGCCGATCCGTGATGGTTCAAGTGCCCAGCCGCTCGAAAAGCTGGTCGCGGATCTTGAACGTTCTCAGAACCGGCTGGTTGCTGGTCTGTCAACGGTTTCCGAACCGCAGTTAAGCGCGTCATCTCCAGATAAGTCCATTGCCGAGACCGTGGGCGAACTATTATTCGTGTTGCAATTTCACGAAGCTTATCACGCTGGGCAAACGGGGCTGCTGCGTCGCATTGCCGGCCATGAGGGAGCAATTAAATAGAGCGCACCTGCTGATCGCAATTGTCTGTTACATTTCCGGGCGCTGCACTTCTCGCAATCGCCGCTCGAGGTAGCGGCGCTCGCTTTCATTCGTTACCAGCTCCAACGCTCGCTCATAATTCTCCGCGGCCTGATCCGAAAGGCCGGCGCGACGCAATAGGTCAGCCCGGGCCGCATGCAGGAGATGGTAGTCTTCGAGATCGCCTGCAGCTGCGAGCGATTCCATAATCGCGAGTCCTGCTTCAGGTCCATCCGCCATTGCCACGGCCACCGCGCGATTAAGTGAAACGACCGGCGATGGTTGCTGACGTTCGAGCAAGGTATAAAGACGGACGATTTCCGGCCAGTCAGTATCTTCAGCGATGTAAGCGCGACAATGCACAGCGGCGATCGCCGCTTGCAGGGCAAACGGACCGGGTTCGGCGCGAAAGGATTCCTCTACCAGCGGAAGGGCTTCGGAAATTTGTTGCTGGTGCCAGTGACTCCGATCCTGATCCTCCAACACGACGAGATCGCCGGCATGGTCAAGCCGGGCGTGCCGCCGGGAATCGTGCAGCAGCATCAGCGCCAGCAGCGCGTTGGCTTCCGCCGGAGGGTTTGGAAACATCAGGCTGCGAACCAGGCGAGCCAAACGAATGGCTTCGGCGCACAAGTCGGCGCGCACCAATGCCTCGCCTTGCGTCGCCGCGTAACCTTCGTTAAAAATCAAATAGATCACAGTCAGCACAGCCTCAAGCCGGGCCGGCATTTCATTAGTTTCAGGAACTGAATAAGGAATTCCGGCGTCACGAATCTTGCGCTTGGCGCGGACGAGCCGCTGGGCCATCGTGGTGGATGGGACCAGAAAAGCGCGGGCGATCTCCTCCGTGGCGAGGCCCCCCAGAGTGCGCAGCGTGAGCGCGACCTGGGCCTCCGGCGCCAGCGCGGGGTGGCAACAAGTGAAGATCAAACGCAGGCGATCATCGGGAATTTCATTCGTATCGTAATTCGGTTCATGGATAGTTTGAACCAACCCTGAAGCAGCATAGGATTCGACTTTTTCCTTGAATCGCGTCTGTCGTCGCAGGCGGTCAATTGCTTTGTGGCGGGCCGTTTGGATGATCCAGGCTGGAGGCGAATCAGGAACGCCGGAGACGCGCCACTGGTCAACGGCCGCTGCAAACGCTTCCTGGGCTGCCTCTTCGGCAAGGTCGAAGTCCCCAAACGACCGAATAAGTGTGGCGACTATGCGGCCCCAGTCAGAGTTGTAGACGGCCTGGACCGCGGCGTTCGTATTTGGGAGCATAAGCCATGTTAAATATTATCCTTTAGGGTGTCGATCCGGGTGCTCGTCGTTCGACTTAATGTCGGAGGGAAAAATATGAAATATATGCTGCTGATTTACCATGAAGAGCAGGCCTGGGATAGCTACACTGAAGACGAACGCCTGAAAATCTATGGCGAATATCGCCAGCTAATGGAAGACCTGGAGTCGAAAGGTCAATGTTTGGCGGGGGACGAACTGCAGCCGGCGTCGACGGCGACCATCGTTCGAGTGCGTGACGGCAAACAACTGGTGACGGATGGCCCGTTTGCCGAGACGCGCGAACAAATTGGCGGTTTCTTCTTAATCGAAGCGAAGGATATGGAAGAAGCCATCAGTATCGCTGGTCGAATTCCCTCAGCGCGCACTGGCACCATCGAGGTTCGTCCCGCGATGGAAGCTGCCGCTTCCGCGCCTGCGTAATTCATAGGGTGGTTATTGTCTGAACGTTAAATCATCGTGGCGCTGCGCTGCGTGAACAGGAATCCCTGCGCCTGATTGGCAGGCAACAAACAAAGAGGCAAACGATGAACATCCTGAAAGGCATCGGCGCTATCCTCGCTGGAATAGCTTTTATCGTTGTCACCCACAGCGTCACTGATCTGTTGCTGGAGAAGCTCGGTATTTTTACGCCGCCTGAACAGGGTCTCCACACGACCTGGATGGTTGTCACCGCAACGATCTATCGCACGATTTACACCATTATCGGTGGCTATGTGACCGCAGCGCTGGCTCCGAATCCGCGGATGCGATATGTGATCTTTCTGGGAATCTTCGGGACCGCTGCAGGCATCCTTGGCGCAATAGTAACGATACCGATGGGATTGGGGCCGGCCTGGTATCCAATCGCGCTGGCCGTATTGGCGTTTCCCTCGGTGTGGATAGGTGGAAAACTGAAAACAAAATGACTCGACTGTCGTCGCAACAAAACCAGACAACAATGTCAACAGATCCAAGAGCAAAGCGGTTCATTGAGAGGATCAAGGCGCTGGGTTCGCCCGAGGAAGCAAAGAAGCATCTACGCTATTTTAAAACCGGAAAGGGCGAGTATGGTGAGGGCGACAAGTTTATCGGTGTGCGGATGGGTCAGGTCTTCGGCCTCGCAAAGGAATTTATCGACATGCCACCCGATGAGATAGAGAAGCTGCTTGCGAGTCCCATTCATGAAGTGCGCGCCGGCGCATGCAGCATTATGGGCCAGCAAGCCAGGCGCAAAAAGACACCGGAAACCCGCAGGAAAGAATTGTACGACCTCTATTTGAAGAGACATGACCGGATTAACAATTGGGACCTGGTGGACCTTGCGTCTTACAAAGTAGTGGGAAGCTACTTGTATGATTTTGATAAGCCGCGAAAGGTACTTTACAGGCTGGCTCGATCCAAAAGCCTTTGGGAACGCCGCACGGCCATCGTTAGCACGCTCTACTTCATCGGGAAGAGTGACCTCGATGACGCATTCAAAATCGCCGAGCTGTTGCTCAAAGACGATGAGGACTTAATTCATAAAGCGACGGGATGGGCGCTGCGCTTTGCAGGCGACAAAGACCAGGGAAGACTGTTCGTGTTTCTGGAAAAACACGCTGCCACAATGCCACGGACTTCCTTGCGCTACGCCATTGAAAAACTCGACGCGAAGCAGCGGAGTCATTATTTGGGCTTGAAACGGTCGCGGGAATGAGCTGAACGCTTCGGTCTGCTGCCCGTCAACGAAGTTAAAGATTCGAAATTGAAAAACGCAGGAGAACTCAATGCAAAAAATAACGCCTTTCTTATGGTTCGATAATAACGCTGAAGAGGCCGCCAATTTCTACGTCTCGGTTTTCAAGAATTCAAAGCTTGGACATATTTCTCATTACGGCGAGGCAGGAGAAAAAGTATCGGGCCAGCCAAAAGGGTCAGTGATGACAGTGGAGTTTCAGCTCGACGGCCAGGACTTTGTCGCGCTCAACGGCGGCCCGAATTTCAAGTTCACCGAAGCTGTCTCTTTCGTAGTTAACTGCGAAACGCAGGAAGAGGTTGACTACTTCTGGGAGAAGCTCTCCGCGGGCGGAGCGGAAGTTCAATGCGGCTGGCTGAAAGACAAGTTTGGTTTGTCATGGCAAGTTGTTCCCACAATTCTCAACGAGATGATGCTGGACAAAGATGCCGGCAAAGCGGACAGAGTAATGCAGGCAATGCTGCAGATGAAAAAGATCGAGATCACTCCGTTGAAGCGCGCGTACGAAGGGGAATAGTCTCCGAGCGCTGGTGGCACGCGCATCTTTCGCGTGATTATCATGGGGCGAGACGCCCGGGCCACTTTTGAGCACTGTTCTACTAAACCTGGAGGAACAGCTATGAAGTATATGTTGCTGGTTTATTTGGACGAGCAAGTCCTGAGCGATGAAGAGCGGGCGTCTTGTTACGTGAAATCCGCGCAGCTTACACGGGATCTCAATTCGACCGGGCAGTTTGTGGACGCGAGCCCGCTACATCCAATTGCGACTGCAACCAGTGTCCGCGTACGCGATGGCAAACGACTTGTTACTGATGGTCCATTTGCAGAAACGCGTGAGCAACTTGGCGGTTACTATCTCATCGATGCGGACAATCTCGATGAGGCAATCCGCATCGCTGAAAGAGTGCCTCCGGTAAAATTCGGCACAGTTGAAATCCGGCCGGTGATGGAAATCGAGGGATTGCCGGCGAGTTAGAATCCGTTTATGAAAAAAGCAGCTGACAGTAAAACCAAACCGCAAACCGTGGATGAATACCTCGCCGCTCTACCTGACGACGCGAGGAAGACGCTCGAGAAAATTCGCAAGGCAATCAGGGCGGCGGCGCCCAGGGCGACTGAGGGGATCAGCTACCAGATGCCGATGTATAAACAGGATGGAATGCTGATCGGGTTCGCGGCTTTCAAGAACCACTGCAGCATCTTTCCCGGGCCGGGAGCCATTGAGCGTCACAAGAGTGAGCTGAAGGGTTATGAAACTTCGAAAGGCACTGTGCGCTTTCCGATCGGCAAGCCACTGCCCGCAGCGCTTATGAAAACGCTGGTGAAGGAACGCATCGCCGAAAACGAAGCTAAGGCGAAGAAGAAGAAAGCGAAGAAGTAGTTCACCGAAACTCATCGCTTTGCCAACAAACGCCGCAACGAAACATCCGAACCGTTAGAATGAGGACCGCAAACCTTAGGACAATAAACCTATGACGAATGAATCTGCCGTCGGCTCCAAAGGAATGATTTGGGCTGGGCGTATCATCAGCGCCCTCGCTGCTTTGTTTTTCCTGGTCGACGCTGTGATGAAGTTTTTTAAGCCGCCGATCGTGGTGGAAACCACGGTCAAGCTGGGATACCCTGAAAGCACTATCGTTGGACTGGGTATCGTGCTGCTGGTCAGTACGATTCTCTACATGATCCCGCGCACCGCAGTGCTCGGCGCCATTTTGCTGACGGGCTACCTGGGAGGCGCGGTCGCGACTCATGTGCGCGTTGGCGAAGGCGTTTTCCCGGTGCTCTTCCCTGTTATCTTCGGCGCCCTCGTTTGGCTCGGTCTTTATCTCCGAGATGAACGATTGCGCACGCTTATTCCGTTGCGGAGCTAAATAACAGATCTGACGGTGGCGGAGAAGTCATGACAAAAAAGGTGACAATGGAGCTAATAATGGAGGTGGACATTTCATGAAGTTCCCAAGACTCAACTGGCCTCTATGGGCTGGTTTTTTGCTGAGCCTCATCGCGTTTTTGAGCTACTTTTTTGTTTTTGCTTGGTTCCCGGTGACGCGCGATTTTCCCTGGGCCAATCTCCTGCTCTTCGCCGGCGCAGGTGTGCTTTTGCTGTTTGGGCTGCGGCGTGCGTTTGCAGCTGGCCGTCCCCGCCCAACGCAGTCAAAAATTGCGGGCGCCATCCTGACATTTGCCGGCGTCGCTATTTTTGGTTTCTTTGTGTTCGCAGTTTTTATTATGGCGAGACAGTTACCGGCGTCGCCTGGCGCTCCACAGATCGGCCAGAAAGCCCCGGACTTCACGCTCACTGACACGAACGGCCAGCCGGTGTCGCTCAGCGGACTGCTGGCTACTTCCGACGGGCAGGGCAAAACTCCGAGAGGTGTATTGCTCGTTTTTTATCGAGGCTATTGGTGACCAGCCTGCAACTCCGAGTTGCGGAGCATCGAAGACAAATTGGCCGAACTCAAAGCGGTGGGGATTCATCCGGTTGCGATTACGGTAGACAGCCCTGAGGCTTCGCAAAATCTTCGGCAGCAAGCGGGTTACACGTTTCCGTTTCTTTCCGATCCAAAGGCCGAAGCAATTCGTCGCTACGATCTGCTGCATGCAGGCGCAGGAATCGAGGGCCAGGACGTCGCCAGACCGGCTGAGTTTTTGATCGATTCAACGGGAACAGTGCGCTGGGTTAACCTGACGGAAAACTATTGGGTACGTGCGCGACCGGAACAGGTGCTCGAAGTTGCGAAGACGCTTCCTTAAAGGCACTCGTCCGCCCGTGAAATAAGCTTAAATGGCAGTCTGCAAAGCGGGTCTATTGGCAACTAGCACGCCAACAGACCCGTCATTGCCTGTCGATCAGAGGCCCCCAGGTATTAACACATCATACAAGAGCCCAAAATTCACGACGCGCACCTGCCCATTAGAACTCTGCAGAATACGCCACGTGGCATCGCTGGACCGCCAGCCAGCCAGATCAGTCTTTCCATCGCCGTCGTAATCCGCCGGCACATGCGAGTCTGAAAACAATCCGTGAGTGACCACGACCAGAGCGCCATTAGAGCTCTGCCTAATGCGCCAGGTGGCTTCGCCATTTACAGACTGAATGACTGCTATATCGACCGTGCCATCCCCATCGTAATCCCGTGGCTCGGGTTGCCCTGCTTCCAGCGTCACGTATTGCACCCCGCCGTCCGAGCTACGCAATATGTATAAAGTGGGGGCGCGAAACACGGCCAGGTCGGTCTTGTGGTCGCCATCGTAATCGCCGGGCATCGGCTTGTCGCCCTCCTGTCCAAAGTGCTGTTCCCGAAATGTCCTGGTCGAGGATTGCATGATGTACCAGTCACCATTTTGGGGACGCCAGACCGCAACATCTGTTTGCCCGTCGCCGTCATAATCGTGGGGCAAGCGCACATCGCCTGCTAACCCGAAAAATTCGATCCTCAAGTTGTTGCCGGGAGCGCCTGGGTCGTATGTGCTACTCGGTTCGATCAACCAGACGTTTTCAACAGGTTCATTGTCGATTACACCTGCCGCACGAAATACGGCGCGGTCGGTTTGCCCATCTCCGTCGTAATCGGCTGCAATAATTTCGTCACCCCTGAGCCCCCAGTAGTTATAAGTGACAACGCTGTTGCTGCTTTGCAGGGCATACCAGATTGCATCATCGTGCCTGAAGACCGCGATGTCTGTGGAACCGTCGCCGTCGAAATCGGATCTTCTTCTGCCGCGACCCGGCGCCTGGATTCTTCCCAGAATATTGTGGTTGGCGTTGGCCGCGCTAACATATCCGAAAAAGCCGTTGGTCTTCATCAGAGCAACTTCCTGCGGCGTGACCTCGAAAAGCTTGTCGTAGTATTCCCCGAAATTTGCTCCCGGGCCTCCTCCCAGGTCTGGTGCGCCGAGGTCTTTAAACATTCCGGGCGCACCGTAGAGCGAGGCCGACTGCCCGTTATTGATAAAGCTATACTTCAGAAAGACCATCATCCTGGTCTCACTGGCGTTAAGCGAGATGTGCGTATAGCCCGCACCCGTAGAAGAGTTGTTATGTTGCGCGCCGTTGAGCGTGCCCACGAAGGGATTGTTCAGAAGTATTTGGCCGCGAATCTCACCCTGAGGATACAGCGTAGTGTTAACTATGAAATAGAAAAGCCCAGCGCGGAGGGCTTGTGCGTCGGCAGCTTCCGCCTCTGGGATCGTGAAGTTTTGGTTTCTGACAAACCCCGAAGTCCCGCCGGAAGTTTGAACGACGAAGCGTGGGGGCGGCGGCTCGCTCACAATTGGAGGCCCATAGACATGAATCGTTGTCGCCCCCGCCTGCAAACCGGAATATGAAATGGAAATGCGGACCATAATATTCATTGGGTTCGTGTCGTCGATCGTAACGCGTCCGAAAGCGGTACCGGGCGAAGATGTTCCTTGCTGCGCGCCGTCCAGGTTAGCGACGAAATAAGAGGAGTACTGGGCTGATGCTGAAGTTGAGTAGAGAACCAGGGCCAGCGTAGATATCATCACCATGAAGAGCGTGCGTAGAGCTGGTAGAATCTGTATTTGCATTTGAGGATCCTCCTTTAAGCGGGCGTTTTGAAGTGTTGAGAAGATCAGGGAGACGATGCGGAGTGCAGCGGGTAATTGGCTACCCTGGCGGTGCGTCGGCGTGATCTCCAGTATCGAACGCTTCCACCGCCTGCGACCTTGGATCTGCTACACACAAGCTGATCACTTGCTAAGCAGAGTTTGTTCCATTCAGGGATGATAGACTTACCGAGATCGATGCACCAGAAATTCCGGCAAAACTTACCTTAATAATCTCGATGAGGGAGACGAGCATGAAATTGACGGAGTATTTACTTGAAGAATTAGACCGCGAAGTGGACCGCTCGCGCCGAGCACTTGCGGAAGTGCCCGAGGGCAAGTACGACTGGAAGCCGCATGACAAGTCGATGATTCTCGGGTATCTCGCAAACATGGTGGCTACGATACCGATGTGGATTGCGATGGAGATCAATCAGGCGGAATTGGACGTGGCGCCGGCGGAGGGTTCCAGCATGGAACAGAAAAAGCTGGACACCAGCGCTGCCTTGATTGAGGCCCTCGACAAATCTGCCGCAGATGCGCGCTCGGCTCTGGCGAAGACCAGCGACGAGCATCTACATACGTCGTGGAAGTTGCTCGCGCGCGGCCAGGTTGTGATGGAATCGCCACGCTACGTGTTTATCCAGGACACGATTAATCATTGGTCGCATCACCGCGGACAGATGACAGTTTACCTGCGTTTGATGGGAGCGAAGGTTCCGGCTCTTTATGGACCATCGGCGGATGATAATCAGTTTTTCTAAGGTCCCTCTGACCGGCCGTAGATTTGAATCCGCAGCAGTAACAAAAGGCAGGAGCAAAAGGCATATGTGCCTACTGCTCCTGCCACTTTTGCTGGGCGGTTGAACCGTTCGGATCTGCGGAATCTGTGCAATCCGCGAATAGCTGTCTTTACTGGTCGCCGTTTTTCCAGGTCGCCCAGGGCTTGCCATTCTTAAAGGACAAGGTGACGTCGGTGATCTGTGAGAGATTGAGCTTCGTCCAAATGCTGCTCTTTCCACTTCGGAAAACCACTTTGACGTCCCACATGTCTTCCTGGCGGCGGGTGAAGGAAATATCCACACTATCGCCTGACGCGAGCGTGTCGGTCCCGAGAATGTCTTCTTCCCATTCATCAGCTGCAGTCGGAGAAACGTAGACTTCCTTAATTTCCTGTCCCGTTTCATTGTGCAACGTGAAGTCCTGCTTGTTTTGGCTGGCTGCCGAAACAAAGTTTTGCGTCCCCTGCGCGAATGCCACAGGAACGACCATTACGGCCAACGCCACAACTGCAAAAAGCGCTTTCAACTTTCGATTTTTGTTCGATGCTAGTTTGTTCATGTTCCTCTAAAATCCTTTACTTAATTGGTTTTGGTTTGTAGAAAATTCCCGCAGGACACGCTTCCCTCGATGAAGGCATGTGAAAGCGCGCTCTGCGGGGATTCGATCTCAGCGTGGAAGCTATGCCCCGTTATTCGGCGAGCGCGGTTGCCTTGCCATCTTTGTAGTTGAGCGTCAGCTTGGAAATCTCGAGCAGGTTTAGATTCTCCCACTCGATACTGTTTTCCTTGCTGTCCTCTACTCTCAAATCCCACAGCGCTGACTTTTCGGCGCGATTAAATTTTACGTCCACCTTCTGGCCATCGGGCAGGGTGTCCTGGCCGAGGATGTCCTCTTCCCAATCGTCGGAATCATGCGGTGAAATGAAGACCTTATCGATCTCCACGCCGGTTGCATTAACGAGAGTGAAGTCCTGAGCTCCCGCAGTATCGGCGGCAGGAGCAGTCGGCTGCGTTGCTGCGGCAGTCGCCGGGGGAGGTGTAGGGGTGGCTGTCGCCGCTGGAGGAGTGCTCGCGGACGAGCACGCACCAGTGACGAGTAAAGCTGCGGTCAAGCCGCAAACTAACGCTTTATTCATTTTGTGTCCTTCGGATTTGTATTAGTGGTAAGTCTTGGTTGTTCGAGAATTGTAAGTAGGGCGCGGCGGATTGTAGCACCCAGGCATTGAATTGCCTAAAGGTCTAATTTGCTCGCAATATCGCGCATGATTCGCTTCCTAGGATTTCTGTTTCCGATCCGGCCTCGCATACTGATCCAACCCAAAGCCGAGAAACAAAGTGCCGAGGATAAAAGCCGACGAGAAGTAATAGGGGGCGGATACTCCAATCGAGTCAAAAGCCCAACCAAAGAAAAGCGGCGCAATGATTCGAGCCATTCCTCCGTAAGTTTGTTGGAGTCCCATGTAAAGTCCGCGTTCCCGCGTGGCCGTAACTCTCGACAGCAGCGCCGTCACGCAAGGAAATGTGAAGGCGGTGCCCAGTGGAATCAGTCCCGCCGCGATTGCCAGCATCCACAGGTCTTGTGAAAGCGGCATACCGACCACTCCAGCCGCTAAGAGCACGATGCCCAGACGCGAGAGGTTCGCCTCTCCCAGCCAATCAACTGCACGACCAAGTAGGAGCACGCGCGTGAAGACGGAAATCGCGCCGACGTACATGAAAAAATAACCGATGGTCAGTTCGGTAACCTGAAAGCGTGCATTGAGAAACAGGGCGAGCACGGAAAAGCTTCCCTGAAAGGCTCCGATTGAAATCGCATAGATCCAGATCAGACGCGACGACGGTTCGCCTGAATTCGAGATCACTCGCCAGGTAGCCTGGCGCGATGTTTGGAGTTTTTCATCTGTCTGTGGCTGCTCAGTGAAATCCCGCGATTCTTTCAGATACCGGGCGACGAAGACCATATTTAGCAGGCAGAGTCCGGCGGCGATTATTCCGGGAGCCGCGTGGCCCATTTGCAACGTAGCCGATCCCGGCATCAGATCGCGCGTTCCCAACGTGATCGCGAATGAACCAAGCACTGGCCCCAGCGCAACGCCGAGGTTTGTGGTTGCTGAAAGCCAGCCGAGTGCGCGCGCGCGATCTTTCGGATCAGTCGAGTCGGCTACATATGCCTGGATCACTCCGACCGTGCCGCCGCCGGCCCCCTGGACCAAACGCGACAGGAAAAGGACCAGCAACGAGTGGGCAAAACCGAAAATAAGATACGCAAGTGCTGAGGCGCCCAACGCTATGAGCAACGTCGGCCGTCGTCCGACGCGATCAGAAAACCGCCCCCACATCGGCGCGCTTACCAACTGCGCCACGGTGAAAGAGGCGACGATGAAGCCCATGATGGTGCCGATACCAAAGTGCAGCCCCAACACATTTACTCCGTCGCCGCCCAATGTCTTTACGTAAAAAGGCAGCAGCGGGATGATCATCAACAACCCGAGCATGTCCACGAATGCCGTCGCCATTAGTGTGAACAGCTTCGCCGGTATTTTCCTGACCTCGCGCCACAACACGTATAACAACCCAATCGCGATCGCGACGAGCAAAACGCGAACGAGCGGAGATTGAAAGGATTGGGCGATGTTTTGCTGAAGGATGATCATGTAAGCTTACTTTGCACCTGCTCCGCTTCTGGGCCTACTAGCTTTCTTCGGCCCTCGCCTCGAGCCCGGCCTTCACCTCAGGCCATTCCGATTCGATGATGCTGAAACAAACTGAGTCGCGATAACGGCCGTCCGGCATGATGAGGTGATTGCGAAAGATTCCCTCCTGCCTGGCGCCGATTCGCAAAATTGCCTTTTGCGATTGCACATTCAGCACGTCAGTAACTAAAGACACGCGGATGCAACGCCAGTATTCAAACGCGTGGGTCAACAGCAACAGTTTCGTTTCGGTATTCACGGCCGTGCGTTGTGCTTTCGCCGCCAGCCACGTGTAACCAATTTCGACGGTCCGGTTTTCGGTATCGATGTCGTAAAAACGTGTGGTGCCGACAATCAGACCGGAAGACTTCTGGAGAATTACAAACGGAAGTTCGCGCCCCGTAGCTTGTGCCTTCAGCGCGGCGTCGAGATAGGCTGAGATCGTTTCGCGGGATGGGACCACAGTGACGGTGGAATTCCACAACTCGCCATCGCTCGCCGCGGCAACTAATGCATCTGCATGCTCGCGCAGCAATGGTTCCAGCCTCACGTGATTGGCTTCGAGGGTGACTGGGGAGATTTTCATTTACCGCAAAGATTTTGAAAGCATCAGTTTCAACACTAACAGCGAACGTTCAGATTCCATCATGAGTACAACCTTCACGACAAGTAGCCATTAAGTTGCCGACGACCCAGGGAACTATATCGAGATTTCGCTGCGGGCAGTTATACTAAAAAGAAAATGCAACCAGGTTGTCGATCTTCGGGTCGCTCGTTCGACTATCAAGTAAGAGAGCGAATTTCTTCAGGCAAAAACGCTGGACCGCTCTAAAACTAAATAATCGAGGAGAAATCACTGATGCGAGTCATGGTGCTGATAAAAGCGAATAAGGAATCCGAGGCGGGAGTATTACCAGACGAAAAACTGCTGACGGAAATGGGCAAGTACAACGAAGAGCTGGTGAACGCTGGCGTGATGCTTGCGGGAGAAGGGCTACATCCCAGTTCTAAAGGCGTGCGAGTCAAATTCTCAGGCGACAAGCGCACGGTAACCGACGGGCCCTTTGCCGAGACAAAGGAACTGGTGGCCGGCTTTTGGCTTTGGCAGGTAAAGTCGATGGATGACGCAATCGAATGGCTCAAGCGATGCCCTAATCCTATGCCGAATGACGAACCCGAGGTCGAAATCCGTCAAGTTTTCGAGGCGGAAGATTTCGGTGACGAATTCACGCCCGAACTAAGAGAACAAGAGGATCGGTTAAGAGCGCAGATGACAGAGGAAGAGGTCAAACCCTAACTTCACAATTTTGCGGAGGAAACAGATCAATGACTTACGTGCTCTGGATTATACAGATATTACTCGGACTGCTTTTTGTGTTTGCCGGCGGGACAAAACTGGTGATGTCAATAGAAGTGATGCATGACATGGCGCGCCAGGCCGGTCAAACACCATTGCCGGGAATGCTCTTGCGGTTTATCGGCGTGGCTGAATTACTTGGCGGCCTCGGCCTCATTCTGCCCGGGCTTCTGCGAATCCGTCCAGGGCTAACGCCATTGGCGGCAGCAGGTCTGCTGATAATCATGATTGGCGCCGTGGTGATCACACTCTCAAGCGGGCCCATGGCGCCGGCGCTGTTTCCGCTGATAGTTTGCCTCCTCTTGTTATTTGTCATCTATGGACGGACGAAGCTCGCGCCCGTCGCTCCGCGCTAATTGTGTGCGGCTTCATTTTTGAGTTAATGAATTCACCTTAAGGAGAATCGATCATGAAATACGTTGACGGATTTGTAATACCTGTTCCAAAGAAAAATGTATCTGCTTATCGCCGCATGTCGCAGCAGGCTAGTAAGGTTTGGATGGAACACGGAGCTTTGGAATATCGTGAGTGCGTCGGGGACGATCTGAAGGTCAAAATGGGAATGCCCTTCCCCGACACGGTTAAAGCGAAACGCAACGAGACGGTGGTCTTCGCCTGGATTGTTTACAAGTCGCGCGCACACCGCGACGCCGTAAATGCCAAGGTGATGAAAGATCCGCGATTGGCAAAGATGATGAAGAAGGGTGCAATGCCGTTCGACGTGAATCGCATGGCCTACGGCGGTTTCAAAGTGATCGTCGACGCCTGATCTCAAGCAAACTGTTACAAGCAAACTGTTATTAGCGAGGAGGAGTTTTAAATGTTCAAAGAGACGAAAGCATACTCGAGTTTTTCCGCAGACGACTTAAGCAAAGCAAAGGAATTCTACGGTCAAACTCTCGGGTTGGAAGTTTCAGAAACGAATGAAGGTTTGGCTTTGCAGATCGCCGGCGGCGGTCAGGTATTCATTTACCCAAAACCAAACCACACGCCGGCCAGCTTCACAGTTCTAAACTTTCCGGTCGAGGATATCGATAAAGCGGTCGATGATCTTAAGACGCTGGGTGTTCAGTTCGAATCCTATACGGGCGAGATCAAGACTGATGAGAAAGGAGTCTTCCGCGGCGCTGCTGAGGGCGAAGGTCCAAACATCGCCTGGTTTAAAGACCCAGCGGGAAACATCCTATCTGTGCTCGAAGAAAACTAGACACTCAGTACTGAGTGCTGAGCGCTGAGCAGTAATGACCGCTGTGTAACTGGTGCAATGTGCTAAGCTGATCTGACTTCTGACTTCTGACTTCTGACTTCTGACTTCTGACTTCTGTGTTCTCCTGTCTCCTGATCAATGATCGTCCATCTCATCGACGGTACCTACGAACTCTTTCGTCACTTTTACGGTATCCGTCGTTTCAAGAAAACCGATCCGCCATACGGCGCAATCACGGGCTTGCTCCGCATGGTTGCGAAAATGATCGAAGACGATGCCACGCACCTTGGTGTTGCCACTGATCACGTCATCGAATCGTTTCGCAATCAACTGTGGCCGGGCTACAAAACCGGCGCCGGTATCGAGCCCGCCCTGCTGGCCCAGTTTCATCCGCTCGAAGAGGCTCTGGTGGCGATGGGTGTGGCCGTCTGGCCCATGATCAATTATGAAGCTGACGATGCGCTGGCATCCGCGGCGCATCTCGCCGCTCAGGATAAGCGAGTGGAAAAGGTCTGTATCTGGACGCCGGATAAAGATCTCGCGCAGTGTGTCGTGGGCGAGCGGGTGGTCCAAATCGATCGGCGTAGCGGCGTGATTCGAGATGCTGATGCCGTGAAGGTCAAGTTCGGCGTATCGCCCGAGCACATTGCGGATTATCTGGCGCTGGTTGGCGACGCCGCTGATGGTTATCCCGGCATTCCGGGCCTCGGTCCAAAAACGGCCGCCACACTTTTGAACCGCCACGGCCCCATTGAAAAGTTTCCATCCGGAACGCTAAGTGCCGACAATCTCGCGAGTGCCCTGCTCTTCAAGACATTGGCAACGCTGCGAATCGATGCGCCACTTTTCGAAGACATCGAGGAACTGCGTTGGAAAGGACCAACCAAGGCCTTTGCCAGGATGGCGGAGAAGTTCGGTGATGCCACTTTGGCAAAACGCGTGCAGGGCTTAACGCAGTAAGAATGCTGGCGCGTTATCCTTGCTCACCGTTATTCTTATGTTTCTGCGGGCGATTCTTTCCTGCCCACATACAAATTAATGCAAACAACACAGTCTCCTGAAAAGATTCATCGCTACCCCTGCACCGCTTGCGGCGCTGATCTAGTTTACGAACCAAAGGATGGGTTCCTGTCGTGCGCTCATTGCGGCCACAAGGAAGCCATCCCGACCAGCGCGGACCAGATTCAGGAGCGGTCGTTTGAACAATACCTGATCATCAGGCCGGACCAATTGGACCAGCTGGCAGCAAACGCGCTCGATGTCCAATGTCAGAGTTGCGGCGCGACCGTTACCTTCACCCCGCCGGAGGTCGCGCGCCAATGTGACTTCTGCGGAGTGCAAATTGTCGCCCAGCCAAAATCAGCTGACCCGATCCTCGCGCCGGAGGGCGTGCTGCCTTTCTGCATCACGCAACCACAAGCAAGCGGCGCGCTGCGTCAATGGCTGAGCTCAAGGTGGTTCGCGCCGAATGCGCTCAAACACTTTGCCCGCCCCGATGCAATCCACGGCATCTATATTCCCTTCTGGACCTACGACACGAACACCACGAGCTATTACACGGGCGAACGCGGCGAACATTACTACGTCACCGAAACTTACTCAGATACGGACTCAAAAGGAAATCAGGTTACCCGAACGAGACAGGTGCGCCATACCCGTTGGCATTCCGCTTCCGGAACGGTTACCCGCTGGTTTGACGACATCCTGGTTCCGGCCACTACGTCACTGGCCTTGAATCGTCTTGAGGCGCTCAACCCATGGGACCTCGACGAGCTGAGACCTTACGATCCGGCTTTTCTTTCGGGCTTCAGGGCGCAGCGCTATCAGGTGGATCTGGCGCAGGGTTTCGAACGTGTGAAACTGGTAACCGCAAATGTGATTCAAGGCGACGTGCGCTCCGACATCGGCGGAGACGAACAGCGGATTCACAACGTTTCTACACATTATTCCGGTATTACTTTCAAGCATTTGTTGCTGCCGGTTTATGCCGGAGCCTATCGCTTTAACAGCAAGGTCTACCAGATCGTAGTCAACGGGCGGACTGGTGAAATTCAGGGAGACAGGCCATACAGTTTCTGGAAAATCGCACTCTTCGTTACTGCGATCCTGTTCGTGCTGCTAATGGTGTTGCTGGCACTGAGTTTCGGGGGCGATGCGTAAGACTCATTCGCTGGCGCCTTCTTCAGCAATTGAACGAAACCGCAAAGCGTCTGTCGTCATGCGAGCATTGTTAAAGAAAACGTAAGGCGCAACGATATTAGTCAAGCTGTTCGATACTCCGACGAGCCGGGGTTCGGTTGCCTGTCTGATTAAGATCGCGGCTAACTCACATAGCTCCTCTTCGTCATACTCGTATCGCCAACCGCTTCTGCCGTGCAGCCTGAAATAGATTTTGTCGGGCGTGACGCTCGTCGCCGTAAAAGGGTCCACTGCATGCCACAGGTTCAGGTCCTCGCAAATCCTCTTAACGACCGTCAGATTCCAATCGCCGCGCGGTTCCCAGGCGAAGTTGAGGTTGGGGATGTTGACGGGTCGAACGATACTGCGGAAGAAGTTCTTCAGGTTGGCAATGTTTTCTTTCGTCTGCTTGAAGCTCGCGGGACATTGAAACAAGATGGTGCGCGCGCGCAAAGCTACCGCACTCGCGAGCGTTGTTTCCCAGGCCTCCTCAACAATCGGTGTAAGCCGAAAGTACCCGGCTTCCTCCCTTTGAAGGGCAGTGAGCTTTTTCTTCAATCGCCGGTAGGTAGGACTTCTGGCATCGTGCGTGATCAGCTGCCAGGCCTTCAGCACAAACTCAAAGTCGGGAGGGGCGGCCGCACGCCAGCGTTCGAGGGTGGAAATCTTTGGTGGTTGGTAGAAGGTGTGCTGGACTTCGACGCACGAGAATAGTTGAGTGTATTTCGCCTGGGCGATGCCAAAGCCTGATGTCCCCACCTTGATCTTCATACTGTCCACAGATTACACAGATCACGGCATTTCGATAAGGCGCTTCCATAACGTTCTTAACGAATTCACGTAATCTGCGCAATCTGCAGATGGCATCGCAATCCTATTTCGGTAAGAGGCTACACTGATTTGGCATCCTGCCGTCAAACTGGAAATTCGACGAGGTTACGACGGGCTGGTCAGCAACGACTCTCACAGTGTAAGCCACGTCGGTAAAGACATTGCCTGGCGGCGGGAAAATTGGCATCAAGAATTCGAAGTCTCTCGTGGCCGATGGTGCGAGCGGAACGGGCGCGGCGTCTCCCGGATAGGTGGTGGCACTTCCCGGAACCGTATGGCCCGTCAAAACTGCGCCATCTCTGTCCAAAATATTAACGGTAACGTTGGCGGTAACGGCGCTCCCGTTGTGAATATAAACGTCGGCCCTGCTGTTAGAACCTGAATTTGGAAAATTCGCTGGTGTACAGATCCAAACGTAGGGCGCACCACCCGAGGACGGTCCTGGAGGCCCTGCCGGACCGGTTGGTCCTGTCGGTCCCGTCGGGCCAGTTGGGCCTGTTGGGCCTGTTGGGCCTGTTGGACCAGTTGGCCCGGTGGGGCCAGTTGGGCCCGTGGGACCAGTTGGCCCGGTGGGGCCAGTCGGACCTGCCGGTCCTTCTACGTTCCATTGCACGCGGGTTTCGTTGTTATGACAAGCCGTGCTGGCGTTCACGAGCCGCATGCCTCCGTTGCCGGGATTGATGCAGGCCTCGAGCACGGTGGGCGCGGCCGGCGTGCTTGCAGCGTGCATCACAATCGGCACCATAACGAGGAGCGACGCCAAAACAACCAGACAAGCGACAGGGGTGCGGCGGAAAGACATGAAACTCATTGCGATCTCCTTCTGAGGCGTTAGCCTCGCGGACGTGAAAATGGTATGCGATGCGGAATTTATTGACTGGCCGCGCAGCTTGTCAAGGTTTTCGGGAGCAGTAGCCCGCGCCGGAAGGGCCGCGAATCGCAGCCAGATCGAATGGTCTCCCTGCGGTCGACTTCTGCTTCGTTTTTGCTTCACAAGCAATCGCGATGAAGACTACGATGCTCACACTCAAGGTTGGTGCGAGAGTTCTAAAACCGTTTCAGCCGAATCCAATATGAATGAAAGTGAAAAGAAGGTCGCTGTAATTACCGGAGCGGCTACTGGTATCGGACGAGCCCTCGCAGAGCGACTAGCTGCGCAAGGTCTGCGATTGTGCCTGGCAGATATCAACAAAGGCGGGCTCGACGTGGTGGCGCACGCGTTGAGATCAAACGACTGCGAAGTCGCCACCCACACTGTTGATGTTGCTGACCGGCGTCAGATGGAGGTGCTGTCGAGTGCCACGTTGGCGCAGTTTGGACGTGTTGATTGGCTAATCAACAATGCAGGCGTGGGACTTTGCGGCGATGTTGAGGAAGTATCTATTGCTGACATCGAGTGGATCATGGGTATCAATTTTTGGGGTATGGTTTATGGCGTTAAATATTTTCTGCCGCTGCTAAAGGCGCGGGAGAAAGCTTACATCGTTAATCTGTCGAGCGTGTTTGGCATGATTGCGCCTCCGGGCCAAGCCGCTTATGCCGCGAGCAAGTTTGCCGTGCGTGGCTTCACCGAAGCGCTGCGTCATGAGCTCGCTGGGACCGGTGTTCAAGTTTCGAACGTCCACCCCGGTGGGATTCGCACCGGGATTGCCAAGACAAGCAGGATCGGCGCCAACACCAGAACGGGCAAGCGTGAGGAGTTTGCGGCAATATTTGATGTGCTTGCCGGCACGACGCCGGAGCGCGCTGCCGATCGGATCGTGAACGGCGTATTGCAGGGAGAGACGCGCATCTTGATCGGGCCGGACGCCAAACAGATCAATGTCATCCACCGTCTTTTCCCGGAACGATACTGGCGGATTATTGGTCCACTTATTGAGATGCGCACTCGCGGGTTACGGGTAGATGACGCATCACATGATGAGAGCGACACGGGTACGTAGGCAGACGTGCGGCATGGAGTCCGTATCGAGGTTCATCGAACGTCTAATGCACCATCAAGCTGACTTGGACTATAGACTTTGGACTTTGGACGGTTCTGACTTCGTCTCGCTTTGATCTATTCTATGTGGGTCAAAGTTCAGTTCAAACCTTCATGATTGTGAGTGACTACGATGTGTCGAAATATTAAGACTCTGCACAACTTCAAACCACCCGCGACTGACGAAGAGATTCGCGCTTCGTCGCTGCAGTTCGTTCGCAAGCTCAGTGGCTTCAACAAGCCTTCCAAAACCAACGAAGCCGTGTTCAATCACGCCGTGGAACAGGTGGCGCAAGCTGCGCACGAACTCCTGGATTCGTTGGTGACAAATGCTCCGCCGCGCGATCGCGACCTAGAAGCTGCCAAGGCAAAAGCTCGGTCAGCTGAACGCTTCGGTTCAACCAACGTGTAGCCTACGCCCGTATATACAACGCTTTAAACCGTTATCCGCAGTTTTAGCGACAGCGTTTGACAACCAGCGTTGACGCCTGTTGCCTCATCTCTCAGTGCGGCCTCTTTTTGAAATCGCCGTAATCTGTGTAATCTGTGGATAGACTTCTGCAAACAAGGCAATGATTTTCAACTTATGAGCACTGAACCAAACAAAGTTATTTATTCGATGGTCGGCGTCAGCAAGTTTTACGACAAGAAGCCGGTCCTCAAAGACATTTACCTTTCATATTTTTACGGCGCAAAGATCGGCGTCATCGGCCTTAACGGATCGGGCAAGTCGTCGTTGCTGAGGATACTCGCCGGCGTTGACAAGGAGTTTAATGGCGAGACCGTAATCTCGCCGGGCCACACTGTCGGATTTCTTGAGCAGGAACCGCTGATCGATGACGCGCGCACGGTGCGCGAGGTCGTGGAAGAAGCTGTACAGGACACTGTCAGACTGCTGAAGGAGTTTGACGAAATCAACGCGAAGTTTGGCGAGGAGATGTCTGACGAAGACATGGACAAACTACTCGCGCGGCAGGGCGAAGTGCAGGAAAAACTGGATCACGCTGACGCCTGGGATCTCGATTCGCGACTCGAGATGGCCATGGACGCGCTTCGTTGTCCAGCTCCGGAGACGCCGGTCAAGATTCTATCAGGTGGCGAACGTCGTCGAGTCGCGTTGTGTCGCTTGCTCCTGCAAAAGCCGGACATCCTCCTGCTGGATGAGCCCACCAATCATCTCGATGCGGAATCGGTAGCCTGGTTGGAGCATCACTTACAAAGTTATCCGGGCACAATCATCGCCGTAACTCATGATCGGTATTTTCTCGACAACGTGGCCGGATGGATTCTGGAACTCGATCGCGGCGAGGGCCTGCCCTTCAAAGGAAACTACACTTCGTGGCTGGAACAAAAACAGGAGCGACTGCGCAAACAGGAGAAGTCGGAAAGCGAACGACAGAAAACCCTGCAGCGCGAACTCGAGTGGATTCGCATGTCGCCGAAGGCGCGTCATGCCAAGGGCAAAGCGAGGGTCAACGCATACGAACAGTTGCTCGAACAACAATCTGAGAAACGGCGCGAAGATTTGGAGATTCATATTCCCGCGGGCCCGCGTCTCGGCAATGTGGTGATCGAAGCGGCCGGAGTAAACAAAGGATACGGGGACAAGCTCCTGGTTGAAGATATGACCTTCGCCCTTCCCCCCGGCGGAATCGTTGGAGTGATTGGACCAAACGGCGCCGGCAAGACGACATTATTTCGGATGATCGCCGGTCAGGAGAAACCGGACAGCGGCACGATTCGGCTTGGCGAAACGGTGGAGCTCGCTTATGTGGACCAAAGCCGCACACTTGATCCGAATAAATCGATTTGGGAAGAGATTACTGGTGGAACGGACCTGCTAAAGCTCGGCACGCGTGAAGTTAACTCCCGCGCGTATGTGGCTCGTTTCAATTTCTCAGGATCGGATCAACAAAAGAAAGTGGGCATGTTGTCAGGCGGCGAAAGGAATCGCGTGCATCTGGCGAAGATGTTGAAAGAAGGCGCGAATGTTCTTCTGCTGGACGAACCCACCAATGATCTCGACGTGAACACGTTGCGCGCGCTCGAGGAAGCGCTGGAAAATTTCGCCGGCTGCGCAGTTGTAATTTCCCACGATCGCTGGTTTCTGGATCGGATCGCGACGCACATGCTTGCGTTTGAGGGCGACAGCAAAGTCGTGTGGTTTGAGGGAAACTATTCCGAATACGAGGCCGACAAGAAGGAACGCCTCGGCGCTGCGGCTGAACAACCGCATCGGATTAAGTATCGGCAGTTAACGCGGTAAACTCTGAAGTCGCCTACGCAGCGCGCAACCGCATCGGCGGTGTATTCATAGTTGATTGTGCCGGAATAATTCAGAACCGGGAGCGGTAGCGACCGGGTTAAAGAAAATCTGTGGCTTTGCAGATTATTTGAAAGCTTCGAGTTGCAACGTTAAGTCTTGACCCGGTCGCTACCGCTCCCGGTTCTGAATTATTCGAGCAACGACGAAGACCGCTCTTGCAGTCAAACAGTACATGAGAAAGCTTAAGCGTCTACTTCTCCTCTTTGTAGCCGTCCTGGTGGTTCTGATTTTGGTGGTGCTGGTTGTGGGTTTGATGCTGCCGGAGGAACATCACGCGTCCCGTACTTTGGTGACGAAGCAACAACCGCAGGTTATCTGGGATACGATCAACGACCACGCTAATGAGCCCGGCTGGCGCGCCGACGTCGCCAGCGTCACCTCGCTCGGCGAACGCGATGGCAAGCCTGTGTGGCAGGAGAACTACAAGGATGGGAATACTGTCGCGTTGATAACAACGGAATCGAAACCTCCCACGCGCATGGTTCGTGAGCTCACAGATCTTGAAGGACCCTTTAGCGGCCGCTGGGAGATCGACATCACCCCAACCCCCGAAGGTAGCTCGATCAGAATCACAGAAATCGGGAAAGTTTCAAACCCTATCTTTCGCTTCGTGTCGAAGTATGTGATCGGCCACACCACCTTCATGGAAAGATACCTGACCGGGCTCGCGGGTAAATTCGGCGAGCAACCTCAAATGAAACCATAAAATTGTTCGTCAAGTTTCGGTTTGTCGCAGTTCAACGACGGGCTGAAGTTTGTCGGATCAAAGCCTCAGCGACAGGCAACTCAGCCCGCCGTCCATCTTTTGAAACTCGGTCATCTCCACCGCAATGGTCTCATAACCCAGCTCTCGCAACGACTTCTCGAAGCGGGGGTAACCGGCAGCAATCAGGATGTGATTGTTCAAGCGAACACAATTGGCGGCGTACTCCTCGCCCGCGTCCAGGCGGATCAGATCGTAATCCTGGAAATCTTCTAGTTCCGATAGAACGTCGATCACCGCCAACCGGCCATCGCCGAGGTAGGAAACGCCACTCTTCAAATGCAGAATGCCATTTATCCCTCGTATATCGACGAAGCTGGAAGTGCGATCGTATAAGGCCAGTAGCTTTTGCAGTTGCCGCGCGCCCGCCTCATTTGTTCGCGTGGAGATGCCGATGAAGAAATGGTCTTCAGCTTCGCAAATGTCGCCACCATCCACCGTGCCTGGAGGTTCAATCGCATGCATGTTGGGAGAAAACCGGGAAAGCACCTTTGCCATGCTAGCCACTTCTCCGGCGCGAGTGACAGCACCGGGTCGCATGAGGATGGCGCACGAAATAGAGGCTTGGCTAGGGGAATGGACCTGGACCAGCACCGCAGTGTCTTCAACGAACGTCGAATCTGGGTACCGCTCGTCAGGTTCCAAATGCCTGAGCGTCAATCCACAACGCTCCAGCGCCGCGCAATATTGTGCGTGTTGATGAAGCGCGCGAAGGTAGTCAGGCGCGCCCAAATCGACGCTGGTTAACGCGTCGGCAAAGTTTGCGCCAGGTGGCCTGACTATCCCGTTCGTGAACAATGGTTGGCGAATCCGATCAAAGGCGTGTTGCCACGAAAATGATCTGCCCTGAGAACACGACGGCGTGATGTGGTCCATCACCCAATGTTGTCACATCAATTGTCGCCGACGTCGCATTCAGATCATTGCCTGCGTCGTATCATCGGGCCTGTGCCTGTGCCTGTAACTGTGACCTTGAAACTGCACTCTGGCCCAGCCGAGCTGTTGCAGGTAACTACAGTCTCTCCCAACGGGAAGAGTGTTCCCGAAGCACGGTCACACTTAATTCTGAGGCAACCCCTTCCCGAAGGTTCAGGGTAAGTGACAACCGCACCACGCTTTCCGCGGTCGGCGGTCACGCTAATGTTGTTTGGACAGCAGAGGGTGCAACGAGGCTGACTTGGCTGGCGTTCGAAGGCGCCAATGTCGGTGGCGTCGCTCTTGGGAGCGTTGGCAACTCCAGGATCGTCGACGGTTCGCGGTAGGCTGCGCTGATCCAACGTAGCTCCAGCCGCCACACCCGAGTCAATCGCGGCACTGCCGGCCAGCAACTCCATCGTTTTAGTTGGACCACCATTGTCTGCGAGCGCAGCTAGCATCGCGTTGGCCCCGGTCTTGTCGCCGGTGGCATTGAAGCCGCCGGCATCAGTGGCAACCCCAAGCAGGTTGTGGCCGTTGCTGCTAATAGTTCCGTCCACGTTTGGGCCGGGAGTTGGAGCGCCGTTTATGTCGCCGAGACCATTGGCGGCGGTGTTGCCGGCAATGATTGTGTTTTGCAAAGTCACGCTCGCGGCGCCAACGCGAATGCCGCCGCCGGTTCCTTCAGCTACGAGTCGCGGCGGAAGGTTAGCTCCGCCCTGGTTGACACCGGTGTTGCCAGCCTGAGCATTGTTAAGACTAATGGTAGCGTGTTTGATATTGAGCGTGGCCGCATTGGTGTTGGTGATTGCGCCGCCATGGGCAAGGCCGCCGGCGCCGTGTGAGGTCTGAGCGCAGGGCCCACCGCCGTTCGTTTTTCCGCCATTACCGCCGTTACCACCCCTGGCAGAATTGCCGGCAAAGGTTGCGGTGTTGATGATCGCGCTGCCGGCCTCTGCCAGGATGGCGCCTCCCCGCGCGGCACCGCCGTCGCCAGACTGATGAGCACCAAAGCAGTCCGGCCCAAAGGAGTTCCCGGCCGTGCCGCCTTTGGCGCTATTCGTTTCAAATGTTGAGCTGGTGACAGTCGCATTACCGAGACTGAAGAGACCGCCGCCGCCGCTGTCGGCGCCGGCATTAGTGCCGTTCTGCCCCGTGCCGGAATTTCCTCCTGTTGCGGAGCAACTCCTGAAGGTGGAGTTGGTGATGTTAACGGCGCCGCCGCCAACGTAAGCCCCACCACCGTGTGCAGTTCCGCCCATCCCTCCGTTTTGTTGGTTACCCGGGCCATTTCCACCCATCCCACCGTTTGCGTTGCTCGACAGAATTCGCGATTCCGTAATGTTAAGCGTGCCGCCCTCGAAATAAATCGAGCCACCCTTCGCATTTGACCCGGCGCCGTTGTTGAAGTTGCCGCCGTTTCCGCCTACGGCGGAGTTACCCGTAAATGTGCTATCCGTAACGTTGACGTTACCGGTCGCTCCGAGACTGGCAAGGCCGCCGCCCGCGGCGTCGAGAGTGGTGTGTTCGTTTACGAGGCTGTCGCCTTTGCCTATTGCCTGGCACGACTGGACCACAACGTTTTCAAGCGTGAGGCTGCCGCCGCTGTTAAGAATGCACCCACCGAAACGATTAGTGTTTTGCGCAGTGGGATTGGTGCTCGCGCCGCTGGTGCCGTCGTCGGCAGCCTGGCCATTTCGAATTACCACGCCCTGCAAGATAACTCTGACATTCGACCCGGTGATATGAAATACGCGGTCGCGCCTGGTCGCGGTATTCAGCATGGCCGCATTGATCGTGGTGGCATTGGGCCCAGACGAACCAGCACCCACTATGGTCACCGGGTGAACGCTTGTCGTAATGTCCAGGTCGCCCGTTGCGGCGGCATTCTCTTGCGTGGCATTGGTTAGGTTAAGGCCGTAGGTGGTCGCCGCTTGCAGGTTGATGACCACCGGATCCGCTCCTGGATTCGTGTTGGCCTTACGGATTGCGCCGCGCAAACTGCAATCGTTCGGTGCAGCGGTACAGCTCGTTGCAGCGGCCGTATCGTCCGCTCGATCGACCGTCAACGTTGTTGTTAACGGCAGAACCAGTGTGGATGTCTCGGCATTAATTGAACTCGAAGATGCGATCTGGGTGTGGATTAGAAGGGCACCAACGAAAACAACCAGCGTTAGTAGCAACCAGGTGACTTTTCTTTTCAATGTTTTGCTCCAACCATTTGGCTTTTTAGCGGTTAGTTTGGACCAACAATCGTAGAACCGGTAGGTCATTCTGCGATGTTGGCGGACAGACAGCTCACTGAGTGTGGTGCATCTCGTGGAAGTCTTCTCTAATACACCTTTTGAGCGTCAGGCGACAAGTAAAATTATCGTAGATGGTGAAGCGTTTCGTGAACGGCTTACCCTTGAGAGTTGTTTAAGAAGCGAGGTGGGTTCAGTAACTTAACTCGGGCGTGCGCTGAACATTTAAGCTGGTAGGAGGAAATAGCGCGCCGGGAGAGTCAGGGCCGGCAGTTTGGTAGCGGGGGGGGAGACTGAACTCTCGACTTTGGGCTTATGAATCCCATCCCACTGAAGTCACTATGAAAACCTCTTCTGTAAGTTCTCCACTTCAGCGCGTCCGGTCAGCACGACCTCCCCGCCGTCCGTCGAGGGTGGCCGCTGGACCAGATCCACGATTAATGCGGTTATTGACCGATCCTAAGAGAGATCAAGCGCATGAGAGTTTTTGCTCGGACTTCCTCATGCGCTTAAGAAAAAATTTCAATGAAATAAAAATAATTAACCTGAAAGAGGGCTCACACCGCCATCTTTTAGAACGCTAGACCACGCTTGATGGAGATCGAACCGTTCACGTTGTTCAATCGAATACGCGGTCCGCCTGAGCCAATTTGCCCCGTAAGATTCCGGCCGACATATTGACCTTCCTCAACAGTTAATCCGAAGTCGTTGGTAATGGGACCATGCACAGTACTAGCTTTCACCTGCGCACTCGCACCTGATGGCACACTCAAAACAATCGAACCATTCACCGAATTCAGATTAACGCCCTTGGATTCGGCCACTCCCGCCGCGTTAACCTCAATGCCGCCGTTAACAGTTGACAGGTTTACTTCACCGGACAGATCACTGGCTTTCACCTTTCCGTTGACCAATGACGCGCGCACTTCGCCCCGAACTCCTTCGATATCAAGCGATCCGTTAACAAGCTCGACGCCGCTGATGCGCGCTCCGCGCGGAACCGTCAACGTGTACTCAATGCTGGCTGAGTTGTTTTCTTTGGTGCGTTGATCGAAATTCACATTTCGCTCGGGGTACCTGGTCTTGATAACGACGCTGTCGGGGGTGTTGGTGACCTCGATAGTAGCTTCGCTGAGCCGTTCAGCGCTGTAAGCGCGCTTCACTGCGTCAACTTTCACTTCATTGCGATCCCAAGCCATGATGTGAACATCGCCGTTAATATTGGAAATGTGTACGCGGCCTGTCAGAGACAGCGGGTAAGACTGATGAAACTCTTCGGTTAGTTCATCACCTTTCGGCTTCTGCATGGGGTCGAACGCTGCCGGTTCAGGCGTTAAGACATTGTGCTCCAGCACTATGGTGGCTTGAGTGCGGGCCATTGCGGCCACTGTGATTGCCAACATGACGATTAATAATGCTGCCTTTTTCATTTCATCTCCTTCACGAATTCGGTTTTCGGTTTCTGATCAGTAGGACACCGGCGCCGGACTTTTTGTGGCAACCGAATTGAAATACGTGGCGCGATTGTTCATTGTCTATTGCTCGGGGAGCCGCGCCTGAGCTAGTTGGTTCATCAAATCGATCTTGCTTTGGTAAGCGGCCAGCATAGATTGTGCAGCCAGGGGGTCCTTTGGATTTTTACGGGCAATCTGGCGGCTGTTAATAATGTCGTTATCAACCATGGCAAGGTTGTATTCATACTCAAACCGAAGTGAGGGCGTGAGCGGCGCTTGCGCTTTGATGGCTTCGTTCAGTTGCGCAAAGGCGCTTCGATACTGTTTCTCTTGCCACGCCAATGACAACGCGTCAGGTTCAGACGTCCGACGACTTCTCGATAGTTTTGGGCGTGGCGGCGCCAGCCTTCCTGGCGGTCCAACGGCAACGGCTTCTTTCGGCGGCCCAAATGTTGACTGGGGTTTAGGAGCAGTGACTTCTGTCGGCTTTACTTTCTCGACCGACGGCGCTGATGTTTCTTGCTTTCGGTTAACGACGAGAAAGATACCGGTGATCAGAATTGCTGCCGCGATTGACGCGTAAGCAACCGTGCGCAACGAGGGGAATAAACTGCGAACGGTATTGACCCACGAACCATTGATGGCCGGCACGGGCGTGACTTGCAAACCGGAAGCTGCTGACTTGATGCGTTGACGTAGGCGTTCAGTAGGAACTGCTTCGACAAACTCGGCCGACAGCCCTTGTGACAGGATTAGGTTTTCAACTTCAAGCGTCCGAGCCGCTTCGCCACAGTGAATACAACTGTGCAAGTGTGCCGCGACATCGGCCGCCGCATTCGCATCCAGCTCGCCATCAAACCATGCCTGGAGCGTCCCTTCGTCAATGCACTTTTTCATCACTTAACTCCAATCCCCGCGTAGTAGCGCACAAACTCCTTACGCCCCCTCGCAACCAGACTGCCTACGTAGGTTTCCTTCAGCGAAAGAGTCTGGGCTATTTCTCGATAGGAAAGTCCCTGGTGCCGCAGCAACAAACAAGTGCGCATTGGCTCTTTGATCTTATCCAGAGCACGGCGCGCAGTCTCCACTTCCTGACGCCGTTCGTAGTCAACTTGCGGCATGGTGGGGTCCGTGTTTTTTTGATAGGTAGCTTCGCGGGCCCTCGATCGATTTTGACCGCGCAGCGTATTGCGCGCTTCGTTTAAGGTGACGCGCAACAACCACGGCCGTAATAATTCGCCATTCGGCTTCGACTCGAAATGTCGATAGAGCTTCAGGAAAACTTCCTGAGTGATCTCCTCCGCCAAAGTAGCGTCACGCACAACGCCGCGAGCAGTCGCGAAGACAGCCCGGTGATGAAGCGTAAAAACCTCATCAAAGCTCAGGCCGGTCTCCTGCGAAACAGATTCATTCCGAAAGGAATTGACTATGGTTTGAACCTCGGTGCGCATCTTTATCTTAAATTGAAAACACCACCATAAACCGATTTGTGGCAAAAATCGCACGCATCAGTAATGTCATTGTGCAGCCGTTTGTAAGTGCTTGGAAAATCAGAAGGATTGGTAGCGGGGGGGAGACTCGAACTCCCGACCTTGGGGTTATGAAAGCGCCCTTCGGATTTTGCATTTTGTGACATCGAGTCACACAACTTTAACGTTTATTACAACTTGCCGCCGTTACAGAGCAGTTCTGGTTTGCATCCATTGACATGCTTTGACAGTGATTTTCATCGAGTCACGTGACCATAGCGTGACAAAAAATTCCTGGTCCTAAGTTCATCAACCTGTTAACGAACCGTAGTTAACTCAACTGAACTCCTCCCGAATGCATCGAGCATAAATGTCCGATCAAAATCCGACCGGTAAGTCTGCTGAAAGGCTTCGCTGCAGCGCTCGAAAGAAGATGCTAACGAAAGAGAGAGGTTGTAGATCACAACTAACCAGATTTCCGATGTCCGTTTTCGATAAACCGCAGCGCGTTTATTTTTTTCGTCTATTCTTTCTTGCAAGATTCCAACATCCATGCTCGGTATGAATGCAGCATGTGGCGCAGTCCAGAGCGACCGCGACCGGTACGGCGAGCGTTGAATTCGAATCCTCGTTATTTCCTCGGGAAACACATCCAAATCGTCATAGTTATTCTCTAGCTTAACCTCATCACCGATATCTGGACAGTTTGCAAGCACTAGATCAGCGAGATTGGACGCGACTTGCGACCGACGTGCTTTTCCAAACTTGGACCCGAGATCAAACTCCGCCCTGACAGTCAACACCGGCCCACCTCTCAGATCATGAATTGAACGTGCCTCTTCCACAAGACCGTCTGTGAGTTTCTCGGAAGCTTGCATTGGTCTGCCCGACTCCGGCGCTTCCCGGTACATCTCAGTTAACTCGATCCCAATTGTGGCAGAACCATTCTCGACTAAGAAATCCGGCTCTTCGCTATCGACAATCGTGCCCGAAGGGAAATCCGGACACGTCTCTCGAAACAGTTCGAGGTGGTACCGTTCAATCTCTTTTTTAGTCATTTGCTATATCATCGTTTGAACGTCTATCGATTTTGAGCGGAGGACCATTCGAGGTCGTTAATCTTCTTCTTGCCATTTCCAGTCCTTTAGGAAATCGATGTTAGTCACAACGACGCCGTTTAATAGGTCAGTGTTTTTCTTCACTTGGTTTAGCACTTCACACATTGACCGTTCCATCAAAGCAAGTTTGCAATACGGCAGACTGTGAAGATGAAATGCATCGCCGAAGTCATTCGGGGGTCTTGGCTCGTGTCCAGCCAGATAGTATTTATAAAAAATAAAAAAGCTCATGATCTGGGCGGAAAGGAAAACATCAAAGTCAATCGTTTCCGCCTTCCCTAAGAATCTTCGTAAAAATTCGTCATGGACTCCAGTCAGCTGCTGAATCGTCAGAATCTTGGCGAACAAGGGCGCTTGGCTACGTGTGTATTTCCCGTTTTTGTCAGGTGGAAAGTTCGACTTTAAGTCCGTAATCAGCTTCGCCCACGTTTGGGAAGTGGCTCGCTGATCGGCTCTTGCCTTTGTGATCTGGGGTGATGACAGGAACCTGATTAGTTCTGCTTTGTCGGTGAGCGACGTGATTGGCGACGATAGCAGAGACTTCGTTCGTCTGTAAGGATATGCTTCGACCTCTTCAGCGAGAATTACATCATGTCTCTTAACAAACGCAGACGGTACGGTCGTAACCAGTTCAACGAATGGTGCGTGAAGCCTGTCGTCACTGTTCAATTCGGCAACTTGACCCTCACCAATAGCCAAACACAAGTCATTCTCGAAGAGAAAATCACTTAGCGGTTGCCAGAGACTGTTGTCTTTTATTATGGTGCTGACAATGCCGGTGTCGGGATGAATGAACCTGGTGAATGTTACTTCTTTGCTCATCGCGACTAATCTTCACGCCACTTACGTCGAGCGCCAGCTAATTACCCTACCTAGATTGTGGCGAGACGTTGGACCGTGTCCGGGTATCGCTTGACGAGATTGATCAGTAGTGCGGCTTGCGCATTCGGTTTGGCGCGGCCCTGTTCCCAGTTTTCCAGTGTGCGCACGTTCGTCCGCAGATACACCGCGAAGAGGGCACGCGAAATCTTCAAGCTCTTCCGCACGCGAATTAACTCCTGTGGTGTGACGCTCGGCGCTGGCTTGTATTCAGCGGCGTGAGTTCGGAGCGTTCTCTTCCCCTGCCGCGCGTCGGCGAGAGCTTCTATTCCTTCGCTCAGTTCCGCGAACAGGTCACGCTTAGCGCCACGCTTCGCCTTGGCTTTAACTGATCTCTTCATCGTTTTCTCCTTGCCTCAAGCTCCTTCTTGATCATTTCTTTGAGCGCTTTGCGTTGAAGCGGCGTTAAGTCGGCCATCTCGTCCTTGTCGTAAACCGTGAACAGCCAGAATTGCGATCCAGAATTCCACCAATAATAGATTACTCGCAGACCTCCGCGTTTGCCTTTGCCACGCCTTTCGTCTGCAAACCGCAGCTTACGCAACCCGCCGGTGCCAGGAATCGCATCGCCAGCCTCTGGGTTCAACATCAATAAGCCCTGAAGCTTTCGGAAAGCGTCGTCATCGAGATAGTCAGCCCGATTGCGTTCGAATGGCGGTAGCTCTATGAAGACAGACTTCATCACCGAAATGATACGGAAGTTTACGTCTATACGCAAGTCGCGTATAGGAGGCCGGTGCAAAACCTCCACCGAAACTTAAGAATTCACCTAGACGGTCGAACATGTTTGAGGCAGCGAGACAGAACTCTTTGCACTCTTCATACTTATCGAGATTGAAACTGGCTAGCGCCAAAAACAACAAAGTCATGGCCTCTTTTCTTTGATCACCGCTCTCCCTGAAGAACTCAAGCGCCGAGCTCAATTGATCGTCTGCATCTTGGTTGTTGCGTCTTTAACTTGATATCACGATACTTATTTGGAGATACATGTTAAGGCGCTACTTGATTTTGATACATGGGTAACTGGAGAGAAGATGGGGCTAAGATGGTGGCGGGACGTGTTGATACGTAACCAGACGAAGCGATACCTTGACAACCGCTAGGCCCGAAAATACTGGTTCGTATCGTTTCGAAAGATTAGGTGATACCGATCTCAAAGGACTTAAAATCCGTTGACCGTTTAGTCGTGCGGGTTCGACTCCCGCCCTCGGCACCAAACATTTCAATAACGGAGTCTTGAGTCGACATCACAACGGCACAGCAGATCCCAGGGTTCTCGGAGCATTTCAACAGATCAAATCTTAATAAAGATCTTGCGCCGATACAGGATCCACATGAGTCCAAACCAGACCAGGACGAAGACGATGGCAAAGGCCAGCGAAGCGTTTACAGGTGAGGCCCAAGAGGCAAACACATTGTCGTAAATCCAAGACCCTAAAGAAATCCTGGTCCCTTCCGCTCCGGTTACGTTGATCAGTCCCAGCAACTCGGCCATTATTCCCGCACCCACATAGAGCGCAATCGCGTTTACACCAAAAATCTCGAAGGGCTTTGCCCATCGGCGATACCCCTTGATATCGATGACCCAATAACAAACGGCCAACAACTCAAGGGCCAATCCGCCGGTAAAGAGCACATATGAACTAGTCCACAACGCTTTGTTTATTGGAAAAAAAGAATTCCATGCCCAACCTACAGCGACACTAACAGCCCCTCCTATGAACAAGCCCGCCACTTTTTCGTAAGGCGATTTCTTAGTTCGCAGCCAGTGTCCCGTGAGCACTCCGATTAAAGTTGTAGCCAGCGCTGTAATGGTGCTCAAAATGCCTTCAGGATCGTAAACCTTCGCCTGGGCCCAAACGTGTTTGCCCAGGACGGCACGATCGATAAACGAGGGGAGACTTCCTTCTTTGCTGAGATCACCGGCGGCAAAACCTGGTGCTGGAATGAGTTCTAACAGGAGCCAGTAAATGAGGAGTAAGGCGATTGTGATCGCTAGCTGCGTTCGTATCTTGGTGTTTATAAATATGATCGAAGCGAAGAGATAACAGACGGCGATTCGTTGCAGGACTCCTGGGATTCGTAGCTCCGAGATATTAAAGTAGGGGAAGCCATTTAGAAATAGTCCAATGGCGAAAATGATTAAGCTGCGCTTGACGATTTTGAGGTAGAGGTCACGCTTCGTGCCGCCAGTTGCAACGCGACTCCCAAAGGCCAGAGTAGTTGCTACACCGACTATGAAGAGAAAGAATGGAAAAACTAAATCCGTAGGCGTCCAACCGTTCCAGACCGCATGTTGAAGTGGCCAATAAATATGCTCCCAGGTGCCCGGATTGTTTACCAGCACCATACCGGCGATTGTAATTCCGCGGAAGGCATCGAGCGATACCATGCGTTGAGTTGCTGAACCCGTCGGCGTTTTTGGCATTGACTTTGACTCTCGACCATGGCTCATTCCACCATGAGAGCTGTCCTACTGAAGTGCATGTAGGGAACATTTAACCCAAATCGATCTCGAAGGCAATCACCAAGAACATTCCATTGGGGTAAGAGTGCGTTGCAAACTGCGGAGCACTAGCCCGGACGTCAGGGAGGGAGGGCCCCGTTGTGCATGAATGAGGCCCACCCTGACGGTCGGTCTTGTGCCGCGCCGACAGGTCGGCGCACTCCAAAAGCTCGCATTGATGCGCCACCAAAACTTTTCTAACCAGCAAATAGTTATGTTAAATTCCGCCTTATGAAAACACATCGTCGTGGTTTCCTCGCGGCTTCGGCATCCGCATTGATTCTGGCCAAAGGCCAATTATCCTCGGCAGTAAAGGGTGACGTTGAAACCTCAGAGCCTCTTGAGATGAGAGGAAAACTTGAGGGCAAAAAGGTCACGGTTTACACGACCGCTGACAAAAGCGCCTACCGGCTCTCAGCTACCGATACACTTACATTCAAACATTTAGGCCAGCCGTTGGAAACACAGGTCTGTGTGTTCGTCGATCCCGCTAAGACCTTTCAAACCATCTTAGGCGTTGGCGCCGCGCTCACTGATGCTTCTGCCGAAACCTTTGCGAAATTGCCGAAAGCGAAACAACAGGAGTTTCTGAAGGCTCATTTTGATGTCGATACGGGCATCGGTTACACCCTGGCGAGAACCAACATCCATAGTTGCGACTTCTCGAGCGGCAGTTACACCTATGTAAACGAAGGCGACAAGGAATTAAAGTCGTTCAGCATCAACCACGACAAGCAGTTTCGGATTCCCTTTTTGAAACAGGCGATGGCAGCGGCCGGTGGAAAACTCGACCTTTATGCCAGCCCCTGGAGTCCACCCGCGTTCATGAAGGACAACAACAATATGCTTCGTGGAGGAAAGTTGAAGCCGGAGTTCTATCAATCCTGGGCCAACTACTTCACGAAGTTTATCAAAGCCTATGAAAGCGAAGGCATACCAATCTGGGGACTTACTATTCAGAACGAACCCATGGCCACGCAAAGATGGGAATCGTGTATTTATTCCGCTGAGGAAGAGAGAGATTTTCTAAAAAACTATCTCGGCCCTACGATTAAAAAGGCAGGGCTTGCTGACAAGAAGATAATTGTGTGGGACCACAACCGCGACCTCATTTACCAACGGGTAAGCACGATCCTCACTGACCCTAAAGCCGCGCGGTACGTTTGGGGAATTGGTTATCACTGGTATGAGCCATGGAGCGGGGGCGATCCCATGTTCGACAATGTTAAGCTCGTACGTGAGACCTTTCCGGACAAACACCTGATTTTTACCGAAGGCTGCGCTGATTCCTTCAATATTCAAAGACTTACGGATTGGAAGTTAGGCGAGCTGTACGGACGTTCAATGATCAACGACTTCAATGGCGGCGCCGTCGGCTGGACCGATTGGAACATTCTGCTGGATGAAACGGGCGGGCCAAATCACGTCAAGAATTTCTGCTTCGCCCCCGTGCACGCCGATACGAACACGGGTCAGCTGATCTACACAAACTCCTACTACTACATCGGACACTTTTCAAAGTTTGTCCGCCCGGGCGCGAAGAGAATAGCCAGCTCACCAAGCAGAAGCCCCCTGCTTTCCACTGCCTTCATTAGCCCGGCTGGAAAAGTATCCGTGGTGGTGATGAATAAGAGCGATCAGAAGCTTTCCTATTTCCTTTGGCTGGATGGCCAGGCGGTTGAGGTTAGGAGCTTGCCCCATTCCATCCAGACGTTGGTGTTCCGCTTGTCATCCTGAAAGTTACGCCTTCTAACTGTGCGGTCCTGGTTGTAAGGGTGGGGCTTTGCCTCAACTTTTCATCAGATCGGCCTTATGAGGCCAACGCGATTTTTGCCCCAGGAATCATTTTGATCGACCATCTCTAAGATCCCTCTCGATCTCGGACGTAGTCAAACGGCCGAGCTCTTCAATCGGTTGATTAATGAGTGAGCGTTGTTCATTAGATCTGTCGAACAAATGCCGAGTGGTGTTTTCTGTAACACTAGCTGGCACTGCGTTCGCAAGGTCTGCCTGATCTAACAACCTTGCTGTTGAGGCGGATCTGAATAGCTGCTCTGTTTCGGGTAAGCCCGCTTTGACTTCAGTTAGCGGAGTTCTTCGTTTCCACTGCTTTTTGAGCTTCTGAGTTCTAATGAGGGTTTGAATGTGCCACCCGCCAATTGCGATCAGAAGTCCGGCCGTAACATAGATCAGTGGATGCTTGTCCGGTACGATAGCAAAGAGCAAGATCGACAGCGTAAAACTCACGATTATGGTCAATGAACTTAGAACCGTGTTCGCCTTTAGATGATCTTCGGGCGGAAGCTCGCGTTTCACGGGTTTTGATAAATCCGGAAGAAAAAGTCCGCACTGGCGGCAATAAGTTTCAGGTACTTGTTCGGCTTTTCCGCATCGTGGGCAGTACATACTGTTCTCAACGATTGGACCGCTAAAAATGTTTAGTGTGATTCGTCTGATCCAACCCTGCACTACCTAACGACGCGCGACCACGGAGTACCGCCCTACAAACCGAACTCAGACTCACTTCCCTTCTTTCATTAACTCTCGATAGAAGTCTTGTAGTACGTAAAACGCCTGCTTCTTCTCTCCTCGATTTGAAATCAGGCCCTTGCGATTGAAGAAGTCCTGGATGCGCGGTAACGGGCGTCTGGGTGATCGGAAGTCAGTCAGAATCCACGGTGACATGCCCCGCAGCGATGGAATCTTTCGCAACATCGCGATCTGATGTTCATACAAATCCTTTTGATACTCTTCTGTCCATCGCTGTCTTTTGTCTCCGTGATAACCAAAAAGGGCGTCGCCACCGAACTCGCTAATGATAAGCGGTTTGTTTTGCACTACCTTCCACGTCAGCCGCGCGGCCTTCTCCGGCGGTCCGTCATACCATCCGACGTACTCATTGCAGCCAAGCACGTCGAGTTCTGCCCCCAATGGATCATCCACGACTTGCGTGGTGGCGTCCGCGTACCGACGCTCGTTGGCAGCCGTGATCAGCCGGGTCGGATCCATCGTTCGCGCCTGGTCGACCAGGCCTTTCAGAAACTTGAGTCGCGGCTCACCGAGCGGCGTCTCGTTCGCCACCGACCAAAGAATGACAGACGCTCTGTTCTTATCTCGGGTGATGTTTTCGCTCAGCTGGTTCCTGGCATTTGCGAAAGTCTCCGGGTTGTCCCAGAGGATAGTCCAGTAGACCGGAATCTCAGACCAAACCATGAGTCCCATCTGGTCCGCCAGCCTGATCATGTGCTCATTATGTGGGTAATGGGCGAGGCGTACGAAGTTGCAACCAAGCTCTTTAGCCCACGTCAGAAGCTGCCGGGCATCCTCTTTACTGAACGCTCGACCGCCGCGTTGAGGCGACTCTTCATGGATGGAGATGCCGCGTAAAAAGATCGACTTGCCGTTTAAGAGTATGTTCGTCCCGCTCGTTTCGATACTGCGAAAGCCGATCAAATCATTGACTGTGTCGCCCTCGGTCGCAAGCTTAACTCCATAAAGTTTAGGGTTATCCGGCGACCAAAGACTCAACCTGGCTTTGATACTGACAGGCGCGTGCCCGTGAACGTCGGTTGTAATTGTGTGCTTAACGTTGGCTTCCGGTATCTCGATGGTGATCGCTCTGCCCGCTGGCGCGCCGTTAAGTCTGACCCACCCTGAGATTTCATTCATCGAGCCTTTCCGCAACTGCAGAAAGTAGTCTTCGATGAAGATATTCGGCACTTCAATAAGAGTGACATTGCGCGTCAACCCGCCGTAGTTCCACCAATCAGTATTGAGCGTCGGCACAGCATCACGCCGGCGCTTGTTATCCAACTTAACGATTAAGAAATTATCTTTTTCGCGGACCAAACGCGTGATTTCAAAGTTAAAGGGGGTGAAGCCACCTTCATGCCGGCCGAGCTTTTCTCCGTTCAGATAGACATCTGCGACGTAGTTTGCCGCTCCGAAATGGACGAATAGACGAGCGTGTTCCTTCTTCTGATAGTCGAAAGATTTTTTGTACCAAATCGTGCCTTCGTAGAAGAGTAATTTTTGATCCTGCGTGTTCCAGTCACCCGGCACGTTTAGTTGGGAGGAAGCGTCGAAGTCATATTCGATCAGATCGCCGGGACTCTTCGGCTTGGCGTTCTTAAAGTAACCATTGGCACTGGGCTGATAGCGGTAATCGTAATAACCAGTCTCGTACGGATCAATGATCGTTTGCCATCGCCCATTGAGGTCGATTGTGTGGCGGCCTTCGATATTATGAATCAACGGCGTTGGCTGCTGGGCATGACCGGTTGCAGCGAAAAGGAAGACGGCTGAAACTAACGCGCGAAGTTTTGTCTTCAATGATTATTCTACTCCTCAGGGCGTCGCGCACAATTACGGAAACCCGGGTTGTTTGCCAAACTAGGCGTGCCCACGGACAGACGGGCCCAAAGTCACCGGACCAGATTGTTAGTGAAAACTATTTCGCCGAATGCTCCCGGCATATGAAAGTCGTCTTTGAACGTTGGAGACCACGACAGTAACAGCGGTTTCGGCCGCTGCTCCACTCGGTATAAATTCAACCTCCATCGATCTCCGGCTTGAGGCGGACGATTCTTCGCGGTCACAATATCTTCAAGGGGCAGCGCGATCTCGCAGGTCCACTCCCGGTCACCATCCCTCCCGTCCACGGTTCCAAACACCTGCACGCCCCATTTCAGTTTTTGACTGTTCCAACTCTCGTAACGCAGCGGCTTTCGTATATCGAGCAGATAAATATCGAGCATTGTGCCAAGCGGATTCACCTCAAGCTCGATATAACTAGTCTGTTGAGGATCGGCCTGAAGGAAGACCTCTACCACCTCTTCGTCCCACAGGTGCTGGTCGCGCGTCTTCATGGTAGCCCAGATATTGTCGTCACGGCTGCGGAAGGAAAAGTAAATATAAACGTCGTCATACAGTGCCCTGGCTTCCGTTTTGTAGGGGCTTGGTGAGCCATCCAGATTCAGCCGAAAGTCGCCAAAGATAGGGGCGTGGGCCCACACCGCATCATCAAGTTTTCCGTCTACCCTTATTGGCGTCGCCGTTCGTGAAATTTCATAAAAAGGTAAGTCTCGCGGCTGTCCAATGGTATTGGCTGCAGCAGTCATCAACCCCAACGCTATCAACACGCATGACAGTTTGGTCCGGATCACGAGGTTGTCTCCTTCTTTAAGACGAAAAGCGCCGACAAGGCGGCGCGCTCCATGCTAGAAGTGTCACTTCTCAAATGCAATGTTGTCGACCACGACGGTGCCTTTTTCCAACGTACACTTGTCGCAAAACACGCCGACAGTGATGGAGGTCAACTTCTTGAGAACATCACGCTTGAGATCCAGCGGCATGGCCCACTGAGGTTGCTGAAAGGTATCGAGCTTGAGTTTGTAGGTATTGAAACCCGGCGACACGCGGAAGTTCGCCGTCGGGTATCCCGACTCGAGATTGGCGCCGTGACCGCGGGTGATGAGCTCGAGTCGGATGTGTTGAGGCCCCTTGGCAAATACGCGCAGGGTGATGAACTTATAACCGCTCACGTCATCAGCCGTGAGTTTGCCGTCTTTCTCAGGCTGCCCAAACACTTCAATGTTTACGCCCGCCCACTCATTTGGTATTCGCAGTTCGTACTCAAACGCGGCGGCAGTGTCGTCTGCCGTCACTCGTGCGGCGGCAGGCGCAGGTGGATCTGCTTTTTCCAGACCGCGGAATTCCGGCGGATTCCCAGGGTTCTGCGAATAGCGGTTCAGCCGCGTCATACCACCTCGTTTGCTTACCGGCCTGCCGTTCTGTAGGTTTTGGAAGTCGGCATACATGAGCGTCGACGCATCGGGTTCACTAGCCTTCGAACTGTTCTGAGCGGAGACCGCTCCGGCTAACAACAAAAGAACAGCTAAGACTCCGTAGCGGAAAAACACCGGTCTCTTCATGAATGTACCTCCGACATTTAGGTGTTGTAATGAGCTATATTCCTTCGCATTCTACGCCTATTTTAAGGGCAGGCATCGTAAAATTCGGACCGTGCTGCAAACTTTTGTGGGTGACCGCCACGACGATCCGGCTGATAAGCCGCTCGTCAATGCGGGGGATCATATTGCATCTTTCAGCCTGTTAAGCGGAGAATGCCATCCAATTAATGCGTCGATCACATTGTACTTCCTACTTTAGTCTTATCTTTTTACTGCTGATGGGCGGCAGTGGCAACGCTTTCGCACTCGATTCGCAAAGACAGCTTTCTGAGTTTCGCCACGAGGTATGGCTCACCGAAAATGGTCTGCCGCAAAACAGCGTTCATTCGATCGCACAAACCAGTGATGGTTACCTTTGGCTCGGCACTGAGGAGGGCCTAGGCCGCTTCGATGGGGTAAAGTTCACCATCTTTGACAAAACGAATACTCCGCAATTCCGGAGCAACTACATTCGTGCGCTATTAGCAGATCGTCAGGGCTCATTATGGATTGGCACAGCGGAGGGTCTGGTCCGTTTGTTGAACGGAGAGTTTACTTTGTTCACGACGAATGAGGGTCTTCCCAGCAACACCATCCAGGCGATTCATGAAGATCGCGAAGGCAAAGTATGGGTAGCAACCACCACGGGTTTGGGCCTCTTTCAGAGTGGCGGACTAACTACGTTCACAACGAAGGATCGAGCGATCAGTGGCAGCATCCAGGCATTGTTCGAAGCTGCCGACGGCGCCCTTTGGATTGCTACGCCTTACGGTGTAGGACGCGTTAAGGATGGGCAATTTACTAACTACACGGTTCGCGACGGGCTGGGCAGCAATAGTATCAGAGCGATCCAACAAGACCGTGAAGGTCGCTTATGGTTCGGTTCTCTCGGCGGGTTGACCTCGTTCAGCGATGGCCGCTTCACGACCTATACCACGCGGGACGGCCTGCCAAACGATAGAATCGTCTCCTTACATGCAGGTCGAGAGGGTGGCCTTTTGATCGGAACAGCTAGCGGTCTCTGCCGGTTCGTCAATGGCCGGTTCACTGGTGTGAATTCGCGGGACGCACTATCGACCAGCACCATTCTTTCACTCCTCGAAGATCTTGAAGGCAACCTCTGGATTGGCACTGAGTCCGGAGGAATCAACATCCTGAAAGATACAAAGTTCACGACCTATACAGTGGGAAACGGACTCTCTAACGATGTCATCAAGTCGATCTACGAAGACGTCAACGGCAATACATGGATCGGGACCGATGGAGGCGGTTTGAATTTGCTGAAGGACGGCAAGGTCACCGTCTACACTACCAGTGATGGGTTGTCCAGCAACGTGGTCCTGGCGCTGAGCGGTGATGAATTGGGAAATCTTTGGGCCGGGACGCCTGACGGATTGAGTCGTTTTAGCAGCGGGAAGTTTACGACCTACACGGCGGCGGACGGTTTGGCCAACAACGATGTCAGATCAATTTGGACAGATCGTCGCGGCAATCTATGGATCGGTACGCGCGGTGGCCTGACCCGAATGAAGGATGGAGTTTTCAAGACCTACACCGAAGTGGACGGGCTACCCAACGATTTAATCGCCACACTGTATGAGGACGCCAAAGGAACCTTGTGGGTTGGCACCTTCGGCGGCTTGAGTAAACTCGTGAATGAAGAGTTTACGACATTCACCACCAGTGATGGACTATCGAACGATGCCGTCATCTCACTATATGAGGATTCTGATAGTACGCTTTGGATTGGCACCAATGGCGGTGGTTTGAATCGCCTGAAAGACGGCAAGCTTACCTCATACACCACCCGCAATGGGCTGCTTGACGATGTGGTTTACCGAATCCTGGAAGATGCTCGGAATAACCTGTGGTTGAGTTGCCGGAAAGGCATCTTTCACATTGGCAAGAAGGAGCTCGACGACTTTGACCAGGGAAAGATCTCCTCAATCGCCCCGGTTGCTTACGGCACAGCGGACGGCATGATGACGCGCGAATGTAGCGGGGGCGGCGATCCTGCGGGATGGAAAACTCGCGATGGAAAGCTGTGGTTCCCGACCATCAAGGGCGTCGCCATGATCGACCCTGAAAGAATAAGAATAAATTCTCAACCGCCACCGGTTGTGATCGAGCAGATCCGTATCGACGAACACTCGATTGCCCCGAGTGACCATCTTGAACTGCCACCGGGTACTACGCGCTTTGACTTGTACTACACGGCGCCAAGCTTCGTAGCCCCAGAGCAAGTCAGGTTTAAATACAAGCTGGAAGGCTTTGACAAGGATTGGATCGACAGTGGCACGCGCCGCATCGCCTATTACACTAACCTCCGTCCGGGCGCTTACACGTTCCGAGTGATCGCTGGCAACAATGATGGCATTTGGAATGAAACGGGCGCCGCTTTTGGTTTCTACCTGAAACCATATTTCTATCAGACCTATTGGTTTTACGCGGTCCTGCTGCTCGCGCTGGCCCTGCTTGGGTGGTTGCTCTTTCAACAGCGTGTGCGCGGGATGAGAGCACGATTTGGCGCCGTGTTGGCAGAGCGAAATCGGATCGCCCGCGAGATTCATGACAACCTGGCCCAGGAAATGTCAGGAATATCCGTGCAACTCGAAGTGGTCGCGCGCACGATGCCCCCAGACGCTGGAGCCGCCCGCACTCAACTGGATCGCGCCCGGCAGCAAGTGCGTCATGGTATCGCCGAAGCCCGTCGTTATATTTGGGATTTGCGTTCCACCGCTCTTGAAAATGACGATCTCCCTGCCGCATTGAGTGAGACTGCACGACGGTTGACCAATGAGACCGGTATCCAGGCCCAGGTGGAAGTCAATGGCACTTTCCGTCCCCTGGATCGATTGATTGAGGACAATCTCTTGCGGATAGGACAAGAGGCAATCAACAATGCGGTGAGACATGCTGAGGCACAACGAATATCCGTCAATCTCGTGTTCGATGCACGTCGAGTGCAACTTAGCATTAGAGATGACGGACATGGTTTTGACACTCAGGTGGCGGGGAATGGACACACACATTTCGGATTGATCGGCATGCGCGAGCGCGCCGAACGGATTGGTGGTACTTTGTCGATTCACAGCACCAGCGAATCCGGCACCGAGGTCGTAGCTGAGGTGCCAATTAGCAGTTATGATGGATCGGGATAAGTGGTGATCTTGCGAGAGGGCGAAGATCTTCCAGAGGATTGGCGGATGTTTCGCCAACACTTCGATTGAGATTTCTATGTTCTGTCCACAGTGTGGCTCACTCAGAGTGACGACCTGAAGTTTTGTAAAGTTAGCGGCGTAAATTTGTCTGCCGTAATGCAGGTGGTTGCGTCGCGAGAACCAGAGGAGAAATTCGACTGGAGCAAGACCTGGGTTCAGGAGATGTTTCTCTCGACCGATGAGAAAAAGAGGCGCAAGGAAGAGATTGAACGTCAGCGCGGGATTACTCCGGAGATAAAGCGTTATAACGAAATCAAAGCAGGCGTAATTGTCAGCAGCGTGGGGATTGCCTTGCGATTTTCCTGTTTGTCTCTATGGGCGGTCCGGTCGTCAGCGGCAAAGTCTCAGCTGACGCCGCCGAGATCCTTAATCGCCTTTGGGTCGCTGGTGTGATACCGCTGCTTGTTGGGTTAGCAATGATAGCAAACGGTGTTGTCGTCAGCAAGAAACTCGTGGAAGCTGCGAGAAGGGGCCCGCAGTTTGGGCAGGAGGGTCTGGAGCAACCGTTGCCTCCTGCTTCACTTCGCTCCGCTGACGACAGTGAGTTTGCTCGTTCACCTTTCAGCGTTACAGAACAGACGACGAAACACCTGCGCGGCTCGGGTGAGAAGTAATTCCTCCGAGTTGTTTCGTGTAATTTCGTCGATTATCTTCTGAAAACCAAGAATCGGTCCACGAAATCACCCGAAACAATCCAGTTCTATTTCAGGGTTTGCGATTCGTGGCACTCATAGAGAAGCTAAGAAATTGTGAACAACCAGATCAGCATCATGGTAATCGACGACCAGACGGTCGTGCGGCAGGGTTTTGTCTCCTTGATCAATACTGTTGCTGATATGGAAGTAATCGCTGAGGGGATCAATGGGCAGCAGGCCATCGATTTATATCGCCAACACAAGCCCAACATTACCCTCGTAGATTTGCGCATGCCAGTCCTCGGTGGGGTCGAGGCCATTACAGCCATCAGGCGTGAATTCCCGGACGCGCGTCTAATTGTACTCACAACGTACGATGGAGATGAAGATATCTACCGCTCCTTGCAAGCGGGTGCCAGAGGCTATCTATTGAAAGACGTCTTCTTTGAGGAGCTCGAAACGGCGATTAGGGCGGTGCACGCCGGGGCGCGGCATATTCCCGCGGTCATCGCCGAACGGCTCGCTGAACGAATGTCCGGTTCTGATTTAACCAGCAGAGAGATGGAAGTGCTGGAACTAATAGTAAGAGGCCAAAGCAACAAAGAGATCGGCGCCAGTTTGAGCATCAGCGAAGCGACCGTAAAGAGCCACATAAACAATATCCTGAGCAAGCTCGGAGTGACGGACAGAACCCAAGCCGCCACCACCGCCCTGCAACGCGGGTTGGTACACCTGCGCTAGAAAAGAATCTTTTTCCATTTATCATTTTCCATCTGAGACCTACGGCGATGCGGGTATTGCTTCCGATGACCAAATGAGACATGGAAAATAATATATGGAAAATGGTTCTTCTCTCTCTCTCTCTCTCTCTCTTTCTCTCTCCTTAAACGAAAACCCATCTCCAACTAAAGATTGATTCACCGCCCCACCTTCTGGGCCATGACAGCCCTGACAGCCGCTGTTAATCTGCGCCCCGTAAGTCATCAGATTCCCAGTCCCGGGTTCGTTGATTCAAGGATCAGTTTTCCTGCCTAACTTGTTGCACCAAGCGAGGTCTCTTGAGTTGACATGGTTGAATCCGGGACTGGGCTCACCCGTTAGGCGAATTCCGAGGGACGGATCCACTGCCTTAGGTTTTGCCGGTTGGAAAGTGGGGCCGAACATTTTCCATATATCATTTTCTATTTCTCATTTTTCATCGCAGAGTCGTGGCGTGGCAATGCGCGGCCACTCTAAACGCATGGAGGACTTCACTGTGATCTGCAAAAGGATTCTTCTGCTTTCCACGTCCATCCTGATGGTCGGGCTGTTGGTTCTTAACGCATCGGCCCAGCAGAATGCGACGGCGTCCCTTAGTGGGGTCGTCAAGGATGCAAATGGCGCAGTTTTGACCGGTGCCCAAATCACAGCCACTCAGAACACGACTGGGGTGCGCCGTGAGGCCACTAGTAACGGCGACGGATTTTTTGTGATAACCAATCTTGCTTCTGGTTCTTATGAGTTGAAAGTGCGAGCAAACGGATTTGCTGACCAGACGGTTCCCGTTATCAATCTCCAGGTGGGACAAACATTCAACCTGGAAGTCCCGATGTCAGTGACGGTCCAGGAAACGGTGACTCTCGATCATAGATTCAATTATGAACTGGTCAACTCAACGACTCCGGTCGTTGACGGTGTGATACGAGGTTTCGAGATTGAGAGCCTGCCGCTGAACGGTCGAAATTTTCTTGAACTCGCACTGCTCATTCCTGGTAACGCGCCCGCGCCGAATTTCGATCCCACGAAGACCAATACCATCGTGATTTCTTCAGCTGGCCAACTCGGCCGCGGCGGCAACGTTACGGTCGACGGCGCCGACGATAACGACGACGTGGTGGGGGGCCAGGTACAGAACATTTCGCAGGAAGCAGTACAGGAGTTCCAGATTGCTACCAACCGCTTCTCGGCACAGTTAGGGCGGTCCGGATCCTCGGTCATAAATATCGTCACCAAATCAGGCTCCAACGAATATCACGGTTCCGGCTCGATTTACTTTCGTGACAAGAAGCTACAGGGGCTTCCCGCGACATTCAACCGCGGTTTGGGTGAGACCCCGCCATTTGATCGGGAACAGTATGCTTTCACTTTGGGCGGTCCAATTCGAAGAGATCGGGCGTGGTTCTTTGGCTCAATCGAGTATCGCAATCAGGATGGCGCTACCCTTGTTGGTTCCAGAGATTTGGCCACCCGGACAATCCGGCGTACTTTTGCAGAAGCGCCCCTCAACGATCTCTTAAGCACGGAGCGCTTCGACTGGCACCCGAGGGATCAGGATCACCTGTTCTTTCGTTACTCACTGCAACGCGAAGACGATGTATCTCCCAGTACGCTGGACCGCGCCATCGGTTCAGCTTCTCAGCGCCAGGCCGGCACGAACAATACGCATTCGTTCCTGGCCAACTACACGCGCGTATTGAACGCTCGCAAGGTAAACAGTTTTAACTTTAGTTTGAGCACGTTCTCAAATAATATCGAGCCCGTCACTCCCGGGCCACAACTTACCTTTCCCAGTATTCAGGACGGCGCATCGTTCCGAGTGCCCCAAAGCACGAAACAACGCCGGCTGCAGTTCACTGATACGCTCTCAATGGTCCGAGGCAATCATACGTTGAGCCTTGGCGGTGAGATCCAGCGCGTCGACGCGGATTTTGATTTGCGGGTATTTCAAACGGGCCGCATCGAATTGATTGAAGATTTTCCCGACTTCGATCGCAATAATGACGGGAGAGTCGATGATAACGATCTGCTCTTCGCTGTCACGCTCCGCAGCGGTAAGCCGACAGAACCCCTGTTAATTCCCAATGCAGACAGCACCTATTTCGCTGCGTTTGTTCAGGACGACTGGCGCGTTCATCCGCAATTGATGTTAAATCTCGGTCTACGTTATGAACTCGACACCGACGTCAAGAACGTCAGCCGCATCGACGAACTCAATCCGATAATTCTCCCGTTCCTGCGAGGTAAGCGCGGCAGAGACACAAACAATTTCGGACCGCGGATCGGATTTAACTATGCCAGCAAGGATGGGCGCGCGAGTCTCCACGGCGGTTATGGCATTTATTACGATCGTATAACGCTGGAAATTCAATCCTTGGAGCGCGGCCTGGACGGGCGCGCCTTACCGATCGAGGTCAGGGCGGGCAACGTCTTTTTCATCCCGCCCCAGTTTTTGTTTGATCCTGTCAATGGCAGGTTCCCTCCGGGAGCACCAACACTGGCCAATCCGTTTACCGGTTTTATCCTGCCGGGCGCGGGGGCAGGCGGCATCAACATTATCGACAACACCATGCAAAACCCGATGGTGCAGCAGATGAATCTCGGCATTCAATGGGAATTCGCAAATGACTATGTGTTGCGTGCTGATTATCTGCACAACTTCGGCACGCATTTCATCATCGGCCGCTCCATAGGCACTGTGTTCAACCCCGTCGTGGGCGGTCCCGACTCAGTCGTGAATCTGGAGTCGAGCGTTAAAACGAAATACGACGGGTTACTAATGAGCGTTGAGAAACGCTTTTCTAATCACTATCAATTCCGCGCCTCTTACACCCTATCGAAAGCCTTCAACTTCGCCAACGACGACCAAATTCCTTTCTCCAACGGACCACTCAATCCTAATAACCTGCAGTTGGAATATGGGCCAACACCAAATGATCAGCGGCATCGCTTCACCTTCTCCGGCATTATGGAGTTACCTGCGGGGTTCCGGGTGGCTCCTATCTTTACGCTCGCCTCCGGTGTGCCAATGGACATTCTGGTGCCGGGGGGGGGCCAAAGGATTCCCCAGCTCCAACGCAATGCCGGTGGCAGGCTGTTCAAAAACGGAGCACAGTTGAATGCATTTATCAATCAGGTTAACGCGGCGGGGGGATTTGGCGGTGAACCTTTGCCGCTGGTCTCTGATAACGCGCGCTTCAACGACAAGTTCAATTCGGTTGACCTACGCCTCTCAAAAGTATTCAAGATCGGTGAACACCTGCGGATTGAACCGTTGGTGGAAGCGTTCAATCTTTTCAACGTCACCAACGTACTAGGTTTTTCCAAGTCAAACTATTCGGGGTTCTCCAATGTGCTAGTGCGCGACAGCAACGACCCAACCAGCGCAGGCTTTTTGCGCTCATCAAGTTTCGGTCGCCCCGTCACCACGGCAGGCGGAGTTTTTGGATCCGGTGGCCCGCGCGCGTTCCAATTTGCCGCGCGCGTGACGTTCTGACCTTACTGATACCGCCATTGAGCACCTCGGGCCAACTAAAGCGGCAAATCGGCCTCGCGACCGCGACGGCTTTGATTGTTGGTGAAGTCATTGCCGTGGGGATCTTTCTCACTCCGGCAGGTATGGCAAAGTCGCTTGGCTCGCCGGCGTGGTTGCTATTGGTCTGGCTGCTTATGGGAGGAATGGCCCTGTGCGGAGCTCTCTGTTACGGGGAATTGGCAGCCAGGTTTCCAGAGGCTGGCGGCGGCTATGTTTATCTTCGCGAAGCTTACGGTCGCCCAGTCGCATTCCTGTATGGATGGATGGCCCTACTGGTGATGGATCCTGGCCTCACAGCGTTACTTGCGGTGGGCATGGCAAGTTATGTTGGCTATATTTTCAAGCTCTCGCCGGCGGGCTTAAAGGGAGTGGCGATAGGCTCAATAGTCTTCGTAGCCTTAGTTAACATTCGCGGAGTAAGACTTGGAGGTTCGTTAGTACGCTGGCTAACGATTCTCAAGGTTGTGTTATTGGCGCTGGTGATTGTCTGGGGCTTTGGGTCAAGGGCCGGCAGCTGGTCTAACTTCGAGCCGCTGATGGCCCAGCGACCAGGATCGGCGCCCTTGCTGGGTGCGTTGGCGGGGGGCATTGTGGGCGCGTTTTTCTCATTCGGCGGTTGGTGGGACCTGAGTAAGCTCGCGGGCGAAGTGCGCAATCCGGAGCAGACTTTACCCCGAGCCCTGGTCTACGGCGTTACGATTCTTACCGCCATTTACACTCTTACCAGCGCGGCTTTCATATACCTTGTGCCGCTGGAACAGGTGACCTCGGGTGAGACTTTTGTTGCCCAGGCAGGTGAGGTGCTCTTCGGTCGCCTCGGCGGCCAGTTACTATCCGGCATTGTGATCGTGGCTGTCCTGGGCAGTCTCGCTGCTGTCGTAATGTCAGCGCCACGCGTTTACTTTGCGATGGCCCGCGATGGATTATTCCTTCCCGCGGCCGCTGCGATTCACCCGCGCTACGGCACACCGGCCCGTGCAATCATGATTCAAGCGACGCTCGCCTCGGTGCTGGTGCTGGTGGGCAGCTTCGATACAATCATGTCCTATTTCGTTTTTGTCGTAGTCCTTTTTCTCGCGCTCACCGTGGCCACGCTATTTGTTTTGCGCCGCCGAGGTTCCCAAAGCATTGTTTATCGCACACCTGGTTATCCTGTAACGCCCGTCATCTTTTTGCTCTTGATCGCACTGTTGCTTTTGCTTTTGGGCACGCATAGACCTGAACAGGCAATCCTGGGTGTCGGCGTTGTGCTCCTGGGTCTGCCCGTTTACTATCTGTTGTTTCGCGGCGGTCGAAAACTGTAGAGCAACTGTTAGTTTGCTTGTTGCTGCGTCGCGAGGCTACCGCGCTCTTATTCGTCGGCCTCTCTGTCCGTACACGTTCGTGTTATTTCGTGGATCGTACACTTCGCAGCGTTTTGAACGATCCACTAACTGACACGAAAACACACGAAACGATCGAAACGACTGAGACTGATTACTTTTGTTGCTGGGTTTCACCATCATAGGAATGACACGTTATGACCTGGATTAAAACTGTATCAGCGGCCGAGGACGAGAATGTGCAAAAGGCCTCCGAAGCGCAACGGCATTTGTATCCGATTGAGTATGCCACGCCGGTCCATCCAACGCCGGACGGAGGATCATCGGGCATCGTCGACTCGCACAGCTTAATTCCCGACGCCCTTTTTCATGCCTTCGCCACATATGGTTCTTTAATGTCCCCAGACCTGCCTTTGCAACGTCATCAACACGAGATGATCGCAACCGTGGTCTCGGTCATCAACCGGTGCCATTATTGAATTGAGTCTCACGCAGAGTTTCTGCGTCGCGTTACATTGGATAGCGGGATGGTCAGGGCGTTGGAGGAAAACTATAAGACCGCCCCGATCACGGAACAGGATCGGGTCATGCTTGATTACGTCGTGCAAATAACCAAGGATGCCACACGCATTTCACCAGCCGATCATGAACGCCTGCGGGCCGTAGGCTTTGACGATAAGGGAATTCTGCAAATTACTTTGATTGCGTCCTGGTTCAACTACATCAACCGCGTAGCTGATGCCTTGGGTGTCGGTAGGTCCGAGCGGTCCGCGAATGAATGATAGACCGCGAAGGTGGGACCGACTCCTGGTGGCAGCAGGTAACTGGAGAAGCGATCCTGGGTCCATTGAAAGGCCGACGCCGCAAGGGCGTTTTCCATAATCAACTCACCTTCGGTCTTTGGAGACGCGAGAAGCCCCAGGGCCGGGTTCTGCGTCCTGACGAACGGATAGTCGCCATGAAGGAATATGTATCGGCAGATTGGGAGCAGCGCATGGCACGGATACCTATGGTTAAGGGAGTTGATAAGGATAAACGTTTGGAGCCCCGCGCTCTGGTTGTTGGTATTAGCCTGCAGATAGGTCGACAGCCTATCCCTTCCCTGCGCTGCAAAAACAGAGTCCGATCATGGACCATATTGGCGGAATTCCTATCGTGATAGTGCTGGGCGAGGACAATCGATCGGTGAGGGCTTACGAGAGAATAGTCGACGGTCGCAAATTTGAGTTTTTCAAGAAGACCGAAGGCACTAGCTGGCAATTGCTGAACGCGGAGACGCGCAGCGTGTGGACCTTCGAGGGAAAGGCTATTGAAGGCCCACTCGCGGGACGGCAGCTAAAAGGGATTGCGGTGCTCGAAGATTATTGGTTCGACTGGCGAATCTACCACCCGGATACGGCCATCTATCAGATTGGAGCGCAATGAACCCTCAGCAAAAAAGTTATCAGACGAAATCCAGCCTGGCCCGCTGTTCGCCCGCTATCGCGGGCTGGGCGTTGCGGGCGGCGTTGGACTTGGCGTCGCCTTTGCGAAAACTATTGGCGACGACGAGGTAATCCCCTTCCCTTCCTGAACGGTGATCGATTGGTTCGGCTTAACGTCTGGAATAGTATCCCTCTGCCCGCCCGGCCAGGTGACTTCCAGACTCAACGTCCTACCCTCCTCAGGAGCACCCAAACCGAAGACGATTGGCAACTCGCTCTGAGAACAATAGCTCGAGCCCGTCCTGACCATGTTTGATAGTTTGCCTTTGGCAGTTTTCAAAACAACTTTGGCGCCGATCCCATCTCGGTTCGCCCTGGAACCTACTGTCTTCACGCGCAGCAGGTCATTCTGATTTGCATTCTCGTTTCGGAGCAATCGCGCGGGCCCGTTGTTCGACGTAATCAAAAGATCAAGATCACCATCGTTGTCAAAATCACCATAAGCCGCACCGCGACCGACGATGGCTCGTTGCAAAGCACGGCCTAGTTGGCTGGTCTTCTCTTCGAATTTCTTTTTGCCTTTGTTGCGGAAAAGGTGTGGCGCCTGTGCGTATTTCACGTTGGGTTGGACTACGCTAATGTCATCGGAAACGTGACCGTTCGCCGCAAACACATCAAGCAGCCCGTCCAGATCGTAATCGAAGAAAAATACGGCGAACGTCAGCGACTGTGCGGACATTTTTCCGATCCCTGACTTGGGCGCCTCATCGGTAAACAGACCGTTACCATCATTGGAATAAAGAGCCATGCTTTCGTTGGTGAAATTGCCAACGATGATTCCCTGTCGTCCAGACCCGTCATAATCGCCTGCATCTACGCCCATCCCGGCACGCGCGGTACCCGCTTCGCTAAAAGCCACGCCTGCAGTGACGGCTTCATCCGTAAAAGTTCCGTTGCCGTTGTTCTTGTAGAGCCTGTTCGGCTCCGTGTCGTTGGCAACAAAGAGATCCAACCAGCCGTCACTGTTGTAGTCGAGCAGCGCGACGCCCAGCGATTTGCAGGTCGGATCGTTAAGTCCCGCGCGTTGAGTAACATTCTCAAAAGTGCCGTTGCCTTTGTTGTGATAGAGCGTGGGACTCTGGCCCTGGTAAGACTGAGGGGTGCAATAGGATTTGTTCTTGCCGTCGAGCGAGCAGAGTTGGTCTTTTTCGACCGACCAATCGACATAGTTAGCTACAAATAAGTCGAGCTTGCCGTCGTTGTCATAGTCGAACCAGGCGGCGCTGGTTGAGAAGGATGGGTCGCCAACGCCCGCTCGGGCGGTAACGTCAGCGAACTTGCCGCCCCCGAGATTCCGAAAAAGGTGATTTGGTCCGACGCAGGTTATGTAAATATCCTGGTTCCCATCGTTATCATAGTCGGCCACCGCAACTCCGATTCCGTACATGGGAACCGCAAGTCCCGCCTGACGCGTGACATCCGTGAACGTTCCATCCTGGTTATTGTGATAAAGGGCCAGGACCGTCCTGGGAGTTTTGCGTTCGGGCCACGCTGTCGAATTGACGATTAAGATGTCCTGCCATCCGTCGTTGTCATAATCAAGAAAGGCGCAACCGTTGCCGAGTGTCTCCGGCAAGTACTTCTTTCCGAAGGCGCCACTGTTATGTTTGAAGTGTATTCCCGCTTGCGTCGAGACATCCGTAAACTCGATCGGACCTGATGGTCGGGGTGGTGTCGGACTCGACGACGGTGAGGGCGACTGATTTGCAACTTCGGCCACCGGTGCATTAACTGGTGTAGTTGCCGACTCCCTGCACGCTGAGAGCAGAAGCAATGCAACAAATAAAAAGAGAGGGATGATGAAGCTAGATCGCATTGGTGAAACGTCTCCCTGGGCTCATGGTCGAGTAGGACCACTCCCCCAACCTCTCAGGTCAGGAAGGTGGGCTTGCCCCCCGCTCTTCGTTCACTATCTCGGTGTCAGAGTAATTCCGTAACTGCGGGTCCTTCTCGCGTGGAAGAGCGGGGGCAAGCCCACCTTCCTGACCTGAGATGGAACAACAGTTCTTCTTTGGCACCCCGCATCGGAATCAGATGACAGCCGGCACCGCATTTTTCTCGCGCCGCGATTCCCACCAGATTTCGATCAGCAGCGCCGCTGGGCCAACAAAGAACAGCGCGTAAATCGGGGCATAAACAACCTGATTCAGCCTGAGAAAGAATTCGGCCAGCGCTACACAGAACGCAACCAGGCACTGGCCCATCCTCGATCGAACGGTCGTCTTAGGATCAGTAATCATGAAGAAAACAAACAGTTGATACATGGGTCCGGTGATTGGCGCCACTTCAGCCTGCCAGGGATCGCTTGTAATCCAACTGCGCAAGAACGCGAAGAAGAAAAACGAAACAACATACGTAGCGCTAATGTGAAAACGGCGCGCGCGCCAAATAATAATCGAGCCCAACGTCCAGATGACCACAATCGGCAACAGGTTATTGCCCCATTGAATGCTCAGAATCGCCATCGTTTCCGGTGCCAGGAACAACAGTACAGCGATACCGAAGTTCGACGGGTTCCAGATGTGGCGTCCTTTCACCCGCAATACATACTTCGACATTATCGAGATCACGCTGCACAACAGAAAAGGCCAGTAGGCCGGCGAGCGGACCAGAATTCCGACGCTAATTCCCGTGATATAGGCACTGGCAAGATTGAGCCACTTCCCAAAAAAAATGCGCCCGAGGATCAACTCGGTAATGAGAGCTGCTCCAATCGCTAACGCGGTCTTGTCGTAGCTTTCAAGGATTCCGTAGGAAAGGTGGCCGACCAACAAGATGCAGGTGATAAAAAGAGGAGCAACGTAACGATTGTCGAAACGGACACGGCGCGGTCTGCGCACTTCGAGCGGCGTGGTAATAGCGGATTCGCCAGGAGACTGATTCATGCAGGCTCCTTAATCTTGTTGATTTGGCCCATCACTGGATTTTGAATGATTTGAGTTTTTCCGGAGGGCCAACGGACTACGACCCTTTCAACCTGCGCATCCCTGCCTAAGCCGAAATGCAAAGGTCTTTGATTCTGGGCACAGAAACCACTACCACCGGAAACGGTCTGTACTTGTTGCCGCCCGTTCCAGAACAGCTTAACTTCAGCCCCGAGCGCGCTGCGGTTGCTGACGGTGCCTTCCAAATCAAATGCAATCCACTTGTTCTCAGGGGTGACGGTATTCTTGTAGATCAGCAACGGCCCGCGTTGGTTTGTCACAATCACGTCCAACACTCCACGATTCCACAGGTCGGCCAGCGCGACCGATCGCCCATCGTAGGTGTCTGTGGCGCCGACCGCCTGGGCTACGTCGTTAAACTTACCTGCCCCATCGTTCACCCACACGCGCTTCTGCTGATAACCAGACAAACTGCGCCCTTCCATCGCCGGCCAGTTCGCAGCATCACTTATGATCGTGCTATTGCCGCCGGCAACTTTTGAAAAGTCGTACCAGTAACTTTTGTTTCGATCTGCGGAGACGTAACCGTTGGTCAGATAGACGTCCAATGTGCCATCGTTGTTGAGATCGCCAAACTGCATTCCCCAACTCCAACCGCCCATTTCGACGCCTAACGCGCGCGCCAGGTTGTCATATTGCAGGCCGTCGCCGGATGTGCCTTCCTGAGGCACCCACAAGTTGTTCCCCTGGATAAGAATACCGTCTTCAGAAATGTTGGAAACGTAGATGGCATACTTGCCCTGATTCAGAATGTCTCCAAACGCAGCTGTCATCCCGCTCTTGGGCGCAAAGCCGACACCGGTTTGCTCGCCGACTTCGTGGAACTGTTTTCCATCGTTGAAGAAGAGCTCCGACACTCCATAGTCGTTTGCTATAAACAAGTCCTGGCGGCCCGTGCCCCGCAAGTCGGCCGCCGCAGCCGCGAGGGCCCAGCGCCGGCTGTCGATACCGAGTCTGGCGCTAACCTCTTCAAACCTTCCGGCGCCGAGATTATGAAAGAGATACTTCCGTCCACCGTTCTTCGCATACTCGAAACTCTCCGGCATCATCTTCGTAGTCTGCAGATGCCAGAGATCGACAGCCTCGGAATAATAGCCACCAATGAACAGGTCAAGTAGCCCATCGCCGTCGTAGTCGAACCAGATCGCCGTGTTGGCATTCACCCAGGCAGGCAATCCAGCTAGGTCGGTTACCCGAGTGAAAGCGCGGCCACCGTCGTTGTGAAACAGCTCGGGGCGTCCCCACTTGTAAACGAAAAGATCTTCAAATCCGTCGTTGTCATAATCACCCCAGACCGCGCCCATAGAGACGCCAGTTCCCTGGCTGTTAACATCCGCGATGCCCAGTTCGCCAGCCACCTCTTTGAAGGAACCGTCGCTCATATTCCGGTACAGGCTGTTCTTGCTGCCCTCACCACTGTTGGTGAGATAGATGTCCTGCCAGCCATCGCGATCAAAATCGACAACTGAAGCGCCTGCCCCCATCGACGCAACCTGAGGCATGATGTGGTCAAGCTTGTGGTCCAACGTCGGGGCCTGGTGAACGAAGTTGATGCCTGCGGATTGGGCGACTTCCTGAAAATGAAAGCCGTAGCGGGTCAGCGCCTGGCTGCTCTCTAATTTTGACTTGCCGGCTTCGCGCCGTGCTGCCAGACGCTTGAGCACCAGAGGCGTGGCCAGCAGCGCAACGAAGAGAACGGCAAGCAGGATTTTGGCAGGCCGGTTTGCTCTCATCGATCTCTCCTGGCTGACTCTTTTGTCCTCAGGGCATCCTGGAAAACCTGAGGCGAGACATAGCGAGTGTGGTATTTCTGCCAGTCCTCAGGATGCCGTTTGTAAACCCACTCATCCTCTAGTCTGCCGGGCGGATTGGTGTACTCCTGCTTCGCGTGATACGGCAAAGGCAAGACCGTCTTGGAAAAGGTGGAGTTGTAATCACCGTCTTTGATCCAGCCGTCGCCCATCAAGACATAGTCACGCACCCAACCGGCCGGTGGTGGCGGTTGCTCTGGAAAACGAAACGTCATCTCATCGCCCGCGTTCATTATCACGTAGCGGTCATCGATCCCTTTCAGCAGTTCGCGCACGTCGCCAAACCTTGTGTAGTAGCCGACCAGATCGCGCCAGATCTGTTTCGAGGCCGAAATCTGATTGTAGTCGGGCACCTCAGGCGACGAAGTATTCGGCTGATTGATCACTGAATAACCACGGTAATGCAGGTCGGCCATCGATGGATCGATTCGTATTGTTTTCAGCTGCGTATCCGAAAGTCCCTTCGCCCATTCGATCGAGTCCCAGAAAATCTCAAGATTTGTGCGCAATCGCAAACGCCGCGGTGTGCCCGGGCGAAACACATCGCTAAGGTCAAACAGGCAAATCTTTTTACGACCGGCAGGGAAACCCAAATTTGGTCGGGCGACAACCCATCCGCCGTTACCATCCGGAACTTCCATGCTCAGAGCTTGCGGACGAACCTCCTGGCCCTGGCTGATGGCGACGTTAATCGATGAATCAGTTGGGTGCATCCAGCCCTTAGCAATCAACCACAGCGGACCACTTGGCGGCGCGTCGTCGCCGAGATCGATTTCAACGGAATGGTCGCGAGCAACACCCTGGTAACGCCCGCGCCCAAAGTTATCGAGGTACTTTTCATCAAGGGCGCTGACAATCTCCGTCACGTCGTTGCCGTTGTCGTCTACGGCGCGCGCTATCTTCCGCGGCGTCTCGACGGCAGTGACTGCCAGCTTCGCCGGCGGGATAACAAAACGCTCATCGACAAAAATGTCGGTTCCCGTTGGATGGTCCACAGTCATCAGCGCCAGTTGATCGTAGTAGTAGGTCTCCCAGAGTTCCGCAGTGATGCGCAAATCGTAAAAACCATCGCGAGGGACCAGCTCATCACCGCCAATTTTGTACCACTCTTCCGTGGCCTCGACTCTCGCGGTACCTATTGTGTTAATGCGTAGGCCGATCGCCGAACTCCAGGGCACGGCATCTTTGACAAACCTCATCTCCTTGCCATTGAAGGCGAAGAGAAATGGACATGACCCTTTCAAGCGTTGTTCCGCCAGGATGGTTTGATCAGCTTTTGTTTCAAACTCGGCGCGCACTGCCCCGTTGGGCCAAACGATGCGCACCACGTCGGCGCCGGTTTGCTCTCCAAGTCCAAAATGAACGACCGGACCCGTGACCAATTGCTTTTGCAGAAGCAGCCCGGCTCGAATCTCCATCTCGCCGCCGATGCCGAAGCTGTTGATGCGCTGGTCGCCCGAAGCCTTGGCAGCACGCGGACGAATTACCTGCCAGTGATAGTTTTTTGTGCCGCGGTTGATGGCCTGTATTGGCTGACCTTCAGTAGTTAGACCCAGGAGATCGAGTCTCCCGTCGCCATTCACATCCGCCACGTCCAAAACGGACGGTGGTCCTACCCCGTTTCCAAGCCCATTGAGTTTGCCTTGTTCATCACTTAGCCATGCCAGCATTCCTGCCACATTTCCAGCAGGCTGCGAAATACCCGACTCAAGCAGCAATAGATCGTTTCCGCCGTTGTTGTCGAGGTCTGGCAAACTTATCCGAAATCTGCCCTCCAGATAATTTGGTGCACTACTGAGGCGGGCAATCTCAGCAATCTCCCAGTCATGGCCTTCGTTCTTGTCGGAGAGCCTGCTGACTGTTCCGTCGGCCCGGACCGCTATCAAATCCAGAACACTGTCGCTGTTATGGTCGGAAACGTTGATTGCTCTGACGGGCGGTAAACCGGATGGCAGCGCGCGTTCCTTGAATTGGCCGCTTCGTTCGTTAGCGAAGACGTGCAACTTGCCCTGATCAGCAATCAGTGCAGGATCGGGATCGCCATCTGCATCAATGTCAGCCCAGACAAATTCGAGCAATCCGGCTATCCCCGCGAACGGATGAATCTCCGCAAACGATTCGTCACCATTGTTTCGCAAAACCGTTGGCAGCAGCCGTCCTGCGCCAAGCACGACATCGAGATCCCCATCGAGGTCGATGTCGGCAGCCCAGGCGCCGGTGAAACTTCCATTCAAGATGGACGCGGGCAGCTTTGTCTGTGCAGTAATGTCAGTGAACTTGTTTAGGCTTTCTTGTTTCAGCAAACGAACGCCGCCAGCTCCCGCCAGTACCAAGTCAATTTTGAAATCGTAATTGAAATCCAACCCAACCACGCCTTCTGGTCCCGGGGGAACACCTGACGGTCCCGCCGGAAACGGATGACTCGCGTCGCCGATGCGCACTTCTTTTTCGTTCGCCAGCACAATGACGGGTGCACCCTCACCGCTCAGTGAGATCGCGCCGATCCAACTCCACCTGCCGGCCGGCGCATTTGGCACGGAATCCGAGGCAAAACTGATCCCGATGTCTGCGGGCGCGGCCATGAAAGTCGGTGACTCCATCTTCAGAAAGCGAGTAAATGGTTGCGCCTCTTCACCTGGTGCGGGTTTGATAATCGCTAGATCAGTGCGATATTCGGCGACGCGCACCAGCACATTGCGCAAGAACGTGATCCGTGTGGCTGCCTGGCGCACGTCTGGCCCAGTTGCGGCCGCTTGCACGGCAGTCAGTTGTTGTTGGACTTCCGCCGGCCAAGCTGCTCCGCGTTCGGATAGTTTGCTTACCACGCTCCGCAATGTAGCGGCATCTCCACGCTTCGCTGCAATGCGACCGAGATCAAGCAGGACCGCGAGGTTGGCTGGCTGGACTTCCAACATCTTGTGTAAGAGGCGCTGGTATTCTGCCTCACTATTCTCATCGGCCTGCCGCTCGATCTCTTCCGCAAGCTTGTATGTAGCCAGAAGGTTTTTAGGATTGATCTCGATTGCCTTCCGCAGCGCGGTAACCGCTTCCGCCGACCGCCCGCGACTGCTTTCCAGGAGACCCAGAAGGTACCAGATTTGATCGTTGTCGGGAGCCAGGGAACGCGCGCGTTCCAACCTTTCCGCCGCAGGATCGAGATTCCGTTGGCGCAAGGCGAGCAATCCCCAATTGGCCCATCCGGCTGGCTCACCCGGTACTAGTTGGGTTAACTGCGCGAGCTTGCTGTCAGCGCGCACGTCGTCGCCAACTTGCAGCGCCGCGAGGCCAACGTAAAATGCCCTAACGACGTCGTTGTACTCTTTGGAGAATTTCGCGGGTAGTATATCGCCCGTCCGGCATGCAGCCGTCAGCAGCAATCCGGCGATCAACAGAGCAGCCGTTTGATAACGCAAGAGTTTGATTGTCACCTCAGAAGGGGCACGCGAAGGTGTAGGGATTAATTATCACGAAAAGCGACAGTCTGATTGGCGGGCCAAGATAGCACATCAGGTTGGATAGGCTCTGCACCTTTTGGAGTACAGTACTCTCCAACTAAAGTATGACCTTCAGAGTTCGTCGAAACGCTAACATCGGCGCCTGCGGTAGCGTACCGAGGTGATCTCAGCTGACGACCCTCTTAATGCTGAAGTTTCGAAACGTGTTGGCGACTTATACACATTGCTTTTGAACGAGACGAGCGTATTTCGCGCCTTGGCGCTGAACGAGGAGAATTAAATGTCGAACGACGAAGTATTGGCCAATCAACAGATCATCATCGCAAACCAAAAGACAATTCTCGAAAACCAGGAAAGGATCCAGGCCAACCAGTCAAAACTGGATGATGCCTTGTCGAACCAGGCGACAATAATCTCCAACCAGCAGTCAATCCTTTCGAATCAAGACAAGCTGGACACAGTTATTAAGAATCAGGAAAGAATCCTGGGTAATCAGGAACGGATACTGGGCAAGTAACACCAGCAAACCGCTACTACAGAGATTCTGAACGGTCGACAATGACTTCCCGCCTGCAGAGCAGGCTGGCATAGATTTCGTCGCGACAACCTGCTTCCCCATGACGAAAAACTTTCACGCTTTAAGCACAGTCATGCTCCCCTTGATCGTGCTCGTCGTAGCCATCGCCATCTGGTCGGCACTGTCTCTGTTGCAAGTCTTTCCTGCATCAGTCTTCCCTTCTCCTCTGGCGGTCGCGAAGGGGCTGGCCGAAGAGCTTCGCACCGGGCGCCTACCGGGCGATCTTGTGGCCTCGCTCTTCCGGGTTACGACCGGCTTCATGCTCGCGGTCCTTCTCGGCCTTCCCCTGGGATTGTGGCTCGGTCACCATGTTCGTTCGCGTTTAGCCTTACTGCCTGCGGTCAACTTTTTTCGCAGCCTGTCACCGCTCGCCTGGATACCGTTCGCCATTCTTTGGTTCGGAATTGGAGACCTGCCGGCAATTTTCCTCATTTTCATGGCCTGCTTCTTCCCCGTTGTCCTCGCCACTCTGGCCGCTGTCGCCAGCATCCCCTCAGTTTATTTTCGGGTCGCGCGAGACTACCGGTTCAACGGCCTGGAACTCTTAACGAAGGTAACATTGCCAGCTATCGCGCCTCAGGTGATCACTTCCCTGCGAGTGACTGCAGGACTCGCGTGGCTGGTGGTGGTTGCGGCTGAGATGATAGCGGGACGAGATGGCCTGGGGTTCGCAATCTGGGATGCGCGAAATGGGCTGCGCATGGATCTACTCGTAGCCGGCATGATCGTCATCGGCATTATCGGCATGGTAATCGACAGCGTCTTAATGCGGCTCACAAAGATTCGCAGCGTCCGATGGGGCTATGAAAGATAAGCCGCTGCGCATTGAAGACTGCTCAATGAGCTTCGGCCCCGTCGAGGTTTTCCATAATGTCTCGCTGGAAATTGCTCGCGGCGAATTCGTTGCCGTGGTTGGGCCGTCCGGCTGCGGAAAAACCACGTTGCTCAACCTGTTCACCGGCTTTTTAAAGCCATCATCTGGAACGGTCGTGTGTTCTGGTCGCGTGCGGACGGTATACCAGCACGACAGCCTCTTTCCCTGGCAAACGGCGGCACAGAACATTTCCCTTGGGCTGCGCGATCTCAGCAGCGAGACTGAGCGCTCGAGACAGCTCGAAGAAATGCTGCGCCTGATCAACCTGGAAGAGTTTGCCGCGCACTACCCGCATGAACTCTCGGGTGGCATGCGTCAGCGGGTGGAACTGGCCAGGGCGCTTGCCGGATCCACGGACGTGCTACTTTTGGACGAGCCATTTTCATCGCTCGACTATCTAACGCGGTTGCGGTTGCGGCGCGAGTTCGCCCGGATGCTGGAGGAATTCCCGCGCACTGTGGTGCTCGTAACGCATGATATTGAGGAGGCGGCTCAGCTCGCGGATCGCATTCTGGTGCTTTCCGATCGACCGGCTCGCATTTGCCGAGAGCTGCGTGTGCCGATCCCTCGCCCGCGCGAGCTGACACACCCGGATGTTGTGGAAACAGTGCATGTAATTCTGGCTGAATTCGGACTTGAACAGAAATGACCTGCGGTTATTGGTCTTTCGCCTTAAGTCTTTGGTTTAGTGTTTTTGCGTTAGCTCCTTAGGAGCTGAATGTTAACAGCCATCGTTGACCTACTCTTGAGGCATGAGCCCCAGAGGGGCGCGACATTACGCTCCTACGGAGCGTGAGGTTTAGCGGCAATGTGGCAGCTATAGACATTCGGCTACTACGGCCCAAGACAAAACGTAGAACTCAAGATCAAAGACCCAAGACCTAAGACCAAAACGCAAACTAACAGTTTGCTTTACAATCCTGGTTCACATAATCTCTGGAGAAACCTCTTATGTTTCGCTCACCCATTACACGCTGGCTGGTTGGCATCGTCGCATTCATCGCCGTGCTTGGCGTGCTGAGATTTAAGCCCTGGCAATACAGATCAAGCGGCGAAATCTCTGGCGGTGGATCAAGTTCCACCCGCCAGGAATTGAAGGTCGGATTCTTACCCGTCACCTGCCACTTGACTTGTCCCGTAACCGATTTCGCCACCAGGACCAGCACTACCAATCGATTCGAGTCACAGCGGTTCACTGACTTTCCCACTGTCGTCGAGTCAGTCAAAGGTGGACGTTTGGATGCAACCTTCATGATTGCACCGCTGGCCATGAAACTCCGTGAGCAGGGAGTACCCGTCAAGATAGTCTATCTGGGCCATCGTGACGGCTCGACCGTGATCGTTCGCAAAGACCTGCCGGCCAACAGCCTGCTTGACTTACGAGGTAAGACCTTTGCGATTCCCAGTAAATACAGCAACCAGTATCTTGTGATTCGCAAGCTCATGGAGGACCAGGGTGTAAAGGCCGAGGAAATCCGTTTCGTGGAGTTGCCGCCGCCCGATATGCCTGGCGCGCTGGCGGCAAAGGCGATCGACGCTTACTTCGTGGGTGAGCCGCATGCCGCCAAAGCCGAACTCGACGGTAGCGGCCGCGTTCTCTATCATGCGAAGGATATCTGGCCGCAGTTCATTTCGTGCGTGCTGGTGGTGACGGAGAAGTTGATTCGCGAGCGGCCTGAGGTTGTCCGGGATCTTGTTCGGGGCATCGCCGAGAGCGGTGAATGGGCCGAAGGCCATCGCCTGGAAGCAGCCAAAGTGGTGGCGCCATATTTCCGACAGGACGAGAAAGTCATCCGCTACGTGCTGACTCAACCGCCTAATCGGGTGAGCTACCGAATGTTGACGCCAACGGATGCAGATTTGCAGCGAATCAACGACATGGCGGTAAAAGCGGGGATCTTGAATGGACCAATCGCCATGCAGGATCTAATCGACCGCCAGTTTATTCCACTAGACATCAAGCCGGCGAACATCGACGCAGGTGAATAGAGCGCCTATGCCGATACCTGGAGCGTGGGCCATGAGGTCAGCACCACCACGCGGTAGCGGGTGGGTCGCGCTGCCCTTAAGACCGCTACTCGACTGAAGCCGAGTCGGCCCACCCGCTACCGCGTGGTGGTACTGACTCCTTACGCAGCAGTGACTGATTGCCCGTGATGGCCTATCAAAGTCTTGCAAGTAATACGTGTCCCTGAAAATACCTATGAAGTTTTTCCGTTCCTATACTTTCTATCTGCTCTTATCCGCTCTTGTTGGCTCATCTTTCATGGTGACCGTAGGATCGCTCGCCCATATACAAACAAAACCAGGCCCTGCCTCCCGCGAGGAGGCCTACCGGGCCAACAACATCGGTGTAGCCCTGCTCGAGCAGTTCAAACATAAAGAAGGCGCAGAAGCTTTCAGGAACGCACTAAAGATCGATCCCAAGTTGAATCTGGCGCGCATCAACCTGAGTATTGCGCTGTTCAACGTTCCTGATCTGGCGGCGGCGCAACGCGAAGCACAGAATGCGGCAGCACTTTCACCTGATGTTCCGCAGCCTTACTACATACTCGGTCTGATCGCGAAACTACAGAGCAAACCCGAGGAAGCCCTTGCCGCTTTCCAACGCGTCCTGAAAATTGATCCAAACGATGTAGGCGCGAATATCAATGTGGGTCAACTCTATTCGCAACAGCGAAAATACCCTGAGGCAATTGCCGCCTTCCGGCTGGCGCTAACCGCCGAGCCCTACAACGCCACGGCGCTCTACAATCTCGGCCAAGCTCTCATGCGTGCAGGCCAGCGTGAACAGGGACAAGAGGCAACCGAACGTTTTAAGCAGCTACGCGAACGCGGCAGCGCCACCACCATCGGGCAGAACTATCTGGAACAAGGCCGTTACGCGGAAGCCATTGCCTCTACCGGCGCCGAGCCAGATTTGGTTGATCGGACCATTCCCACCGTTACCTTTACCGATACGTCCGCTGTTCCGCTGTCCGCAACCGCTGCCTCAACTTTACCGGCTGGTACAAATTCATCTGTTTTTGGCCGCCGGTTCATCACCAGCAATTGGAACGAGGCGAGCCGGCCAGAAATCGCAGCCGCTCTCGCCGGTAGTGTGACTTTATTCGATATGGATGGTGACGGGCACCTGGATCTGCTCTGGTTAACTTCCAACGCGCAACATCTACTTCGTGGTGTGTCCGGCAAATTCGCAGATGTTACTCAACAATCTGGTGCGCTGGCGGCAAAGTTCACCGGCACACCTATTGGCGCTGTCGCCGGGGATTTTGACAACGACGACAAACCCGATCTGTTCGTAATCCGAGACGGCAGCCTCTCGCTTTATCACAACGATGGCGCGGGCAAGTTTTCGGATGTAACCGGAGCAGCCGCTATTCCCGCCTATCCTTTTCTGCCGTCGTCAGTGGCCTTTGTGGACACAGATCATGACGGTGACCTGGACATCTTCATCACGGGCCTGGCCGATCTTTCGCAGGCTCCCAAAGGAGGAGCATCGCCCGCGTCGGCTATCTTCCCCGTTGACTTTGCCGGCGCCCCGTCTCTTCTCCTGCGAAATGACGGCAATGGAAAGTTTACAGATGTCACTGCGGCGGCAAAGCTGAATTCTGTGGGACACGCGGTCGCCGTGATCCCGACTGACTTTAACAACCGGCGCGACATGGACCTGCTCGTCGTCAATTATGGTAAGCCGCTTGCCCTTTACAGTAATCAACGCGACGGTACCTTTCGTGATGTTGCAAAAGACGTGGGCCTGGATATCGAAGGGCGCTGGAGTTCTGCCGTGGGCGGCGATCTGAACAAAGACGGATTCACTGATTTTTTCCTGGGTAGAGCGGACGGGCCTGGTCTCTTTGCCACCAGCGACGGTAAGGAAAAGTTTAAGACAGCCGCGCTCGCCGGCTCGGAAGCCTCGCAAGTGACGCAATTCGTCGACTACGACAATGATGGTCTCCTCGATGCCCTGATGGTCACGGCTCAGGGCTTGCGCGTCTGGCGAAACGTGGGGACCGGCTGGATGGATACAAGCGCACGCTCGGTAGCCGGTGAGCTGGCCGCCTCTTCCGTATTCTCGGGCAGGTCGATCGCGGCTGCTGATCTTGATAGCGACGGCGACACAGACATTCTTTTGCCCTCGGCTTCCGGAACCGTGCGGCTCGCACGTAACGATGGCGGCAACAGCAATCATTCGCTGCGGATCAAACTTAGCGCCAAAGTGAGCAACCGCAGCAGCATCGGCACCAAGATTGAAACTCGAGCGGGCAGCCTGGTACAGAAACTTGAAACTTCGTCGGTTAGTCCGGCAGTTGCGCCGACAGACGTTATCTTCGGACTGGGCAGGCGCGCCACCGCCGACGCTGTGCGCGTGCTCTGGCCCGCCGGAATCGTGCAAGCCGAGACGGCTGTTGCCGCCGCTAACAATAACACTCCGAAGCTTGCGACCCTGGACGTGACCGAACTCGATCGCAAGCCTTCATCGTGTCCCTATCTCTATGCGTGGAACGGCGAACGCTTCGAGTTCATCACAGACTTTATGGGCGGCGGAGAGATGGGGCACCTCGAACAGCCCGGCATTTATAACAAACCGGATCCGAATGAGTACGTCCGCATTCGCGGCGACCAGTTAAAAGAACGGAACGGGCGTTATGAACTGCGGGTCACCAACGAACTGGAAGAGGCGGTGTTTTCGGACAAATTTCAACTACTCGCGGTGGACCATCCGGAAGGCGTGGAAGTGTATCCCAATGAAGGGCTGACCGATCCACCTCGTCCTTTCAAACTCTATGCGACCCGCGGCGCGCAGCCTCCGCTTACGGCCGTGGATGATCATGGGAACGACGTGCTCTCGCGAATCAAACATGTGGACCGCCAATATCCTGATGACTTTCGTCGGGATCGCATTCGCGGTTATGCGGTCGAACACACGCTGACAATGAAGCTCGCCGAAAGGCGCCCAGCTAACGCCCGCATGGTGTTGTTGTTAACCGGCTGGACAGATTACGCCTGGTCGAGCGACGTATTGGCCGCCTCACAAGGCGGCAAGGCAATGATGCTTCCGGCCCTGCAAGTTAAGGATGATCGCGGGCGTTGGCAAACGGTTATCCAGGACATCGGTATTCCGGTCGGGAGACCGCAAACCGTAACCGTCGACCTCACCGGTAAATTTCTCAGTTCCAGTCGTGAAGTCCGTATCGTCACGAACATGCGGATCCTGTGGGACCAAATTCTGGTGGACCAATCCGTCGATCAGACTCCGCTTGCAACGGTGCGACTCGATCCAATTAGCGCGAACTTACGCTGGCGTGGATTCTCGGCCGAAGTTACTCCCGATGGCCGCGAGCCATTTGGTTACGACTATGAACAAATCTCATTCACGTCGCCATGGAAAGTGATGCCGGGACGATATACGCGCGAGGGAGACGTGCGCGAGTTACTCCTTAAATCAGACGATATGTTTGTCATTTTACGACCAGGCGATGAAATTGGCCTCTCCTTTGACGCCGGCAAGTTACCTCCGTTGCGGGCCGGAGGGACGCGGACGTTTCTTCTCTACGCGGACGGCTTCAGCAAGGAGATGGACATCAATTCGGCCAGTCCGGATCAGGTCTTGCCCCTTCCATTTCACAGGATGACCAAATATCCCTATTCAGATTCTGAATCATATCCAATGACGAGGGCGCGACGCGCGTACATGGAAAAATACAACACGCGGTTGGTCACCGCGGAGGTACCTTCGATTGATACAGTTCTAACCAGTACATCTGCAGGGGCGTCGCTCGGTGGCCGCATCAGGTGGTGAACACAGGGAACGTTTGTGAACTTCGGAGGTGAGAGGATAGGAGCTCACGGGACGCTCGTACAGTCATGGATCACATCCGCTATTCAGTCGCTGCTTGTCAGACGGATTTACCGAACCCGGTTGAGCGCCGCGCAATGCGCGCCAACACTGACCGGATGCTGTCAATGATTGATTCGGCGGTAATCGGCGGTGCCCCCTTTCTACCGGTCCGTCTGGTGGTATTCCCTGAGTTCGCGCATTCAGCGCCAGTCTTTCAAACTTTGGGCGAATTGAGAGAAAAACTGGCGGTCCAAATCCCCAATGAGCACACCGAGCGGCTGGCACAAAAAGCGCGTGAACATGACCTCTATATACAAAGCGGTTCGATGTTGGAAGTTGATCCCCGGTGGGCCGGTGCCGTCTTCAATACGACATGTTTGATTGGACCGGAGGGGATTCTATACAAGTATCGTAAAGTCAATACCTGGATTCCATTCGAAGTTCATGCCAGTCCTCACGACATTGAGGGTTATGACGAACCATTGTTTCCCGTAGCCGATACACCGATTGGACGTATCGGTTGCGCAATCTGCTACGACTGGATATTTCCTGAAGCCATCCGCCAACTAGCGGCGAACGGAGCGGAGGTGTTGGTCCGCGTGTCCGCGTACATGGACCCATGGGGAGCAACCGAGCCGATGGACTGGTGGACGATTGTGAATCGCTGCCGTGCTCTCGAGAACACTGCCTATGTTGTGGCAGCTAATCAGGGCGCCAGCCTCAAGCATTACCCGCCGTATTCATGGCCCGGCGGCAGTCAGGTGATCGATTATGACGGCCGAATACTGGCGCAGGCCAGCCCCGGACCAGGTGAACGTATTGTGGTAGCGCCGGTAGATATTTCAGCGCTACGACACGAACGTGAGGTTCGCCGCGGCCATCACATGCTCGCGCATCTGCGCACTGAGGCGTATCCAGTCTACGGCAGGCATCAATATCCACCGCAAACGCATGATGATGAAACGAGCGAACCCCGCGAACTCTCGTACGAGCAAAACAATCGTCTGATTGATCAAGCGAAGCTCCGACTCAAACCCAACTTCAGTACGGATTAGGAACGGTCTCTTCTGAACCAGATTGGATCGTGCGTTAGCCCGCTTCGCGGGCTAAAAAGCGTCTGCCATCGAGCGAATCTTGAGCTGACGTCGAAAGTTATTCCTAGCGATTGGAGCGCCAGTCCGGTATTCCACTTCCACCTTCCTACCCGGGATCAAATCAAAGTAGTTGTCCGTAAAGGATCCTGGGTAATTCTGAGTCGACAGGTAAACCGCACGCGCAAACTTGTCGGCTGACAGCGTGAGTCTGAATCCGCCGGCCACGCGCGTTACGTCGGCCGCTATTTGCGGCCGGGGCAGACAGAGTTCCTTGTAAACCACGAAGAAGTGTTTATTGTTCGACACCGACTTCCCATTCACCAACACTTCCGCAAACAGAAACACTTCTTTTGCGTTCTTCCCAGCAAGCAAGGTCTGAACGGGAACGGCCAGATAGGGTCTACTGTGGAGCGCAGCTATCTCGATGTCCTTCTGTTGACCCCACAACTTATTTCCTTCGAAGTCGAGCAGACTCAGGTTCATCTGGGCGGCGACCGGCTGTGCCCGATCAGAGACAACGAAGACATTGATGTTGCCATTCTCCTCGCGTGCGCTTACCAGAATATCGCTGTAGAAACGACGCGCGTAGTATTGCAGCGCCTTCCATCGTCCGGTGTAGTCCATGCTGGACCACGAAGCAGCGGGCCAGGTGTCGTTAAGCTGCCAGTAGAGTGAACCCATGTTGTGCGGCATGATGCGCCGCAGATGCTCAGCGCCGATCTTGATCCCTTCGGCTTGCAACACCTGGCTGACATAAAGAAACGATTCGAAGTCCTTCGGCTCAGGATATTCGCGCAGCATGTATTCGCGGATCAGCTGGTTGCCACGCGGATGGCGCTGGTGGGCCAGCATCACTGGTGATGCGATGTCGTGGTCCGCCGGCACAGTATAGGTGTTAACTGTCTCAAGCTGCGGAAGCGACTGAAAGCCGTATTCGCTCATGAAACGCGGGCGTTGTTTTCCATATTCGCTAAACGGCAGCGACGCATGCCAAACCATCCAGTAGTGAGAATCGCCCATCTTCTGGGAGTCTGGATCTTCTTCCAGATTGGAGCTTGGAGAACTGGGCCAGTAAGGCCGCGACGGATCGAGCGAAGCACAAACTTCCGGCAGCACGCCGTAGAAGAGTTTCAGGTAGTCGTCCCAGAGGCTCACGGGCAGCTGGTCCTTCCAACCCCAGTGAAACCAGCCGGACTCAATTTCGTTGTTGCCGGCCCAGATTACGATGCTCGAATGATTACGCAAGCGTTTTACGTTATCAATGGCTTCCTGTCTCACGTTATCCAGGAAGGCCTGGTCGCCGGGATAAAGGCTGCAGCCGAACATGAAATCCTGCCAAACAAGAATTCCCATTTCATCGCACAGTTCATAAAAATCATCGCGCTCATAAATGCCTCCGCCCCAAACGCGCACCATGTTCATGTTTGCGTCGCGCACCGATTCCAGCAATTGGCGGTATTTGGCTTTAGGAATGCGTGTGGGAAAACTATCTGCAGGAATCCAGTTGGCGCCCTTGGCAAAGACGGGAATGCCATTGATCACGAACGTAAAGCTCTTGCCTGACGCGTCGCGCAGTTGTCTTAATTCCACTGATCGCAGGCCGGTGCGTGTCGAGGCGGTATCGATTAGTTTGCTGTCGATCAGCAGCCGGACTTTGAAAGCGTAGAGCGGCTGAGGGCCGAGTCCGTTGGGCCACCAGAGCTTTGGACGTGCAATAATACAGTCGAGCGACACTCGATTGACCCCCGACGACAAGGTAACGACTCGTTTTGCGGCAGTACTCTTGTCGGTCAGATTGTCCACAATGATCGTTGCGGGGGTCTTACCGCTCGCAACAATTTCAACTTCCGCTGTCAACCTGGCGGCGTCGGCCGTTACCTGCTTTTGCGAAATGTGCAGATCTTCCAGCCGCGCCCGGTCCCATGCCTCCAGGTAGACCGGGCGCCAAACCCCACTCGTGACAAACCGCGGCCCCCAGTCCCAGCCAAATTGATACGGTGCTTTGCGCGTGTGGGGGCTGGTCTTTTCTCCCTGGTCGTTGCCCGCGGGTAACTGATAATTCATTTTCGCCATCAACGGTAGGACTTCATTGATTGGGGAACGAAAACGGATGCGCAAGATGTTAGCGCCGGGTTTGAGCAGCCGTTTAACCTCTGCGCGCCAGGTGCGAAACATGTTGTCGGCATTTAGCAGAGGTTCCTCGTTGAGGAAAACGTTGGCGTAGGTATCGAGGCCTTCGAAAATCAGGTGGATGTTGTCCCGTGCGAGTAGTTCCCGAGTCGCATTGAAGGCAGTCTGATATTCCCAGTCGGTTTTGCCAATCCACTGCAGCTTCTTTTCGTTGTCGCGATAGAACGGATCGTCGATCAGCTTGTTGTTCAGCAGATCAGTGTGCACACAACCCGGCACGATAGCCGGTCGCCAATCCTTCTTACCAACTTCGCGAAATTGCCAGCCCGAGTGGACTGGGATCGTGATTCTACCCGCGCTCTCGCGTCCCGGAATGGTTTGAGATTGTGACGTTCCGGCGGTGAGAATTAACAAAGCGAGAATAGGGATGAGCAAGTTTGACTTCATCGTTAAGCCTACTGTTCCCAAGGTTGCACTTTTAAGTCAGCGAGCGGTCGTGGGCGACAGCCCGTTTGGAAAACTTCGGTCGCGCTATTAGGAGTATTAATTCGCTCGTTCGTGTGATTTCGTGGATCGTGGCCGGTTATCGAAAGGACGATCCACGAAATCACACCAAACAGCACGAAGACATATGCACTTACGGTAAGCCCAGTGCCTTCAGATATCCGCTATTGATCCGACAACTGGCGAACTTTATCTGCTCAAGATAATCGCTCAGCGCCTTTTGTGCCTTCTCCTTCGCTGGCCGGTTTTTCCTTACCTCTTCGAAGGTTGTGCGCGGGCCGTCTGCGAAGGCGACGATCGCATCCCAATCCGCCGGCTTGTTTATCGAAGCGACGCACGAAGTCGCATCCATTTTCTTGTAGGGCCAGAAGCACCAGCCGATGTTGTTGTTTTCCAGCAATGTCCTGTAGGAAGCAATCCACGCATCAGTGTTTTCGCCAGACTCTCCCATCCACAAAGGGACATTGTGTTTGTTGCGGAAATCAAGAAACTCCTGGATGGCTGCTTGGTTTACTTCCATCCAGTACTTATGAAAGGTGTAAACGACCTTGGCATCAAAAGGTGGTCCAAAGACCTTGAAGTTATTGTTCCACTGTGCCCCGCCGAGAAAGATGACGTGATTCCTGTCTACCTCTCTTATGCCAGCAACGATCTTCCGATAGAGCGGCTCCAGCCTTGGGTTGAGCGCGGTGGCATCAAAGTAGTGTGCAATTGGTTCGTTGAGCAGATCGTACCCGAGTACGGTCGGCTCATTTCGGTAACGCGCAGCTAGCTTGCGCCAAATGTCTACTGTCAACTCCTGGCTCTCAACACTTTCAAATAGGAACGGATAGCCCCAGCTATCGTCGATGTTGTCTCCGGTTTGTCCGCCTGGCGCGGCATGCATGTCAAGAATTACGAAGAGGCCTTCCTTTTTGCACCAGGCCACGACATCGTCCAAATGCTGGTAGCCCTCGCCTTCAAGCTTTGCGGGAGTGGTGTCTGATACAAAAAGCCGATAGTTGAAAGGAACACGAATCGAATTGAACCCGGATCGTTTTATGAACCTGATATCTTCCTGAGTGATGTAATTCTCGCGATACGTTTTCCAGAATCGCCGGCCTTCGTCTTCGCCGACCAGCTGATTGATGAGGGTTTGGATCAACCGCGGCGAATTAGCAGTCTTGAATTTGAACATGTAGCCTTCCGGCATCAACCAGTTGCCTAGGTTGATGCCCTTCAGTATGAGCGGTTTTCCGTCAGGAGTGACCAGATCTTTCCCGCGGGTCGTGACGAATCTTGATTGAGCATGAATCGCCGTTGCTCCCGTCAGGTTCAGCAGTAGAACGATCGAGCACAGCACTTGTCTTTTTTTGTGCCAGGTCATCGTTCAATAATCCGGGCAAATTTCAGACACACCGGCGATGGCGCCTCGGCGACGTGGCCGGCAGGAGTCAGCCGACCTGTTTTCCTATCGCGCCGAAAAGTAACGATGTTGTCCGATCTTTGATTTGCGACCAACAGAAAAGCCCCTGTTGGATCAATCACAAAGTTACGGGGCGTCTTCCCCCCAGTTGGCTCGTGAGCGATGAAATCCAGCTTTCCATTGCGCGGATTAATCATAAAGCCGGCAATGCTGTCATGACCGCGATTCGAGCAGTAAAGAAACCGGCCGTCGGGAGAAACGTGGATATCCGCGCCCGTGTCTGCGGCGGTTGGTTCCCTCGGCAACGTTGGCACGGTTTGCACCTCACTTAAATTGCCATGGACGCGATCGTGAGCGAAAGCTGTGACTGTTGCGTTCAGCTCATTCAGGACGTAAGCGTATTTGCCGCTGGGATGGAACGTGAGATGTCGTGGTCCAGCTCCAGGCTTCGCTGGTACCCACGGTGTTTTGCCTGCAGTGAGTTTTCCTTGTCTCCGGTCAAACCGGAAGATCATGATCTTGTCTGCGCCCAGGTCGCATACGTAAGCGAACCGATTGGTTGGGTCTAACTCAATACAATGGGCGTGCGGACCTTGTTGTCGCTCGGTATTAATGCTCGAACCCTCGTTCTGTTGCACGTCAATCGGCTCGCCTAAACTCCCGTCTCGACGCACCGGAAGAACAGCGACGTTGCCGCCTGAATAGTTGGCTACCAAAACAAATCTGCCGGTGCGATCAACGACGACGTAACACGGTGCGCCACCCAACGATGGCTGTTGGTTCAGTAACCTCAGTTCGCCGGTTCGTTGATTGACGGCAAATGCGCTAAGTGCGCCACTCTTTTTGCCGGCAAACTCTTCAAGTTCGTTGACCGCGTATAGGTAACGACGGTTTGGAGCAAGAGTCAGATACGAAGGGTCCTTGACGTCTTTGGTAGTGGCGACATGCTTTAATTCACCCGAAGACGGGTTTAAGCGATAAAGGTAGATGCCCTCGCTCCGGCCCGATGTGTAGGTCCCAACGTAGACGAGCAGTTCCTTGGGGGGTCCCGGCGCCAAACTCCTCCCGAGCGCCACCTCTGGAAGCGCGAGACCCAGCGCGCCGACACCGGCTACTTTCAGAAACTCGCGACGTGCGAGAGCGTCAATCAAAGTTTTTTGGTCCACGATTCAGAATGTTCTCCTTGGAGTTAACCTACTCACGAATCAATACACCCCTGCACCTGTTCATAAACACCGGTAACAATCTCTCGAGCTGTTGTTTCATCCTTTGCTTCCGCGATTACTCGAATGATCGGTTCTGTGTTTGAACCTCTCACGAGAAACCATCCGGCGGGCAGACTGACTTTTACGCCATCGCGCAAGTCCAATGAATAATTCCTATACTCGTGACGCAACATTCTGAGAACTACAGAAATCTTATCCGAAGGACACGCCAGTTTTTCTTTGACCAGGCTGAAGGGCGGAAGGCCATTAACCAGCTCAGAAATCGTTTGACCGGTTTCAGCCATCAGGTGTAGAACCAAAGCCATCCCGACGAGACTGTCGCGCGCAAAGTTGATGCGCGGATAGATAACGCCACCGTTGCCCTCGCCGCCGATCACGGCTCTTTGCTTCTGCATCTCTTCAGTTACGTTAACCTCGCCAATCCTGGTAAGAAAAAGCGGGCAGCAAAATCGGTTGGCCACCTCCTGGAGCGCCAGTGTCGATGATAGATTTGCCACTACCGGTCCCAATTCCTTGCCGAGAATATAGAGTGATGCCAGAAGTAGCGTGTAATCCTCCCCGATAGGTATTCCCTTTTCCGAGACGATTGCCAGCCGGTCTGCATCCATATCCTGAGCGAATCCGAGATCCGCACCGTACTCTTTGACGGCTTTGGAAAGGTCCCCGAGATTTTCGGCCACTGGTTCGGCTGGGCGCGGAAATAATCCATTTGGATTTACATTAATCGAAATGACCTCAACGCCTAATGCGTCGAGCAGTTTTGGGCCAACTAGCGAACCCGCGCCATTACAGGCGTCGAGTACCACTCGCAGAGGCTTTTGAGTTATGGGCAATGGGCCAAGAACGTCCAGGATTTTCTGAATGTGGAGGTCAGTTGCGCCGGCAATCTCTTCAACTTCCCTCATGTCAGCCCCGGAGACTTTCGTGTACTCCCCTTGATGATAGATGTCGAGCATCTCGCGCGCCTGCCCGCCATTGAGGAAGAGTCCGTCGGCACTAATAAATTTCAGTGCATTCCACTCTGCCGGGTTATGGCTGGCCGTAATTGCAATGCCTCCATGGGCGCGATGATGTCTTACTAATAGTTGTACTGTCGGCACCGGGCACATTCCAATATCGATGACGCGGCATCCACTTGATAAAAGTCCCGCAATGACGGCTTGCTTGACCATCTCGCCTGAGGTGCGCGGGTCTCGCCCAATAACGATCGTGGTAGAGCCAACGTAGGTGCCAAACGCCTGGGCGAAACGCGTTAAAAGAATAGGTGTCAGTGACTCGCCGATTACTCCGCGAACACCGGAAATGCTGATCTTGAGGGTGGGAATACCTCGCATGGTTCACTTGCTCAATCTGTCGCGCACCCAGTCAAGCAGGCTTTGTGCGCTCCTTGCATCCTCAGCTTCCACAATAACGCGAATCATGGATTCCGTGTTCGAAGCGCGGACATGAATCCAGCCCTGCGGTAATACCACTCGAATGCCGTCAGTCAAATCATGACGCAGCTGCTCGCTCTCGATGGCCAATCGGAAATTCTGTAACACCGAATAGAGGCGATTGGGTTCGACCGGAAGGTTGTGCTTCAACATGGTCAACCGAGGAAGTTCCTGGACCAAATACGAGACGGGTTTGCCGTTGCGCGCCAGACCCTCGAGAATCAGGCCAACAGCGGCGGCGCTATCATGCGTCGAATGTACTTCAGGAACAGTAACACCGCCGCTTCCTTCGCCTCCAAGAACACCGTTCAGTTCGATCATGCTCTCGGAGATGTAGGTTTGGCCGACCTGAGTGCGCACCACCTGCCCATTGTAAACGGCGGCAATTTGGTCGATAGCCTGAGTAGTGGAAACATTCGTAACCACCGTGCCTGTTTTCTGTTCAAGACGAAGACGGGTCGCCAGGGCGAACGTCAATTCTTCTGAAAGCGGATCGCCCAAGTCGGTAACGATTCCGAGTCGCTCGCCGTCGGCGTCATGAGCGAAACCGATGTCAGCATGTCCAGCTCTCACAACCGCGCTGAGGAGCGTCATGTTCTCAGGCTTTGGTTCGGGGGGATGAGGGAAAAGTGCAGTGGGATCGTCATTGATCGCCAAAACCTCGCAACCCATTTCCCTGAGCCAACCAGGAATCAGTCGCGAACACGCACCATTGCAGCAATCTACCGCCACCTTTAACCGGCGATGCTTGATCGCCTCAACATCGAAAACACTCTTGAGCAATTCGATATGGTGGTCGATTGGATCGTTATGCTGTATCGCAGGCTTGATCTGGTCCCAGGTGGCCTTGGAAAACTCTCCCTGGTGGAATATGTCCAGGAGCTCCTCGGCCTGCGTGGGATTTAGATAGAGTCCATCGCTGCGCACAAATTTCAGCGCGTTCCACTCAGCAGGATTGTGACCGGCGGTGATAGCGATGCCACCATCTGCCTTGAGCCATTTGACTGCCAGCTGCAGGCTCGGTGTCGGGGAGACTCCCAGATCGACTACCTCGCAACCAGCGGCAAGCAGTCCGGAGATAACCGCTGCACGGACCATCGGCCCGGAGGCGCGGGTATCGCGGCAAACGAGGATTCGTCCGCCATCGAGATACGTGCCGAATGCCTGCGAGAACCCGACTGCAACTTCTGGGGTGAAGGTCTCGCCGACGATGCCGCGCACGCCAGTGATCCCAATTTTTAGCGGTTTCATGGCTAAATAATGAATAGAACGATCCACGAATTCACGCAAAACAACACCAACTCTTTTAGTTATATTCGTGTCCTTCGGGAATTGCTTCTAAAAGCTGACTGCAGAATGCACTAGGCCTAAAATTAGGGCGCTTTCAAATCGCCAGGAAGATTGACCATAGCAAGGTAGCATCATACAATTTCTTCCCACAGCAAGGGTTTTTTTAATTCTACACAAGATGAAAAGGCTGTCTGGCGGCCCGTGATCCGCATTACTTGGTGTCGAAGTTCTTTCTCGTCCCAGCAATGAATTGCTGGGCCAATTATCAACCGTCCGCGAACGCGGACTCGCACGCCAAAGACAGGTTCTTGTCCCGAGTCCTTAACGAGATCTGAACTATGAAACCTAAAGCCTTGATCGCAGGTTTGGCATGCTTGCTTTTTGCAATGCCTACCGCAGCGCTTAGTCAGACCCAATCATCACGCGCTGTGTCGCAGGCAAGCACGAAGAGTCTATTGGAACGACTTGGCTACCCGGCGGATGCGAAACTTTTAATCGTACATGCTGACGACCTGGGGATGGCCCACTCCATTAACCTGGCTTCGATCAAGGGATTGGAAAGCGGATTGGTCAGCTCGGCTAGCATCATGATTCCCTGCGCCTGGCTTCCCGAGATAGCTGCTTACGCGCGAACTCATCCAGAAGCGGATCTCGGCTTGCACCTGACCCTCACAAGCGAATGGGCTCATTACCGCTGGGGTCCGCTTCTGTCAAGAGAGCAGGTGCCTTCTCTCTTCGACAAGAGCGGCTACCTCTATCCGACTGAGACGGAAGCAGCCGCGCACATAAATCCCAAAGAAGCCGAGGCAGAGATTCGGGCACAGATTGCCCGCGCCAGAGCTCTGGGTATTCAACCTACGCACCTCGATTCCCATATGGGTACGCTTTACCAAACTCAAGCTTTGTTTGAGGCTTTCTTCCGAGTATCAAGAGACAACCAGTTGCTGATTAGAGTTTCGCAGGAATGGTTTGCAACAGCTCCGTTTTTGCCTTCCCTGCTTGGATCCGATGATGTCGTGATGAACAGCATCATCAGTATTGGACCAAGTGTACCCGCCGAGGGCTGGTCTAAGTTCTACGGCGACGCAATCAAGAACCTTCGGCCAGGCATCACGGAAATGATCGTGCATCTCGGATATGATGATGAGGAAATGAGAGGAATCGCATTTAATCACCCTGACTGGGGCTCTGAATGGAGGCAGCGCGATTTCCAGTTTGTTACGAGTGAGTCCTTCCGGAAGCTCCTTCATGAGAACAACGTTAAGCTCACTACCTGGCGCGAAATCAGTAAACGATTGCAGAATCGAAAGCGATAGCACTGGTATTGGAACTTAAGAATTGCGGTCACAAACGCGATCCACGAAGTCACCCGAATTGAGAGAAAAGAATTCGGGTCAATTCGTGTGAGTTAGTGGATCGCTTTATTGGTATAGAGGTCTGCTCCGCCGATCCAATCCAAAGGAAAATAACCATGAAAAAAATTGCGCTTGTTCTGGCGGTTGTTACGCTTTCAGTATGCTTTGGTCTGCAGGTACAAAATGCCGGCAATTCCAACACCGGCGCTGGACCCATCTCCCCGGTTGATGATCGCGGCCTGGTGGCTGCGGACATTAATGACAGCGATGAGTTCTATCGGAATGCCCTGAAGACCCCAGCTGAACGCGATAACTCGCAAAAGATCGAGGACTTGCTCAAGCGGATGACCCTTGAAGAGAAGGTGGGCCAGATGACTCAGCTAACCCTTGGCATGATTGTCACCGGCGCCGATCAGAATATCAAGATAGACCCGGTCAAGCTGGATAAGGCGATCGTCAAATACGGGGTTGGTTCCATTCTTAACGTTTCTGATCAAGCTCTTACAGCAGACAGATGGCATGAGGTCATCGCCCAGATACAAGAGTCGGCCACAAAGAAGACACGTCTTGGCATCCCCGTTATCTATGGGATCGATTCCATTCACGGCGCAAACTACGTTCAGGGAACAACTCTCTTCCCTCAGGAAATCGGCATGGCTGCAACCTGGAATCCTGAGTTAATGCGACGTGGCGCGGAGATCGCTGCCATGGAAACTCGTGCCGCTGGCATTCCCTGGAGTTTCTCGCCAGTTCTCGATTTAGGTCGCAATCCCCTTTGGCCACGATTTTGGGAAACCTTTGGTGAAGATCCCTATCTGACGAAGGTCATGGGAGTGGCCTTCGTGCGCGGCATGGAGGGATCGGACGTTTCCTCGCAGGACCGCGTGGCAACTAGCTTGAAACACTACATGGGTTATAGTTTCCCGCTCACCGGAAGAGACAGAACCCCCGCCTGGATCCCAGAGAATTATCTGCGCGAATATTTTCTTCCACCATTCGAAGGGGCGGTTAAGGCAGGCGCGCGCACCATCATGGTCAACTCCGGAGAGATTAACGGCGTGCCCGGGCACATCAATCATCATCTGTTGACCGGAATCCTGCGCGATGAACTAGGCTTCAAGGGATTTGTAGTTACTGACTGGGAAGACATCAAAAAACTGGTGACCATTTGGCGTGTTGCTGCCAACGAGAAGGAAGCGACCCGAATGGCCGTCATGGCCGGCAACGACATGAGTATGGTGCCGCTTGATTACAGTTTCGCGGATCACCTGGTCGCATTGGTCAAGGAGGGGGCGGTCCCGCAGACGCGGATTGATGAAGCCGTCAGGCGAATTCTGAGAGTGAAGTTTGAGTTGGGTCTATTTGAGAAACCTACGCCTGATGCATCGCTCAAATCAAAGATCGGGCTGCCCGAATCTCGACAGGCCGCGCTGCAAGCAGCCCGTGAGTCGATGACGTTGTTGAAAAATTCAAACAACCTGCTGCCGCTGGCAAAAAATCGCAAGATATTGGTAACTGGCCCAACCGCCGATTCGATGATCTCCCTCAATAATGGTTGGTCCTACGTTTGGCAAGGATCGGAAGAATCGCTTTATCCAAAAGATCGCCCCACCATTCGACGCGCGATCGAAGCTACGGCAGGGGCGGCAAACGTCACCTACGTTCCCGGCACGAAGATCACTCGCGCTGCAGGCACTCCATCAAATAGCACGCCCACCGACGTCGAGGCTGAGGTAGACATTGCTGCTGCAGTGCGCGCTGCCAGCGCCGCTGATGTGGTGGTGCTTTGTCTTGGCGAAGGGTCCTACACCGAGACTCCCGGCAATATCACCGATCTAACCTTGGGTGAGCCGCAACTGAAACTCGCCGAAGCAATTCAGGCAACAGGCAAACCGGTGGTGCTGGTGCTGGTGGAGGGACGACCTCGGATCATCAATCGTATTGTCGATAAAGCCGGCGCGGTGCTGATGGCTTACAACCCCGGCAATGAGGGTGGACAGGCAATCGCCGATGTCCTGTTCGGCGACTTCAATCCATCGGGGAAACTTCCCTTCACGTACCCACGCACGCCGAACGGATTGATTACCTACGATCATAAACCATTCGAAACAGAGACCACGGCTTTTGGCAATATGGCGTTCAAGCCCCAGTTCGCATTCGGCGAGGGGTTGAGCTATACAACTTTTGCCTATAGCGATCTGCGCCTGGGGCAAAAGACAATCAACGGAAACTCTGATCTTTCGGTGAGTGTCACTGTTACCAACAGCGGTCGACGCGCCGGTAAGGAAGTTGTCCAACTCTACCTTAACGATCTGGTAGCCTCACTAGCGCCTCCCGGGAAAAGGCTAAAACGCTTTGCGAAAGTTTATCTGGAACCGGGCCAGAGTCGCACCTTGACCTTCAAGCTGCGTCCTGAAGATCTTTCATTCATCGGCGCGAACAACAAACCGGTAATCGAACCTGGTGAATTCGAGGTGATGATTGCGGGACTGAAGGACAAGTTCGAATTGAAGTGAGGCGCGTACCGCTGCGGCCCAAAGGCCGCTATTCAGTAGCCACGTTCGGGAGAGCGTGGCTACTAAAGTTAACCGCCGTTTTGTCAGCAAAGAATAAAGTGATGCACCACCATAGTTTTTTTCTGAGGCATGGTAGCCGATGTCTCAGTCTGCTGCTGACGTCCGCCATCTTCCTAGCCGCCATCCCAGCTCAGTCACAAGACAACAAGCAAACCAGAAGCGGCGAGGATCAGGACGAGGTAATTAAGATCACGTCCAATATGGTCAGCGTCGATGTCATGGTGAAAGACAAAAGAGGAAAAGCAATCACGGATCTTAGAGCAGAAGATTTTGTCCTTTCTGAAAATGGTGTGCGTCAAAACATCGAGTTCTTTGACTCGACTCTCGCCGGAGAAAACGAGCCTGGGCAACCGTCGTCCACTTCTGTGTTAACCGCGCCACGGACGCCAAACGGCCTTCCGCGAAACATCATCGCGCTCGTGCTGGACGGGCAAACCACCGAAGGGGCGAATCTAAAACGCGTGCGCGACGGTATGACGAAATATATTCGCGAACGCATTTCCGATACTGATTTGGTGGGCTTGTTCGCCATCTCCGGTGAATTGCAACTGCTGCAGCCTTTCACCCAGGATAAGGGAAAGCTTATCGCAGCGGTTGATCGCGCTGATGGTGCCTCGACAGGTTCAAAAACCGCCGAACAACGCGGTATTAACGACGCCATGGCTGTAATTCGAGACGACTTAGCAGCCGGCCCCACTGGGGTCGTAACCAGCCCGGCGGGCGGATCGGCGCTGGCGCGGGCCATGATTCTGCGGCGGATGCTTGAACAATACGTTCAACTGCGATCGGCACTAAGTTCTCAACAGACGCGACCCGTCCTCGCAGGATTGGCGGCCATCTCCGAGGGGCTGCGAGCTATACCTGGTAAGAAAACGGTGGTGGTGTTCTCGCAGGGATTCGTAGCGCCTCAAGCCCTCGACTGGCAAGTACAGAGCACCATCGACCTGGCTAACCGCGCTAACGTGGCTATTTATGTCATTGACTCAAGCGGCTTGACCGGCGGTACTCCTCAGTCAGGAGCGCTGGTGCCTTCCTCGGCGCTGTCGGCAATCTCAGCGGAAACCAGTCAGGAGAATCGAATTAGAGCAGGCGCTGGCGAGAGCGTGTTTGACGTCGCTCGACAAGAGGGACTGAATCGGCAACAAGACCTGTTGTACCGTATTTCAGGTGATACCGGCGGGCAATTCATAAAAAACACCAATGACATTGGGGCTGGTCTGGAGCGAATCCACCAGGAGATTCGTTCGCGCTATACGTTAGCGTATCGCAGTACCGATCCGAATTTTGACGGCAGCTTTAGAAAAGTGAAGATCGAGGTGCGCAGGGCCGACGCCAGGGTCCTGGCGCGTCCCGGTTACTACGCAATCGCACCCGACCAGGTCGTGCCCTTCTCTCCTGAAGACAAGAAGTTGCTGGGCAACTTTGACACGATGTTGACCCAGTCAACTTTGCCCTTGTCTTTGCAGCTGCACTCATTCAGATCGCAACCGGGATACTATGTTGTCCCTCTCTCCTTCGAGCTACCTCCAACGGCAGTAAAGTTTGAGCGCAAGGGAGCCCGGCAGCGTTTACAACTCGATGTTTTGGGGCTAGTGAAAAGTGCAGGCGACGATAAGATCATTTCTCGACTGGGCGGCAACTTTGACGTGGAATTGACTACAGAGCAGTTCATATCAATCTCAAACGACAAGATCTTTTATCGGCAGGACATCCAATTGGAAGCCGGCGAGTACACCTTTGATCTCGTTGTCAAAGATCGGCTCTCGGGACGAGTGGCTGCCAGAAGACAAAGGTTGTCATTGCCACTCGACGATTCGCAGTTCTCAGTAACTGAGGCTGTACTGAGTCGCCATGCTGAGCCGCTAAGACAACCAGCAGCTGGAGTTGATGTGCTAAGCGCAGGGAGTGTGCAGATCCGTCCCTCGCCAAGTCGCGAATTTCAGACCACTGATAACTTGATCATCTTTTTCAAACTCTACAACGCAACGCCGGCGGCTGCGACTGGCAAGTCTCTGGTTGGGGTCACCCTCACGATAATGAAGGATGGCAAGCCGGTGATGAAGCCTCTCGATTACCAACTGACAGACGTTGTGACTGAACCGGTGCCGCATCTTACTTTTGCCAAATACGTTAAGCTTACTGGTCTGGTGGCGGGAAAGTATTCAGTGGCAATTGAAGCCACAGATATGGCGCAAAGGAAAGTAGTGAGACAGGAGGCTTCGTTCGTGGTTACGCAGTGAACGCTTGCGGAGCAGCGATAACGTCACCTGCTCCGCAGGCTAGAACTATTTATGAGGTTTTAAGCTGGCCGACTGCTTGTTAATGCTTTCGCTCAATTCAATAATGGCTAGCAGATCTGCATCTGCCTTCGCTTTATCGTCCTTGGCTTTCTCGGTCCCCTTCGCGTCAACCATCGCGGCGTTCTTAAGAGCCGGATTCTCCGTAAAACTGTCGATTAGCTTACACAGCTTTACCAGAGCGCCAACCATTTCTTCACTCTTAAGTGTAGCAGTAATGCGCGGTTCCTTGTTTTCAGGAGCGTGCGCCAACATATAGACATTTAAACGGTGAGCGCGCCTACTTATTTCGCCCGTCTGTTCTGTTACGAGTGCATAGTCGAGTGGCTTTTTGGCTATGAGACTGCGCGCGATGTCATTTCGTAGCACCTGGATGCGCGTAAAGTCCTGTTTCATGTTGGTGATCGCCGCCTGAATATGTTTTTGACTCTCCGCCTCCGCGCTTGCTTCTAGTTCTGCGCTGCGCAGTTTGGCTTCGCTGGATCTCCGCCCATGTTCTTCACGCTTGATAGTAATAATCGGAGGCGGTCCTGCTCCCGGAGGGGCGCCTCTCTGTGCGAGTGAAGGTGTTGCTACACTCAAAACGAAGATTCCGGCTGCCAGGCAGCCAGCCACCTCGTTTACCCCAAACAATCTGGATTTCATGGAAACTCCTTTCAATTTGCAGCCGCGAGGCGATCCTACATCAAGCTGATCGAGACACCAAAACCGGGCTACTGATTGATTGTGCCAGTAACACCAACTAGCGCCTGTTTGGAAACAGTGCGTTGATATACGCGCACATAGTCAACCTGCATCTGTTGCGGAAAAACTGTGGAGGCATCCGGATTCCCGGGCCACGTTCCGCCAACCGCTACATTCAGAATAATAAAGAACGGATGGTCAAAAACCCATGACGTGCCGGGCGGCAAATCCGCCGGTGTGCGCGTCTTGTACAAAAGCCCATCGACGTAAAAGCGCATGACGTTCGGTTCCCACTCGATGGCAAAGGTGTGGAAATCGTCAGAGAACTTCTGTCCACCGCGCAAAGTGTAGGCCGCACTTATTCCGGTTCCACCCGAGTAACCAGGTCCATGCATGGTGCCGTGAACGATCGATGGTTCCTTACCGATATTCTCCATAATGTCGATCTCGCCGCAGTTCGGCCAGCGAGCGGTATCAATGTTGTGACCCAACATCCAAAACGCCGGCCAGATACCCTGGCCGTAAGGAACCTTGATTCGGGCCTCAAACCGTCCGTAGGTTTGGCTGAACTTGTTCTTAGTGAGCAGTCTAGCCGAAGTGTAATTGCGAGTTATACCGTCAGGCCCGCGAAACGTTTCCTTCAGCGCCCTGATTATCAGCCGGCCGTTCTCGACATGGGAGTTTGCGGTGCGGTTCGTATAGGTCTCTAGTTCGTTGTTACCCCAGCCGTCTCCGCCGATATCATATGACCACTTGGATGAATTAACCGGCGACCCCCTTGGCCCATCAAATTCGTCACTCCAGGTCAACCTCCAAAGCTTCGGATCATTCGCCGACGCCGTTGCGCAAACCAGTAAAAGCGGGAGCAGAGCAAAAATGACTACTCCGAGACGCGATGTAACGGTAGGGACGTTAGGCCGTGAAAGGAATCTCTTGATTTGAAGTGTTCGGGCCTTCGCTATTGGCACTAAAAAATCCTTCCAGAGCGTGCGACCTACCAACAAAAACCTCTCAGGATCAGCTACAATGCGCAAAGAATTCGTTGCAATTATGTCACTAAATCTGTCAGGGCGTCACTCCGTGGGCGCCTTGGAACCAAGCTAACAACTGGGCGATCACGGAGTGACGCTCTAACAGATAAACTTCGGTCCCGCCGGGGAAGCACACGACAAACAATCGAGTTAAAATGAAGACTGCTAACCACCTACTGCTCGCTCTGCTCTTAACTGTCGCGTCGAGTATCGTCGCTGCCGTCCCGGCGCAGGCACAAAGTGCGACTGTGGCGGCGCCGCGCCAACTCAATCTCATGCCGATGCCTGCGTCAGTCCAGCTACAGCCTGGCCGTCTCGCGATCACTAACGCTTTCAGCGTCGCGATTAAAGGTCATGCAGACGATCGTTTGCGCGGGGGCATTGCGCGTATGACCAGGCGGCTCGCCGGACGGACTGTAGTAACGTTGCCGCCGGAACTCGCAGCCGATGAGAACACAGCAACCCTGGTGGTCCAGGCCGAACGTCCCGGCGCAGCGATTCCTTCTCTTAAAGAAGACGAGAGTTATAACCTTGAGATTACTGACAAGCAGGCGCGACTTGTCGCACCCACCGTAGTGGGCGCCTTACGGGGTTTAGAAACTTTTCTGCAACTACTTCAGGCCGACCGCCAGGGGTTCTATCTGCCCGCTGCCAGTATTCGCGATCAACCACGCTTTCCGTGGCGCGGGCTAATGATCGACATCGCGCGGCATTACCAGCCTCCCGAGGTCCTCAAGCGTAATCTGGATGCTATGGCTGCCGTCAAGCTCAACGTTTTTCATTGGCATTTGACGGAGGACCAGGGATTTCGCGTCGAGAGCAAGAAATTTCCCAAGCTCCATACAATGGGATCGGACGGTTTTTTTTACACCCAGGATCAGGTTCGCGAAATCATTGCCTATGCAACTGAACGCGGCATTCGTGTGATACCTGAGTTTGACATGCCGGGTCACGCCACAAGTTGGTTGGTCGGTCATCCGGAACTGGGTAGCGCGCCTGGTCCATACAAGATCGAACGAGGTGCGGGAATCTTTGAGCCGGCGCTGGATCCAACTCGCGAACAGACATACAAATTCCTTGACGGATTTTTAGGCGAGATGGCGGCTCTGTTCCCTGATGCTTACATGCATATTGGCGGCGATGAGAATGAAGGAAAGCAGTGGGACCGCAACCCGCAGATCCAGGCCTTCATGAAGGAAAAGGGGATCAAGGACAACCACGCGCTACAGGCACATTTTAACGTGCGAATCTTAAAAATTCTTCAAAAGCACGGAAAGAAGATGATCGGCTGGGATGAGATCCTGCAGCCGGAATTACCGAAGGACGTAGTGATTCACTCGTGGCGGGGGACTGCAGCCCTGGCGGAGGCGGCCAAAAAAGGGTACGACGGCATTCTTTCGAATGGCTATTACATCGATCTGATCTTCCCGACTTCGCAACACTATAAAGCCGATCCGCTACCTGCCGACAGCACGCTGACTCCTGAAGAGGCGAAACACGTCCTCGGCGGCGAGGCGACGATGTGGAGCGAATGGGTCAGTCCTGAAACCATAGATTCAAGGATCTGGCCGCGCACTGCGGCCATCGCCGAGCGCCTGTGGTCGCCTCGGACTGTGACAGACGTTGACGATATGTATAGACGTCTGGCAGTGATAAGCCGCCAGCTTGAAGAAGTTGGGACTACTCACGAAAGAAACTATCCTGTATTACTCAGGCGTCTTGCGAACAGTGAAGACATTGGTGCGCTTCGCACTCTGGCATCCGTGATCGAGCCCGTCAAAGAATACCGCCGCTATCGAATGCGGCCGCAGACAATGCTTAGCCCGCTTACCGGGTTGGTTGATGCGGCAAGACCCGATAGCGGCGCAGGGCGGCGATTCGCCTCGCTGGTTGATGGAATGCTTGCCGATAGCCCGCGCTTTCAACTCTATCGTGCTGACATCCACAGTTCCCTCATCAGTTGGCGCGACGCCGGTACAGCACTCGATCCAATGATCGATGGCGCGCCAGGTTTGCACGAGGCTCGACCGCTCGCAAAAGATTTAGCGGATGCCGCGGCGGCGGGGCTGGAAGCGCTCGCCTATCTATCGGCGGGGGATGTAGCCACGGCGCAGTGGCGTGACGCTCAGTTAGCCAAACTCGACGAAGCCGCGAAACCAAAAGCCGCTTTGGAATTGGTTATCATCCCCAGCGTTAGAAAACTGGTAATCGCAGCGGCGGAACTGCCGCGGCCCCGGTAGCTTACTCAATTAGCACCGTTTGGGATCATATTCTTTCGTGTGATTTAGTGGATTGCTCTTGCTGCTTAGACAGTAAATGACGATCCACGAAATCACACGAAGGACACGAACAAAACGGCGTTCAGCCTGTCATTAGAGTCTTATGAGATTTGCGTTTCTACTCTTTCTTCTTCCCGCCTTCTATCATGGTCCATTGAAATCAAGCGCAGCTGAATCGAACATCCCACCTGCCTCACCCATCCAATTTGTCGATATAACTACCACAGCCGGGATCAAGTGGAACCTGAAGGCGCTCGCTCCGGGTGCCAGGTATCTGATCGAGACCATGGGTGGAGGCGGCGGCTTCATTGACTATAACGGCGATGGCCTGCTGGACATCTACCTGATTTGTTACTCGCAGACACCACAGCCTGCCGGAGCCAGCAAACTACAGGACGTTCTTTATCGAAATAACGGCAATGGCACCTTTACCGACGTTACCGAGAGCGCCGGCATTGCGAATAGCATGTTGGGTATGGGTATGGCCGTCGGCGACTATAACAACGATGGCTGGCAGGACATGTACATCACCGGATACGGCGCGAGCAAACTTTACCGAAATAGCGGCAAAGGAACTTTCACGGATGTCACCCGACAGGCGGGGGTTAACAACAACTTGTGGGGCACCAGCGCAGCCTTCGTTGACTATGACAAAGATGGCCATCTCGATCTTTTTGTTTGCAACTACCTTACCTACGATGAAAGCAATCTTCCCTGCACTTTTTACGATGGCAAGCCCTACTGTTCGATCAATAAATTCAAGGGCTCAGCCAGTAGACTTTTTCAGAACAACCGCGATGGAACTTTCACCGATGTCAGTGAAAAGGCAGGCATCGCCAACCCACGGGGAAAGGGTTTGGGGGTCATCGCCCTCGACTACAATAACGACGGCCGCCCTGATATTTTTCAAGCTAACGATACGGCAGCAAATTTCCTATATTCCAACAACGGCGACGGAACATTTTCCGATGTCGCACTCGCGGCCGGAGTAGCTTTTGATCCCGATGGCAACGCTCGCGGCGGCATGGGCACGGACGCCGAAGATCTTAACGGCGATGACTATTTGGAGATTTTTGTCGCGAATTTCTCTAATGAAACAAACGCCTTGTTTCAAAACGACAAGGACGGGTTGTTTACCGAAACAACAAACAAACTGGGACTCGGCACGGTTAGTCTTCCAATGAGCGGCTTCGGTTCCCGGTTCCTTGACTACAACAACGATGGTCTCGTCGATCTCTTCGTGCTTAACGGGCATCCGTTTGAGCCGATCAACAAGCTCTTTCCGGAAACGACTTACAAAGAGCCGCCGTTCCTGTTCGAGAATACCGGCAAGGGATTTCGTGATGTCGCCGCCGAGCACGGCGCCGCGCTAAAGAAATTTTATGCCGGGCGAGGACTTGCGGCTGGTGATATCGATAACGACGGCGATTCGGATCTTTTACTGATGAATGTGGGAGAACCGCCGGTGCTACTGCGTAATGATCGCGGCAATACGAATCATTGGCTGGGCATTAATGCAGTGGGGACCAAAAGCAATCGGGACGGGGTGGGGGCGAAAATTACTGTGACCGCAGGCGGCAAGCGCAAACGCAAGCAGCGCCTGGGCGGTACCAGCTATTGCTCCGCTTCCGATCCCCGCCTGCTCTTCGGATTAGGGTCCAGTACGAGAATAGAGGCAGTAGAAGTCAGGTGGCCCAGCGGCCAAATCAGCACGCTAGAGAATGTCCGTGCCAATCAATACCTCACGATCAAGGAAGGCGCATTCAATTCCAAAAAGCCCTCGACGGAAAAATAACAACCGCTGACTATTGAGTGTCTCACGGCTTTGCCGTCTGATGTGCGGAAAGGTCTCTGACCTTCCGTTACAGATTTAAATAACTGGGGCTGTGCCCCGGATTCCGGGGGCGCAGCCCCAATTCACTCATCAGCTACCGGAGGGTCAGAGACTTTCCGCACATCGAGCGGCGAAGGCGAGCTGACCACCTTGCCGCAGCTCATTTTCACTTCACGCGCGAGCCTTCAACAACTTTAATGTAACGATTGATGGGCGGGTTCGTGAGCCTGTCGACCTTGCCACTCGGCCAGCGAATCTCAACGTAGTCGATTTTCGTTGCCGCTCCAATTCCGAGTATTTCACGCGAATCGTGTGAAGCGAGGAAGCTACCGCCCGCGGTCTTCAGCCGGCGGCGCTTGAGTGCCCCAGCTTGCCAGCTAACCACCGTTCCGACCGCCCCGGGATTACTCTGCATGGCAATCAGGTGCAGTCCAATCCAATTCTTGCGACTTCCTCCTTCATTACGAAGCAACGCGGGAGCTTCACCATTGTTGGCAATCAGCACATCAAGGTCGCCATCGTTATCAAAATCACCGGTAGCCATGCCTCGGCCGGAGAAGTGTTTGGTGAAGACTGCACCTGAATGCTCGCTGACGTCTTGAAAACCTTTGCCAGTGTTCTTGAAGAGCAGCAAGGGCTCGCGATACTTCACCCGCGTACTCCGCATTTCGATAAAGTCGTCCGGATGGCCATTGACCAGGAACAAATCGGGGTTGCCGTCGTTGTCGTAATCAAAGAACCTCAAGCCCCACCCGCTAAGAAACTGCGTCGCAGGTCCTATTTCGCCTGGCTCATCTGTAAAAGTGAGATCCTTCTGATTGCGATAAAGGCTGAAGAACTCCTGATCGATGTTGGCCACAAACAGATCCTGCCAACCGTCACTGTCATAATCCGCTGCGTCGACACCCATCCCCGAGCGGGCCTTACCCGAAGCGCTGAAGGCCACGCCGGCAGCCAGGCCTGACTCTTCAAATTTCCCATTGCCCTGGTTTATGAACAAAAAGTTGGGTACGGTGTCATTCGCCACAAAAAGGTCTATTCGTCCGTCGTTGTTCAGATCGGTCGCTACCGCGCCGAAAGCTTTGCCAGGAGAATCAGCTATGCCGGAAGCTTTACTCACATCAGAAAAAGTGCCATCACCATCGTTATGAAAAAGTTGGCTGGCTGTAGGTTTGTAATGACGCGGGATGCAGTAATACGTTCGCTTGATATCGTCACTGCATAAGACGTTCAACGTCTTGTCATAATAGGCGAAGCTGGAAACAAACAGGTCTAACTTGCCATCATTGTCATAGTCAAACCAGACTGCGCAAGTGGACCATCCCGGCGCGGCCGTGCCGGTCTTATCAGTGACGTCGGTAAACGTCGCATTCCCGTTGTTGCGGTAGAGAATGTTGCGGCCATAACTCGTGACATAAAGATCAACCCACCCATCGCCGTCATAGTCAGCAGCGGCGACACCCATACCGAAAGTGCCGCCAGCCACGCCGGCCTTGTCTGTTACGTCGGTGAAGGTGCCATCATGATTATTGCGATAGAGCGCATTCTTTAGTCGCGTGGTAGGAGTAAAGAAATCTGCGGATCCACTGTTGACCAGGTAGATATCCATCCAGCCGTCGTTGTCGTAGTCGAAGAAAGCGCAACCCGCGCCAACGGTCTCCGGCAAATGCCTCTCAGGCGAGTGGGCATTGTTGTGAACCCAGTTGATACCGGTCCTCTTTGCCGGCACCTCTTCAAAGGTGACAACCGACGTCCGGGGTGCCGAAGCTCGCTGAGCACTGATAGAGAAAGACAAACTGAAGGTGAGCGCTAAGGCCAACCGCATAGCTTGAGTTAATCGGATTCGAGTTCTCTTCGTATTGTTTCGTGTAATTTTGTGGATCGTTCTTAGGCACGGGATACGATCTACTAAGCTGCACGAAACATCACTAAACACAAACCCTCTTTCACCTTGGCTCGAATGGTTTAGCTCCAGCTGGTTCATTTGGTTTCGCATTCTTTAACTTCTCGACGACTTGCATATGTTCCTGAGCTCGCTCCGGATTCTTGAGCCTGGCAAACAGCACAGCCAGATTGTAGTGGGCTTTGGCATCATTCGGATTGAGCCTGACGCTCAGTTCCAACGCCTGCTGGGCCAAAGCATAATTCTTCAACCGAAGATAACTGGCGCCGAGACCAGCGTGGGCAAAAGAATATGACCTATCCAGGGCTATCGCCTGCTTAAAAAACCCAATAGCTCCTAAATCATCGTTTTGTTCCTGGGCGATCTGGCCCAGGTAAAAGAAGGTCTCAGGAACACTCTTGTCTTTCTGCAGGCTCTTCTCCAGCCAATGCCGAGCCTCCGGATATTTTTTCTGCTCAAGTAATGCGTAACCAAGATACATCTGGGCAGTTGGATTATCAGGCTGCAAGTGGAGCGCACGACGGAAAGCTTGTTCAGCCTCTAACAGATCGGGCTTTTTAATCCAGGTTGTACCCAGAGCGAGAAAATACGCCGGGTCGTTGGGATTCAGTCTAATGGCGGCGAGGAGAGTCCCGTTGGCTTCCTCGTAAAGGCCGGCTCCCAGGGCCACGAGTGCAAATCTGTAGAGCGTATCGGGAGACGTTGCCACCATCTTTCGAGCACGCTGCAGAAATTGCGAAGCCGTATTAGCGTCCCTCTTAAGCAGTGAGACCTGAGCCAACCCAAGGACCGCATCAGTCTCCTCACTCTGCTGATCAAGCGCGAGCTGGAAACGCGCTTCGGCCTTCGCCGCCTTGCCCTGCTTCAGGTAGGCATCCCCGAGCAGTAGCAGTAGTTTGACAGAGAGCGGTTGCGATTGCTCCGAGTCCTCGAGGGCTTTGATACCTTCATCAATCGCTCCCCGCGCCATTAACAAACGCGCTAGTCTCTCTAATGCTTCGGCATTGCCGGGATCGAGCAAGAGCACCTTTTTCAACTCAGAGATGGTGTTGTTTGGCTGGCCCATGAGCATATAAAGATGAGCCAGGTTCATATGTGCGGCAACGTACTTGTAATCGCCGCGCACCGCACGCAAGAAGAACTTTTCGGCCTCAGGGAGTCGGCCTTGCTTCGCGCGAATTGTGCCAAGCAAATTGAGGGCGGCAGGCTCGTTCGGAGCAACGCGTAAGATAGAGGTGAGTTCCTTTTCAGCATTAGCATCGCGATTGTCGGTGATCAGCGCTGCTGCATGCTCCAGTTGTTTGACCAGGTTATCAACCTGGGCGACTGCGTGGGCGCTCGTGATGACAACAACGAAAAAAAGGGCCAACATTCGGATTCGCAGGCAGGTCTTTTCTATCACTGCACACCGCAGGCCTTTCAGCGATAGTGCCGGTGCACCGTTATTTCGTGGGACGATATTCACAGCATTCAATAGAATACTCGGGATCTGGTAACTCAAACTGTTAGTTTGCGGACGACTCGCCATCATTCAACCCAGCAACTACCGCATCACCAGCAAACTAACAGTTTACGTTACAAAGATCATCAATTGCCGCGGGTATTGAAATCCTTTTGTTCGACCACGCCACTTCCCTCTTTGATGGTCAGAATCTTGTTGGCATTTTGGTTGACGGCTCTGTCAACTACGCCATTGGGCCAACGAACTTCTATCAAATCTATTTTCGTTCGCTTTCCGAGACCAAAATGCACCCGCAAATCATTTTGCGAGAGATAACTGCCTCCGCTGCGGACCTCGTCTACCTGCGTCAAATCTCCTGAAACGATTCTGACTCGCGCGCCGATGCCGGCACGATTGCTCTTGACGCCAACGGTCTTGATCAGCACCGAATTGTTTGTATTGCCGCCATCGTTGCGCAACAGTTGAGGGCTGCCATCCAGGTCATTAACCACAATATCCACGTCGCCGTCATTATCGATATCACCAAATGCCACGCCGCGGCCTACGCGTTCTTCCATTAGTGCGCTTCCCATCTGACTCCCTACCTCGGAAAACGTCCCATCCCGGTTGTTGTGGTGCAATAACTCTCGTTGACGGTATTGGCCCCTTTGGGGATAAACATGTCCGTTAGCGACAAACAGATCCACCCAACCATCGTTATCATAGTCGAAAAACTTCGTGCCCCAGCCTACGAAGGGAAGACTAACTTGGGCCACTTTCGATTTGAAGGAGACATCGCTAAACGAATTGCGGCCGTCGTTGTGGTAGAGAATGTTGTACTCGTCGTCGAAATTGGTTATGAAGAGATCCAGCTTGCCATCATGATCGTAGTCACCAAGGGTGACCCCCATAGAACCCTGCTCACTCCCGCTCTCGTTGACTGCTGTTCCTGAGATAAATGCAATCTCCTTAAACGTGCCGTCGCCGTTGTTATGATAAAAGAAGTTCGGGGTCGAGTCATTGGCGACAAAAATATCGACCAAACCGTCTTCATCGAAATCGCTGCAGATGACTCCCAGGCCATAGTATCCATTGGGATCTGAAACCCCCGCCCTTTTCGAAACGTCGCTGAAAGTACCATTGCCATTGTTGCGATAGAGCGAGTCTCCAGCGCCGGGCAGTCCTCTCGGTCCACACTGAACCGGCACTCCTTTGAACACGCAGTTACGTCCTACACCAAATTCAGGCAGACGATTGATCTCGAAACCAACGTAGTTGGAAACAAAGAGATCGAGCTTGCCGTCGTTATCGTAATCCACAAAGGCTGCTCCGGTAGACCACCTAGGATCGCTTACCCCCGCCTTCGGCGTGACATTTGTAAACGTGCCATTGCCATTGTTCTTAAATAAATGGTCTGGCCCCAGGCACGTAACATACAGATCCTCAAACCCGTCATTGTTGTAGTCGCCGGTGGCGACGCCCATACCAAAACCAATATCGCCCACTCCGGCCCTGGTCGTGACATCCGTGAAGGTGTTATCACCATTATTACGATAGAGAGCGCTGGTCGTTTTTTGATTTGACTTTGCGAGGTCGACAGTCAGGGAATTTACAAAGTAGATATCCAGGAAGCCATCGTTGTCGAAATCAAAAAGGGCAACACCACCGCTCATTGATTCTGCGATGTATTTCTTTTGCGGTGAAAATACATGCTTGAATGTGATGCCGGCCTGCTTTGATATTTCAGTGAAACCCAGGCTCGCGGGGCTCTGTGAAAAAAAGGCTGAACTTTCTGGCACTCGGGAAAGGTTTTGATCCAAATCAGCTGCGCTCCGTGAACTTACACGAACCGGCACGAAAACATCGTTAACGTCTTTGGTGTAATTTCGTGAATCGTATCCTCTCTTAGGCGGCTTGCGGCCCAGGCCCCGCTGTGTCTCTGTAGTGAATTGACCGAAAGAAACAGTCACCACGGAAACACAGAGGACACCGAGGACGCACAGAGAAACAGCCGTTCTTCTTGTCATTCCTGGTTCTCTGATTTTCGACTCCGAAGTTGTTTCGACATCTCGATGTGGCTTTTTCCTTCAGACTTACGTCCAGCGGCAAGGTATGCCTGGCCCAAGTGATTATGAATCTCAGGACTAGCCGGTTCCAGCTTTGAGGCGCGTTCCAAATTGTTTATTGCCCCCGTTACGTCACCCCTTTGAAGGAGAGTTTTGCCCAAGGCGTACCGCGCTTCGGCGTGTTCAGGGCGCGCCTGAATCACTTCGCGAATCAATGCGAGGCCGCGCTCAATATCCTTGCCTGCCAGGAACAGATCACCAAGAGAGTATTTGGCTTGGGTGTCATTGGGGTTTAAGGTAAGTTCTCTTACGAACTCCCGCAACGCTTCGTCACGCTTGCCTAACTTCAAATAGAGCAATCCAGCATTGTAGTGAACCAACAGCGCGTTGCTGTTCGACGCCGCGACCTCACTGAGCTTTGCGAGGGCCTTGGCGCGAGCACCGCTGGCTTCGTACTCCTCCGCCAGCAGTAAATGGAGTTGCGGCGCATCGGCCTTGATTCTTGTTATCTGACCAATTACGCGGTCAGCTGCCTCCGCCTTGCGTAGCTTAATCAAAGCGGAAGCGAGTGCGTAGTAGATGTTGATATCTGTGGATTGCGGATCGATCACTCCATTTAACAACTCAGCGGATCTGGCGTAGTTCCCCAACCGAAACAGGGTCAAGCCTAACAACATGGCTGCGCGACGGTTTCCGGGATGTAGCTTCAGCTCGTTTTCCAGCGGTGGCGCTGCCTGTTTGTACGATTCAGACTTGTAGTAAGCGAGACCCAGGTTGTAGTCGAGCCCCTCTTGCTGCGGATCCCACTTCGCGGCTTGCGAAAACTGCTCTGCCGCTGCCGGAAAATCCAGTCGCTCGCCGCGGAGCAATCCCACATTGTTGTGAGCTGTGCCAATGACCTTCTTGAAATAGGCTTCGGTCCTTTGTAGCTCGCGTTTAGCGCTTTCATCGAGTTCTATCGCCGACGGGCTGACATGATTTCCGGACGCAAGCTCCAGCAGTTCCTTACCCGCGTCAGGCGTTCTGTTCTTACCCATGCCTGGCTCCCCCGCGTGGGTTTGCTGTTCCAGCTTGAAGGCCTGAGCTTTCAGGTCTGCGGCGATCTGCAACTCCCTCTGCCCCGCTTCGGTTTGGCCTGTCTTGAGCAGAGACTGGGCCAAGCGGTGATGCGCCGTGGTCACCTGGCTCTTGTTGTGTGCCAGATCCGGGTTAAGGGCGATAGCTTTCCTAAGTACCTCAATTGCCTGTTGATGATTGTTGAGTTCCTGATAAGCCTGGCCCAGTTGAAAGTACGGATCAGGATTGTGGGGCTGGATGGTGGAAGCTTTTTGCAGAGAGGTTACGGCCAGATCCCATTGCCGTTGAAAGTTGTAGACGACGCCAAGGTAGTAGTTGGCAAAAAACTCGTCCGGATTCGCAGCCACCTCAATTTTGAATTGTTCCAGCGCCTCGGAGATTTTGCTTTGTCCCTCATCGAGCAAATATGTGATGCCCAGATAGTAATGCGCCCTTGGGAAGCGGGAATCGAGCGCAATCGCTTTCTTAAACTCCTCAGCGGCCTCCAACAGTAAACCAGACTGCCGATAAGCTCGACCAATAATTACATGGAGCTGCGGCTTCTCTCCGAAGCGTCGAATTAGCGAGTAGTAGAGTTGCTGTGCTGCCGCCGGTTGACGGTTTCTCAGGTAGGCAATTCCAAGCGTGTATGCAACATCAATATCATCAGGCGCTAATTTGGCTGCGGTCTCCAACTCGTGTATCGATCTTCCCAGGTCGCCTAGCATGAAATAGGTTTTGCCAAGCATTTGGCGCGCGCCGGCATTGTCAGGAGCGATGGCCAGCGCCTTGCTCGCCGGAACCAGCGCCCTTTCATACTGTTTGGCGCTGAAGTAGGCAATCCCTAAATCCACCAGCACCTCCGGTGAATTTGGTCGATACTTCTGAGCAACTTCAAGTACGGTAACCGCGAGCTGATAGTCGGAACGTGCGGAGTAGAGCCTCCCCAGCCGTTGATAGCCCTCTCCCAGTATGGCGGCGTACTCGGATTCGGCCGCTTCAAGATTGCCGGCCTGCCTTGCCGCCTCTGCTGATTGGTAATGCTGGCGAATCGTATCCTGGGGTGATTGGTGAACAAGGAGGAACAACAAGCCGGAAATGATGGTGGAACGTAGACGCATTGCTCGAATCTCAAGGGCGGGCGCCCCTAGGCCATTGAGGACTACCTCCGCGATGGACGGTTGAAATCCTTCTGACTGATCAACCCCTGACCTTCTTTTATCGTCAGTACTTTGTTGCCGCTGATGCCGGTAATCTTGTCAACTGCACCACTCGGCCAACGGACCTCTATCAAGTCTATCTTCGTTCGTTTCTCGAGTCCGAAGTGCAGCCGCAAATCGTTCTGCGAGATATAAGTCCCACCACTATGGACATCTTCAACCTGCTTTAGATCACCGGAGACAATCCTTATGCGCGCGCCGATGCCATCGCGATTGCTCTTCACGCCAACTGTCTTAATCAGGACCGAATTGTTTACGTTGCCACCGTCGTTCCGGAGCAATTGCGGAGAGCCATCCAGGTTATTAATAATTACGTCGGCATCGCCATCATTATCGATATCGCCAAACGCCGCCCCACGCCCTGAGTGCTTTTCGGCGAAGGGTGGGCCGAGCTGGGCGCCTACCTCCGAAAAGGTGCCGTCGCGATCGTTGTGATGCATGAGGTTGCGCTGTTTGTAGGTCGGCAACTGCGGATACACGTGACCGTTGACCACCAGCAGATCAACCCACCCATCGTTGTCATAGTCGAAGAACTTGGTACCCCAGCCGACATACGGAAGACTCACGGCAGCCACCTTAGCCGCGTAAGAAACGTCCGTAAAAGAACCGCGTCCATCGTTGTGATAGAGCGTATTGTTCTCATCATCGAAATTGGTTATGAACAGATCCAGTCGGCCATCGTGATCGTAGTCACCCAGAGTAACCCCCATGCTGCCTTGCTCGCTGCCGTTTTCATTTACCGCGGTACCTGAAGGAAAGCCAATATCCTTGAAGGTGCCGTCACCGTTGTTGCGGTAGAGGAAATTCGGCGTTGAATCGTTAGCCACAAAGATATCCGTCAGCCCATCTTCGTCGAAATCGCTGCAAATGACGGCCATCCCATAATAGCCATCGGGATCGGACACCCCTGCTTTTTTTGAGACGTCAGTAAACGTTCCGTTACCGTTGTTATGATAAAGCGTATCGCCGGCGCCCTTCAGGCCCCTTGGGCCACACTGTACTGGAATCCCCTTGAACTGGCAGCGGCGTCCTTTGCCGAACTCGGGCAGATTATTGACGTCGAAGTCCACGTAGTTCGCCACGAATAAATCGAGCTTGCCGTCATTGTCATAGTCCACGAAGGAGGCTCCGGTGGACCACCGCGGATCGCTAACGCCCGCGATCTGGGTTACCTCTACGAAGGTGCCCTTCCCGGTATTCCGAAGCAAATGATTCGGTCCCAGACAGGTTACATAGATATCGACAAAACCGTCATTATCGTAATCGCCGATCGCCACCCCCATGCCCCAGCCAATATCGCCGACACCGGCCTTGTCCGTCACATCAGTGAATGTTCCGTCACCATTATTGCGATACAGTGCACTCCTGGTTTTTTGATTGAGTTTCACCATGTCCGCAGTCAGCGAGTTGACCAGGTAAATGTCCTGGTAGCCATCATTGTCATAGTCCAGAAGAGCAATGCCTCCACTCATTGACTCGACGATGTACTTTTTTTCCGGGGAGGATATGTGCTTGAACGTAATGCCGGCCTTCTCGGTTATATCTGTAAACTGAACCGGAAGAGGCTGAACCTTTGTCTGTGAAAGGAGCGGGCCAGCCTGTAGCAGAGCTAACACGCAACACGCCAACAAAACTTTTGGATAGGGCAATAGTCAGGCACCTCTCCCGCGGACTTAAGGATCTATTCGCGTTCGCTCTTTTTCTTTGAGTTGCCTTGAAATCTCGATCTGGCCGTCACCGTCAGACTTCCGCCCCGCCGCGAGATATGCCCGGCCCAGTTGATAACGAATATGGGCCTTGCCGGGATCGAGTTTCACCGCCAGCTCCAGACTCTCAATCGCCCCCGAGTGATCGCCCACTTTCAACAAGGCCTTGCCCAACTCATAACGAGCGTCGGCCAATTGGGGTCGCAGTGAAATGAGCTCGCGCATTAACTTGATGCCTCGTGCAGTCTCTTGTCCAGCCAGCAGCACATAGGCGAGATTATACTTTGCCTGTAAGTCGTTGGGATTCAGGTTCAGTTCCGCTTCAAACTCCTTTCGGGCCTCTTCGAACTTCCCTAATTTCAGATAGACCACGCCCGAGTAGAGATGCGCCAACAAAGCCTTGTTATCCAGGGAGAGAGCTAATTGTAGTTCTTCGAGCGCTTTGGCCGAGTCACCCTGATCGTATGATGCCCGGCCGAGCAGAATGTGCAGCTGCGGGCTGTTGCCTCCCTTGGCCACCATCTGCTGAATGAATTGATTGGCTTCTTCCTTCCTGTTCTGGTTAATAAGAGACAAGGCCAGCGGATAGTAGAGGGCTGCTTCATTGGGCTTTGCGGCCACAACCTCAGTCAGAAGCGCCGAGGCTTGCGGGTAGTTGTCTGTCATGAAATAGCTTAAACCCAGCAACTGTTTCGCTGCGATGTTTTCTGGCCGAGCCTTCAACTCAATTTCCAGCGGCGACACCGCTGCGTCGTATTGTTCTGCTTTGTAGCTGGCTAGGCCCAGATTAAAGTTCAGACCCTCGAGCTGCGGATCCGATTTGCTTGCCAGGCGAAACTGCTCTGCAGCCGTGCGAAACTCCTGGCGTTCCGCGCGCAGCAAGCCAATATTGTTGTGGGTGGCGGCAACCACCTTCGCATAGAAATCGCCATCCTTCTGAAGCATTGCTCGAGTAGCCGCGTCCTGCGTGGGCACTTCGGCGGTGACTCCCTCAAGCGAGACTAGTTCGGCGAGTTTGTTTTCCTCGATGGCGGTAAAAGCCTGAACCTTAGCTTCATCTCTCTTAAAAGCGGCGGTTTTCACGTCCGCCGCGAGCTTTAGGTGCTGCTCACCGTCTGCCTTCAAGCCCGTTTTCACTAACAACTGACCGAGCCGGTAGTGCGCGTTCGCGACCTGATAATCGTTATGTTTCAAATGAGGGTTAAGCGCGATACTTTTCTTGAAGGCCTCGATGGCTTCGGCGTTTCTATTCAAGCCCTGAAAAGCCTGCCCGATAAAAAAGTGTGGATCGGGATTACCTGGCTGGAGTTGAGAGGCCTTTTGCAAGTAAGTCACTGCAGCCGTCCAATTTCTCTCTACCGTTGCGGCTATGCCTAAATAATAGTGAGCAAAGAATTCATCCGGATGGTGAGACAACTCAATCTTGAAGTGCTCCTGGGCCTGGCCCAGCTTATCGACTCCGCCTTTGAGCAAATAAGTAAGTCCCAAATAGAAGTGAACGCGCGGGAAAGTTGGATCGAGGGCCAGGGCCTTTTGAAACTCCTCTATCCCCTCTGACAAGAAACCCGTCTCCCGATACGCTCGACCAATAAGTATACGAAGCTGGGGCCGATTGCCGAGTCTCTGGATCATGCCATCGTAAAGCGGCTTGGCCGACTGGAGCTTGTGTTGTTTCAGATACGCCAGGCCCAGCGTATAGGCCACGTCGTAGTCGTTGGGCGATAGTTTGAGCGCATTCTCAAGTGCGGCCGTTGCCTTCTCAAAATTGCCCAACATGAAGTGGCTCTTCCCCACCATATGATGGGCGCCATGGTTATTAGCACTGCGAGACGCCGCTTTGTTTAAGGGATTCAAAGCTTTGTCATACTGTTGAGCGTGAAAGTAGGCCACGCCGAGTTCTATTAGTACTCCGTCGGAGTCGGGCCGGTAACCTGCGGCTGCTTCAAGCGCGCTCACCGCTGCAGCATAGTTGGCCTGGGCCGAGCGCACTCGCCCCAACTTGTGATATGCCTCGCCAAGCATTGCTGTGTATTCAGCTTCAGCCCCGATCAAATTTCCGCTACGTCGTAACGCTTCAGCTTTTTCGTAATGAAGTTGGATTGAATCGCCAGACGCCTGGACAGGATGCAGAACAGAGAGGAGCAGAAAGAGAGCTATGCCGGAAAACATATCTGCGTTTTACTTGCGTGAAAGGTTCGCCAAAGCGAAACGGAGGGCTGAGTTAAAACATTCAGCCCTCCGTTCCTTCGGCCGAGGCCAAAGTATATCAGAAAGAAAACTTCAGTCCGAACTGGATCTCTCGTGGATTCTGAGCCGCAGTAAGCCGTCCAAAAGACCCATTCGTTGGTCTGCCAAAGTTCGGGTTTGGTGCTCCGCCTGCTAAGAACTGCACCCCATCGAACTGCAAATTGTTATTGAAACCAACAAAATTTGTATGGTTGATGGCGTTGAACATCTCGGCGCGGAACTGAAGGCCATACCTCTCCCTAAACCGCCAGTTTTTGGCTACCGAGAAGTCGATATTGTTAATGGGCTTTCCTCGTATCGCTCCCTTACCCAGGCTGCCAATTTGTCCCACTCCGGGCAAGGAGAATGCTGCGGGATTGAGCCATTGCTCTTTGTCGGGGGTGTTCAGGTAAACAGGAACGCCAGCAACGAGATTCGGACGTGGATTAACGTTGCCCGCCGTTCCATAGGTGTTAACACCCGACAGGACATCCACGGGCGTGGCGCCAAAGTAAGAGTAGATCGCATTGATCTGCCAATCTCCAAGGATATGGTTAGCCACCGGTCCCCAGCTCTTTAGGGTTGGCAACTGGTAGACCATGTTGCCGACCAGGGAATGCCGCCGGTCAAGATCCGCGTCTCCCTTATCCAGAGCATAGTTAAAGGGGTCTGTCGTGGAATTCGTAAACGATGTAATCGGAATATCCGAAATTGTATGCGACCAGGTGTAGGAAACCTGATAAGAGAGCCTGTCCGCAAAGCGGCGATTGAGCCAGAGCTGCAACCCGTTGTAATTCGAATTTCCGGTAGACTGGGCCATCTGGATTGGTCCAAGCGTGTTGATTCTCCGATTGGCCGCTGCCAGCGCATCAGTGTTTATGCCTCGTCGTTGCTGGGCGGCAATCTGGAATCGAGCGTCGTTTGGCAAAGTAGGATCACACTGGGCGCCTTTGCATGCTACACCGGCGGGAACGTCGTTCCAGTTGACGTTGCGTCGCCAAATGTGCAGACCGCGGTTGCCAATGTAAGAGGCTTCGAGGACCGTGTTCTTGAAGATCTCGCGGGATACGGTCAAGTTCCACTGGTAGCTCTGAGGCGGCCGGAAGTTGATATCAACCGCGGCAAACTGTCCCGTCTGACTAACGCCCACCACTTGATTCCTCAAGCCAGGTCCAATCGCGTCCATCGTGCGGCACGTCGGGCAAGTGGCCAGGGTGTCGGTCGCGCCGGACCAACCTGAGTCCACTTGAGTGGTCCAGGGAGGATTGTTCACCATGCGATTCACGTCTTCGATCACGTTGGAGCGACTCATGTAACGACCAAAGCCCGCCCTGACCGCGGTCTTGCCATCACCGAAAACGTCCCATGCGATACCTACCCGCGGCTGAAAGCCTTTCTTGTAGAGCTTTACGAGAGAGCGTGGCAACCCACGAGCCTCAGCAGTAGCGGGTGTGATCAAAGCACTGGTGTAACTGACCCCGTCGTAAAACTCGGGGACAAAGTTAGACATCTCGTCGTTGTCAACGTGGGCGGCAGGAAATTGAGAGTAGCGGAGGCCCAAAGTCAGGGTAACATTCGGACGCGCCTTCCAGGTGTCATTGGCGTAAAACTCAGTATCGCGCCACCGACCAAGTGCCGTACGGGTTTCCCCTATCTCCGCATAGTTTGTAAGCGTCAAAGTCCGATCCAACAGGTCGGCCATACAATTTCCAGTTTTGGCATTACACCCGGTTATGAAGGCAGGCGTGTTGCCCCCAGCTGCGCCCCCAGCCTGCTCGTTCTTGATGTTGTGGCTGTAGAGAGCACCGAATTTGAGTTCATGGGATCCAACCACTTTCGAGAAATCATCTTTCCAACTGAAAAGATCCTCATGATTCTGCCAGGGCGCCTGATGCCAGATGTCGTTGTATCCACCGGGACCCCACATAACACTAGGCACGTTGGCCGCGTGTGGGAAGACAGTGGGGAATTTTGAAGAGATTTCATCGACGAGCGCTGTTGATTGTGGGCTAGTCGTAATGAAGATGTCGTTACCGGCCCGCGAAAACTGGAAGTCGTTCACTGCAGTTGAGCTCAGTGTATTAGTCAACTTCACGGAAAAGCTCCTGCTTGGCTGCGCCCAATCGTCCGCCAGTGTGGGGAAAGGAACGTCACCCCATTGCTGCGTATCCTGACCGTGCGTCCATTTCTCGTTGATATAACGAACCATCACGTTCATGTTACTGGTGACGGTCCAATCGCCACGGATGGAATCCTGCCGGGTTCGGATAGGCTGCAGTGGCGAGGAGGCCCAGTTCAGGCCACCGCCTGCCCTGATGGGATCGGGATAGATTTTCAAGAGCGCCAAGCCTGCCGGGCTGAGCTGTGCGGTCGGAATGCGATTTCCCGGATAGCAACCTGGATCTACCGGATTGGGACCATAATTCGCGTCATTGTTGGGATCACATACCAGTCCCGCCCGATGCGGCAAGGTCCCGGTCAACAGCGCTCTCGGAGCACTGAAGTCTCCAACTTTTTCCGCAGCGCTGGGCACATTTCCCTGCACCGTGACGCCGCGATCTTCAAAGCGCCACTCCTCAGACCAGAAGAAGAAAAGCTTGTTCTTAACGATTGGACCGCTAAAGTTGCCACCGAAGTTTTTATACTTTAGCTCACCTTTAGGTGCCCTCGGTGTTCCGTCTGGATTGCTACCCTTGTTGTTTAGGAAGAAAGGGGAGGCGTTTAATTTGTCATCCCTGAGAAAGCCGAATAGTCCGCCGTGAAACTGGTTGCTGCCGCCCTTGGTGATGAGGTTGACCACCGCGCCCTGGGCCTGACCGTATTCCGCGCTGAAGCTGTTACGCATGACACGAAACTCGGCAATCGAATCGATCGAAGGGAATACCAGGAGCGTGCGGTTCGAGCCAACGTCCATGTTGTTGACGCCATCGACGGTCCAGAGGTTCTGATTCGAACCATTCCCGTTAACCGACATATCGACGCCACCGTCGAGTCCCGTACCACGAGCTGCAAAGGCACCACCTGCTCCAGCTTGGGTGACTGGCGAGACACCCGGCACCATCAAAGCCAGTTGCGAATAGTTGCGACCATTCAGAGGCAATTCGGTAATCTGCTTCTCTGAAATAAGGCTGCTGACATCCCCGCTTCGAGTTTCAACGGGTGCGGAGTCGCTCGTAATGTTTACCGTCTCACTCACTTGGCCGACCTGAAGATCCAGGTTTAGGACCCTGTTTTCCGCGACGTGCACTTCGACCCCACTCGCGACTGTGCGCTTGAAGCCCTGAGGCGCCGTGCTGACCGTGTATTTCCCTGCCGGCAGACTGCTGAACACGTAGTATCCGTCGTCATTTGCGTTCGCGGTACGAGTTGCCCCCGTACCCTCCTCTTTGATTTCTACCTCCGCCTTAGGCACGGCAGCGCCACTAGGATCCCGAACGGTGCCGCTCAGATTTCCTACCGTTGCCGTCTGGGCGTTTACTCCGACGAAAAGGCCAGCGCCCACTACGACCAACATCGCTTTCATGCCAAGCTGCTTCAGCATCTAGACCTCCTAAGTCTACGCGGAAACGGTTGCTCAGGGGTTCTCCCTGGACTCACGCCTTAGCGGAGCAACGATTGAAAGTTGAAACGACGAACGTTGAATGAACCTTTACGACCCAGACGGATCTGGGGGACTACACCCCTTTTACCCTTGGACAGAACCTAAACTAATAGCAGAGAGGGAGACTTTGTTGCACACTCAGACAAAAGCATTTACTCCTAACTGAGACTCCTGTCAAGAACTTTTTTGAGTTTTCTGTAATATCACCCGGCGCAGACCTGACCATTTGCTTCGGATCATGCTGGTTTGCCAGGGAGTTTCTTACGCAATCCAAGCGAACTTGCTCGCTAGAACAAGGCTTAGAGCACCCATGAGCGTAGGCTGTGTTCCCAACGTGGAGCCGATAATAGGCGTTGAGGGGAAACCGCGACAGATGCTCGCTTCCGCGGACGCTTTGAGATCCTGGGCAATGATTGGCCATGCCCGCACTATTGGCCCGCCAACGATTACGGTTTCAGGAGCAAGACCCTGGATCAAATTCGCGATGCCGATTCCTAAATAGTGAGCTGTTGTCTTCAGGGCCTTACATGAGCTGCCATCTCCCCGGAGGGCTAAATCGATAAGTCTTGTGAATGTAACGTCGGTGTCTCCGTTCTGGGGGGCCAATTTTTTGTAGCGCGCCAATGCAGCGCGCTCAGAGGCAAACGCCTCCCAACACTCAGTGCTGCCCGCGGCACACGCTACCGGCGCACCCGTGCCAATGGTCATGTGGCCGAATTCCCCGGCGGTTCCACCTTCTCCTCGATAGACTTGTCCATCAAATACGACGCCGGTGCCGAGTCCCGCCTCCACCAAAACCAAGATGAAGTCTCGTATCTCGCGTATCTCCGGGCGACCAAACCAGAGTTCTGCAAGGGCCGCAGCGTTAGCATCGTTGTCAATCGTTACCGGCAAAGCGGTGGCTTGATTCACCGTCTCCGCAATCGGCAGGTTGCGCCAATCAAAGTAAGGACAGAACGAACGGGTGGTCTCGGGGTTGACCCACCCTGGAAAACTAATGCCGATTCCCTCAATCGTGCCGCCACTCTTTCGCATGAATCGCAGCGCACATTCCACAATCTTCGCGGTCGTCTTTTCTGCGTCCGGATCAGTTGGGAATTGTTCCTGGTTCAGTACGCGTCCCGCCAAATCACCGGTGGCCATGATGGTGTTAACGGTTCCGAGATCTACACCGATCGCGACCGCGTCGGCCGTGCGAAGTGAAAGCAGACTAGGAGGTCGCCCGCCACTGGATTCGCCGCTAACCTCTTCAATGAGCCCATGATTCGTTAACTCATCGACGATAAGCGAGACTGTAGACCGTTGAAGTGCGGTTTCACGCGCAATAGCGGCGCGCGAAATGGGCCCCAGCTCACGGACGTAATTGAGCACAATCTGACGGTTTATGTCGCGGATCGTATTCGAGCGCGCAACATTAGCCTTCTTGAGATCTATTCGTCGCACAGTAGGATTCGAGGGTCTTGGGCAGTTTTCGTAACGAACTTATGTAGTCTGGTGCTATTAAGTAGTACAGCGCGCCCTACCAGTCAATGCTTTTCTCTGAAAGTGGTCCTGAAGCCAACCTGCCAACTCGGCACAAACATCGTTTCAAGCTGGAGTGAAAAGAGATATGGCATAGGTTGCAGCGCGAGATCTAAGGAGATCAGACTTCTCCCAGAGAAAGTCGGGGCGGGTGAACGGGTTGGGCAACATGGAGGCCTTGGGTTGGGGGCCTGATCTTCACACCCTCTAAGGCAAGTGTATTTCTTGCTCACATACCGATGCCCTTCAGATGGTACCGATCCCTGTCGTAGAGCCGCACCACATCCACCGTGTCGATCTTTCCCAGAACTGTCGAGATGTCTACCAGGGACAAATCGCACGCAGGGGCAATTCCTCGCGCTGAAACCAGCGTACCGAATGCGCCGTCGGCGACTGCGTCCGCCGCTCGTGATCCGAATAACAATCCCATGATACGGTCCACCGGCGAAGGTGGACCACCACGCTGCGGGTGTCCAAGAATTACCGAACGCGCTTCATAGGGCGTATCACTCAAAATTCTTCGCGCGAGAACTTCGGCGATGCCACCAAGGCGCGCATGGCCGAAGGCGTCATGGCGGTCATCTAAAATAATCAGCTCCCCATCTTCCGCGTAGGCGCCTTCCGCAACGACGATTACCGAGTAACGTGGGTGCTTTGGGTCACGGGGATGCGAGGTGGAATCACCAAGCTTATCTTTCAACAAACGATAAACCTTCTCATAGCGAAATGGATGTTCGGGGATCAGGATAATATCTGCCTGGCCTGCCACGCCCGACCAAAGAGCCAAGTGGCCGGAATGGCGCCCCATAACTTCGATCACTTGAACCCAGCCATGTGAGCCAGCGGGCGTTCGAGATCTTTCAATTACTTCGGTAACATTTCTCAACGCCGAATCGAACCCGAGCGTGTAGTCTGTGCCTGCCAGATCCTTGTCAATAGTCTTGGGAATGCCGACGATTGGTACACCCATTTGGGAGAGGCGCGCAGCAACGCCCAGGGTATCTTCCCCACCGCAAGCCACGACTGCATCCAGACCGAGCCTGGAAATATTCGCGATCACCTCAGATGACCGGTCAATCCTTTCTCCAAATTCGTTCGGTGTTTGAAAAGGGTTGGTACGAGACGAACCGAGATTAGTCCCACCATCGCGATCCCAGCGTCGCACAACTCCTCGTTCAAGCGGTACGACATCGAAGGGAGGGTCAAGCAAGCTCAGCCAACCGTCGCTGAGGCCCACTGTTTGAATCCCACGCTCATGAGCCCGATAAACCAAACCCTTGATAGCAGGGTTCAGTCCTGGCGCATCACCGCCTCCGGTCAACACGCCGATCCTCTTTGCTTCACTCATAAGAAATACAAGAATGCCCCTTTGAAACGAGTTTGAACCTAACCGGGCGGACTGTAACAGTTGAATTGCTATCGGTGACTGGCAAACAGTCGCGGCAGGCGCGCATACCCCTCATACAAGACGACCGAGGGAACGCGCTGGCAGGTGAGAAGTTAATCCAGCACGACGGATGTGGCAATTAGAATTTGTCTTAACTTAGGAGTGCGCACCAATTTGTGTGGCAAATGTTGTGTCCAGAATTCTCAGCAAGGCGGCCTACAATGGACCATAGCGGGCCACGACGGCCGGGGCGGTCGTCGCACGCAATCGCCCGATTACACCAATGACAAACGACAGAAGCAGCACATATGAAGGATTCATGTACGAATCCTCTTCTGGAATTGATCGAACATCAATAACCGTATTGTTCCTGAAGTATCAAGTGTCTTCCAATATCGCTTCCGCATCGATGGTAATGTCAATTTCGTTACCGACTACGATGCCCCCGCGATCCATCGTGTCTTGCCAGCTCGCACCAAAATCCTGCCGATTGATCTTCGTAGTAGCTACAAAACCCGCGCGTGTTTTCGGTCCCTTGTTAACTCCGTCCTCCCACCAGGGCGTTTCCCACTCTCCCAGGTAACTTACGTCCAGGCAAACTTGCCGAGTGACGCCGCGAATTGTCAGATTGCCGGTCACGGCATAGTCATGCTCGCCTTTTATCTCCACCTGATTGCCCTTGAAGCTAATCTCGGGATGGTGCTCGACATCAAGAAAGTCTGCGCTGCGCAGATGGTCGTCGCGTTCCTTCACTCCGGTCCAAATTCTCCGGGCATCAATCTTCACTTCAACAAAAGACTTGCGCGGGTTCTCTGGATCAAACTCCAGCGAGCCGTGAACATCCTTGAAGTGTCCCCGGACGTAGGTCACCATCATGTGCCGGGCGTGAAACTCCGCCGCAGTGTGCCCAGGCTCGAAAGTCCATTTGGCCATCTTTCACTCTCCTTCGACACTCATGTAGGTTGGACAAATATCCCAGAGAAGTATTGGCGCTTACCGTAGAAAACAATCAACCACAGGACTGTTACCACCGCCGCCGGTACTGCTCCACTCGGATTCAGGAACGCGTGATAACAAATGATGTTCACGATTACCGGCCCAAGCAGCACCAGCGCGAGCGGTATGAACCGGTTCGCTAACAATAGCGCGCCACCTGCAATTTGGAGCGCAGCCACAACCCAAAAATAGTGAGAAAGGACCAGCGCGCCGACAAACTGCCCGGCCAGTCCCGTCGGCATAGGCCCCATGCTCAGAAAATTCAAAAAGCCATTTAGCCCAAACACCACGAAGATCAGCCCAAGTAAAAGGCGGGCGATCAATGAAACGATTTTCATCTCAAGTTACCTCCTGACATTAATCCAGTTTCGGTTTTTCTTGCCTACGGGTCGTTAACTCTTCATTTCAAGAGTTGATCGTGCCCATACGGCCCTGACGGTAGTCTTCGAATGCCTGATGGATTTCCGCCTCTGTGTTCATCACGAACGGTCCGTAGCGCGCGATCGGTTCATTCAACGGCACACCAGCGATGACCAATACTTCCAGCGTTATTTTTGCGTCTGCTGGATTCTCGATTCTTACTTCGTCGCCATCCGGAGCGAACATCACCATCTGTCCGTCAGCGCCACGCTCGCCCTCGGCTCCGAACAATCCTGCTCCGTCAACGACGTAAGCGAAGGCGTTGTAGTCATGCGGCACTTGTTGCGTCGCCACGCCTCCGGGCTCGAGCCGGTAATGCACGTAGATGATTGGCGTGCGCGTCTCAATGACGGCTTTCTCCCCCATCGTTTCGCCGGCGATCACGCTGACGCTTACTAAACCATCGGCTGAGGTTGCTTTGGGGATCCTGGCGCTGGGAATTTCCTGATACCGTGGTTTGATCATCTTGTCCTGCTTCGGCAGGTTCACCCAGAGTTGAAATCCGTGCATCCGTCCGCCAGTACGCAGGAACTCAGCAGAGGGCATCTCGGCATGTACTACTCCGGCGCCGGCGGTCATCCACTGCACGTCGCCCGATCTGATCCGTCCCGCGTGCCCAGTGGAATCCTTGTGTTCCATATCGCCCGACAGCATATAGGTCACCGTCTCGAACCCGCGATGTGGATGATCGGGGGCGCCTTTGGCTTCGCCGGGAGCCACATCCATCGGCCCCATCTCATCAAGCAACAGAAACGGATCAAAGTCTGAAAACGAAGCCTTGGGGAAGGGCCGGCGCACCAGAAAGCCGCCACCTTCCAAGGTCTCGATACTGTTGACGATTCCCGAAACCGTGCGGCCTCGATTTGTTTCGGTCTCTTTGCTTCTCAATGCTTCCTTCACCATCGACATAAATCTCTCCTCATTAATACTTGTATTTCATTTCTGCATCACGCAGTCATCCTCACTCTTGCGCCGCCGCTTTGTAACCAATTTTTTTCAGCAGGTTGATAAGGGTCTTGCGTTCCGCTTTTGTCATGGAAGTAGCAGAGAGCTTTTCCATATCGGCGGCATGTTCCCCATAAATACGCGTGATTAGCTTCCTTCCTTCCGTCGTTAAGTGGACCATCCTCGCTCGCCTATCAGAGCCGTGCGCGCGCCGTTCCACCAGTCCCCTCTTTTCCAGGCGGTCAACTGCCACAGTGATCGAGCCGCTGGTCAACAGGATTTTTTTCCCGATCTCGTTCACCAGGAGCGGTCCTTTGTGCAGCAATGCTTCCAACACGGCAAAATCACTGCCGCACATCTCCAGGTCCGTGATGCTCCTTTCCGCATAGGACTCGACAGCCCGCGCCGCCTTCCAGAGAACTAGAAAGACGTGAACACCGCTGCCACCCGACAATGATTCAAGTTTAGCCATCTTGCTGTTCCCCTCTATGTTGCGTCGCCCTCCTCTTTATCTTGATATCAAGATACTTTGTTAGAGGTATCTGTCAAGCGGCTAAGCGGGGGCAAACACCATATTCGCAAAAAGAAACACCTATGAGCATAGAAAGCAAAGATGATTTCCTCGTCCTTCTTGATGAGCGAATTAGAAGAATTTCGAACGAGGTTGCGGCCGAGGTGGTTGGTCAGGCACGAGGTTCTTCGGAGCCTTTGGTAGAGGACACTGAAGCGGTAAACATTCAAAAGGCTTTGAAGCGAATAATGGTGAAGGAGTTCATTTCCATTTCACATCCCATCCCTTTTCTCGATCTGGACGGTGTCACGGTGTTTCAACAGGTCAAGCTCTTAGAGTGGGCAGAGCAACCAAAGCAAAAGTTACGCGCCGCAAGTTAGGAACCTGTCTGCTTGAGCCGGACCTTTGAAAGAACAATTCCAAGGCAAACGCTTTCAGGAAATTACAATGATGATGGTGGTGAAATTCATCAATCAACGTCTAACGAGCAATACAGTAAGGACGGAGGTTCGAGAAGACGGCACGGTAGTGAGCAGAAACGAAGTCCTACCACCGTAAACAAGGAAGTCACGTTGTTGTCATCGATATTCCGAATGGCGATGAGAGAAAAAGTAGCAACCGCAAATCCCTGTGATGAGTTGCCGAAGTCGGTCCGAGCGAAAATACCAGCCAGGCGTCGGCGAAATCGTCGGCTTTCTCAAGCTGAGGAATCAGCGCTTTTCAAAGTCGGTTTCGTAGGGAGACGTGAATATCTTCGCCAGATCGCAGAAGTAGCGCTTTGCACTGGAATGCGGAGAGGCGAACTGCTACGGCTGAAACGTGATGACCTTAATTTTGGCTGCGTGAGTGTGACGCGTGTAATAAAGGGAGAGGTTTGGGAAATAGCCCCGGATTGGCTTCTCATTGAGAAGACGAAAAGAGGTAAGCCGCGCATAATTCCCATGAGTCGGAGAGTGCAGACGATTCTGAAAATGCTCTGGGAAGACACTACGACAAGTGAGTACGTCTTCACCAGTCTAAAAACAGGATCGAAAATCACTGACATGAAAAAGGGGTTTGTAAGCGCTTGCCGTGAAGCCGGGATCGTTAATTTCACTTTCCACGACCTTCGCCACACGTGGTCATCGCGGGCGGCTGAGATGGGAGTTCCCGAGCATGTACGACGTGACATTCTCGGACATAGTCATCGAGCATAACTGGCGATTACACTCATGCTTCACCCGAGGAAAAGGAACGAGTGATGGAAGCGGTAGCCGATTACAGTCAGCTATTGTCAAAATCCTCGGCAAAACAAAATGGACTGCAACGGCGTTCCCTGCAATCTGCCGCTGTTATGTAAGTGATTGAAAACTCAGGAGAAGATTGGTAGCGGGGGGGAGACTCGAACTCCCGACCTTGGGGTTATGAAAGCGCCCCTTGGATTTTGCATTTTGTGACATCGAGTCACACAACTTTAACATTCATTACAACTTGCCGCCGTGACAGAGTAGTTCGAGTCTGCACCCGTTGACATGCTTTGACAGTGATTTTCATCGAGTCACGTGACCATAGCGTGACAAAATTCTTGGACCATCCGCGCCTTTCCTACAGCGACGTTTCACCAGAGTTTCCAGCTGGAGAGGACTTCGTTGCGAATCGCAATTTTCATAATCTATGGCATGACACCTTTGAAGACATCGAACTATGGATTTACAACACGATTTGCAATGTTCCAAATCTCGTCGTGCCGCCGATCGCGAAAGCTTGCGTAAGTCGGAGCATCAAAAACAAGTTTCGATGGATCCAGGGAGACGTCTGGGAGCAAGAGGTGCTTTTCGATGTCAATCCCCGCCGTCTTAAGTCTTCCGAAATAACTGGCCGGTAATTCGGCACGTTTGCGCAGATTGTCAGACGCCCCGATAAAACGAAAGTTGCCGATGTCGTTGATTTCCACACTTGCTAAACTCAGTTGTTTGCGTAAAGGGCTTTGCGGGTAGATATGATCAATATGAGGTTCATTGCCCTTAAACTTGACGTTGAAGGGGGTTTTCCCCATCTTCTCTACATATAGCAGATTAAGCAGAATCGAGCGTAACCGGCTTTGGCTTAAATGCGCTCGCTGAAGATCTACGTCAGACTTTCTCCCGCTCCGCACATAGTCCTTTATTTCATCCAACGGAAAGCCTTTGCTGCTCACCTTGCCAACTATCGCATGCAACGAATTGATTAGGGTGTCGGTACTTCTCGAATACCAGCCGAGCAATTGCGATTTGTAATGATAGGCTCGCATCAAGCGCCTGCTAGACTCATCAGGTTTAGGATTATGGTACAAGTAGTCGAACAACGGTATGAAGCTGTTGTAGGTTCTGATTACTTTGCCAGCGTACAACTGCAGCTCGTTTTCGATAAAATCACGTAACTCCAGGAAAGCTGACTCGGCTTTGCTCCAACTCGCCTCAATGTCAGCCAACAGCGCTTCACCTGCCGCCCCCGTGAATTTGTCAGGATTCGCCTCGGCCCCTCTACCATGCGCAACCAGCAGACACTTTAGTGGGAAGGTTTTGTCGAATTGCAGATTAGTACCATTTAGAAGCTCGGTCATGTTCTCTATATTTTCTTCAACATCGGACCAACCCTCCTTCATTACCGCAAACATCAAATCTGACGCGTCGAGCTTGGTGCCGCCAGAGTTAACCCTAACGAAGATATCCAGAATCTTCTTGTAACTAAACTCGTTTGCAACTCCGTCCAGCTCTTGCACCCAAAAGTGCCGTTCTTCTCGCAATAGCGAAATCATCTGGCTGATGTTCCGACGTACTCTCTTTTCTCGGGCGCGTTCTTCGTCTTTTGTTTCAGTTAGGACGGCCTTGATTTGATCATTAAGCTCGTCCGCTAATTCTTCAGCGTTTCTTTGTTCATGTTTCAATAGGAGATCGGCAATCCTATAGTCGGGTAACACATGAGGACCTGCCGAGAATTTCACTTGGTAGAGCAAATCTCCATTGATTAACTCTTGTCCACTTGTAATGTCTACCGATGCGTCTAGCTTGGTTGAACCGTCTGGGGCCTTTATTCCTCCCTTAAAGAGCGCGTAGAGAGTTTGCAGTCGCTGCTGACCGTCCAGGACGAATATCTTTTCCACTCCCTCCTCACTTTGGGTCGGATCATAAAAGTCACTCAGATCCGCGTCCCAATCCACGGTATCCATGAACTTTCTGACTTTGATTCCATCTTTCGTCCGCCAAAAAAGGAGAGTTTGTATTGGATAGTTGCGCATCAGGCTATCGAATAGCCTAATCATTTGATCCTCTTCCCAGACGAAGGGCCGTTGGATGTGCGGAAGAAATAACTGTTTATTAACTTCTTCGATAATTCGGAATAGTGATCGGGGTTTATAGCTCATCTGCCGAACCTCGAAATATTGGAGCAAATCTTTCTGAACTCAATCACGTGAATTTTCCTCTAGCTTTGTGACGTTATATGGTTGCGAGCCTTTGGACTGTATCCGGGTATCGCTTGACGAGATTGATCAACAATGCCGCTTGCGCATTTGGCTTAGCGCGACCTTGTTCCCAGTTTTCCAGTGTGCGTACGTTCGTCCGCAGATAGACTGCAAAGAGGGCACGAGAGATTTTCAGGCTCTTCCGCACGCGAATTAGTTCTTGCGGTGTGACGCTCGGCGCTGGCTTGTACTCGACCGCATGAGTTCGGAGCGTTCGCTTTCCCTGCCGCGCGTCGGCGAGGGCTTCCATCCCTTCGCCCAGTTCCGCAAACAGATCACGCTTTGCGCCACGCTTCGCCTTGGCTTTAACTGATCTCTTCATCGTTTTCTCCTTGCCTCAAGCTCCTTCTTAATCATCTCTTTGAGCACTTTGCGTTGAAGCGGTGTTAAGTCGGCCATTTCGTCCTTGTCGTAAACTGTGAACAGCCAGAACTGCGATCCGGTATCCCACCAATAGTAAATTACTCGCAGACCGCCGCGTTTGCCCTTACCACGACGTTCATCGGCGAAACGCAACTTGCGCAACCCGCCGGTGCCAGGAATCAAGTCGCCAGCTTCTGGATTCAGCATCAATAAGCTCTGAAGCTTTCGGAAAAGGTCGTCATCAAGATACTCCGCTCGATGGCGTTCGAATGGTGGTAGCTCTACGAAGACAGCCTTCACACCCAAATGATACGGATGTTTATGTCTATACGCAAGTCGCGTACAAAGAGAGGCTAGCGCGTGGTGGCGTTGAATGAGTTGGAAGTATTTTGTGGTTGCGAAAAATCTTTATCGATCTGTCTCAATCTAGCACGTATCAGTAACGACTCTTGTTCAATGGTTGCCTCAGCTTCTGCCAAGCAATACTTAGCAGCATATGTTTTTGCTGCGTCAGAATAGACGTCTAAGCAGCAATACAAAAAATGCCGAAGCCAAAAGAAGACCTCCGACGCAGACTTTTCAGAAGCGTTCGGCACATGCTCCTTTAACGCCTGTAGAACTATGAAGTCCACTAGTGCATCTGCATCGTTATGAACCTGAGATGAAAGGCTCGCGTAAATCTCCCGATACTCAAATTCATGCCCTGATGCTTTGAAACGATCAATAATTTTCCTCGGCCATCCATTCAGGCCAAGTGGAATACCATCTTGCTGAAAAACCGCTTCGATAATCTCTTTGCGCCAAGCCAGACTATTGCGAGCGGCTACGGCGGAGTCGAGTCTTGCTTTGTTGTCGTAAGGAATTGTCACAGCTAAGCCTTCATAACGGTCTATCGACTTTAAGGACTCCTCAAAGTAATAGGACATATATTGGGAAATCCGATTGCCAGTATCAGACTCCAAAACATATAGAACATTGATTGCCGCCTCAAGGCTTGCTCGACAAATCACTTCAACAGATGCCCATGCTCCTGTAAATAGCGATATGAATCCTCCCTCTAACTGCTCATAAGCCCGATCTAACATAGATCGGGTAATTGCCCATGTTGGCTCTTTTTCTTCGAGCAGTTCGTCGACTCTAGTCCTTAAGTTTTCATCGATTGACGACTTAATGTTAATCAGCCAATAGACACCATCCAGGTCTTCTATGAAGGTTTCACGAAGATCAATGTTATGTGTCCCCAAAAATTCGGTGATGATTTTTTCTTTAGCATCCATTCTGTTTACTTGCGCCCATCCATCAGAGACTCGGTATCGTCAGATGGTTCCCACTAAGAACCGACTGAAATCAATGCCGTCACCGCCGGGCCTCACATCGCTAAACATCTTGGATTTGTCGGTGGATAATTCAAGGCTGATGCACCCTTTTTCGGTCCTAGTGATAAGTCGCCGTTGATTATCTATGAAGTAACTCTTCGGAACATCGAGATAGTGGAGTTTGCCAGACCTGTCATCGTAAAGAAGCAAACTGATATTGGAGCTCCCAGCTTGCGACAGCTTCTCCACGGGAATGTCGAGCCACCACACATCCTTAGAGGAATTAACGTTTGCGAAATAAACGCTGTTAGTTCTGATTCCAGACGCGCCCGGCAGTCGCGCAATTCGAGCAATCGCTTCAGACTTGTTCATAGGAAAACCTTAGCTGCTTAACTGTGGCTAACTCGGTTTCACTGCTTATGCCCTAACGACGCTAAGAACTCTCGAACTGATGTGTCTCTCCTCAGTTTCTTGAGTTCTTCTGAATTCAAATCACAAAGAATCTTGTACATTCTATCTCGCTCAGTCCTAAACTTTTGCAATCTATCAAGAAAGTCTTGTTCTGTAGGTAGCTTGCCGTATTTTTCAAACCACCTACGCACAAATAGCAGAATCGGCGGGATTTCACCGCTTTTGATTTCGTTACAACCTCGTGGACGGGCAGCCCTCGGCTGTTTCCCGCAACACGGTAATACAGTGTCCCAAGAATAATCTCCATTTGCTTCGCGATCTAATCCACCTGCGGCCTTTGGTAGTGGACCACCACAGTAAAAACACTCATCAAGAGCAACTATTGCCGCGTATTGTTGAAAATTCAACTCCCACTTGTGCCCGTTATATTTAGCTTGGGCACTCCCTAAGTTGAATTTTCCGCCCAATGTTCGACTTCGTTTTTTGGCGTGTTCGTTTTCGCACAGTCGGCAGCGACCACGACCACTTCTTTCTACGGAAGATGAGGCATTCTCTAATGTAAGCGGTGTCTTACACCGACTGCATTGGCCTTTCATGTTCTACCTTCTTGTCGCACAACGAATGCATTCTACCGCAGCCCTAAGAAGACTAGGATCATAATCTCAATGTGCGTAGTGCGTCCCTAGGCGATCAGTCGCTGAGGGCAAGAGTGAGTCTCTTGATGGAACCAGACCGAGCGCCTTGCTCACTACATGCGTTAAGTAGATAATCGGTTGTCCTTAAACAGTCGCAGGAAATCCATACGGAGCTTCCGAGCAACTCTCATCGCCTACACCGGAGAGAGTTAATGAAGATCAAAAGCCTTCCAGGCACCATCACATTTGCCTGTCAATTCGGAGAATATGAAGATGAATAGAACCGTTGAAGTCCTCAGAATCGAGATGGAAGGACGATGGTATGCGGAGGAACTCGGTTCAGCTGCATCTGCTATCTCAGAGCTCTATGATCTTAGGTTTGTTTTGGAACTCATGCGCGAGGATCAACGAGACTGGGAAGTCTTCTATGATGAGCTAATGCATTTTCCACCATTCCGGCGGCAATGGAAGCGCAAGCTCATGCGTCAGCAGCTTATGCCTAACCCATTCCTGCCACCGTCATCGGTACAGTTCGATGTCTCTCAACTCTCGCGACTACATGAATACTTAGAACCGGATGAAAGGCTCGAGGTTAGGCGATTGAGTTACGCGTCTCCGGGAGCGTCGGACCTTGCTGGGATCGGCGTAATAGTTGGTCATGTTAAGGACTTTGTGTTTAAGCTCATCGACCGCCACGATACTCGAAGGCAGCGAGAGCTAAACGATGAACGGACTGCCGTTGAGATTGAGCGCATGCGTATTGAAAACGCGAGGAGCTTCGTAGCACTTGGGCGGGAGCTTGGCTTTTCGGAAAGTGAGATGAGAAAACTCGCCGCTCACGTTGACGACAAGCAGGAAGTGCTAATCAGGCTCGTAGATCAAAAGAAACTGACTGGAGTCTCACTAGGGGGAGACGGTCAATCGACCGGGCCGGACGAAAGTTAATAAGGAGAAAGAAATGACTGAATCTGAGAAGCTCAAGTCGTCAAGTGAAGCGGACGACCTAGCTCTGACCACATCTGGCCCGCTCGTATTCATTAGCCATGATGGTCGAGATGCAGAGCTTGCAGAGGCGTTCAGCAAGTTACTAAAGAGCGTAAGCGCCGGAATGATAAAGACCTTCCGATCTTCAGACAAGAAGGGCACTGATGGAATCGACTTTGGCGATGAATGGTACAAGCGATTAATGGCAAAGCTTCAATCTACTTCTGACGTTGTTTGTCTCTTCACCGAACGCAGCCTCGATCGACCATGGATTCTCTTCGAGGCAGGTGTCGCAAAGGGAAAGTTGAATACGCCAGTGGTTGGCGTTGCGCTTGGTGTTCCCTTAAGCCGAATTAGTGCGGGGCCGTTCTATCAGTTTCAAAACATGGATGACAGCGAGGGCGACCTGACCAAATTGGTAAATCAACTCGCCCGCCGTGTTCCTGGTCTCGAACTTGACGTTGATGTGGTGAAGGTTCAAGTGGGCGCGTTCAAAACGGCTGAGGCTGCGATTCTCAAGAGCCTCTCTTCCGGAGATGCCGGTGAAGAGACTGACGATGAAGCCGAAGGAAGTTCTGTCGCGAAACTAGTTGAAGAAATGAAGGCATTACCGTCACGCGTTGCGGAGCGACTGATGGAATCTGGTGATCCGTTCCGCCGTCGACGAATGCGTCGGTTTCATCCAATGATGTTCGAAGAAATAATGCATATGTCCGAAGAGCCCGGTGATCCCGTCGCAATACTCATGGCCGCTAGCATGATCCGCGATGATGTGCCGTGGATCTACGAACTAGCGATGGAAGTCTACAGAGCAGTTAAGTCGGGAGACGCATCGGAGATTGAGCGTGAAATGAAGCGACTTGAACGGTTCACAGAGTACACCATGCATGGCCCATTCATGGAGGAGTTTGGCTTTGGTGGGAAAGAGTCGCATATGTTCCCAATGGAGTTTCCGAGGATGCTCCAACGCACGCTAGCCAGGTTGAAGGAGAAGAAGCCGCATACTCGACGCCGCGCCTCCCGTACTGAACCTGATCAATAGCCCTCCTCGATACTCCTCGATTTAGTTATGGGGATGCCAATCTCAACATATACTGTGCTTCGCGGCCTTACTACCGGTGATCTAGATACCTACGAGCGCAACACTGCGAGAAAAGCCCTAGCGCCATTTAGGTTATTCGCGTTTATTATTCACGACCGTGAAGCCCATCCTGAATTCGACCGATTCTTGAGCCACAGATTCGACGAGTTCGATTACATAACTGGCCCTCATTTTCTCTTCTTCGCCCTAGTCGATCCGCCGAGAGCATGGTTAAGGCATGCCGCGCATAGGGGCTACTACGAGAAAATTAGTGGGTGGGAAACCAAACAGATGCTGAGGTCCGAACACGCAATTGTCTCAGCTGACAGTGGCCTAACAGCATTCGCGCTGGCGAACACTCTTAATATTCCGAGTGAAATGCTACCTTGCTTGATCATCACGGATAACTTTCAAGCTGATCAGTTCGTTTGGGTTAGGACGTGCAAAGAACACATCAGGACGCAACTCCAATCTTTGGGGTATGCAGCGTCTCGCTCAAAACGGCCCGTCCGTTTCGAACGGGCAGAACTCGATCTTTGTCATGGTTGGGGCGCTGAATCGCTAACAAACAGCTTGGCTGACGCCCTGACAGATCTATTGAGCTTCATTGTAATGAGAAGAAGTGCGATTCCGTACGAGAGGCACCTCGCACGGGAACACGTCCAGCGGGCTTTGGAAAGGCTGTCACGATCATTGGAGGTTCAAAAGAATGCCGCGGAACCAGACAGCGTTCGAGCGGTTGTGTTTGACGCTCTCAACTTACTTGGCGCAGCTGGCGAACGACTCAAGCGTAATGGACAGAGAGTTTGTTAGCGTCCCGCCGAACCTTCTTGAAAACGACTCTTTTCAAATCCTGCGAACTGCTTATAAAGTTCTTGACGTGCTTCTTACCGATGGCGATCACAGGCTGCTAGGCTCAGGTTGGCGTCACGACTTCACTCCCGCAGTGGTGTGTTTTGCCAAAGTATTTGAGAGAGAAGCCAACTTTTCATTAGTGCACTGGATTCGAAAGGAATTAGGAATCTCCTTGCCAGCGTACTTCAACAAGCCGCAGCCTGGAATTGTAGCAAGGTTAGAAAACACTGACTTCAACGCCAATCGAGGCGGGAGCTGGCTTCCCCCTGGATTGGGGAGATCAGAGTTCGCATGTTTGAAAATGGCAAAGACAAGGCTCCCTGTCGGATGGGACCAGACGAGTTGGGATTTTCTTTCTTTTCATTGGGAGACGATCAGAGAACGTCGTAATGAGGCCGCGCACGTGCGTTTCATCCCAGAAGAACCAGCTTTTCAAGTGAAGAAATCGATTGAAGCATTGGTAAATAACGGCATATTCCATCGCATGTATCGAATGAAAACCGAATATCGCGGCGGGGACGAGTCGCTACAAGACTATTTACCCGAGCAAGGTAATCAAGTTTTGGTACTCGGATTCAATTTTGACGCGGAACTTCGAAAGGCTGAGGACCATTTCGCCAAAGGACATATCGGTGAGTGCCTCAAGGCAATCGGTACGTTAAGGCCGTACCTCACCAATCAAGATGAACAAACGAGTGTGAACCAATTAGAGGATCAAGCTTCCGTCGCGCGGAAAATTAGGCTAACTGAAGTCGCTGAATTTTCGGACTTGCTTGACCGCGTAGACCTATTCCTCAAGGAGCATTGCCCACTTTGCGGCAAAGAATTGGCCGGCGCGACGAGATGTTGGGAGCAATCGTGCGAACCGCTGTGGAATACGGTAAAAAACCTTGGCCTATTTCGCTATCGCGAGGAAGGATTCTTGAATCTACCCGATGCAGCCTTTAAACAGTTACTCACCTTCTTGAAGGGGTTGAACATTCGTAGTCAATCCTGACATGCGGACGGTCATCCGATAATCGGGCATTATGTAATCAAGCAACACGCAAGCCATCAAACCGCGATGTCATGCGCTGCTGCGGGTCTTACATAATGACGATTATCGTACGCCTCGCGTCCATTACTTTCCCTCCAGATGTTGCATCTCGTGACCGGGAAACATGGTCCGCTTGAATGTCATTCCATGGAAATAAAGTTTGCGAAAGGTGATAAAGAATCGAACTAGGGAGGGCAGACAAGATAGAACGCGATTTCAAACTTTATCGATCCTCTAAGTCTCGTCTTTTCAGTAGCTTTAGAATAAAGCAAATCATACGAAGAAACTTGGGCAACTGGGAAAGTTACTCAACGTCCCTACTATCTGAAGTTTGTGGCTTTATTTTTGCACTCCGACAAGCATTTCGATAAGGCGGAGGAGTCATGGCAATAAGACCACGAGGACGGAAGCGATCGCTCTCGAAGAAGGTGTCATCCTTCAACATGTGGATGGATCAGGTCTACCAGGTTCGGGCGATCATGGAAGCGACGGGCGCAGTGAAGGACGCCCCGGTGATACGCGAACTGCTGGACGAAGCGTCGGGCGCGCGCCGGCGAAAGGCTTTGGGCATCACCGACTCCGAGGAGCCGCCCGGCCAAGGCACGGCTGAAACGCTCCACACGCTACAAACCCTACTGCTCAGGCTGATTAAGCACGAAGACTTATTGCTTCGGAATCAGAGGGTTGGGTTCAAGCTTCTCCTCGAAACCTTTGTAGAAGCCCGGACAGGAAGGGCTCTCGCGTGGGAAGAACTGATCGAAAGACCCTTGATCCAGAAGGGTAGAACTAAGCAGGATTTGGCCAACTACTTCGACATGAAAACCCGCTACGTCAAGGAGTACGTTGATAGCGTGGTCGAGAAGATCAAGCGCGAACTTGATGCGGAAGGACACAAGTAGGCCGGGGAAATCACCAACTCAAACGGGCGGGGTGTTGGATTTTACATGCACTTTGGGTGTTGTTTTTTACAACACTAGTTGTCGATGAGAGAAACGCTGGTTCCGGTTTGTTGTGCGCAGTTTTGCGACCCAGGCAGGCGCTACTTCAACTCTCGCAATCGATAGCTCAATGGGTTTTGGCTATGGAGTTTCGGCGTTCACTATCAGCAATTCGAAGCTTGCATAAGGTTCACAAGAAGCCTATAAACTTCTTTCAAATTCTCAAAAGAAAAAGGATAGGTTAAAAACTTACTTCAATAACCACCTAACAAAACCCCAAACATGAAAACTTTAACTACATTGATGTTGCTTTTAACTATGTCTCTCTGTGCATTTGGACAAGGGAAAGCTCAAGAAAAAGACAAAAGCTTTTTGATTGGCGTATTATCCTTGACGGAAGAGACAAGAGAAATCGGCACCCACATTGCACAAAATGTACCACCAACAAAATATGTCATTGTACATTTGCATTTAACGGTAAAAGGAAAGAGATTTCAAATATTTCAATATAGCAAAAGTCAAATAGATGAATTTGAGAAGATTTCTAGCCCGCCTGTGCAGAAACAAGCATTCATCAATCAAAAGGATTACTATATTAGAGATGATAGTGCCAAGAAAAATGAGGGAAAATATTGTCTCGTAAAGGGAGTAATCGACCAAGAAAACCAAATAATTTATGGCGCGAGTTTGGTCGAGATTTATGATGAAGACGAAGTCATTGAAGCCTTAATGAAGTATTCTCAAAGTAAAATGAATTCTAAGACTAACTAATTGAGTTTGTCTTAAAACTTAAACCTTTACTCGCTCAAATTTCATGATATTTCGCGGGCGGGTGCGTGGCGCTGTTAGGCGCGACATGGAATGCTAAGGGTTAGCTCTTGACCAATTAGCCTATTGAAGTCTACCCATCGCAAAAATTAGATGTCTGAGCATTTAAAACGAAGGGAACCTTATGACAGAAGAAGCAGCGTCTCCCGAGGAGTCTCCGACAAAAGGGATTGCGTGGGAATCTCTAGCAAAAGCGATGGCGTGGCCCCTCGTTGCAATATTGGCGATACTGCTCTTTCGCGAGCAAATCGCCACGTTGGTTCCCAGAGTAGAGAAGCTAACCGTCGGTAGCCTATCAATTGAGGCGAAAAGCAAATTGGGCGGGCGCGCAGCGCCGGATGTTCTTAGCGCCCTGGAAGGTTTAACTGAGAACTCAATAGCTACACTTATTTTCCAGACTACTGACGTTGGCTGCTATTACCAAAACCCAAACCCTCCCCCCCTCGACGTAGAATCTGCGCGAAACCAGCGTGCTCAGCTAATTAAGAAGGGATTATTGGAAGAAATTGGCCCAGAGAGACTCAAGAATGATTGCAGTGTGTCGCCGAACCCCGTATTTGGCGTGCGTCGTACCCTTCTTGGTGAACGCGTAAGGGACTTCCAAATCAGCGTTCTTTCAGAACTATCTGCACCCGCACAGGGCCGCTGAGCCTACTATATATTATCCCGCTCATGCTGGATTACAACGCTCTGGTCGGATTATCGGGTCACTTAGTCGAGTGAGTCTAGCTCCTCGTTAACCAGAGAATCTTATCGATAAAATTTCCCTCGCCTGAGACGACTTGAGTTTTTGGATCTTCTCGCGCACCTAGCATTCACTCCACTTCACACATTCGCCTTAGAACAATCACTGGCTCTCTTCTTGAAGTTTCAATGAGAGGTGTTGGATTTTACATGCACTTTAGGTGTTGTGTTTTACAACAGGGGTGATCTCACTAGCGTTCGGAGAGTCTCAAGCAGCGGTAGGCTGTCTTCCTTCCCATGACATCGGTTTCCATCCAGTCCGGTCCTTTCCGATTCCTTGCATCCGCGCGCGACGTGGCATAGGGCTTGAGATGCACCAGGATTATGCAAGCAACCAAAAGACACCCCAACTTACTTTCGGAGAAACAGGCGGCAAAGCGTTTAGGCGTGGCCCGGATTACGCTGCTTCGGGCGCAGTGGAGATGGGCGCATTCGTTTCTTTCGCATTGGAACTCGCGTGCTTTACAATGACGAATACCTAGTCGAGTTTTTAGCGACCTGCGAACCGAACACGTCAAACCACGAGCAGCCTAA
>DATMDU010000063.1:0-512841 GCA_035557535.1 Pyrinomonadaceae bacterium
ACGCAACTTCCTGGTTAAGATCAATGCCAACATCGGAAACTCTGCGGTTGCTTCATCGATAGAAGAGGAAGTGGACAAGATGCGTTGGTCAATCCGTTGTGGTTCGGATACGGTGATGGATCTCTCGACCGGTAAAAACATACATGCAACGCGCGAATGGATCATTCGCAACTCCCCGGTGCCAATCGGTACCGTTCCGATTTACCAGGCGCTGGAGAAAGTCGGTGGCAAAGCTGAAGAACTGACCTGGGAGATCTTCCGCGACACATTGATCGAGCAGGCCGAGCAGGGCGTGGATTACTTCACCATTCATGCAGGCGTACGCCTCGCTTACATTCCTTTAACGGCTCGACGCACGACCGGAATCGTGAGTCGTGGCGGCTCGATCATGGCGAAGTGGTGCCTGGCCCATCACGAGGAGAGTTTTCTTTACACACGTTTTCGCGAGATATGCGACATTATGGCAGCTTACGACGTCTCGTTTTCTTTGGGAGACGGCTTGCGTCCGGGGTCGATTGCAGACGCAAATGACGAAGCACAATTCGCTGAGCTCGATACGCTGGGTGAGTTAACGAAGATCGCCTGGGAACGGGATTGCCAGGTGATGATCGAAGGTCCGGGGCATGTGCCGATGCACCTCATCAAAGAAAATATGGACAAGCAACTCGAGACCTGTGATGAGGCTCCTTTCTACACGCTTGGACCACTCACGACTGATATCGCACCAGGATACGATCACATCACATCGGCGATTGGTGCGGCGATGATTGGTTGGTTTGGAACTGCGATGCTTTGTTATGTCACACCGAAAGAGCATCTCGGTCTCCCAAACAAGAAGGACGTCAAAGACGGCGTCATCGCTTACAAACTGGCAGCGCACGCCGCAGATCTGGCGAAGGGACATCCGGGAGCGCAGTATCGCGACAATGCGTTATCAAAAGCGCGCTTCGAGTTTCGCTGGGAAGACCAGTTTAATCTCTCGCTCGATCCGGAAGTGGCGCGCGAGTATCACGACGAGACTCTGCCACAGGAAGGCGCGAAGCTCGCTCACTTCTGTTCCATGTGCGGCCCACACTTTTGCTCGATGAAGATCACACAGGACGTCCGTGAGTATGCCGCGCAGAAAGCGATCGATGAAGCTGCGGCGTTGAGTGTTGGGTTGAAGGAAAAGGCAGAGGAGTTTGTGGCTGCGGGTGGAGATATCTACGCGAAAGGAATCGGAAACTAGGGGTCTTATGAAAACGATCTTTAATCTACAACTCCTAAGCAATAAGTGCGAACGCTTGTTGGAAATAATGCAACGTAAGGTACCTCCGATCCAGATCTGACTTCTTCAAAGCCTGCGCACGGAAATGCAGTCGCGGACCGTTTAGCTTGTCACAAACGCCGCCCAGCTTGTAGTCTTTAAATCATGGCTACGTCAGAAGAGATCTTTCGTGACGCGGTGGCTTTACCCACTGATGTTCGTGCTGAACTTGCGGAGCGGCTGATTGCCAGTTTGGCAGAGGACATTTCGCCGGAGATTTCACTTGCTCAGCTTGCGGAAGTACGGCGACGGATTGCTCAGGTGGGTTCTGGAGAGGCAGCGCTGATTCCTGGAAACGAGGTCTTGACGCGCGTGCGAAACCTGCTGACGCCTCATCTCCCACAGGGCTAGCCCGATGGCGAGCTACAGCTTTCATTCAGAAGCTGCCGATGAATATTTAGCCGCTGCACGCTACTACCTGGAGCACGCTTCGCTTCTGGTAGCCGCAGCCTTCGTCGCGGAAATCGAAGCGGCTATTCAGATTCTCCTCAAGTCTCCTGCTATTTGGCCGGTAATCGAAGAGCCTCAAATTCGGCGTTACTTGCTGAGAAAGTTTCCGTATTCACTCTATTATCGATGGGAACCTGAGCAGGAAATCGTTTCAATATACGCAGTCATGCACTTCAGCCAACTACCTGGTTACTGGCGTCATCGCTCCTGAGTCATACCTGCACTGATGAAACCGGAAACAAATTTAAACCCCAATCTCATTATTCGGCGCGGACAAGCTGATGATGCAGAGTTATTGACTGAACTTGGCGCGCGCACCTTCTCGGAAACATTTGCTGGCGACAACTCAACGGAAGACATGTCGGCCTATCTCGCCGCGGCATTCAATCCGGAGCAACAGGCCGCAGAGCTGGCTGACCCTCGATCATTGATCCGCATCGCTGAGACCAATGGAGTCGCGGTGGGCTATGCCATGCTTCGTTCCGGAAGTGCGCCGGAGGAAGTGACTGGCTCAAAGCCAATTGAGTTAGTACGTTTGTATGTTTCCCAGGAGAGTCTTGGCAGCGGTGTTGGTGCGGCGTTGATGCAGATTTGTCTCGACGAAGCCAAGGCCAGAGGTTATGAAACTCTGTGGCTGGGAGTTTGGGCGAATAACAGTCGCGCCCAGGCATTTTATCGTAAATGGAATTTCGTCGAGGTGGGCACGCATGTGTTTCAACTGGGCGACGATCCGCAAACTGACTTTTTGATGCAACGCTTGATTTGAACATTCTCCCGATCACGACGCTACTGCTCCAGGTTCTGTAATTTCTGTCGCCCGCTAAAGCGGGCTTTAAATTTTTGATTGGTCATCTACCCAGCGCTGAAGCGCTGGGCTACTGTCATCCGTCCGCTAGCGCGGACTGTTTGAGTTCCGGCTGTGCCGGCCGATGTGGGGTGGCGGCTCCGCCCCACCCGACTCAGCTAACAGAAATTCGGCTGAAAATAGACGCGCGTGGAAGGTCAGAGACCTTCCGCACATCAGACGGCAAAGCCGCGCAGTCCACTCCTGCGTTATTATCGCCTCCAATGAAAAAGACTCTCGCTTCGCTGCTCTTCGTTCTCAATCTTGCATTGGCCTTGTGTGCGCAACAGAACCCTGCGAGTGCGCGGCGGAACGTTGCCAATCCAGAAAAGACTCTGGCGATTACTCATGTCGCAGTTGTCGATGTCGCCCGCGGAGTTGTCAAACGCGATATGACCTTGCTCATCGCCGGCGAGCGCATCGCGGCTGTGGGAAAAAGCCGCACAGTCAAGATCCCAAAAAGTGTCAGGGTAATAAATGCTGCCGGCAAGTTTCTCATTCCAGGTCTCTGGGACATGCACGCCCACATCGGCGACGAAGATTTTGACCGGGCCGCCCATCTGCGTCTCTTCATCGTTAACGGAGTAACCGGAATTCGCATCATGAATGGAAGGCCGGCGCATCATGGCTGGCGGAGAGAAATCGAAGGCGCCACACTGTTGGGGCCGCGAATAGTGATCGCGAGCCAAATCATTGACGGGACAGGTTCTTTCGTGGCCGACGTCCTTAAGGTACACGACGAGGAACAAGCGCGCATCGCCGTTAGAGAAGCCAGAAAGCAAGGGGCAGATTTCGTGAAGGTACACGATAATCTGCAGCGAGACATGTATTTCGCCGTAGTCGCGGAAGCCAAACGACTGGGTCTTACGTTTGCGGGTCACGTGCCATTTTCTGTGACGGCAAAAGAAGCTGCCGAGGCTGGACAAAAAAGTATCGAGCACTTTACTGGTCTGACCGAGGCTGAGACCGACACGGCCCAGGCCGACGACTTGATTCGCATCTTCAGGAAGAATCACACCTGGATTTGTCCCACACTCATCATGCGAAACAACTATGCCATCCTGGATGACGGCGGACTGGCTAATGACCCTCGTCTTCGATACATGAAACCGTCATGGAAAAAGTCATGGCAATACATGACGAATGAATCAAAGAATGTGCCGGCGAAAGAATGGGTCCGCCGAAAAGAAACAGTGCGAAGAGAGGAGGCTTTGGTAGGCAGATTCCAGAAAGCCCGCGTCGGCATTTTGGCGGGCACCGATGACGGCAATCCTTACGTTATGCCCGGCTTCAGTCTTCACGACGAACTTGTGCTGCTCGTGGAATCAGGCTTGACCCCGCTGCAAGCCTTGCAATCTGCCACGCGGAGCCCGGCAAGATTCTTCAATCAACTCGATTCGCTGGGCACGATATCGCCGGGGAGGTTCGCCGATCTGGTCCTGCTCAATGCCAACCCGCTCGTGGACATTCGCAACACCACGAGGATTAACGCGGTCGTGGTGAACGGTCGTTTTCTGGAACGACGAGACCTGGACGGCATACTCGCGGGAATTGAGGCAGCTGCGACGCCGAGATAACGGTTCTCTCTCAACTTCTGCTTTTCCTCGACATCATTTTGCCTCTGACCTATTCTCAACTTTACGAATGAGCAACTGGCGACGATACGTCGGAAATCATCGTTCACACATCAGTAATGAGGAGGAAGGCAATGAAGAACGTTCTCCGCGTTCGAAAACTTTTTCTTTTGGCAACAGCTTTGGTTTTTCCGGTCGCCTGGCTCGCGAGCGGAACACTAAACGCGACCAACTCGACGGGACGAAACCAAAATTCAGCCGCGCCTTCTCAGGCCGCACCAACACCGCAGACGGAGAAGCCCTTCGATCAGGCGCAGGCGCTCGCTGAGTTGAGAAAGAGCATTGCCGGAAAGGAAAACGAGCCGGCTGAAAAAGTCTTCAAGAATATCCAGCTACTCAAAGGTCTTCCTGCAGGGCGTTTGTTGCGGATCATGGAAATGGGTTATTCCAGATCGCTGGGCGTCACCTGCACGCACTGTCATGTTCCCGGCGAGTGGGAGAAGGATGAGAAGCCCACGAAGCAAATTGCTCGCGACATGGCCGCGATGGTGGCAGCGATCAATAACCAGCACCTGAAGCAGATCAAGAACCTGAAGAGCGAAAGCCCGGTGGTTAATTGCACGACCTGTCATCGCGGACAGATTAAGCCAGCCTTGAACCTGCCTGAGGTGCCGAAAACGTAAACGACGTTGGCATTGACTGTGGATTAGGCGAACGCTTGCATCACGTCAACGTTGCTCTCTGACCTTTCTCAGAGTTATCCTTCGCTCATGAGCACTATTATTGAGGTGGAGAAACTTGCGCTCGGATTAACTGAGAAGGAACGCGCGGCGTTGGCCGTCAATCTCCTCAACTCCCTTCCCGGTGTTCTATCGGATGCAGATGAAGGCGTGGCTGAAGCCTTGCGACGGGACGCGGAGCTTGACGCCGATCCTGCGCAGGCCATTTCTCTCACGGAGTTGGACTCTCAGTTTCAAAGCCGGCTCCGCTGATGCAATTGGAGCTTCATCGGCAAGTTTCTTCCGATATAGCTCGGATCATGGACTACTACGAAGGTGCCGCGGGAGAGCAACTCGCGGCGGAATTCTACAGCGAATTGCGAGCCTCCTTCGAAAGAGCAGCGGACTCTCCCGAAGCCTATGACACTCGTGAACTCGACCTCCGACGAGTAAATCTCGAAAGGTTTCCATACCATTTTCTCTTCCGAATCGTGCGTGACCGGGTACGGATCTTGATCGTCCGTCACCATCACAGACGACCTTCTCTGGGCACGCGCCGCCGTTAAATTTGAGATATCTGTTGACATCGATGAAAGCAAAAGCAGAACCCAAGGAACCGGATGAGGGCGACAAACATGTTGAGCGGGTGCGGCGCATCTGTCTCGCCTTGCCTGAATCGTGGGAGAAGATTTCGCACGGTGAACCAACATTCTTCGTCGGCAAGCGGGTCTTTGCGATGTGCTCCATCAATCATCACAGCGACGGTCACATTGCGGTAACTGTCCCTGCTGCGATTGGAGTCCAGGCAGCACTCATCGAAGCAGAGCCGAAAAAGTTTTATAAACCGCCGTATGTTGGCCCAGCGGGATGGATTGGCATCGAGCTTCCGCGGGTGAAGGACAAAGAGTTGGCATTGCATATCCGTGAAGCATGGCTTCTGATTGCTCCGGAAAAGTGGCACAGCCTGTTAGCGGAATCGAAGAAGCTCAAATCCGGCAAGCCGCAGGAGTAAGACCCATCCACAGTTACTGAGATTCCGCTGATTAGAAAGCGAGACGAGAAGCAGCAAGCCACTCCCGTTCAGCTGGAACGATATTATGTGGAATCGACTTAATCTGTTGGACAGCCACTAGACGTCAGAATGGAAACAAGTGTGTGAAAGTTCTCGAAACAGATCGGCTGCGGCTTCGCCTCATCTCGACTGACGATGCCGACTTTTTCCTCCGGCTCCTTAACGAGCCTTCTTTCCTGCGTTTCATTGGAGACAAAAAGGTCCGCAGTTTGGAAGACGCACATAATTACATTCTGAATGGACCAATTCAAAGTTACCAGCGTTTTGGTTTCGGCTTGTATCTGGTGGAGCTGAAAGACACTTCCGTCCCAATCGGGATCTGTGGCCTCCTCAAACGTGATGCGTTAGCCGATGTCGATATTGGTTTCGCGTTTCTTCCCGACTTCTGGGCCCGCGGTTACGGCTCGGAATCTGCCAGGGCCGTCATGAATCATGGACGAGACGCAATGGGGCTAAAACGTATCCTGGCGATCACTTCTCCCGACAACGTTGGTTCAATCGCTTTGCTTGAGAAACTGGGCCTGAAATACGAGCGCGTAACAAAGCTGTCTGAAGACGCACCGGACGTAAAGCTCTTCGCGGCTGACCTCTGACGTCGTCAACTCAACCAATCTTTGGAACGAATTGCGGACTCGCGCGTAAACCAGGAGTATCGCTCTACCAAGACCTGCCAGGAGAAACAATAATGAGTCCAAGAGTTCTAATCGTAATTGTTGCGTTGGTCTTTACCAGCCTCCTTCCCACCGCAGCATCACGAGTAAACCCGACTGACCGGCTTGCAGCAGTCCAGTCAAGTGCCAAAGCGGAAAAGACAAAGGGACCGGTCGAGATTCCTTTTGAGTTGGCCAACCGGCACATAATGCTGAAGGTAAAAGTCGATGGGTCGCGACCGCTCTCCTTTGTGCTGGACACGGGTGACAAGTATGCGATCCTGGATTTGGAACGTGCCAAAGAGTTGGGACTGAAACTCCACGGTCAGATTCGAGTCGGTGGCGCGGGCACCGGAACTCAAACCGGATCATTCGTGGAAGGATCCAACTTTACCATCCCCGGCTTCGAAGGATTCATTCAGCCCATCAGGATGGCCCTGCCGATCGGAAGCATGGCACAGGGTCTGGGACAAGCCTTTGACGGGATCATCGGATACGATTTCATCAAAGAGTTTGTGGTCGAAGTCGACTACCAGGCGCGAGTTATCAAGCTTCACGATAAAGACAAATTCACGTACTCAGGTCCGGGGGAAAGCATTCCCATCAGCCTCGAGATGCCGGGGCATGGGAGCGGTCACCCGATACTGGAAGCGGAAGTTACTCCAATCGGTGGCGCACCCACCAAAGGCAAATACGTACTGGATATCGGTTCGGGAATGGCGCTGGCGTTACACAGTCCGTTTGTAGCGGAGCATGGCCTGCTGGCTCCGGAACGTAAGACTATCAAAGCGTTTGGCGCCGGCGCGGGCGGAGAGATTAATGCGCGGCTCGGTCGCGTTTCTGAATTGAAGATTGGGAAATTCAAAATCTCTAACCCGGTGACTTTATTTTCTGAAGACACGGCAGGAGCTTTTGCAAATCGAGCCCTGGCGGGAAACATTGGGGCACAGATAGCCAGCAAGTTCAGGATTTTTCTGGACTACGGTCGCAGCAGAATCATCTTCGAACCAAATTCAACTTTCGGCGAACCCTTTGAGCGCTCCTCTGCGGGCGTCAGGGTTTATGCGGAAGGTCCGGATTTCCGCGTCTTCCGAGTCAAGAACGTGTTGGAGGATTCGCCTGGCTCCGAGGCAGGACTCAAACGAGACGACATTATCACCGACATCGACGGAAAGCCGGCTGCGGAATTTACGCTTACAAAGTTGAATGAAATGTTTGAGCGACCCGTGAGTTATAAAGTAACTGTCAAACGGGGTGAGCAGACTTTGAAAGTTACCCTGACACCCAGAAAATTGGTTTGAGTAGCGCTGACAGATGATTACATACGTCGCCCTCCTGCGCGGAATCAACGTTGGTGGAAACAAACTGATCAAAATGGCGGACTTGCGCGAAGTGTTTGAAAGTTCGGGCTTCAAGAGTGTCCGCACTTACATTCAAAGTGGGAACGTGATTTTTGAGACCAGGGATTCTGACGCTGATAAGGTCGTCAGGAAGATAGAGAAAGCGATCTATCAGTCACTGGGCCATGAAGTAACGGTCATCCTGCGAACCGTTGCTGAATTAAAGAATTTGGTAGAAGGGGATCACTTCAAACATATTGAGTCCGAAGAGGACGTAATGAGGTTTGTGACTTTCATGTCAGCGGAGCCACTTAGAGCGCCGCGGCTGCCGTTTGTAATTCCCAAAGAGAATGCTGAGATTCTGGTGATCAGGAATCGCACGGCCTTTCTTGCTTGCCGCCGCAAACCGAATGGAATGTTTAGTTTCCCCAATGCTTTTTTCGAGAAAGAATTCGGCGTGTCGGCGACTACCAGGAACTGGAACACAGTTAACAAAATCCTGGAGCTGGTGAAGAGACTTGATGGCCCCTCACGTCCAGGCCGCGGCTAGTCAGCGTCTCTTTTTCGTCCTTGATTAAAAACCCAGAGAGACAATGAGGTGTCGTTTCCTTGCGCCCTCTTTCCAACGATCAGTGGATTAGGTTACGGTGCTGGCTTGAAAAAGCTGCCGATTCGTGGCAAACCATCTAGAGTCATAATCAAACCACCGGAGTTAATCCATGTCACAACTTCAACCGCTGGCCATCGCGACTCGGGTTTCGGTCCTGCTGTTCTGCCTGGTGAGTCTCTACAGTCTGCCGGTGCCGGCGCAAACGGGCGAGAGCATAGGCGAGCTGAAGCAAAAGGTCTTCGATCTAACCAAACAGACCAAATACACTGAAGCTCTGCCGCTGCTGGAGAAGCTTGTCGTTGCCGAACCAAACAATTCAGAGGTGCATTTCTTTCTCGGGTTCGCGTTAATCGGGCAGGCAAATGCCACCAAAGACCTGGCCCAACGGAAGACCTTGCGCGTGCGCGCGCGGGCGGCGTTCATGAAGTCGCAGGAGTTAGGCAAGACGGCGCCGCTGGTTTACGCGATGATTCACAGTCTTCCCCCTGACGGCTCTGAAGGGCCGGCATTTTCGCAGAACGTTGCGGCTAACAGTCTGATGACTGACGCCGAGTCCTTTTTTTCGCAGGGCAAGCTCGACCAGGCACTCAATAACTACCAAAAAGCGCTGGAGCTTGACCCAAAGCTTTACCATGCCGCGCTCTTCGCCGGCGACGTATTCGTACAGCGAGGGGATTTTAAGCAGGCTGAGGTTTGGTACACCCGTGCGATTGCGATTGATCCAAACCGAGAGACAGCCTACCGTTATTCCGCGACGCCTCTCATGAAGCAAGGCAAAACTGAGGCAGCGCGCGATCGCTACGTTGAAGCTTTTATCACCGAACCCTTCAGCAAGTTTTCCCGCGCCGGTTTGATCCAGTGGGCGCAAGCAACCAACACCAGGCTGGCCCATCCAGACATCGCCATCCCCACTAATGTCACTTTTGACGAGAAAGGCGATGCCAAGGTGAATCTCGACGCCAGTGCGCTGCTGGGTGGGAAGGATGACGGGTCGTTTGCCTGGATATCTTATGGCGTGACCCGCTCGACCTGGAGGAAGGAACTATTCGCCAAAAGAATGCCGAATGAACTGGCTTACCGCCACAGTTTGGCGGAGGAAGCGGAAGCCCTGCGCAGTGTCTTAACAATCGCAAAGTCAGACAAAAAGGTTAAGCTAAGTTCTTCGCTGGCGAAATTGAAGCAGCTTGATGATGAGGGCTTGCTCGAAGCATATATTCTGCTGGCTCACGCAGACGACGGTATAGCAACCGATTACTCCGCCTATTTGGAGAAGAACCGCGATAAGCTGCGCCGCTATATGATTGAATACGTTGTGACCGGGGGCGGGAAATAAAAACAACGATCACGGGGCTTCACTCGGTGCGGTGATTGCCTGGTGAGGGAAAAAAGAGGCGAGTCGGCACTCGCCTCCCGCCGCTAAGATTCCTGCTTGAAAACGAAGTTAAGGTAACGTTTTAGTGACCCCAGCCGTGTCTTTCTTGCGCACGTAAATCTCACCTCGCGGCGTCAGGCCGGCTTTGTTTGCGAGCGCGAAGACGACTGACTCCACCAGATCCTTGTTATCCAAACGAAAGCTGGTAACTCCGTAAACGTGAGTGTCTGGATCGTTGAATTGCACAGTCAGGTAACGAACCTTGGTCTTTATCAAACCGAGCAGGCCGGCTCCAAAGATGGGAACATGCTGGGCGACAGTGGCCGCGGCGGGCCGGCGTCTCTGCGTGTCGCCGAAGGCCGCATTTACCGCGTTGTAAGGAATAAAAAAGAGTTCCTTCTGTTGTTTGTCGCGGAAAAGCAGACGCTGATTCGTGTCGTCGAAGTGGAGCGTGCCCTCCATTGTTTTGTTATAACCAAAAATCCCGCCTTCATACTTCGCTTTCATCGACTGCGGAGCAGGAGCGGGCGTAGCTTTGGACGCATCGGTTGGCGTGGTTTCCATCGCCCGCGGGCGTTGCGCGCTAACTGCCAATGCCAGCGTTCCCATCAAAAGTGCAATTCCAATCAACTTCATTCGAATAACCTCCACCCTCATGACGAAACCCCGCCGGTAAGCAGGGTTCCCAATTCCGAATTTATTTTGCGAACGGTCCGACGCGCTCCACTGCTTCCTTGAAATCTGTATCGGCCGGCGCCAAGCTCAATCCCTTCTGATAAGCGGCAAGAGCTTTCGCATACTGTTTTGTGATCTCATAAGCATAGCCAAGTTCGCGATAGACGTTTACATCGTCCGGCGATTTTCGCGCGGCAGTTTGCAATGCCGCGATGGCTTTGGGGAAATTCTTGGCGCGTGAATGCGCAATTCCCAAAAGATAGAAAGTGACTCCTTTGGAATCGGCCGCGAGCGTGGCGCGTTCCAATGCCGCCGCGGCCCGCGCGTATTGCTGTGAACCGATGAGCGCTTGTCCGAAAAGAGTTATCGCTTCCGCGTCAGTTCTGACCTTGATTAATCCCTCGCCGGCGCGCACCGCGTTCAGATAGTCAGCAGACGCCTTGGCTTCGTCCGTGCTCGAAGCAGCGCGGCGCAGGTAAACGGAAGTGAGCAGAGTCCAGGCAGCAGCGAAACGCGGGTCGTTTACGGTGGCGCGGTTAAGCGCGGACACGGCTCCATCAAGATCATTTCTGGCCAGCGCCATTTGTCCCAGGTAGAACAGTGAGGTTGTGTCTTTGGGGTTGGCTTTGACGACGGCATTAAACGTCTTCTCGGCCTCAACCAGTTTTCCGGTTTTGTATTCAGCCAGGGCGCGATAATAGAGCATCGAGGGATCGGGCTGCGTGCCCGGACGCGTGGTCGCAGTCACGAGCAGCGGCAAAGCCTGCGCGAATTTTTCCGAGAGCACGTAAGCCTGCGCCAGGGCGTCTATAGTGTTTGCATCTTCGCGCTTTGCTACCTGCTGCAGGTTCCAGGCTTTCTCGAGGTCGCTAATCGCCAGGTCGTATTGTTTGAGATTCAACTCTGCGAACCCGGCAATCTTCCAGGCCTCGGCATCATTGGGAAACTGCGCGGCTATGGCCTTCGCTTCCTTAGCCGCCGCGGCGAATTGTTTCTGTTCGAGGAGTTGGAAAGCGTGCGATGTATCGCCGGGGGCGGCTGTGTTTACGACCGGCTTCACGGGTTGCACATCAATCAGCGGGCGGTTTGCACTGCTCTTCGCCACCGGGCTTGGCTTTGCCTCGGGGCGCAGAAGCGGTTCCTCAGCAGGAGTCACTGGTTGTTTGACCCGGCGCGGCCGACTCGATTGCGCTTGCCCCAGACCCGTCAGGCTAAGAACCAGCGCAAAAACAAAGAAAGCCGCTTTGAAATTTCGACTGTTCATAGAAGTTTCCCCTTGGGAGAGGGTGATTTGTGAATGCATAACGAAAGTCTGACAAAAGGCATGTTTTCGGATGCCCGCTGCCGGACTTTGGTTCGCCCTGGGGCTTGCCCGGCGTCAATGTAGCCCAAAGCGAGTGGCTCACGCCAGAGTTGGGATATACCATTCTTCGCCGGCACCGTTCGAGCCAGGGGAGAAACACAGCGCTCCTCACAAATAGCTTAGGGGCACAGCCTACCGTGCCCCTACTTGACTGAAAGTGCAGAACAGACATCCACTGTCCGGGAATTTAGGAAATGCAGGAATGGCTGTCTAGTCTTTAATGGAAACCTCAATCATCGTTTGTCACCGTTCCTTCAAGTGCGGATCTCCGAACCCCAACAAATTCGCTTTTCCACGTAACAGAGTTTTATGAAGCATAAGTGGCACACCTGGTTCAACCTCGAAAGAATCAAATGGCGCCGGCGGTGCTGACTTCATAACAGTATTCTGCGAGTCACTCTTTCCCATTCTATGACGATCAAAACGATGGCATGCCCCATTAGAAGAAAACTAATCGCAATTTCAGCGATCAAGGTATGAATGATCCTGAAATAAGCCGAACTGATCCTAAGGTAGGTTTGGATCCTTGAAAAGTGAGTACTCTTCTGTTTCTTACGCACGACCTTCCTCCTTTTAAATTATCAAATCGTGTTGACCGCATACTATCGGAATAGCCGGCGCCCGATTCCAGCCGGACGGTTTTTTCACAGGTTGTTACATGAGGCGCCTGGAAGAGTAAGCGCTCAGGTCATTTCGCAGGTTAACTCCTTCGGGAAATCACGTGGTTGCCTGCGCCTCGATCATCTCGCGTGGGGCGATCATCGGCCTTGCCTGCGCTTCGATCATCTCGCGTGGGGCAATCATCAGCCTTGCCTGCGCCTCGATCATCTCGCGTGGGGCGATCATCGGCCTTGCCTGCGCCTCGATCATCTCGCGTGGGGCGATCATTTGTCTTGCCTGCGCCTCGATCATCTCGCGTGGGGCAATCATCGGCTTTGCCTGCACTTTGATCATCTCGCGTGGGGCAATCATTTGTCTTGCCTGCGCCTCAATCGCGCCCGATTCGTGGAGGTGCTGCGTTGCCGTCGCAATGTCACCGCCACCAAGTAATGAAGATCCGATTCTTGTCGCGAGTAGCAGCACCAAGATCCCCCATGCCACGAATTTTTGCGGAAGGGGAAAGTGCAGCGCATCCAGAGTCGGAAACCGCTCGTTGATCACACAAAGAGCCCTGCGAACCGTGCGTACGTTTCGTGAAACACAATTAAACATATAATTCTCCTTTGAAGCTAGTCACCAGATACCCAAAACTTATCGTGCTAAGGTCAAGACCACTTATACTCTTTCCGCGGCCCTTGTCAAGAGAAAAAACCAATATTTTGGACTGGCAATTCCAAGGGAATTGTCATATAAGATACGGGCGATAAATCTGTCGAGAAGTATTTCCTGGTTCTGTGTCCATTAATTCCAAAACTGACTGGGGGAAAATAATGACTGGTAGAGAGCCGAACCCGCCAAAACACGAAGTTATGGATCGTGAGTCGAATTCAAAAGCGACAGAAGGAGAAGGAGCTGAACAGGAAACTGCCGACGGAAAGTTGGGGATTTTTATTCGGCTCAGCCCGGAATCTAAGCGGACACTGGAAAACGCGAAACAAGTGATGGGGAAGGCTCAGGCTGGTCAAAGGACGTATGCTGGAGTAATTGAGAGGTTGCTTGAATATTACAAGAGACAGGAATCACACTTCAAAGAGAAAATCCTGGCCGGGGATATCACAAACCCACTAAAAGAATCCGAAGATCTTCTGGCGATGCTGCATCGCGCGCAACATGCATTCGAGACGAAACGATTTTATTTTGCCATCAAGACCTACAACGCAATCGCGAAGAGGCTGGATAGCGGGGACAGCAGCGATGACCTACTGGATGTCTGCCGCTTTCGTCTTGCTCATTGCTGGAACCTGCTCTCTTACCGGTTGCGGGGGGAAGCTCTCTCTGACGAACCACGCCTGGATTTAAAGGACAAATCAGGCAAACTTTATGATTTAGCACTAAGGGCGGTGATGAAGGCCGTGAGCTATCTGGATAAACTACCGGACGATGGCGACGAGCTGATGCGCCTAATTAAGCATTTCAATATGGCTTGTTGTTACTCGCTTGAAGCCCAGTATATTGTCGAATCCAAGTTGAGCCCTGAACATCCGCTCTGCACCCCTTTGCATAATGCAGGGCAAGACCGCAAAAAGATGGACGACCTTTGGGCTAATAGCATCGGGAAGGTTTGGAGTGATCTTGATGCGGACGCTTCAGCCCAAAAAGCAGCTAGCATGGCGTTCGATTGGTTGGCCAAAATCGGGCCTAAGACTGACGAAACGTCTGGTCACGCGAAGTCGCTAGCAGATTCAAAACTAAAATCTGAGAGTATTTGGATAGTGAATGAGGCGAGGGAGGACCCTGACTTCCTATTCTTGCGTACAGCGAAAGGCTGGAAGGAGGACTTCGACAAGTGGGAAAGCGTCAGTCTCGAAGGAGCTTCCATTGCGACAGCGATCGAGGACTTATTGGACGAATCACATGTATTGTGAATGTTTTGGATTCTTCGGAGGTGCTCGGCGGAAGACTTCCCTCATACCGTAAACGAAAAAGTCAGAGACTGATCATCATCTACACCAGCAAAGTAATAAGTGGCCCCGGGGGCCACTTATTACTTTAAGTCCTTGATTTAAGAAGTACCACTACTAGAAGTTCAGCTTCACGCCAAATTGGAATTGGCGCGGGTCAAACGAGGCAGTGGGCTGGCTATAGTAACGACCGTTGCCGGCGCGTTGTGCGAATCCTCGTACGTCGTCAATAAATGGCGAAGCCGAGCCTTCGTTGAAACGATTGAAAAGGTTAAAACCCTCGGCGATGAGATCCAACCGCACGCGCTCACCGAATCGAATGCCGCGAGTGATGCGCATGTCGAGCGCCTGGAAGCTGTGCGTAATGCCGACATTACGGCCCAGGCTTCCGGCCGTGAAAGTCCCATTGGTTATTAATGGAGCACAAAGGGTCGTGGTGCCCGGGATGTTGGCTCCCGCAACGCAAAGTGTGCCGTCAGACAACACTGTAGGACGATCCGTCTGACTGGACTGATCGTTATTCGTGTCCTGATTACTCAGGATGTTGAAGGGACGTCCGGAAGACATCTCGAAGATCGGAGATATCGTAAAGTCGGAAAAGAAGCGCTGCAAACCGCTACCCGAACGCCATGAAGCGGGCGAAGCGACCACGGCACTGAAGACGAATCGATGCCGTTGATCGAAGAGCGAATCGGCCCGCTCAGCGCGGAAGTTTCGATTGTCCTGCGGCAGCAAAAGCGTTTGCAGGTCTGACGAGTCGTCAATCGAATGCGACCAGGTGTACGACGTTAGAAACTGGAAGTTGTTTGCGAAACGTCGCTTGAGGTCCACATTCAGAGCGTGGTAGGTGGAGTTGCCGTCTGATGTTTGCGCGTTGACCGAACCAAACGGCGAAATTGCACCGGGCGATCGCAGCGAACCTGCAAGCTGCGAATCAAGCACCGCCTTGGTGACCGCTCCACCCGACAATGCCTGCGCTAAGAAGTAGTTTGGCGCATTCGGACGGAAGAAATTTGCAATTGCCGGAGCCACCACCCGACCGCCAGGACACTGGGCGACCATGCCCGGGATGACCACGGCACAGCCAACGCCGGCGGCAGAGCCGGGCGCGGTTGTCGGGATCGAAAAGGCGACTGCAGCCGTTGTATTTCCTGGCAGTGCACCGCCAAAGAAGCGCTGGAAGTTTTGAATCTGCAGGTCAGTGCGCGGCGCGTTTACGTCGAGCGGGTGCGGCAGATGATGCGCACCGACGAAAAGATAGCTCGCCGACAAACTCATCTCCTTACCTAATTGCTGCTCAACCGTAAAGTTCCCCTGATTGGCATAGGCATACTCGAAGTCCTTATTCACATGTAGGGTGAACGGGAGCACCGGGCCAAAGCCGGTGAAGGTCTGATCGTTAAAACGCTGACGGCCGGTCTGGTACTGGGCACTCGATGCAACACCTGGCGTGCAGTTCACGCCCGGAATGCCGCCGGGGCCGCAAACAATGACCGTGCCCTGAAATACCTGGGCAGCGTTTAGCAAAGCAGTTGGCGAAGGACTGCCGGCAGTCAGAATGAGCTGCTGCTGTTGCGACGCATCTGCGATATCAGAGTTGAACGCGGCGGCCAACAGCGGGTGATCGTAGAAGATGCCGAAGGCGGCACGAACGACAGTCTTCGCGTTGTTGCGAACGTCCCATGCAACTGCGAGACGCGGCGCCCAGTTGTTCTTATCGCGTGGGAAACCCTGTTGGACATTAACCGCATTCTGGGCGGTCAGAATGTCAGCATCAGTTAGGTTGATTCCTGACAAAGGATCCCTCACGCCCACGGTAGGAATGGCCTGCGTCAATTCATAGTCGTAGCGAACACCATAATTCAGAGTCAGGTTAGGACGCATCTTCCACGAGTCCTGGGCAAAGAACGCCATGGGTTTATTGGTCAGCTTGCTGACTGGATTTCCAAAGCCCTGGATATAGCTGGTGGGAAAACCGAGGCCATACTGCTGTACCTGCGTGAAATCCGGGGCGCCGGCGAACGCTGCATTAAGCGTTGTAGCCGACAGACCTCCAAAATTAAAAAGGCCGGCAAAGTTCAGTTCGAAAATCGCTTCCGGAATTCTCACGAAGGCGATATCACCACCGAACTTAAACGTATGGTTACCTGCCAACACGTTTATGCTGTCCGTGAATTCGTAACGCGTTTCGGTGCGAATTACGGGCGAGAAGAGTTCTCGTCCAAAAAACGCCCTGCCCGAGACGTTGGAGGCAACGGCGGCACCATTCTGCGAGGTAAAGGTCGCGCGTCGTTCGCCAAAATTAACTCTCGCTTCATTAACTACGCTGCTTCCGAAGGTCGAAACCAGGGTTGTAACCGCTGAAAAATCCCGCAACTTTTGAATTCCAGTGCGCGAAAAATCGTTCTGGCCCAGAGACTGGTTTTGGGATTCAACCTGAATGCCGGTAATGAGACTCGGGTTGTAGCCAAAGCGGAAATTGAATTGATGATCGCTGGTAATCTTGTGGTCCAGTCGAAACGAGTTGTAACTCGATCTGTCAGTTACTGGAAATACTTTTTGCAGGTCATTGAGCGGACGAAAGGCGTTCGCCGTGATCGGGATAGGGGCTCCTGTCAGGAAAAAGCGGCTGCCAACTACCTGCCCGGCAGGAATCACCCCACCGGGGCTCAGCAGTGGGTTGGATCCGGTTAGCCCAGTGCTGCCGCCACCTGACGCCAGGTAAGCGTAGTTTATCGCTAAGGTGATTGCTCCAGCGTTGCCGGTACCCAACAGGCCGTTAATGTACGCGGCCTGAGCCGCCGTCAGGTTGCGGAAGGTTTGTGTACCAAGCCCGGTAATGGGGATTGACACTGAACTAGTAAGATCCTTCGCTACGTTGCTGGTAAAAAATCCGGACTCATCGCGGCGGCGCTGCTCAAAAGCGAAAAAGAAGAAGGTGCGGTCCGTCTTGAATGGTCCACCGAGAGTGAAGCCGTATTGGGTTCGCCTGAAATCCGGCTTGGCGATTGGCGCAAATGGGTTGCGGGCCTGGAAATTCTTGTCTCGAATAAACCCAAATACATTGCCGTGAAAGTCGTTGGTACCGCTCTTGGTGACCACGTTGACCACGCCGCCCGACGAACGGCCAAACTCTGGAGCAAAGGAATTGGTTACGACCTGAAACTCCTGCACCGCTTCCTGAGAAACAGTTGAACGTGAAGCGTTGACTGAGTTGTCCGTGTTATCCGCTCCATCAACCTGAACCAGGTTTGAGCGACCGCGCTGGCCGCCAAAATTCAAACCCGTCGTCGGAGCTGGACCAATGGGCCGACCGTTGTCGCGGCCAACTGTTGAAGTAGTCAGCGCAAACGAAAGGTAATTTCTTTCGTTGATCGGAAGGTTTTCAATTCGTTGTTGGTCCACTGTCGTTGAAATAGCTGTCTTGGACGTTTCGACCAATTCCGTAGTGGCGCCCGTGATCGTAACGATCTCACTCACCTGGCCCACTTCCAGCGCTACATCCAGGTCAGCGCTTTGGCCTACCGTAAGGGTCACGCCCGGCAGTACTGCTTTCTTAAAATTCGGAGCTTCAACCGTTACTTCGTAAACACCTGGAGGAAGACTGACTATCTGATAAGCGCCCTGGTCGTTGCTGGTGGCGTCTTTAGTCGTGCTGGTCGCGGGATTGCGCGCCGTCACCGTCGCGCCTGACACGACCGCACCGGTCGCATCGCGTACGACACCTCGAAGGTCGGCGGCGTTTGCCTGTGCTTGACCAAAAACCGTACTCGCGGAAAGCTGCACGCAAAAAAGCGCCACGAACAAGACAGATGTGATTCGCAGCGAGACCTTAAGCCACTCGGTAGAGGACGCAAACATCATCGGATTCTCCTTAGCTAAATCGAGACTTGGACCAGTGAAGAACTGGCTTAATTGACAGCGTTCAAGCAACACTTACCTGAATCTTGTTACCAAAAAACCTTCCACGGTCAACGGCATGTCTTTGGGGAGCGATTGGCCGCCGGAATTTTTTGCCGCGACCCTGCAGAGTATTCGCCGGAGCAATTAAATAAAATGCTCCGCCTTTTTACTCCAAAACCTGCTGTCTGGCAAGCATTTATCTGTTTGCAGCAATGAACAGTTTGAGGGTTTCGAAGGTGGACTGAACGGAATTAACCCGCCAATCTACTTGGCAGCAGACCCGCCAACCACCTTGGGCGGCTCTGGCAAGATCGTTCCACTCAGGCGTGTGGCGCGCGCCAGTCGTCGCCGCAGTCGCGCGCTTGGGCCAAAAATCAGTATGGCCGCTTCCGCCAGGAACGGCACGAAAGCCGCCCGCCGCAGTAAAGCTGAGCAGCGCAAACGAGAATTGAAAGTGCTTGAGTACTCAGTTTGGTAATCCTGGGCCAGCTTCGCAAAAGCGGGCACAGCCTTCCGGTCGGCGAGCCTGAGCTGCGGCAGGTGGCGAACGATCGCTCGCGCCGCGATTTGCCCGCTCTCCAGCGCCATCAACATTCCACTGCCGGTAAAAGGATCGATGAAAGCCGCAGCGTCGCCAATCGAGATCAATCCTGCGGCCGGGGCCGGGGTTCTTGATCCAAACGTATCGAGTGCCACACTGAGCCAGGGCGCAGTCGCGCTCGCGTTTCGCAGCGTGTCACGTGCGCGCGCGTTTTTCATGAGTACCTCGCGCATTACGATCTCGGGATCCGAACCGTGACGACGCACTTCATCAGCTGAGACTATGAAGCACAGATTACTAATGCCACCCTCGATGCCGCTCAAACCACCGTACCCACCGCGGTAAAAGTAAATTTCGCAAGCACCGCCAGCCGCACCAGTGTTTTCAAGATGGGTCTTGAAAGCAACGAATGGACGCTTTGTTATCTTCGACCGCTGACGAACCCGCAGACCAGAACGGCTGTCCATTTCGGACGCATGTCGGGTGAGACTTCTGACGCGGCCGGTGGCATCGATGGTGATCAGCGATCGATAGTCGTCGAACCCTGTATCATTTTTTACTCGGATTCCCCGTACGAACCCTCTTTCCTGAATCAGCCCCGAAGCATGCGTTTGTTCTGCCACTACCACTCCCACATCCCGGGCGCGTTGCAATAGCACGTGGTCCATCTCGCTGCGGCTTAACCCCAGCGCAGTTGAGCCTGTCCCAAACCACTCGCTGGGAACGGGGACACTCCGTCCCCTACCAGAATAGAAGACCGTCTCGGAAAGCGCGGCTCCGCCCGCAGATGTCATGCGCTCAAACACTCCCAGACGTTTGAAATGCGTGAGGCACTCGGGCGAGATGAACTCACCACACAATTTGGGGCGCGGAAACTTCTTCTCTTCGACGAGCAGCACGCGCGCGCCGTCGCCTGCCAGTTGAATAGCTGCGCTCGATCCCGCCGGGCCGCCCCCGGCGATAATCACGTCGTAAGTGTCTCGATTAATCATGAGACTAAGGGTATCGATCCCAACTGCAATCCTATGCACGCCCAGGCGCAGGCACAGCCGTAAGCACCAGCCGATACGGGAAGATTCGCCTAACAGTTATTTCTTCCAACCCCGCGCGTTCGGCAAGCTCTGCAAATTCCGGTGGCGTAAAACTGCGCAAAATGGAAAGCGCTCCGTCCTCGCGAATCAAGCGGTTGCGCAAAAACAGTTTCCCAATCGTCGTGTAGAAATAGTATGGCACCGGTTTGCGATGAAGATCGATCACGAAAATACGACGATAAGCCACGCGCCCAAGTTCCGCCAGGATCTTCACCACATCTTCATCCGGGAAATGATGTGTGAAGAGAGAGCACATCGCATAGTCGAATTCGCGATCAGCGAAAGGAAGCCGGAAGGCATCGCCGCGCACCGCCGCGATTTCGCGAAGGCCTGTCGACTGCTCAAGAATCGCTTTGGCTGAACGCTGATTGAGCTCCACGCCGACGAGCCGTGGTTTCCGGCCGTTATTCCTGGCCCACCCGGCAATCACGCGCAACAACTCACCGGAACCCGCCCCGACATCGACCACCGAAAAGTTCTGCAAGTGCGCGTTCGCAAGCTCTAAAAGCATGGACTTCCGCAGTGCCCTTACGTCTCCTAACCAACGATTGACCCGACGCAACTCGACCAGACAGCCTTCATATTCGGCTGAGGTGTAATCACCTTTATCGAGGTGTTCGAGCTCTAAACTGCGCTGGCGAAAGCGATCGAACATAATGGCGGATCAGTTTATGGGAACTGAGTGGCACGGGCGTCCCGCCCGTGGATCACGAGCAAGATGCGCGTGCCACAATCAAAGTGGGTTCATCATAACAGCCCGTTGGCGAGGCTTGAATCCTGTGTCTATACTGGCCTCGAATTATGCAATTCAGTTTCGAGCAAGCAGCCGGCCAGTTTCTGAATCCGAAAAACGTTGGTGACGCTGCCGAACCAAGCTTTGTTGGCCGGGCAACATCGTTCACGTGTGGCGCTGCGCTGCGGATTTCGTTGCACATTGATGAGTCGCAACGAATCACGGAGGCGAAATTCAAAGCAGCCGGTTGCAGCATCCTGGTAGTCTCCGCGTCGTTATTGACAGATGAAGTCGTTGGAAAGACTACCGGCGAGGCCGCAGCATTGGGCCAGCGACCCGACGTGTTAGAAGCAATCGTTCGGGGCGGTCCCGAAAATCGCGCGGATTGCGCGGCACTCGTATGCGAGGCGCTGCTTTCCGCCATCGCAAGCTATAGCGGGTCCGTTAGGGACGAGTGGAATGGCGACGAGGCGCTCATCTGCACTTGCTTTGGAGTTTCCGAAACGACGATCGCGCGCGAAATTCAGGAGAAGCAACTGCGCACGATTGCCGACGTAACCCGCGAATGTAACGCCGGCGCCGGATGCCGCTCGTGCTATCCGCTGATTGAAGATATTCTTGATGACCAGAAACGGGTAAACGGTGAATAGTAAATGGTTGAGGCGTTCGCGCCGCACCGATTACGAAGATCCATTCACCATTTACCATTCACTATTTACAAACCAATGATCTACTTAGACAACAACGCCACCACTCGCGTCGCGCCGGAAGTTTACGCGGCGATGCAGCCTTACTTAACAGAACATTACGGTAACCCGTCGTCCGCCCACTCGCTGGGCCGGCAGATGAAAGCCGCTGTCGAACGGGCGCGCGAGCAGGTCGCCCAACTAATTGGCGCCGCCGATCCAGGTGAAATTGTATTCACCTCATGTGGTTCCGAGTCTGACAACTGGGCCATCGGCGGATTCCTGGAACAGAACCCGACGCGCCGTCACATAATCACGACGCGGGTTGAGCACGAAGCCGTACGAAATCTCTGCGAGCACCTGGCGCAGATCGGATGTGAGGTTAGCTGGCTCGAGGTTGATGAAAACGGTGAACTCAATCTGGACGCTCTCCGCAACGCTCTGCGCCGCGACACCGGCATCGTTTCAGTAATGCTGGCCAACAATGAAACCGGCGTGCTTTTCCCGATCGAAGAAATCGGGAGGATCATTCGAAAACAATCCGACGCGGCGTTTCACGTAGACGGCGTGCAGGCAGTCGGCAAAATTCCTATCGACTTGAAAACGCTCGACGTCGATTTGTTCGCGTTGTCCGGTCATAAGCTGCATGCGCCTCAAGGCGTTGGTGCTCTATACATTCGAGGTGGGGTTCAGTTGCCGCCTTTTATTATCGGCGGCAGCCAGGAGCGCGGACGTCGCGCCGGGACGTCAGCAGTCGCAAACATTGTCGGGCTTGGCGCTGCATGCGAGCTTGCAGGCAACTTCGAAGGGCATGACGAACTTGAAAGACTGCGGAATAGACTGGAGGACGAGATTTTAAAGGGGATTCCAAATGCGCGGCTGAATGGCGCAGCCGACCGCACAAAGCGTTTGCCAAACACCTCAAGTATTTCTTTCGAGTACGTAGAAGGCGAAAATATTCTGGCGCATCTCGATAGTCTTGGAATTGCAGTTTCCACCGGCTCCGCCTGTCATTCAACTACGAAACAATCCTCACCTACGTTGCGAGCGATGAATGTGCCCTACTCGGCAGCGCAAGGCGCAATTCGATTTTCGCTTTCGCGATATAACACTGCAGCAGAGATCGAGCAGACGCTAAAGGTTTTGCCGGAAGTTATTAGCAAGCTGATTGAAATGTCGCCATACGATGAGGAACTCAAGGCGTTATATGCCGCCCACGGCAGCTTGCGGCGATCGTAGGGGCACGGCAGCCCGCGCCCTACAACGCACATGCCTTCCTGCTTCAGTCGGCTCCGCTTTGCTGGTAGAATCGGATCCGGTATTGAAAATAATCTTCGCCGCTACTCTCCAGTCGGGTTTTCGGAGTAATCATCCGTTGTTAGAAACCAGGTAAAGGACTAATCGCGAACCATTATGAGTACTGTTATCGAACCTCCTATTTCATTCGACAAAAACCTCGAAGAGCTTGAAACCGTTACCATTCGCTTCGCTGGAGATTCCGGCGATGGCATGCAGTTGACGGGCACGCAGTTTACAAACACATCTGCCGTGCTGGGCAACGATATTTCCACGTTGCCGGATTTCCCTGCTGAGATCCGCGCGCCCGCAGGCAGCTTGCCGGGGGTCAGTGGTTTTCAGTTGAACTTTTCCAGCCAGCACATCAAGACTCCCGGCGATCAACCGAGCGTGCTGGTGGCCATGAACCCGGCGGCGTTGAAAGTAAATCTCGCTGATCTCGAAGAGGGCGGCACGATCATCATTAACACGGACGGTTTCACCGCCGAGAATTTGAAGTATGCCAAGTATGCGACTAATCCGCTCGACGATGGGACGCTCGCAGGTTATCGCGTCCACAAGCTCCCGATAACCACGCTCAACATGAATGCGCTGAAAGGCAATGTTGAGCTCTCGCGCAAGGAGATCGATCGCTGCAAAAACTTTTTCGCGCTCGGCGTGCTGTATTGGCTTTACGATCGCCCGCTGGAAGGCACGCTATCGTGGATCACAGTTAAGTTTGGCAAAAGCCCCGAGCTGGCGAAGGCAAACGAGGTGGCCCTCAGGACCGGTTACAACTTTGCGGACACCACGGAAGTTTTCACCACTCACTACACGATCAAGAAAGCGAAGATCACTCCCGGTAAATATCGCAAGATCACCGGCAACGAAGCCACCGCAATCGGATTTGTCGCCGCGTCGCAGCTCGCCGGGCTGCCGCTCTTTTACGGGTCATACCCGATCACACCGGCGTCTGACATTCTGCATGAGCTCGCCCGCCACAAGAGTTTTGGGGTGAAAACATTTCAGGCGGAAGATGAGATCGCCGCCGTCTGCTCGGCCATCGGCGCCAGCTTTGCCGGACAGATTGGACTGACCGGCACCTCCGGTCCAGGCGTCGCGCTCAAACAGGAGGCCATCGGCCTGGCCGTAATGACCGAGTTGCCGCTGGTAATCATTAACGTCCAACGCGGTGGTCCATCCACGGGTCTGCCGACGAAAACTGAACAGGCCGATCTGTTTCAAGCGGTATGGGGAAGAAACGGTGAGTGTCCGGCGATCGTGATTGCGCCATCAACGCCGGCTGATTGTTTCGCCATGGCGATCGAAGCCGTGCGCCTGGCGTTTAAGTATATGAGTCCGGTCTTCTATTTATCGGATGGCTATCTGGCGAATGGCGCCGAGCCCTGGGCCATCCCGGCCATCGATGCGCTGCCGAAGATCGACGTTAAGTTTACAACCGACCCCGATAACTTCATGCCTTATTCGCGCGACAAAGAAACCCTCGCGCGACCTTTCGCAATTCCGGGCACGCCGGGACTCGAACACCGGATCGGCGGCATCGAGAAACAACACATCACCGGCAACGTAAATTACGATCCGGAAAACCATCACCTGATGGTTAAGCTGCGACAGGAAAAAATCGATCGCGTTGCCAATGACATTCCCCCGGTTGAGGTCTTCGGTGAGAAGTCCGGCAAAGTTTTAGTGCTCGGATGGGGTTCAACCTATGGGTCAATCAGTACGGCCGTTGAACAACTTCAGAGCGAAGGCAAGAGCGTGTCGTCTGCTCACCTTCGTCACCTGAATCCCTTCCCGAAGAACCTCGGTGAAGTGCTGGCTGGTTTTGAAACTGTGATCATTCCGGAGATGAACCTGGGCCAGCTCGCCACCATGGTGCGCGCAAAGTATCTGGTTGACGCTATTCCTTTTTCAAAAGTGAAGGGGCGTCCGTTTCAGATACGCGAGATTGTCCGCAAGGTTGAAGAGTATTTGTAGTCCGTTATGTGAATCTGAGCTGCGATGGAGACTCGAACTAACCACCTACGCCCGACGAAATCTTTAGACGAGCGCTATGCCGAAGTGTCGCGTTACTTTATGGGAGAAGGAAGTCTCAACGCTACGCTCAAACAGCTGGCAGCGGATCTGAAGAATCACGACATCGACTATGCCGTCATCGGCGCAGTAGCGTTGTTCGCGCATGGTTATGAACGGTTCACAGAAAACATCAACCTGGTTTTGAGCGCTGAAGGGCTTGAGAAGTTCCGGAAAGAGTTGCTCGGACGAGGCGGTTGGGGAGTCGGCGGTTATGATCAAACTGAGTCGGCCACATGTTTACGATCCTACCCATTCAAAACAACCATCGAGGTGATGACTACGGGAGAATTCCCGGGTGATGGGAAGCCAAAGCCAGTGACCATTCCTGACCCATCTGCGGCTTCGATCGAGATTGATGGAGTTCGTTTTGTCACCATTGAGAAGCTCATTGAATTGAAGTTGGCTTCGGGTATGACTGCTCCGCACCGGCTGAAAGATCTGGCTGACGTGCAGGAACTGATTAAGATTCGCGATCTGCAAGCGGCATTTGCTGAGCAACTTGATCCGTACGTAAGAGAAAAGTTTATAGAGCTGTACGAAACAATCAAACAGAGTCCGAAGGACCCGGACTAATAAAAGCGATGGAAGGCACATCGCCGGATTACATTTCAAGGAGCATTCATGAGTACAACGGGCAATGGTCATGGTGGTAAAGGAAACGGTAACAAGCCGATCGTCGAATCTGCTTCAGCCGACAGTGAGGTTGGTTCAGCGGTCTCGGGTACAGTCGCACCTCCTCCCGGCCTGCTAAAAAAGGCCGACTTCATTTCCGATCAGGAAGTGCGCTGGTGTCCCGGATGCGGCGACTACGCGATCCTCAACAACGTGCAAAAAGTGATGCCCGAGCTCGGCATTCCGCGCGAGAAGATCGTTTTCGTTTCCGGCATCGGCTGTTCGTCGCGTTTTCCCTATTACATGAACACCTACGGCTTCCACTCGATTCATGGACGCGCCCCCGCAGTTGCCACCGGCATCAAGTGCGCGAACCCCGATCTGAGCGTTTGGGTGATCACCGGCGACGGCGACGCGCTTTCGATTGGCGGCAATCATTTCATGCACGCCATTCGCCGCAATCTCGATCTCAACTACATACTTTTCAATAATCGTATTTATGGTTTGACTAAAGGCCAATACAGCCCGACTTCTGAGTTTGGGAAGCGAACCAAGTCGACTCCCGTGGGCGCCATCGACTATCCAATTAATCCGCTGTCCCTCGCAATAGCGAGCGAGTCAACCTTCGTCGCTCGCTCAATCGACATCGACGTCAAGCATCTCGGCACCGTGGTCCAGGCCGGAGCGCGACACAAAGGCATCTCGTTTATCGAGGTCTATCAAAACTGCAACATCTTCAACGACCACGCGTTTGATTCATTTGCTGAACGAAGCGTGCGCACTGATCGTGTGCTCTATCTCGAACACGGCCAACCGATGATCTTCGGTAAGGACCGCAACCGCGGCATCCGCATGAATGGTGCTCTCCCCGAAGTAGTCACCATTGGGGAAAACGGCATTACGGCCAACGATCTGCTGGTCCACGATATTTATCTAAAGGATCCTTCGGTGGCATTCATGCTGGCCCGCATGGAGGCGCCTGACTTCCCGCAACCCGTCGGCATCTTCCGCGCCGTAGATCGTCCGACGTATGAAGACATGATGGTGGATCAGATCGATGCGGCGATCGCCAAATCAGGTCCCGGAAGTTTGGAGAAACTAATCAACAGCGGCGACACGTGGACGGTTGAATAGCCAGGAGCAGTGTCGCATTCCGGATCTCAATTCATAGTCCCTTACGCCGTAGATCCATTCTCAAGCGATCGGAAGGATCCCAATGACCCATACTTCACCAGTGCGTTCCCTTTTGTTCGTTCTGTTTGTGTCCTGCTGTTCTATTCAATCCTTCGCTCAGTCGACGCAGCCAACGACGCCTAACACCGAAGACTATCTTTCCTGGACCGCAGCCCAAGCCAACAACATCGGGAAGAGCTGGAGAGTCAATGGGCGTGTCGGAGGCGTCCTTGACCTCAGGGTTCTCCACACCGAGCATTCCTATAACTATAAGCTGCGTGCGACTCTCATGACTCCCGAAGTGGTTCGCGCAGCAGCGCGTTTGGAACAGCTGCGCTTGCGACTTACAGATGATCAAACACGTGACCTGGTGGTTGAAGCCGAAAGGACTCCCGGTCTTGTTGCTCTGGTTGAGATCGATGCTCGAGAAGGATCAGGCGTGATACCCCTGGATTGGCGCTCATCTTTGCGACCAAAGGGAGATAAAGAAGATTCGCCAACAGTTATCGGCGGCACCAGCATGCCAGTGCTTCGTGCCGTCAAAGCCCTGGCAGGGGTCTCTCGTCGAGATTATGCCTACGACATTTTTTGGGTCGTCTTTCCTATGACCAATAAGGATGGGAGCCTTATCTGGACGAGTCTTCCCAATTCTATCGAACTAGTGGTTGGAATTTACAACAAAGAGGGTCGCGTGACCTGGCCGATGACGGAACCCTTACGCCAGCGAATTAACTCGCTAAAAACCCGTCCTAATCAGTGAAGGAGACTCGTATGCTCAAAAAGATCTCAAGCGGCCTATTACTGATCGCTTTGTGCACCAGTGTTGCGGCTCAGAGCCCCGACCAACCCCCTACGGAGCAGTCTTCGGCAACAACCGAGAAGAAGGCGCTAAAGGTTGAGTTTGAATATAAGCTTCTGGCAACAAACCGCACCTCTACCATGGAAAAAGAAATGAATGAGGCGGCTAATGCGGGGTACAAATTCGCTGAGGTTATCAGTGGTGACACGTTCTTTGGCGGCTCCGAGGCCCTTGTAGTGATGGTCCGAGCCACCGATGACAATCACAAACCTCGCTACGAGTACAAGCTGCTGGCCACGAGCAAAACATCAACGATGCAAAAGGAGCTTCAGGAGGCAGGTGACGCTGGCTTTGAGCACAAAGGGCAATCCGTCTTCAAGAAGACGTTCGGCAAAGAGGTGATGGTTATATTGGAGCGCGATAGCCAAACGAAGCCCAGGTTCTGGGACTATAAACTCCTGGCCACCAAAAAAACGTCGACCATGCAGAAGGAAGTAATGGAAGCGGCGGCCGCTGGTTACCAATTTGTCGGTTTTTCTTCCGGCTCGACCTTCTTCGGTGGGAACGAAGTTGTGACTATTATGCGGCGCCCGCGAGAGTAAACAACTTGACCCGCTATTTCGTCCAGGACATCGAACTGGCGCGAATGGATAACAGGCGTTACTTCACGTTGAGTAATTCAGATTTTTCGTTGTCATTTTTCAATAGCGGATTCAACTGGAAGTGCAACAAAACATCTGTTGCGCTTCGCCCCATTACGCCCACACCACCTGCATCATCTTCCGCCGCGCGTAAAACCGGACAGGATTAACGGGATTTACGAGATTACCGGAAACAATGGTACCGACGCGCTAACACTATTCACTCGAACGGTATCGCATTAAGCGACTATTCCTCTGCCCCTTCTTAATCGTGTTAATCGTGTAGATCCTGTCCAGTTTCTTTCTCTTACTTCACGCCGCGGACTTTCAACGTCATTACCACTTCATCCCTAATCAGATTGTCGGCGCCACCCGCATAGTTAATGCCGAAGTCCTTGCGGTTGATGGCAAACGTGCTGTTTACCGTGATCGCGCCAGGCTCCGCCGCTATGGTCGCCGGAAACGTTATCGACTTCGTTACCCCATGCAGGTTCAGGTTGCCGGTTACCGTGTGACTCGCACCTTTATCGCCGCCAGCTTTTATCTCAGTGGATTCAAACGTCGCTTGCGGAAATTTGGCGACGTCAAAGAAGTCCGGAGTCTGCAAGTGTTTGGTCAAACCGTCAGCGTCAGTCTTTACCGAAGCAGCATCGATGGTGATCGTCACTTTGCTGGTTTCGATTTGTCCGCTGTAGTCGATGCTGCCGGAGAATTTTTCAAACGATCCATTATGACTTCCCGTAACCTTCGAGCCCACAAATTCGATTTTCGAATTCTCAGGAGTGATTAAATATTTTTGCGCTGCTACAACCGGCGAGGCCGATGAAACCGGTACTGCTTCGCTGGTGACCGCCTTTGATTTGTCTGAGGCCGGATCCGCACAGGAAGTGAAAACCACCACTGCAAACAGAACCGCTGAAGTTGCACCTAAACGAGTCATACAATTTCTCCTTGCCAACAATTTTGCTGAGGGGGTTCCCTAAAGTAAACAACATCACGATGACCTCTGACAAATCGAGCGGGCCTTCGGCGCTTCATATGCATATGCTGCAACCTTTCCACGCCCTCACTGCGGCTATTGACTGACGGCCCTTCGGGCCTCAGTTAGTTTGGGTAAGCAAAAAAAGATGCCGCGACTCTCATCGCGGCATCCTTGCTGTCATTAGTTTAGTTAACTGTGCTTAGAAAGGTCGTCCAAAGATTTGTTCGAGAATACTACCGCCGTTGCTTCGCCGGTAGGCGCCGTTTCTCGAATATTGCCGGTAGCCCTGGTCGTAACCTCTTGCGAACCCTTCACGAAACGCCTGTGTTGAAGCGTTTCGCCAGTGACGCGAACGCTGCGGGTCGTAACTTTGACCTTTTTGACCGTCGCTGGCGCCGGTGTTTAGACCCTGGTTGTAACCGCGGTTCAGTTCCTGATTGTTATAACCGCTGTTTCCGTAGCCACCACGGTTTCCGTAATTGCCATCATTTCGGTAGCCACCATTCATTGATGCGGCTTGCTGGCGATAACCCTGTTCGTAACCGCGTACGAATCCCTGGCGAAACGCTTGCGATGATGCATTGCGGTAATAACGCGAACGCTGTGGGCTGTAGCTTTGCCTGTTGTGAGCATCACTGGAGCCAATGCTCAAGCCATGCTGATAACCTTGTTGCACTTCATTGTTGTTGTAGCCACCATTGCCTCGATTCCGCCACTGGGCGTCGGCCGTCGTGCTCGTGGTAGCGATGATGCCGAAAATAAATGCGAGCGCTAACAGAGCGCCGCCTAGTGTCTTTCTCATAATTCTTCCCTCCCTTTTGAAAGAGAATTTAGCAACCATTATGCCAATAGCGTTTTGGGAAAACTTGGAAAAAACTAAGGAATAACTGGCGGCAGTCAGTACCCATATCGTGCAGGAAATGTCCGATATCCGATAAAGACGCTGGAAAACAAATCAGCCGCGGGTGGACTCGGTAAAACGCGGATCAGACAAACCGTTTAATTCGATCAGCGTGTGTCCGCGTTCAATCGCGGCTAATCTTTCTCTGCCTCTTGCTTCTGCTTTCTCGTCTACTGCTTCTCCAGCTTTTTCAGCTGCTCAAGGAAACAAGTCCAAACTCAGCCAAGCTATTGACAGAACCGCCTGAGTTAGCCGGCGAGAAATCTTTTCCCCCTGAAATGATAAGATCCTCCTATCGGTTGTTGTGTTACTGAATGCTTTTCATGTCTTTCAACCTACTCGACATTGCTATTCTCGTGCTGGTTCTGCTGAGCGTACTCAACGGCTGGCGGCGCGGCTTCATCCTGGGCGTGCTCGATCTGCTGGGTTGGGCGCTGATCCTTGTCACCGGGCTGCGTTTTTATCAGCCGGTAGCGCGTTGGCTGGGAACACATCTTGACTTGTGGTCCGAGGTTTGGGACCGGCCCATTGCGTTCGTTGGTTTAGCAATCCTGGCCGGCGGATTCGTCCAACTCGCCGGCTATGTGCTGCTTCGGCGCGTGCGGAAAGAGGTTCATCAGAAAACTTACAATCGCCTGCTCGGTGTCATACCAGGTCTGGCCAACGGCTTGATTACGGCGGCGCTCGTCGCCGCGCTGCTGCTCGCCATTCCGATGGGCGCCACGCTTCGCGAGCGTGCACGCGAGAGCGCGCTGGTAAATCGTCTCGCCATTTATGCCGAAACCCTCGAAGCCGCGCTTCACCCGGTCTTCGCCGAAGCTGTGGCCGAGACGCTCAATCTGCTCACGATTCAACCTGAGTCACACGAGCGTGTTTCGCTACCTTACACGGTTGCGAATTCACGTCCTCGCCCTGATCTGGAAGCAACGATGTTGGGACTCGTAAATAAAGACAGAGTGGCTGGGGGCCTCAAACCGCTCGCACCTGATCCGGAGCTCACGGAAGTTGCGCGGCGGCACTCGGCGGACATGTTTGCGCGCGGCTATTTCGCACACGACACGCCGGAAGGTCGTAACCCATTCGATCGCATGCGTGCCGCGAATGTTCGTTTTGTGACTGCGGGAGAAAACCTCGCGCTCGCCCCGACCGTGCCGGTCGCGCACAGAGGCTTGATGAACTCACCCGGCCACCGCGCAAACATTCTGCAGACGCAATTCGGCCGCGTCGGCATCGGCATCATGGACGGCGGCATCCGCGGGTTGATGATCTCGCAGGAGTTTCGGAATTAACACTCACAACGAAAACCGACCGAACGCGCAAAGTCGTCTTCAATTGCTTCACAAGCGATTTCAAATCGAATTGAGGTCGCGCGTAGCGCGTCGAGTCAAAGCGCCAAAGGCGCGAAATACAATAGCCCAGGGCAACGCCCTGGGATCCAATGAGAGACACCACCTTCGCCGACCCTCGATGGGTCGGCGTTCTTGAATTCAACTCTACTAGAGTATCTTCTGAAGTAGGACGACATTGTCAGTATGCTGACCCTATGCAAGAGTTTCTTGGTACACAAAAAGGAGATCACATGGCACTAACAAATAGTTTGGCAGGCAGAAATCTCGGCATGATTCTACTTGCGATCTGGTTGATTCTTACCGGGCTCTTGCCTCTGCTCAACGTGAGAATTTCTTCCACCGTCTCGATGGGTTTGGCCATCCTCGCCATCGCCGCCGGAATATTGATCCTGCTCCGAAAGTAGGACAGGCATTCCTGCCTGTCCCCTGGTGCATCGGGGTTTGCGAAACAAACCTAGGTCGTAACTTCCTGGCGATAGGTTGCGCTTACGGCTAACAGGGCGGCGACCACAAGAGCGCCCGGGGCCAGCAGAGGATTGCCACCCTGCAGGCCGCGCCAAAAGAGCTGCGACGTGGAATAGTCTGGATTGACCTCGCGCGCGAAGGCGACATTGCCGCTAACGTGTTGGTAAATCCCAAACAGACTTCCAAGCGCAACCGCCAGCATGCACACGCGCAGAATGCCAACAGTGGCCGGACTCAAACGAACCAGGACCAACATCGTCGCCAACGCTCCCGCGCCAGCTAAAACGAATGCGACCCACTGTACAAATTCCGCTGTATGGCCCACGAGCCAGAGTTCAATGAGTGCGCCGGCGAAAAGAATGAGAGCGAGCACCAGCAGAAACTTGCGCAGACGTTTTAGAGTTTCGACTGCAGTCATACTTCGTTTGAAATGTCCGACGAGCGATGTCCGGCGAGCCTTAAGCTTGTCGCCTCCTGGTTCCCCTCTGCTAGTTGGGAGAGGGGTTAGGGAAGAGGGCTTAACGCGTGTAAGCCCCCACCCCAACCCTTCCCCAGCGGGGGAGGGAGATAGAAAGCACTTATTCAGAGCGTCCTAAGTTTTGCCGGACACTCCTCAGGGCTGGGCCAGATAAGTCCTGGCGATGGCTAATTCATCCGGCGAAACTTTATCGGCGAGCTTTTCCAGGAAGGCATCACGCGATGCATAGGGCCGGCCGCCAACTAACTCCTGCGCTTCCGTCGCGTCGATGCCGGGAATTTGCTGCAACGTCGGCGCGTCGCTTTGATTCTCGTCAATCGGGACAAAGATATATTTCTCATACTCGGCGACTTTGGCCTGATCCACATACTTACCAATCTCTTTGCGAAACTGCTGGATGCTCTTATAAGGCCGGTATTCTTCAAACTCGTGCACCATGCGGTTTCCCAGGTTGGGGATGGCGTTCAGGAATTCCGCTCCCGAAGCAGTGTTGATATTCAGCTTCGCCTGCGCGGGACTATTAGTCGCGGCGGGCGTGGTTCGAGGACTCGCACTCGCGACGGCATTAGCGTTGGTGTTGTTTGTGGAGCGATTGTCGCCGGTCGAACTACAGGCAGCAACAAACATGAGCGTCAAGGATAGAAGTGCAATTCCAGAAACCAACTTTCGTAGAAACATCGGTTCTCCTTTTGAATCTAATTGTCTGGTTGGGGGCCGTCGCGAGAGTATAACGAAAGAACGTCGTGAATGCGCGAGTCGAAGCACCGAAGGCGCGGAATATAATAGCCAGGGGCAACGCGCCTGGATCATGCGTTTCTCGATTTTTCGCCCCGAAGGGGCGAAAGATTCCGCGCCTTCAGACATTTCTGAATCTGGCTTTCGCATTTCGCGCCGTTGGCGTCGCAGAGATACTTCATCAGCACTCGCTACTTGAAAGACGAGCCATTCTGTACTATTGTCCCCGCACCTTAAACCACTCGTGAATCGCCGGGATTCCTCCTAAGCCCAGAAGCCGAACAATTGTGAACATCTGGCTCTCAGAACATTTCCTAGAACTCCTTATCGGAACCCTATTGGGAATACCAGCCTCGATTATCGGCACCTATCTCTACCTCACAATCGGGCAGAGAAGTGGTAACCGTCATCTGCGCGCTGTACTTAACCTTGGTGGAGATGAAGTGCTCTTTGTCTTTACTCAAGGTGTTTTCATGCCTGAATCTCTCCTCCCTCGAACGTCCACCGAAGCTTTTATCGCGGTGAATAATGTAATAGGCGCATTAATGCAAACAGGTTGGAAAAGGACCTGTTCGCGTCCGCGATTCTGAACACATCGACGGCGCCGACAAGGGTAAGAATTTGATCATATTCAGTGGTCCAAAGAGAAATGCGTTTACCGGGGAAGTCTTAGAAAAAATAAAGCAACAAGGTCGAAATGTCTTAGATTTTAGAAAGGTGTCCGAGAATCCGGAACAGTGGCAGATTTTTAGCGATATTTTTCAATGCCACTCACCCTCATACGCTCAAGAAGAAATAGCTCAGAACGCTGGCAGAGAAGCTGTTACAGAAACCCTTGAGGATGTTGCAATGATTTTCAAGATCACTAATCCATGGAACGGAGCCAATAAAATAGTAATTATTGCAGGAATCAGAGGAATAGGAACTTGGGGAGCGGCGGACTATCTTCGAAAGCGGGCCGATGAGCTCTACCGCTCAAAGAGTGGTACCGGTCAATACAAAAAGGATGGGGACTTCGCCGCTCTTCTCAAAGTCACTTACGAGAACTACAACATTATCCAAGTTGATCTTCGCCAGCTCATCGATATCACCTGATATGAGGTTCGAGGAGAACGGGTTACCTCTTTACCCGTGAGAAGACTCAATACGTTGGCTCTTAGGATCGCGCAGGTGGGCGTGGCAGGATGGTGGCTTCCCAGGCTTTGAAGGCGGACTTTAGTTGATTAAAAACTTCCGGATACTGGGCGCGGAAGTCGGCTTGTTCGCGCTCGTCGATCGTGAGATTGAACAGATACTCGCGCGTGCCGTCGTTGAGATACTTCCACATACCTCGCAGGGCAGCGTCCTGGTTCGCGTTTCGCCAGAAGAAGGTGCGGGGTGCGGTGCTCGGTGGCGGCGGCGGCGCCATGCTGGAATGCGGCGGCGAGATGCGGGGATTCACCATTGGCGCCAGGTTGATCCCGTCGAGCGGATAGGCTGGATCGGGTTTGACTCCGGCGGCGGCGAGGATGGTGGCGGTCCAGTCCATCGTAATTGCCGGACGATGAATAATACGTCCACCGGCCGGAAGAACAACCTGAGCACCGGGCGCCAACTCTCCCGGTTCTGACAAGAGCGAGCGAGACGCCCGCGGTCCCAGTATCAAATTGTTCGACGCCTGCCCTTCGACTTTGGACCTTGGACTTTGGACTTTGGACGTAACACCCGGCCAGCGCACGATTGCCGGGACGCGAATGCCGCCTTCCCAAAGCGAATTTTTCTGGCCCGTGAACGGCCAGTGATACGAAAAGCGCTCGCCGCCGTTGTCACTCGTAAAGATCACGAGGGTGTCGCGTTCAAGCCCGGCGTGGGCCAGAGTTTCCAGGACTCGGCCGATGCCATCGTCCAAACTCTTCATCATCAACGCGTACGTCTTCAGCGATCCGCCGCTGCGAAACTGCACGGGTCCACGCAACTCCGGCACGGGCGGGCGATCGCTCGCCGCTTCCCACGGCCAGTGCGGCGCCGTGTAGTGAAGACTCAAATAGAACGGCCGCTTAGATTCCTTCCTGTTACTAGTTCCCTTTGCGGTATTGGACGTTGAGACCCGGTCGTTACCACTCCCGGTTCTGACTTCACCTCGGCGACGGATGTAATCGACGGCGCGCTCGGTCAGCATGTCCGTCATGTAACCGATTCGTTCGACATGGACTTTGCCTTCATATAGATCGAGATCGCCAACCATGTCTTTGTGCGTGAAGAAATCGGCCGCGCCGCTCATGATGCCGAAGAATTCTTCGAACCCGCTTTGCAGCGGACCAAAGTTTGGCAGGTAACCGAGATGCCATTTACCAATCAGCGCCGTTTCGTATCCGCTCTGTTTCAGCATCGAGGCAATCGTCGGATGCTCGGGAGGTAGACCAAGCGTCAACGCTTTGTCGCCCATTGCGCGTCGCTCGTGAAGTGGTTCCTGAAGACCAACTTCGGTGCGGGCCGGATAACGTCCGGTGATGAAAGCGCAACGTGTCGGCGTGCATAAAGGAGATGCTGAATACGCGTTGGCGAAGCGGACGCCTTCGCGTGCGAGACGGTCGAGGTGAGGTGTTTGATAATCAGGACGTCCGTAGCAACTCAGATCGCCGTAACCAAGATCGTCGGCGAGGATGAAGAGGACGTTGGGACGGCGTGAAGTTGATTGGGAAAAACTCTGCGGCGCGGCGGCGGCGATGGCTGAGGCCGCGAGTGCGGTCGTGACGAATTCGCGGCGGTTGAGTTTGGGTGGCATAAGGCGGATGTTAGTTACGGAGAGCGCAAAAACAATCGATCCACTAAACACACGAAATAACACTAAGCTACTTTCGTGTGAGTTCGTGTGTTTTCGTGGATCGCTTGTTCTACTTTCCTGTTCGCGCTTCGCGCTCATTGCAGGCAGGATGCCTGCGCTCCCAGCCTACTGATCGTGGTCCGTCGCGTCGTCGCCGGTTGGCGTGGGCCTCGGCCGCGCCGGCGGCACCGCGCGTTCGGTGTTTAGTGAATCGAAATTAAAAGCCGCATTGAAGATCAGGAAGAAGCTTCCCTGGGTTTGATGACGCCACATCGGATTATTGGCAAACATGATCACATGACCGTTGCCGACGGGAACGTCGATCACCGCGGGCGCGTTGGCGAGTTCTGAACCGCCAGCCAGCATGCCGCTGATCAGAAGATTCTTTTCCTCAGCGGCGAAGCGCAGGACCACCCGCGGACGCTGGGCGAGGGGCGTGTAGAAAGCTCCCATCTGCGCACGTTGCTCGTCGGTGAGCCGCTCCTCGCCGGGCCTCAGCGGCGATGGCGATGGACGCGGCGCCGCGAGAGGCATTCCCTGGACGATGTCCGGATCAGTCAAAGTGCCGCGGCCCGTCGGGCGAGCACCACCGCCACCTCCGCCCGGTCCACCATCTCCGCCGCCGCCTGGAATCCCCGAAGCAACCTGAAACAGCGGCGCCTGGCTGAAATAGATCGGAAGCGTTTCGTCGTAGCCGTATGCGATGGGGCTTTTGCGATCGGTGAAAGTCGAATTGAAGATCGAGCCGCGCGCATTCAACAGACGAGTTTCCTGAATCGACACACCGGAGGTAATACCAAAGTCGATCGGTATGCGTGAGTTGTTAGCAATCACGATAAACGTGCCGCCATCCTGGACAAACTTTTGCAGGTTCACGACGCCCCCGAGACCCATGCCGCCGCGAATATCGTCAGCCTGATCGGGAGAGCCACCCATGTGCGGAGTCAGCGCAGACTCCTTCCACGGAATCGGAGCCCCGCGCATAGGAATGCCGTTAACGATCGCCTGCGCCGTGCCATTGAGCGGCGGAAAAATGATCACGTCAAACTTCTCACGGAGGTTTGGCGTGTTTCGGATCACCTGATCGGAAATGTAGGCATAGGGAACCTGCAGTCGATCAAACTCGATGCGATACCAACCCTCGTTTTGCGTGTTGGTCCACGTGTGAAGAATCGCAATGCGCGGCACCGCCAGTTCGTGCGTCTTCACGCCCGGCACTTTGTCTACGGCCAACACGTTCAGGCCCAACTCACTTGCAGCTGTCCTGAGCCTCTCCGCAAGATCAGTCGGATTCCCTTCTTTGCGAATGATCCAGGAGCCGGAATTGAATTGCTGCTCTCCCACCTTGAACGCCTCTTCAGCAGTTGCTACTTTCACGTCCTTCAAGCGAAAACGAAGCGTCGCGAGGGTGTTGTCGGTATTGTGGTTGATGACATACGCGGCGGGCGATGCATCGCCGGTTACCCTTCCCGTGACACGCGCATCGCTTTTCAATAACGTCATCGGCGCCGCCAGTACTGCTTTGTCCGTGACGCGCACGGTCTTCACGTTGCGCATCGCTCCTATCGTCCACCCAGTATCATCATAGGGTCTCGGGTCATTTGCATTGTAATACTGCGTGTCTAAGAGCATGTCGGCCATGCGTGAATACGGCTGGTCCATGCGCACGATATAGGAGCCCGCCGGGTATTTCTGATCCTTGATCGCGATTTCCTTGTCGGCTGTGTGCACTTCAATTCCCATCAACCGAAACAGGTTGACCGTTTCCGCCGCTTCCACCAGCCGCGACTGATTCGCCGGCAGCACATAAGCAAACGGGCCTTCATTCCACGCCTTGTTCACCGAGCGCTTGCTCTTCGTGTAAAAATTCTGCAGGAAGCGTTCCTTGTTATTGGCGACGAAGTTCATCGCCAGCAGCACACCCGACTGCTGCATGTTCACATTGTTCCGCAACGACCAGCGCACGCGAGAGTGGGGCGGATTGGGACGAAACCAATCGCGCGCGGCCTGCTGGTTAACCGTGCGGTCCATCGTGTCAGCACCGTTATTTCCAAACGTTTCATAAAATCGCCCAATTGAGTTGTGGCCATTGGCCACGTAGAACATGTAATTTGGCGCCCACCCATCGTAAAAACCGTGGGTCCAAACTCCGGGCACACCGCGCTTCGTCATCTCCTCCACTTCGTGATGCGCCAGCAATTGCCACTCGTCGATCGTGATCGGATCCAGCCACGCGTTGTAGGGACCAGTGCCGGTTGAGGTGTAGAGAAAAGGAACTGACTCGTGCAGGTCATGCAAAATCTGAGGATGATAATCGAGGAAGGTCTTCATCATATTGCGCGTGAGCGCAAGGGCCATCCCGAGGCCGTCACGGTTGTTGTCGTGCGCGACATACTTGCCCCAGTAGATCAACGGCGGCGCATTCTTGTCGGGATTGGCTTTGCGATAGTTGTAGAGGTCAACCATGCGATCGCGCCCATCCACTTCGAGGGTGGGCGTGATCATCACAATGACATTTTTCCTGATCGCCTGGATAAAAGGAGTCTCCTCGACGGCGAGCCGGTAGGCTAGTTCCATCAACATTTCCGGCGAACCGGTTTCAGGCGAATGGATTGATCCGCTGGCCCAGTAAAAAACCTTCGCTTCGCCGATCAGGCTCTGAGCTTCGGCATCGTTTGTCCGGCGTGGATCAGCCAGACGCGCCGTGATTTCCTTGTAGCGATCCAGTTTTGCAAGAGCTGCTTCGTCGCCCACCGCAACGAGGATCTGTTCCTTACCTTCTTCGGAACGCTCCGGCGCAGTAAACACGCGCACGCGCGGCGATGCCTTCGCGAGTTCGCGATAATAGCGATACTGATCTTTTGTGTAGGTGAGTTTGTTGGGTGTGCCGACGATATAACCAAGCACCTTGTCAGGCGAGGGCACGCGGTCTGACATGGGCAGGTGGTCAACGAGTTCGGTGCGAAAGTAAGGCTCGGTGGTGTATTCCTTGATCTTGGTTGTGTATTCGTTGTCTGTAGCGGGGACACTTTTGGCAGTTACGGGCTTGCGTTGCGCGAAGCTGCTGGTGGCAGCGACGAGAGTCAGGAATAAGGCGCAGACAAACACCGAGAGACGTGGTCGATTCATGGGCTCACTCCATCCGAACTGTGATTTGAAATTCAACGGGCGCGGTGACGGGAATCTTACGGGTTGAGGGCGGCGAGAGTAAAGCATATCCGCAGATTCCGCTTAATCAAATAAGCCCGACCTACCCGAATCGCGAGCGACTGCTGTCAAAGTACGAGAAGCAAGAGGTTTTTCATAGTGGGTCGAAGCATTCGGAACCGGGAGCGGTAGCGACCGGGTGAAAGTTACGATATAGATCCCAAACAAATGAACGAATTTTCGCGCCGGACCGCCCTTGGCATTCCTCATAACATTTCGCACCCACGGCAGTTGGCTTCATGGCGATCGACGAGGGTCTGTTGATCGATTTCATCATCAATTCGGTGCGCCGCGAATTGCCGTTAATGAACGGTGGAGAAAACACAATCGCAGTCGACTGATCCAGTCCCCATTCAAATTGGAATTTCGACCAAGAGCGCTGGTTAAACGAGCCATTCGTGAGACATGCGCCATTCGCAAGTGGGAGTTTTGGACAACGAATGTGAGAACCAACCACGTCCACACTGTTGTTTCGGCATTATGCAAGCCAGAAACAATACTCACCGCTTTCAAAGCAAATGCTACCAGAAAACTGCGAGAGTCGGGCTGTTGGCTCTCAAGTAGAAGTCCATGGGTTGAAAAAGGTAGCAAGCGATACCTATGGACGGAAAGCGACGTGATAAACGCCATCGCTTATGTTGAATACGATCAAGGCAAACCGTTAAATTAATACCGTTTCGGTTTTCCTTAGCTAGGTTCTACCCGGTCGCTACTGCTCCCGGTTCTGAATTAGCCGCCACACTCAGAGACTTCTTGTGTTCGTAATCTGCGGATAGCTGGTCTTATTTAAGGCGAACCGTTGAATAAATACCGTTTCGGTTCTCCTTAGCTAGGTTCTACCCGGTCGCTACTGCTCCCGGTTCTGAATTAGCCGGCACACTCAGAGACTTCTTGTGTTCGTAATCTGCGTAATCTGCGGATAGCCGGTCTTATTTAAGGCGAACCCTTGAATAAATACCGTTTCGGTTTTCCTTAGCTAGGTTCTACCCGGTCGCTACTGCTCCCGGTTCTGAATTAGCCGGCACACTCAGAGACTTCTTGTGTTCGTAATCTGCGGATAGCTGCTTTATTTCTGATCCGCCAGGCGATATCTCTCTTTTTCCTGCTCGCGTTTCAAATACGGAATTCCTTTTTGCATCCACTCAGGCGCGGGCGCGCCCTTCAGGAAGTGGTCAAAGAATTCCTGCACCCGGCGCGTGTAATCTTTCTGGTTGATTCGCTTGCGCAGGTTATGTTTTTCGCCGTTGTAGTTGAACAGGTACGCCTCTTTGTTAAGCCGGCGCAGCGCCAGGTAATACTCAATCCCCTGATACCATGGCACCGCATCGTCATCATCGTTATGAATCATGATCATCGGCGTCTCCACCCGGTCCGCGCGAAACACCGGTGAGTTTTCCAGAAAGCGCATCGGATACTCCCAGAGAGTGCCGCCAATGCGCGACTGCGAATGTTCATACTGAAACTGGCGCGGCAAACCTGTGCCCCAACGAATGCCGCTGTAAGCGCTCGTCATGTTTGCCACTACGGCGCCAGGCGCTGCGGCGCGAAAGCGATTCGTCTGCGTCACCATGTAGGCGATTTGATAGCCGCCCCAACTGTGCCCCTGAATCCCGATCGCCTTCTCGTCGACAAAACCTTTATCGACCACCGCCTGAATTCCCGGCAACACACACTTCAGCGCGCTTGGTCCGGGATAGCCGATGTCGTAAACGATGTCGGGCATGAAGACCAGGTAACCATTGCTCGCGTAGTACGTCGCGTTGATCGAAGTACCTGGCCCGGGGTTGCGGAAGTTGTGCAGGCCCTGTGAAAGTTTTTCGTAAATGTTAACAATCATCGGATACTTGCGTTTCGGATCGAAATTCTCCGGCTTGAAGAGAAGGCCCTTCAAAGGAACGCCGTCCACACTCTTGAACCTGACCAGCTCCGCTGTTGGCCAGATAAACTGCGCCCGCTGAACATCGCCATTACTGATTTTCTTAAACTCTTTGAAGCTGGGGGATGTGATCAAAAGATCGGGAAACTCGTCGACGCGGGAAGCCGACAGCACCAACACTTCCGCGTCTCTGGCTTTAGTTGGGCTATTAAAATCCTTCGCGGCCATGACGAGCTTTTCCGGAACGCCGCTACCGATCTTGTCGCGATAGAAACCGGAATCGCGCGTCTCTTCGTTGACCGCTCGGAGCAGCATCGGCTTGGCCGGGTCGATCCAGCGTTCTTTCGGATCGAGGCGAACGTATCGCAGCACCGTCTTGTCTTTCCGCCCCAGGCCATCGGTCAAAATCTTTGCCGCGCTGCCGTCCGGCGCGACCTGCCAGACATCAAAACGGTCATTCAGCAAAACGTGGGCGTCATCTTTGGTCCATCCGGTAACACCATAAGAACCGGGAACGGACGGCGTGTCGTTGTCTTCGTCAAAAAATTTCGTCCCCAGGTTTCGGGTCAGGTTCACTACCTTGCCGTCAGGGATCGAGTAGGAGTTCCAGTCTTTGCCGTCGAAGTAGATTGCGTATTTAGCGTTTGGCGAGAGTGAAACGCCAAAACGCTGCTTCGACCCGATCAGTTTGCGCGCGCCGGTCAACGTGTTGACGAGATAGTAATCAGAATAGCCGGGATCGTGATCGGACATCGTGCGAAACTGCCGGTTGTCCGTGCCAATCGCATAGCGGCCGTCGTTTGAAGGCGCAATGTTTTCCATCGTCTCATCGGCCAGCTGCACGAAGGCTTTCTCTTTGACGTGATACACCGCGCGGTAAGACTTGTTTCTTTCCTGCTCGGCACGGATTTTCTGAATGGGCTGAACGTAATCGTCCTTCCAATGCCAGAGGTCAACTAAAACCCTCTCATCCGCAGGCGGCTCTTCATCCGGGTTCTTTTCAGGTTCAGGCGGTGGCGAGGCGCCGATGAACAAACGCGAACCGTCGAGCGAGAAACTCAAGTTAGCTTTGTCACTGACGACGAGATCTTTTCTGAAACCGGCAGTCGCGTTGGAAACAACTTCGGCAGCTGGTGAGGTGTTGCGACTCCAGTGATAGACGCGAGAGCGTGGCTGCTTCGCGCTCGCGTCCTCTTTGTCGCTCAGGAAAGCGAGCTGCGTCTGTTCTTCGTCCCAGGTAAGTTTTTGATACTTCCCTTTGCCGCTTACCAAAAGCTGTGGTGGCCCATCGCTTTGCGTGGCGACTGCGTAAACTCCGTTCGCGTCTTCCTTCCTGGCGGAAACTGCATACACGACCGTCTTCGCGTCTTTGCTTAACGTGTAGTCAAGCACATCGGCAAACTTACGCTCGTTCATGTTTGTCATATTCCGCAGGACCAGTTCGCTGCCGTATTCCTTCTTCTTTCGATCGGCAGCGGAAGCTCCGCCGGCCAGCGAAGATTGTGGCTGGAGAGATGTTTCACCCGGTTGAGTAGCCGACGCAGCGGCGAGCGCAGGTGAACCTGATGGCGTGGGAGATGGTTTTTCGCGAGATTCAACGGGCTCGGCAACAGAACCTTCCGTCGGCGATGGCTCCGGTTTCGGCGCTTCAGGTTTTCTCGACGCGCTTGGGTCCGGCTTCTTCTCCGGCAGCGGCTCCAAGAGATACGCAATAAAACCTGAACCATCTTCCGGCACCTGAAAGTTTTTCACTTTCTCGACGCGAGTCACCGCGCCACTCGAGATGTCCATGATCCCGAGCGCATTTTTCGGCATGTCCTCAGGTTTCTTCTTTTCCTTCCTCGCCTTATTCAGGTCCGCTTTGGTTGGCTCAATGCCGAACACGATGAAGCGGCTGTCGGCGGTAAACACCGGACGGACGAGCCGAGCCTGCGTCGCCAGCAGTTCCGCAATGTTCACACTCGGATCATCCGGCGGCGGCACCGGTGGGCGAAAGCCGCGCGGCGCGCGCCACTCGACGCCGCTAGCCACATTGCGCACGACAATTTCGCTGTCGCCATCCTGTTGCATGAAAGCGTAAGCGACATACTTGCCGTCGCGCGAAATTTGCGACGCCTGAATCGAACGCCATGAGTCGTAGTCCTGATGAGTTATGGGACGCTTGCTGCTCGAAGGTCGTTGGATCAGATGCTGAGTTGGTTCGTCGAAGGCGCGAACGGGGTTCAGCGGTACAGAGCCCAGCGTCGTTCCCAGCAGCGCCAGCACACAGACGAGCGACGCGCATCGTCGTAACACAAGGTTCCGGCGCGACACTCTTTCCAAGCGTTTCATAGGCACCTCACGGGTTATAGATAGGTTTTTAAAGGACGAAGGACGGACAAGTTTTTAGCATTGGAGAGTGTAAGTCAAGAGATAACGCGATCACGCATTGCCCCACCGGGGCTGCGACCCAGAGCCCAGGGTTGCCGCCTCGGGCGGCTACCATGGGAAACGGAATTGATTTGGTCGTTCAACCGCAATGCGGTTGCGCCCAGATTCCTTGACGGCCATTTGCCATCTCGAGCAGACCGCGACATAGGAAGGCTTGTGGCGATCGAGAAAAAGATCCGTCGCCGGAGTGTTGCTATACCGGCCACCTTCGCGCTGCAGCATGCCAAGCGACACCAGAGCATCGAGGAAGTCGCGCGCGCCCCGTTGATGTAGTTTCAGACGTTCGGTCAACTCTGTCGCGTCGAGCGGCGACTGAGCCAGCTCGGTAAACAGGCCCAACTCGATCGCGCTCAGCAACGTCTTCGAACCCCAGAATGCCAGGCCCAGCTGCATGATGCCTTCGGGCGTGATTTGATCGGTTTCAGTTTTCATTTCGTCTCCGATAAGAAAATTTGAAGGTATGAAGTCGGGACAGTTTTAGTGTTCACTTTACGGAAGTCAAGAATGGGAGCGTGCGTGAAGTGCGCGACGTCTGCGCGCGCATCCTACCCGGCGCAAAGATCAAGCAGCATCTCTTGTGGCGCTATTCGATTGTGTGGCGGAAGGAGACTTAATTATGGCAAGAGGAGTTTATGAGTCCGCTACAGCGGACGACTGCCAATAGCCCGCCGATTCATCGGTGGGAATCCGCCCGAACCCAAAGTCGGAGTCCGTGCAGCGGACGGCTGAAATCAGACAACGTCGCACCTTCAACCGTCCGCTGCACGGACTATCTTCAACCTGGACCCCGATCCCACCGATGAATCGGTGGGCTACTATCAAACATCCGCCAAGGGCGGACTGCCCCGTCCGTTACTTCTTATCGTCCTCATCAATCGGAACCAGTATGAACTGTCCCCAGGTGGAAGGTTGGAGCGTGTCCGTGTGCATGGGCAATTGATTTGAGGGATCACCGATGCCGCCGCCGTTAACCGCAGTCACGAGATTGCCGTTAACGGTCTTAAACGCGTAGAAGCCCTGTTCCTCATCTAGTGCCACCAACTCGAATTTTTCCCAGTCCAGGATTTCGGTTTGATCCGTGTGCACCGGATCGGTGTTGGCGGGGTTGCCCATACCGCCGCCATTGACTGCTGTCAGGTAGTAATTGCTTCGCGTTTGAATGCTGCAGTAGCCGTCATCAACGAAGGTGATCTTAAAACGTTTCCCAGTTCTCTATCGACGTAGCAGTATGAATGGGCAGTGCGTTCGCGTCTTCACCGACGCCGCCGCCGTTAACCGCCGTCACATAGTTTCCGTTGATGGTCCTAATCGCAACTCTTGGCATTGAGTCTCCTCGGGGGATCAGATTTGTAATGCGAAGTGCTTGAGGTGGAGCGGCAACGCTTGTATCAGGGTTCGGCAGCCTGGGCCAGCGTTCTGGGTCATCCTTGATGGTTTTCTGCGGCAACATCATGGAAGGCACTGCCGCCCATTCGTAACGCAGGCATGTTAGTTTGCGTCAGCGGCTCTGCCGCCTGATGTGCGGAAGGTTTCCAACCTTCCTTCGCAATCGAGGATCCCTGGGGGCTACGCCCTATTCGGGACTCACCGGTTGTGGCAAAGTGCCTTACACAGTGCTTCGTTTACCTGTGCCGTTGGCGTTGTCAGAGCGTTCCTGCCAGCGTGCGCAAAGGCTTTGAACGTATCGGTTGGAATTCTGTTAGTAAGGATCGTGGTAGCTACAATCGATGGTTATCTCTACATTGAGAATAATTAATTAACCTTCATCGCGGTCTGCCATAACTGCCTCAGGAGAACAACCAAGTCAACAGCCAAATGAGCAGGCCGATGATCAGAACCGCGCCACCTAGCTTGATGGTCTGACCGAGATGACTGTCCTTGAGGTCGTACTTGCCCTGGATGACCGATAGCTGTTCGATGGACCCACCACACGAGGAACAGGTCACGGCCGACGAGAAGGAAGCCCCTGATAGAAAGGAAGCCCCGCTCAGCATCTGGTCGGCTACGCTCTTGGGCTGGACACTCTTGCAGTGCGGGCATCGGAAATGAGGATTTGGAGTTGACATAGCGCCGCTTATATCACACGCCCGCATGATTAGATATGTGTTTCGGTCGCTTTGCTTTTTTTGAAGCCACCGAACGGATTTATGAGGCAGACGCTCTTTATTGAGGCAAAGCGAGCCACCACCGCAAGTCAGACGGCAGAGCCGAAGGGATAGAGACCTCAGCAGCATTAATCTTCCTTCGATGCAACCGAAGAGTGCGTCTGGCCAAGGCCTATCCAACAAAGATCTTCCGGCGGTGATACGAAAGAAACTCGTAACTCGGCTCCGCCAACTTCTCCGGCAGGCGAATCGATTCGCCCTCAAAAGGTAGGAAGTTTTGTTCGAGGATGGCTTGAGGGAAGTAACTCTTGAGGCGACCACTCAGCAGCACAAGCAACCGGCTGTCGAGCGCTATCAGTCCCGCGTCGAACGCAGCATCGTGTAGTCGTGAGAGACACAGACCGTTGCGCGGGTTGAGCCGTTCGTCAGGAAAGTCGCGCCACGGTTTGATGTGACTGGCAATCAGCAAACGCGGGACGTTGATTCCGCTGATGCAACACTGCACACCGTAGGAGTTGAGTACCGTCTGTCGAAAGAAGTGCTGGCCGCGTCTGACCTTCACTGAAGCAGTAGCTTCTGTCGGCCCTAAAAGCGGACCCACCTCTCGCGACGGTTCTAGCCGGACTCTGTCACGCTCCAGAAAATCTACTTCAACGCCATCATCATTAGTGAACAAGTCATGCAGAAGCTGTTCGCTCTCCGGCCCAAGCTCGTTTCGATTTGCCTGGAACTCAGCCCACATCTCCCGATCTTTTTTCGTCGCACCTGACAGTCCTTTTATCCCTCGCGCCTTTTGCACCGGATCGAGAGACGCCAGATTGCTGAGCTTCATTGCCAGACTACTCGGCGTGCGTCCCATCTTTGACGCAACATCGATAATTACTGAGTTCCCTTTATCGAATTGGCCGAACGGCAACTTGCCGTAGAGGTTCAACGCGATGAGTTCGTGTTCGCGAGTCCATGTGACGCTGGTGGATTGAGGCATAGCGGAAGTGTAGCGGAGGCGATGGGCTTCATGCGAGGCAAATGCTAGGCATCTTGTATCACTTAGGGCAGAATACTTTCGCTAAACAAGATGCCGCTGTCGAACAACGGCGTCATTCCCAAAACGCCATTGCTCAATCTAGCCAGCTGGGCCTCGACGGAATCACCCGTAGGAAATCCTCCGGTATTCACCAGTAGGGATGTGACGATGACAATACGAAAGCAGGAGTTCTATGAGGGAGCAGCGCTTCACCAGTTGGTCAGAGGCGGGAGGATTACCAGTCTCAAGTACGAACCGCCACTTTTCACAATTAACAACCAGATACTAGTCTGCTTGAAATACAGCACCAAGGGCCGAAGCCCGTGGGGGTTTACCTTTACGGTCGATGAGCGGCGTTTGTTGCGGATTCGTGCGAGAAATCGTCGTCTGGTGATCGGTTTGATTTGCGGAGCGGACGGGGTAGCCGCGATCACTCATGAGGACTACCGTTCCATTGCGGGCAGGAAAAGATCAGCCGTGCACATCTCTTGTTACCGGAAGCACGGCAAACATTACGGGATTTTCGGGCCAGAAGGAGAACTTGATCGAAAGATTGCTCCGTCCGTCTGGCAACGCATTCTTGAAGACTGAGGTAAGTATGAATCATCGTGAAGAAGTAGTGAACCTTCTATCGAAACAGATTGGTAATGCGGAAGAGGTCGAGGAGATCGGAGTCACCGCACAAGAGGTGGCTGAAAAATGGGTCGATCCCTTAAGCGGGGGAATTGAAGAGACCAACGGCCTTATTTATGGTCTTGTCCAGAGCGGAAAAACTGGCGTGCTAACGGTGACTGGTGCCATTGGGGCCGATGAAGGCTACCGTACGATTCTTATTCTCACATCAGACAATGACCCGCTTTACGAACAGACCCTTGGACGCGCAAAGGAAGCTTTCCCAGCAATGGATATCTTAGGCAAGGCAGATATTAAGGATCGCGCGTCCTTCCTGCAGCGGATAAAGGGAAATACCTGCGCAATTGTCATGACAAAGAATGCCGGACACCTGGGTACTCTGATCGAAAACTTCAAAAAGGGGAACCTGAAAGGTTTGTCCTGCCTCATTATTGACGACGAGGCCGACCAAGCCAGCCTGAACACCAAGACGAAGAAGGCTGATGGAACACGTAGCGCTATCAACGATAGGATTGTGGAGCTGAGGGGGTTCTTTGACAAGAACACTTACGTTCAAGTTACAGCTACACCGCAAGCCCTCTTCCTTCAATCTCCCGATCATGGATTTAGGCCGAAGTTCACAGTGCTAAGTCATCCCGGTGCTGGGTACGTGGGAGGAGAAGACTTCTTTGGTGAAGGAACTACTCTCATTAAGGAATTTCCTCTCGATGACATCGACGCTTTGACGTCAGCATCACAGCCCAGTCCGACGGTCGTCCTACCGAAATCCCTCCTGCGGGCCTTAGATACGTTCATGATCGGGGCAACACACAAACGGCTTAGAGACGTGGAACAGAACTGTGCATTTCTCTGCCACGTAAGCACAAGAAAAGCAGACCACCAGTACATCGTGGATTTACTTCACAAGTACAGAAGTAAATTGGCTGCTGACGCCAAAGCGAATTCGCCGGCACTCTTGAAAAGACTAAGGGATGCGTATGACGATCTCGTGATTACTCATCCTGGCTTAAAGGATCCGGGCTTCGACGAACTCGTAAAAAGAATCGCCTTTCTCTCGCCGGGCATTGCAGTCAAATTAGTGAATGGGGAGACAGACGAGGATGTGGCCGTACATTCGCCCTATAACCTCTTCGTAGGGGGTAACAAATTGGGTAGGGGAGTAACGATTAAGAACTTGCTTGTGAGCTACTACGGCCGGAATCCCAAGAAGCCACAGGCTGATACTGTTCTGCAACACGCGCGAATGTACGGGTATCGAAGGGCGGATATTGGACTCCTCCGACTCTTTTTACCAAAGGAATTGCACACTGTCTTTCGTGCCATTCATAAGATGGAGCGGGGACTCCGCGAGCTAATCGCTCAGTCACCAAGTGAGGAGTTTCGCGGGGTCTACATTGAAGGCGCACTCAACGCCACCAGAACAAATGTACTCGCGCCGGGGGCGATTGGCGTGTACACGGGGGGCGGTAGCTACAACCCATCAGAGGTGATGCGTGATGCCTCATCAGAATCGGCCACTGAAGAACTCAATGAGGCACTGGAATCCGTCGAGGACAGGGCTTACATCCGGGTCCCCCTTAAAGAACTGCGTCGTTTGGTCGAACTTACTATGCCGGATCAAACGGCTTCTGAGCGAGTGTGGGATCCAATGGCTATGGCGGAATCGATTTCACAGTTCGTCACGCTCCACAATCAGGACTACGGGTATGTCTATGTCAGTCGCAATCGAGGAATTAACGGACCCCGCCGGGAAACTCGAGGGATTCTTTCAGGCAAAGGCGAAGCGGAACGAGTGCCGGATGATCGACTTACCCTATTCCTCCTGAGGACTAAGGCGGAAGGAGCCAAGAGCGCGGCTTGGTGGCCACAAATTCGTTTCCCTGCGGGACGATACGGCTTTGCCTTCGCAATCTGATTATCAATCTCCGCAACGAGGCGCGTCATTTTCGAAGAAAACATTGGAGGCGCTTGCTTAAAGTCTCAATATTTTTTGTTTGACACTGCCAGATAATAAAGACCTGCCAGCCGTCACGATAAAGCTTGCCTTTCACACTTGTATCTCTGTTTCTATTCGCCAGAAGTTTTTTCCTCCAGAACTCAATATTTGTTGCTGGCAAACTTGCGCGCGAACAGCCAGCATGACCATGCCAAAAACATCCATGGACAAAAATGATCTTCTTGTGACGCGGGAGTACAAGATCCGGCTTACCCAGAATGGTGTCTTGGTGAAGTCGAAATCGATAACCCAGAGAATGGACCAGCTTGCGAACTATTAACTCTGGCTTTGTGTTTTTACCTTTGATGCGCGCCATGATGGCGCTACGCTTTGCGGGGGTGAATACATCAGCCATTTAAAGCTTCTAGGATTTTCCTTGCGTGCCGCCTGATAAACTCAGGGGGAAGTGCATTTCCGATCATTTCAGCCGCGAGAATCCTGCCTCTTTCCAGAGAAAAGAAATAGGATGCTGGAAACGTTTGTAACAAAGCGGCCTCTCGAAGTGTAATGGCTCTATGTCTTGTAGGGTGTAAAAAGCGTCCCTTTGATGGATTGAAGCAGCCGGTTGTAATCGTTGGCGCCACTTTATCCCACCTCATGCGACCGTATATGTCCTTGAAGCCGTCGAACGCTTGATGGCACTTGAGTTGGTGTTTTTCCCCAAGATCGAAGCGGCTTCCTCCATTCGAAGGAATCGATCTGATCCTTTTTCTTACAGACTCCGTTCGCTTCTCTTTGTAATTGTGAAGCGGATCGAGCCGCGCACTACTACCCAGCTTCGCAAACGCATCCCGAACCACGGGTTTGATACGCGCTTCGCGTGCAAAGGATATCTTTTCCCGACGGCCCGCCAGGAGGATGAAACGGCGCCGGCGTTGTGGAACTCCATAGTGCTGAGCATTGAGAATGTCAGTTGTGCACTTATAACCAAGACTTTCAAGTTGTGCCAGCATCTCCGTCATGCGGCGGTCTTTTGCTAGGGCGGGGACGTTTTCCATCATTATTGCCTTCGGGCGCAGGCCGCGAACGAAGCGCAAGAATTGAAAGACTAGATCGTTGCGAGGATCGTCACTGGTGTATTTGCCGTTAAGGGTCGTCATTGTTGAGAAGCCTTGGCAGGGCGGACAACCCGCGAGCAGATCCAGCTCTCCCGGTTTGAGATTGAGCTTTCGCTTGACCTCAGCAATGGACAAATTGCAAATGTCTTTTTCCCAAACGTGCACTCGCTTGTGATTGACCTTATAAGTCTCAACTGCAAGTGAATTAATTTCGACCGCTCCGATCACGCGAAACCCCGCTTGCTTCAGCCCTAGAGTCAGGCCGCCACATCCTGAAAATAAATCGATCGCCTTGGGTCTCGACATGGGCTGATTTTGAGTGCTTTCCGAGAGATGGTCAAGCTGCCGCTTACATCTTGCGCTTCCTCCGGCCAGCAAACTTAGAGGCAGGCAAACCGTAGCTTGCTAGAAAATCGCTGGGTGCGAGCAAAGCGTGATGCCATTGCGCTTTGTCTTCGATCAAGAGCCGACGTGAGACGCTATGTGCCACTATGAAAGAGGTCTGTTATTCAGTGGTGGTAGCATCGCTGGCCACTGTGTTGTCACCCCTCACCGTGCCTGGGTAGTATTCCCACAATAGGCAAACTCATATATGCGCGAATTCAGAAGCGTGGCCTTGGTTTATGTTCCCAATCCTTGCAAACACTTACTTCTCAGGCGCCGGGCTGATGGACATCGGTCTACAAGCTGGAGGGCTGACGATGCAGCAGAGCTTTGAGATCGATTCGATTTGTTGCGAAACGCAGCAGAGAAACTTCAATCATGAGGTGGTCCAGTGTGACATCACTCAGAAGCTCGTGCTGGCTGAGAAGGAATGCGACGTGATGGTGGCGACGTATCCCTGCACAAAGTATTCACCAATTGCCGACATTCACGGTGTACGCACTGGAGACGATCTCTTCCTGCATTTCTTCCGGCACGTTGCCATTCGCAAGCCCGAGCTCTACGTGGTTGAGAATGTGCCGGGCATGAAGAAGTTTCCGGTCGTAATGGAAGCTATGACGAAGTTGCCGGACTACTACGTCCACGTTGCGTGTCCAGTAAAGTCTTCGATCTGGTTACCGCAGAAAAGAGATCGACTAATTATCATCGGCAGCCGACGCAGCTTCGCTTGGCGTGAGCCTCGCGCTGAAAGAGCCGTCACACTCGCGGAGATACTTGAATCTGATCCGACACCGCACATACCTGACTATGTAGCTAAGCGTCTTGATGGTGCCTACCGGGACCGACCCATCATCAGCGATCCGAAACGTGGCGACATCGCACCTACTTGCGTTGCGCACTACTCGAAGGACTTAAGCACGAGACTGGTTGCCGACGCGCGGTTCGCTCGGGGTGTCCGACCGTACACGGTTCGAGAGTACGCCAGGCTGCAAGGAGTACCTGACGGCTTCACATTCGCTGGAAGCGCTAACGAAGCTTACCGAATGATCGGGAACGGCGTCTCAGTGCCGGTTGGGAAATGGATCGGCTCAGAGATTCAACGGTACTTTCAAAACTAAGCTCATCCAAAACATCAGAGGAAGCGAGGGAGCGTCGCCGATAGCGGCGCTTCCCTTCGCTGCGAAATTGGACAGGCAGGAATGCCTGTCCTACGTGTTTGCGATCTCAGCACCGAAGTTAGCAACTGGCAGAGTTGTTAACTCAACAGTTGTTAACTCAACAGTCGTTAACTCGTCGGTGGTGTTTTCTTCTTCTGCGTCAGGCCGCTCTTGCGATCACTCTTGCGGGTGTAGCCCATGGCTTCGTACAACGCGCTGTCCGAGCCATGGTCAGGGTCGGCACGAACGCTGTTGACGACGAGCTCCACCTTGGCGAAAACGGCTTGATCGGCGGCGTCGCGCGTGGCCAGCGCCTGGGTGAGTTGATCTTCAAGGTCTTCGATTTGTTCACGTGCCGACTTGCCGGTGCGGCAATCGCCTGGAATTGCGCGAGTGTCATACCGCCGAAGAGCAGGGGGCAGTGAACTACGAGACCTGCTGCGAAGAGGGTTCGCGCTGCGCGCTCATTGCGGGCGGGACGCCCGCGGTCCCAGTGACTTAGTTGACTCGCGAATGGATTGCACTCGGATCGAGGTAGAGACAGACCACAGTTGCGGCGACAAGCTAAAGCTTGTTGAACAGCGCACTGCTCACCGCCTACTGCCCACTGCCCACTGGTAACTGGCCACTGACCGCCGATCATCACGGCAGCGGTTCGAACTTTAGCGGCGGGAGCGCGATCTTCACTTTGCTTACGTCCTGGCCTCTCAGGAAATCAACCATTGTTTGTTGAACCTGTGGGTCGACCAGCATGCTTTCGTGGCCGGCGTTGTCGATGATGAGGTGCGTGCTGTGCTTGAAAGTTCGGCGCACGTCGTCTGCCTGGAAGGGTTGAGTGTTGTTATCAAGCACACCGCTCACAAAAAGAGTTGGGACATCCGTTTTTATCGGCGCGCGATAGTCATCACCCAGATCCGGGTTTCCAAATACATCGCCCATTTCAGAGATCGGGAAGTTAACAATGTCGCCGAGCAGAGCAGTCTTCGCTTCCTTTTGAATTTGCAGCTTGCGTGATTTGCTGACGCCGGAAGAGATGTCGGTGACCAGAGTCATCACGGAAAGCCCAGAGCCGAATTGGTTGTAACGCCTTTCGACGAAGCGTCTGAGAATCGAGTAATCGCCTTTGTCCATCGTGTAAAACCAGAGCGGAAAAATCGGCAAATCACTGGCGTCGCCAAGATCGCGCATGATCAGAAACTGCAATCCTATTTTCCCGACTCTCACGTCCACCGGTTTTTTGGTGCGCTGGTCGGTGATCGAAACTGTGACCGGTTCTTTTTCCAGACGATCGAGTATTCGTTTTAATGTGCCGGCAAGATCCGGCATCTTCGTCCCCGTTACCGGATCCTTCGCGACAATGTCTGCCAGTCGTTTGATTGAGTTGTGAGAGGTGCTGGGCAGCTTGTCGGTATGATCTGGTCCTTCGGTGCCGATCAGCACGACGCGATTCAGGTTCTTTCCATGATAACGAATGCAGGCAAGGCCCAGGTGAGTGCCATAGCTGAAACCCACCAGATTTACTTTTTCGGCACCGAGCGCCTTCCGCACGTCGTCAACATCGTGGGCGCTTTCCGCCGAGTTGTAAGCAAGGATGTCCGCCCCCTGCGAACGAAAATGATCTGCGGCGGCCTTTGCCCGTTCCTTGAATGCTCGCAAAGCCACCTCTCGACTGGCAAAGACGTCCGTGGGTAACGACTCTGAGGAGCGATGCGTGAGGTTCGGCTTTGAACGCCCGACGCCGCGTTGGTCGAGCAGTATTACGTCGCCGACTTCGCGCAGTTTCTGAAAAGCCCGCATGTATTCAGGGAAGCCGGCAAGATTGGTCGCCGCCGATCCGGGACCACCATCGAGATAAATCGTCGGCGGCGCGGGCTTGTCAGCAGTGCTCTTCAGGCGAATGAAGACCAGCTCAATCAGATTAGAGTTTGTCTTCTTCCGGTTCTCGCGAACCATCAGGTGGCCGCGTTCGCCTTCGAAGACTTGTCCGCCAACCTCGGCTTTGATCGGCTCAAACCAAATCTCGCCCTCACGGCGTTTTGGCTCATCAGTCACAGCTTGTGCCTGGGTGGCGCTGGCCAGCAAGGCTGTCAGCAATAACACCGCGCCAATCGTTTTCACTGAATTGATTTCCATTTTGAAACTCCGTGGGCACGCAAGAGGTCTTTGGGTGAACCTTACCGTATGGGTATGACGGATTGGGGAGTTCAACTGTTAACGAGAGAATCGCGTGGCGCGTTAAGAGTGAAAGGGTTTGTAGCGACTGTCGGCCGCTTCGCGGGCTCAAGGCATTTGGATTTCTTTGGACCTGGGGCTTACCACCCAGGCTTTATGCTGGCGCGTGCTCCGCGCGCTCACGCTGCATCCCGACTTTTCGGCGGAACGTTGCGCGACATATGGAGAGCACGGAGAAGATAGTCGGCAGTCTCGCCTGAACTGATGAAGGGCCGCCCGCTAATGCAGGCGGTTCTGACAAGCAGTTCGCGCTTAGCGCGCGCCCACTGCTCCTGACCACTGCTCTCTTACGGTTTTCCTTTGCCTTTAGCCTTACCACCGCCACCCTCGCCGCGGCTGCGCGGTTGGTCCTCCGGCTTACGGTCCGGTTTGCCGGTCTTCCGTTCGGGTTGGCCGACAGTTTGCCGTTGCGCCGCGCGCGGAGGCTGTGGTCTCGCCGCCGGTTCCATCTTGTGCGGCTTCATTTGCACGGCAGGATTACCAACCCGTTGGCCTTGCGGCTGCTGGGGCGGTTGCTGTTGGGCCTTGCGTTGATTATCACGGTCCATTCGCTGTTGTCGCTGCTGAACCTGCGCGGCGTCTCTCTGTTGCCGCTGCTGAACCTGCGCGGCAGCTTTCTGCTGTTGCTCGATCTGGCGCACCTGTCGCGCAGCGTCCTTGTTCCCGCGGTCGGCGTTCAGCCGGTGAATCTCACGCGTTCGCCGATGCTCTTCCTGCCTCCACGTCCGCTCTTGTTTTCTGCGGGCACGATCTTCCTGCCTCGCTTCGACATTCACCACGTGTCGCGCCGCTTTCAACTCCTGGCGTTCATCGCGAATCTGAAACTTGCGATTGCGATCCTTATCGGAGACACGCTCCACGCGCATCTGCTTCGCCAGATTTTTCCTGAACTTTGACTCCTTAAAATCGCGCCCGATGAAGACGGGCGTGTCGTGCAGTTTCTTCGCGATCCCGGGCGGCAGGTCAATCTTACCGCGTCCCCAGGCCGAGTGAATCACTGCGTTTCTCAAAGGCGTCAGCGTCAACGGGTCGAGCGTTGACCTCACCGACGCGAGACGCTGCTGATCGATACTCTCAAGTCTCCGCACGTTGCGCGGCTCGATCACGCGACCGAATGCGTCTACCGGCACCACGGTGACTGCGCCGGGAATGCCAAGGTTAATTAGCTGCGCGGGCGCCAGGTTGGCCCGACTTAGATACTGCGGCTGCCAATTCGCGTCGTAATAATGCGGCGCATAAGCTTCGCCCGGCCCGAGCGGCACCCAGCCGATTTGATTGACGTCGTCTAAAGGAACAAACGCGACGAGCGCGGGCGCATAAGCCGGCGTCGTGTTTGCCGTCTCGGGAATCCAGTACCACTGGTTGCCCACGTTGGCCCAGCGTCCATAGTGATAAGGCGCATAGCCCCAGGGCTCACTCGAAACCCAGGTTGGGCCATACGGATAATCGTTGGTCCATGTCCCTTGCTGATAAGGCACCCAGCCATCATCCACACGCGGCCGCCAGGCATAGCCATAATCGTCTATCTGCTGCCAGTCGCCGTAGTAATCAAGATCGTTCAGTCCCGGGATAAGCGGATTCGCATACTGATAACTCACGTTGCGCTTGTATGGATCGTAGTAGTAAGGGTCGTTTAGATAAGCGTCGTAACTGTCGTAACGACCGTCGTAAGTGTCCGGATATTGATAGTCGTAATAATCGTCGACCAGGTAACCCGCGTCGTCCGGATTGAGACGCGAAAGAGCGAGTTGAGCAGCCGTTTGGCCCAGCATGGTCAACATCTCGCCTTTGCCAATATTTCCCGAACCCCCTTGACCTACTATCTGGGCGAGTCCGCTCAGGACGGAGACGAGCACGCCGCCGCTGTCGTCAAAGCCGAGGTTGTAGAGTCCGGGCTGATCGAAGTTAACTGCGCCGTGAGGCGTGGCCACTTCAAATATTTCATCGTCGTCGAGATAACCGATGTCAAACATCGCCGAGCCATCGCGAAGCGCGAGTTGGGTACGGCGATCGCTCAGGTTAACCACGTCGAGCGATGTATTTGGATCGAGCCGGGCAAAATTTCGTCCACTGAAGGCGAGCGACGTGCGCGCGTTGTCGCGCGTGTAGATCCGATCGCCGACTGAGAAGGGCTGGTTCGGAGTTGCTGTTATCCACTGTGGTTCCGCGTCTGGGTTGGCAACGCCATCGCTGAAAGCCACTTCGCCGTCAACGCGTTGAATGCGCGCCGCGTAAGGCAACTCTTCGGCTGATGCAGACTGCTCTTGCTTCATCCAATAAGCCACGCCAAGGGCGGAAACGAGCGCTACCACTAATGCCACGATCGTCATGTGTGGCCATACTTTAATCCTGTCCATAAAAACTTCTCCTTCTCGATCCGCCCCTGAATAAAAAGCCCCACTCGCCCTGTCCACCCGCCGACGCAGGTGGTTCGGACAAATCACCCGCAGGCGGTTCTGACAATTAGTCCATCCAAATTACGGATCGCATACCTTCCCTCTTCAATGTTTACGGAGGTGTTCTGGCAAGCATCATGCCTGCCCGGTTGATAAGGTGGAAGAATGCGATTAGATATTGATGAAAGGATGGATGTCGGCTGTGTTAACCGCAGGAGCAGATTGCCTGCCATCGTTTAGACACTGACTTGCAAGGAGATTGCTAAGGAAGAAATTGGCGCTTCGAAGGGCGCGACACTGCGATAAGACTCAGCTCGTACCCATTCAGGGCACGATTCAGCGATATGGTTGAGTGTTTTGGGACCGTTTGGAGAAACCCGAAACAGGTAATCTCGTGGTTGGGAAGGTGGGCTTGCCCCCGCCCTTGAGATCACGGTCGACCCGGTCGCTACCGCTCCCGGTTCTGAATTAGTCGTCCCACCCAATCGACTTCAGCGGCCTTTCGTCGTGCGCTGCTTTTTCAGACGAGCCTTGAAAGCCGTCTCGCCGCCGGTCTCGCCTTTGCGCTTTCCACCGGTCATCGCCGGAGTTGAGGGCGATGTGGTGCGAGGCGTGACGGCATCGCCGCCGGTGTGCTGCGACGATTTGTCAGCAGCCAACTTGCTACCTGCTTTCCGGCGGCCGAGCACAGCGGGCGTCGACTCCATCTCTTTACGATTCTGATCAGCAACGCCCGCAGCGCCGGTCTGTTGGCCACGCGGCTTCTGTCTGATGCCGACTTTGTGCTGGTCTTTTTTTGGTTTCATCTGCTCTCCCTGATAGCCGCCCTGAAGTATTGCGGGTTATTGTTGCACACCGAGTCGCGAATGCTGTTCGTCATGTCTCTCAGCAATCATTCCTTGAGCTTCTGGTAACAGTAATGACATGTTCAGCCCGTAGAGATTCCCGTTTCCGACAAAGCAATCTCCCATGACTACTCAAATCGCCATCGTCCTCACGCTGCTCCTCGTCGCGCTCATTCTATTTGCCACTGAGCGAATTCCGATTGACGTGGTCTCGCTGATTCTTGTGCTCCTGCTGGTGGTTACCGGCACCCTCTCTGCGGCCGACGCCTTTGCCGGGTTTGGCAACGACATTGTGATCACGATTGCCGGACTTTTTATTTTGACGGGAGGCTTGGCGAAAACGGGCGTAATCGATGCGGTTGGGCGTCGCCTTCAGGGCCTCGCCGGCAATAGTGAATTCCGTATGGCCGCGATGGTGATGGTCGTAGCCGCGCTTTGCGCAGCCTTCATGAAAAACACCACGACCACCGCGATATTTCTGCCGGTCGTGCTCGGAATCGCTTTGCGCAAGAACATTCATCCTTCGAAGCTGCTGATGCCGCTCGCCTTCGGCGCCATTCTCGGGGGCACCTGCACACTGATCGGAACCTCAACTAACCTCGCGGTCAGCGGCGCCATGACTCGTTATGGCCTCGAGCCTTACTCGATGTTTGAACTGACGCGCGTGGGGGTGCCCATTGTCGGCATCGGCATGGTTTACATGCTGTTCGTTGGGCTCCGGCTGCTGCCCAGGCGCGAAGGCGACAGCTCACTGACGGAGCAATACCACGTGCGACAGTATATGTCCGAAGTGCTGGTGCTCGAGGGTTCACGCATGATCGGAAAGCGACTTGCGGAAGCACCTCTGAGCGATGAACTTGATCTCATCGTGGTGGGAATTCTGCGCGGCGCCAAGCGTTATCGTATCGCGCCGAACTCCGGCGAGGAGATTCGGGAAGGTGATCTGCTGCTGGTTCAGGGCCGCGTGGACGACATCCTGCGCGTGAAGGGTGAGGCGGGTATCGAGATAAAAGCTGACTTCGAACTCAGCGACACGCTACTCGAAAGCCCGGACACGAATGTCGAATTGTTTGAGGCAATGATCCCGCGCGGCTCAGACTTCACCGGCCAGAACCTCAAACGACTAAAGTTTCAGGAGCGCCACAAACTTATCGTGCTGGCGATTAACCGGCACGGCATCAACCTGCTGTCGAAGATGAGCAAAGTGAAACTGCGGTTTGGCGATGTGCTGCTCCTGCAGGGTAGACGGGAACACGCGGAACATCTGGCGGCAGACGGGCACGTCCTGTTGCTGGAAGAAATTTCAAATCGCCAGGCCCGGCCGGAGAAGAAGCCCTGGGCTCTGATCGCCTTTGGAGTTTTCCTCACCTTGTCGATCACCCACCTTGTGCCCCTTTCAATTGCGGTGCTTGGCGGCGTGCTGGTCTTGCTGGCGAGCCGCGCCGTGCGACCGCAGGAGATTTACGAAATGATCGAGTGGCGGCTGATCGTGTTGATTGCCTGCATGATGAGTTTTGGACATGCAATGGAGGGCACTCACGCCGATCAGTATCTGGCCGACTTGATCGTGCGAGCCACCGGACATTACGGACCACTTGCAGTGCTCTCCGGGTTCTTCGTGATGACCGTGGCGCTCACCCAACCCATGTCGAATCAGGCGGCCGCGCTCGTGATGTTGCCGATAGCAGTCAAGACAGCGCTGCTACTGGGGCTCAACCCGCGGGCTTTTGCAGTCACTGTCACCTACGCGGCTTCATGTTCATTCCTGACGCCGCTCGAGCCGGCGTGCGTGCTGATTTACACGCCGGGTCGTTACCGTTTTCTCGATTTCGTCAAAGTTGGCTCGGTATTAACGCTGGCAGTTTTTGCGATAGTTATCTGGCTGGTGCCTGTCTTCTGGCCTTTGAACCAACAATAACGGACCCACTCGTTTAAAGAACTGGCCGCTAGCTCGCTTGTTGCTCGCTTACATGAGGTTGTTTTTTGCTTGCGGTGGTTGCTTCCCCTCCAGCACGTCACTATAATGCCCCGCATTCCAGACAGCGCCCATATCTGGCAGGATTGACGCTAGCAAGAGTATCTCTAACGTACGTATTTACCGATTCACGGGCTAAATTCAAACCGATAAAATTAAACCCACTTCATGTCTACCCCTATTAGATGGAAACAGACCCGTCGTGTCGCCGCAGTTGACCGTCAGGCTAACGGACGGGCGCAAACGCCATTTCGTGCGCTCGCGCTCAACCTGAGCCAGGCCGCGCGCTCGGCGCTGAGCGAGCCCTTCAGGCTTACAGTTGAACATCAAAAGATTTTTCTGCGGCGTTTACCGCAAGCGTTCGACGGCCTGCGCGTCGTCCAGCTTTCAGATATTCACCACAGCCCATTCACCAGCCGCGAGCAAATCGAACGCGCGGTGGAAACGGCCAACAGCCTGCGGCCAGACATCATTGCGCTAACGGGCGATTACGTCTCCAAGGAACGAGCTTACGCGGCGCCCTGTGCGGAGCTGATGGGCAGACTGCGTGCGCGTCATGGCGTCTATGCAGTGCTGGGCAACCACGATCACTGGACTGATGCGGCGCTGATCACTGACCTGTTTCGGGCCGAAGGAATAACGGTGCTGGTGAATCAGGGTATGCGTTTCGAGAAAGACGGCGCGGCCTTTTGGCTGGCCGGCACAGACGACACGATGGTCGGCCTGGAGGATTTATCCCTCGCTCTCGCCGGCGCGCGCGAAGAAGAGTTGAAGCTATTGCTGGCCCATAACCCGATCATTTTGCGCCGTGCAGCTCGAGCTGGCGTGGACCTGGTGCTTAGCGGCCACACGCACGGCGGACAGGTAACCCTCCGCTCGGAACGCAGCGCTTCTGGCAAGCCGCGGCGGCGTATTGTTAAGGGGTTGGCCAGGCAGGACGAAACGCAGATCTACGTGACGCGCGGTTTGGGCACTGTAGTGTTGCCCGTGCGATTTGGTTGCCCCCCGGAAGTTTCATTGCTTGAGCTGCGAACTGCGTGAAAAAGACCGCACTGCTCTGTCGTAACGCAAACTGTTAGTTTGCGTACTGTCAGCCCTTCGTCAGATACGTCCTGAGTTCTCGTAGGGCAAACTGTTGCCGCCCGCAAACTAACAGTTTGCGTTACAAGGATTGATGTCGTCCTCCCGGATTCTTACAGTTCCGAACATGCTAACCATCTTTCGGATGGTGCTGATTCCTGTTTTTGTCACACTGCTTTTCTACCAGCGATTTATCCTCGCGCTCGTTGCCTTTGTGATTGCCGGGGTTACTGATGGACTCGACGGTCTTCTGGCGCGACGCTTCGATCAGGAATCACAGCTCGGAACTATTCTCGATCCCATCGCTGACAAACTGATGCTGGTGACGGCATTCATCGTGCTGTCGATGCGCAGCGTCTTTCCCCAACCGCTACCGAGTCACCTGCCGGTGCCCTTTTGGGTCACGGTCGCAGTGATCAGCCGCGACGTCTTCATCATCGTCGGCGCGGCGGCTATCAACATCATGACCGGATTTCGCGGGTTTCGTCCCTCATGGTTAGGAAAACTCAACACGACGGTTCAGATTGTCGGCATTACCGCGATAATGTTTGCGGCCAGCGTGCCTTATTACACCGGGCTCTACCTGCCAACTGTGTATGCCGCGGTCTTTGGCCTCGCGCTCCTCTCCGGTCTGCATTACGTCTTCTTTGTCTCAAAGCTCATGAATGACGACCGGAATAAGACTCCTCCGCCAACGGAACCATCAGCCTAGCGCGCTTCCTAAACGACATGGCACCCGGTCGCTACTGCTCCCGGTTCTGAACTTCTTCGACCCACGGAAAGACCTCACTGAGCTTTGTCCAGGCTCCCGCTCGATTGCGGCCGGAAGAAGTCAGAACCCGGAGCGGTAGCGACCGGGTGAACGCCGAGATTAGATCGGCTCCGACAACACCCTTCTTCCCGCGACGCAACTTCCACCTCATAAAGTTGACAGCAAGAGACTCAGGTATTATATTACCGTCCCATTCAAATAAAGTTATGAGTGGCCTAAATAAGGGTGAAAGTGCCTGCGAAATTCTGAAATTCCGACCGAAACGGGTCCGACTAAAAGGTGACTGAGCAGGCCAAATATCGTTTGGAGAACAAAAGATGAGCAAGATTATTGGAATTGACCTGGGAACGACCAACTCTGTCGTCGCCGTAATGGAAGGTGGCGAGCCGACTGTAATTACCAACTCAGAAGGCGGCCGCACCACGCCCTCGGTCGTGGCGTTTACCAAGGACGGCAGCCGGCTGGTTGGCCAGGTGGCCAAGCGCCAGGCGGTGACCAACCCTGAAAACACTGTCTATTCAATCAAGAGATTCATGGGTCGCCGCTTCGATGAAGTGACCGAAGAAATAAAGCAGGTCCCCTACACGGTGAAAGCTGCGGGCACGGGCGATGTCCGCATTGGGGCCGGTGGCAAGGAATGGAGTCCGCCGGAAATTTCCGCGATCATCCTGCAAAAGATGAAGCAGTCGGCGGAAGACTACCTCGGCCAGAAGGTCGACAAAGCTGTAATCACCGTCCCGGCTTATTTCAACGACGCGCAACGCCAGGCGACGAAGGATGCGGGCAAGATTGCCGGCTTGGAAGTGATGCGCATCGTCAATGAGCCCACGGCAGCGGCATTGGCGTACGGCCTCGACAAAAAAACAGACGAAACCATCGCAGTGTTCGACTTCGGAGGCGGCACATTTGACGTTTCCATTCTCGAGGTAGGCGAAGGCGTCGTCGAAGTGAAGTCGACCAATGGTGATACGCACCTTGGAGGCGACGATATTGACGAGCGCTTGACGGAATGGATTATCGAAGAGTTTAAAAAGGACCAGGGTATTGATCTTTCCAGTGACAAGATGGCGCTGCAGCGACTGAAAGAGGCTTCAGAGAAAGCGAAGATCGAACTCTCGAGCACGATGGAGACGGAGATCAACCTTCCCTTCGTCACGGCCGATCAGTCTGGTCCGAAGCATCTCGCGATGAAGCTGACTCGCGCGAAGTTTGAACAGCTAATCGATCCGATTCTGGTGCGGCTCAAGGGACCTGTACAGCAGGCGATTAAAGACGCCGGACTGGATGCAAAGAAGATCCACGAAGTGGTTTTGGTCGGCGGTTCGACGCGCATTCCGAAAGTTCAGGAGATTGTTCGCGAACTATTCGGCAAAGAACCAAACAAGAGCGTGAACCCTGACGAAGTGGTAGCCATCGGCGCCGCGGTCCAGGCCGGTGTGCTCTCGGGTGAGAAGACTGACATTCTGCTCCTTGACGTCACCCCGCTCAGCCTTGGTATCGAAACTCTCGGCGGTGTGTTTACCAAACTGATCGAGCGCAACACTACGATCCCAACGCGCAAGTCGGAGATTTTCTCAACGGCTTCCGACAATCAAACGTCGGTTGAGGTCCACGTGCTGCAGGGTGAACGCCCGCTCGCGAGCGACAATCGCACGCTGGGTAAGTTTCACCTGATTGGTATTCCACCAGCGCCACGCGGCATGCCGCAGGTTGAAGTGGCCTTCGATATAGACGCCAACGGCATCGTTAACGTCTCGGCCAAAGACATGGGTACGGGTCGCGAACAGAAGATCACCATCACCTCATCATCCGGTCTCTCGAAAGAAGAGATCGACAAGATGATGCGCGACGCGGAATCGCATGCTTCCGACGACGTGAAGAAGAAGGAAGAGATCGAAGCGCGCAACCGTCTGGATGGTCTGACCTACCAGATGGAGAAAACGCTCGCCGACAACAAGGAGAAGGTGGGCGCGGTCGCTTCCGAAGTGGAGACTGCAATCACCGAAGCCAAGGCAGCGTTGGCTGAAGGCGGAGTGGAAAAACTCAACGAAGCCTTCAATAACCTACAGAACGCTTCGCACAAGTTGGCGGAAGCGCTCTATCAGCAAACCGGAACACCGGGCGCTGAGGCGGGCGCGGGAGATCAAGCTTCCGCGGCAGGTGCTTCCTCTGCGGGGGGCGCGGGCGAAGACGATGTGATCGACGCTGAATACGTTGATGTAGACGACGAGAAGAAGTAAGGGAGATTGCCAATTTGCGATTGCCAATTGCCATTTGAGCAGAAGGGCGGAGGATGAAATATTCTTTCCGCCCTTTTAAATCGGCAATCAGCAATCGGCATTTGGCAATGTAAGAATGGCCAAGCAAGACTACTACGAAGTTTTGGGGATCAAGCGCGACGCCAAGCCTGATGAGATCAAGAAGGCTTATCGCCGGCTCGCGCGAAAATATCACCCGGACGTAAATCCTGGCGACAAAGCGTCGGAAGAGCGTTTCAAGTTAACCACGGAAGCGCACGACGTGCTTTCCGATCCGAAAAAGCGCAAGGTCTACGATCGCTTCGGCGAGTATTCAGACAATCTTGCAAACGCTGCGGCGCGTGGCGCCGGGCCGACGACATCAGGCGCGGGACGTGCCGCTCCGGGATTTGATTTCAGCGGCTTTGACTGGAGTACAACTCAAACTCCAGGCGGAGCTGGTGGTGGGGGCACAAGTTTCCGAGACATCTTCGCTGACCTCTTTGGCGGGAGCGCAGCGAAAGAGCAGGAGCCGCCGCGTGCTCAACCAAAAAAAGGCGTGGACATCGAAATGCCGCTCGCCCTCTCGTTTGAAGAAGCCATTCAGGGACTGACTACCAACATTACCGTCAATCGTTCCGAACAATGTTCGCGTTGCAACGGCGCCGGCGACATTGGTGGACCGGTGATGGTCTGCTCCACCTGCAAAGGTTCGGGTCAGGTCCAGCGCGCGGGGGGACGTTTGCGTTTTGCGCAGGAGTGTTCTGATTGCGGCGGCACGGGACGGCGGCGCGCGCCGTGTTCGTTATGCAAAGGCAAAGGCACCGTTCCCAAGTCGGAGACAGTAAAAGTGCGCATCCCGGCTGGAGTTGAAACCGGTTCGCGCGTGCGTATACCCGGCAAGGGTGAAGGCGGCCGGCTCGGCGCGCCGCCTGGGGATTTGCACATCATCACCAACGTCGGCACGCATAAATACTTCACGCGTAAAGGCGACAATATTTACGTGACCGTTCCGCTCACGGTGCCCGAAGCAGCGTTGGGGGCGAAGATCGAAGTGCCGACTGTGGAAGGGAAAGCGCAGTTGCGAATTCCGCCGGGAACGCAGTCCGGACAGAAGTTTCGCCTGCGGCAACGCGGTGCGCCTTCGTTGCGCAACCCCGGCGCCCGCGGCGATCAGTTTGTCGAAGCACAGGTGACGCTACCCAAAATGATTTCAGAAGAGACGAAGGAACTGTTGCGGCAGTATGCGAAGTTGAACGATGAGAATCCCCGGGTGGAGATGGGATTAGAGTAAATTGTGAATGGTAAATGGTAAATAGAAAAGCGCTCGTTCCAGAACCCGCATGGGTATGGATTCATAGCCTCTTCTTACTATTCACCATTTACGATTTACCATTTACTGTTTTATGAAGCGCAAACCAAAGACATACACAATCAGCGCGGTGGCGGAACAGTACAGCCTTCATCCGCAAACGCTGCGCATGTATGAACGCGAGGGACTGCTCAAGCCGTCGCGGTCTGAGGGCAATACGCGTCTCTACACCGACGAGGATTTGGCACGACTTGAACTGATTCTTTCGCTTACGCGCGACCTGGGCGTTAACCTCGCCGGCGTTGAAATCATCATGAACATGCGCGAGAAGATGGACGCTATGCAACAGGAGTTTGAGCGTTTCTTCCGATACCTTCAGTCACACGCCGACGAATTAACCAACTTTGTCGAGCCGCCCGCCGAAGGCACTTCGGATGCGCTCGTGCCTGTCACTCGCGCCGCCGCTCTCCGCCGCCGTAGCGTTACCAGAAGCTAAAAACCCGTCTCCGATTCGCGGCTTTGCCGCCCTCCGTGCGGAAAGGCTTTGCCTTTCCGACCAATGCTTTCCATTCAAGGCTGCGCCTCGCATCGAGGCAAAGCCTCTGCGAGATTAATCAAGCCCTGACGGAAAGCCCGAGGCTTTCCGCACGGAAGGCGGCAAAGCCGCGGTCTCGCGCCCGAAATATGAAATGCCACGCTTTGTTCGCGAGCTTGTTCGAGTCAACGAGGGCGTGATAGATTTCGCTTCGCTCCTGATCTCCCTGACGATATCTTGGCTCCACCGCATTCGAGCGGGTTTCAGTTACAGATAAAATAATGAAAAGGCCCGCTCTACGGTTTGTTGTCTCGGCGCTTGTCTCGTGTCTAATCCTGATTGCGCTCAACCTCGCGGCGGCGAAGACCATTTCCGCTCAGGATCTCGACAACGTCACCTTCAGCGGGCGGATCGTCGATCAAAACAACGCCGTGATTCCCGGCGCGACGGTCGAAACTGTCTTAATTAAAACCAACACAACCAGAACCGCTGTTTCTGACGAGCAGGGACGCTATCGCATCATTCAACTCGAACCCGGCGTCTATACCTTGCGCATATCCGCGACCGGCTTTGCCACGCAGGAAAAGCAGGAGCTCACCACGATTGCCGGCCAGAATGTTCAACTGGACATTACTCTGCTGCCGCAGGGCGTGGCCGCCGGCCTCGAGGTGACCTCGGCGGAAACTCCGGCGGTTGATACGACGCGCACCGTTGTCGGCGGCACAGTTACCACTCATGAAGTTGAGGCGTTGCCGGTCTCGACGCGTTCGCCACTTGATCTGATATTCACGCTCGGCGGCGTAACCGAAGAGCCGCTTTCCACTCGCGACCTTGCCGAAGATCGAAACTCGGCCAATGCCAGCACGCCTGAGGAGGCCGGCACATTTTCGCTATCTGGTGGGCCAGCCTACTCAAACAACATCACAATTGATGGCCTGGACAACAACGATGACCGCGCCGCGCGTGAACGTTTTCAACCATCGATTGAAGGCGTCGAAGAAGTGCAGGTGATCACGAATCAGTTTTCAGCCGAATACGGACGCGCGTCAGGCGGGCGTATCAACATCAAGACGCGCGGCGGCTCAAACAAATACCGTGGCCGCGGCTTCTATTTCTTCCGCGACGACTGGCTCAACGCAAACACGTTCAATAACAATCGCATCGGAGTAAGCCGGCTTCCATTTACGGAACAGAATCCCGGGTTTACGCTCAGTGGCCCACTCACTCTCCCAAAATTCCTCGGTCCACTCAGCTACAACGGCAGCAGCAAGACTTTTTTCTTCACCGCTTACGAGTACAGCACGATCTCCGATTCCGCGCTCATTAATACCTTCGTGCCGGTTGCGCAAAACCCCGTGTTCCCGCTACCAGCGCCGACCTCGCTCGACGGCAGGCGGCTTGAAACCGTTGACGCTCCCAGCGCGGCAGGCGAAATCGCGCCTTTCATTCAGGGTCTCGGCACGCCGCAACGGAACCATATTTTCACTACGCGGGTGGACCATAAATTTGGAGACCTTCACAACGGCGCTTTTCTGCTCCAACTCGGCCGGCTAACAGATTTGCGCCAGTTTGGCGGTGGCGACCGTCTCGCGGAAGCCTTGCAGGCCAGAACGCGCAAGACCGATGCGATCTCTTACTCAGACAATTTCGTGTTCTCCGCCACAGCGGTAAATCAGGCGCGCATACAATTTTCCCGACTGACGCCGGCGATCGAAGCGCGCGGAGGCTCAAGGCCGGTGGTGATCATCGACTTCGAGGCGCCTCCTCTACTCCCTGGTGAAATACTTGAGTCGGGCACGCTGGTCGCCGGCTCATCGACGATAGGCGCGACTGATCGGCAGGAAGATCGCATCCAGTTTCAGGACATTTTTGCCTACGTTCGTGGCGCCCACTCACTGAAACTTGGCGGCGACATGCAGCGAATCAAGTCGACCTTCATCGATCTTTCCGACGCCTCTGGGACCTACAGCTTCGACAGTGCGGGCGATTTTCTCGCCGGGCAGGCGAGCCGCTTCCGGCAGAATTTTCTGACTACTTCGGAGCAACAAAACACTTACGTCGGTTTGTTTGCTTCTGATGAAGTGCGCCTCGCTTCGAATCTTGTAGTGACTTTAGGCTTGCGTTGGGAAAACGAAACCATCCTGATCGACCGCAACAACTTCGCGCCCCGCGTTGCCGCTGCGTGGGATCCTTTCAAGTCGGGGAAGACGGTGATCCGTGTGGGCGCGGGCATCTTTTACAATCGCGCACTCCTGCGCACGATTGATGACTTCACGCTCGGCGCTCAGCAACGCTTCTTTGATACTGACGATCTGATTGACCCCGCCACGGGTCTGCTGGCCAACGACGCTTTCCGGCGGGAGTTCATCCGCACCAGGCTGCAGTTTCCCCAGGTGTTGAATGCGGATTCAGAGATTGTCCGCCAGTTTGGCGTGCTAAATACCGGCTTCTCGCGACGCCTTGATCCAACGCTCCGCATTCCGGAAAGCTACCAGGCAAACGTCGGCTTTGAACGCGAACTTGGCAAGACGTTTGTATTTGAGGCGAATTACACCTGGAATCGCGGCCTTCATCTCTGGCGTGAATTTAATGCGAACGCGCCGCGATTGCCGGCTGGTTTCAATAACTTCACGGAGTTTTTGGCATCACGCGATTTTGTAAACTTTCCCAGCGCGTCTGGGACGCGCCCCATCTACAGCGCCGGCGGTGCGGGTGACTTGGTGCGCTTTGTTTTTGGACCATTCAATCCGGCTAATCCAGCGCGCTGCACTGGTTCGTTTAATCCAACTAATCCTGATTCGGGCGGGTGCGTTAACGAGTTTGGCGTGCCTGTCACCCTCTTCAACCTGAACAGCTTCTCTTCCACGACGACGGTCGATGCCGCGCTCGCGGCTTTAAATGGCCTGCGACCTGACCCAGGTCGCGGCGAAGTGGAACAGTTGATTTCAGTGGGCAATAGTTTCTATCACGGGTTGACGCTCGAGCTGCGACGAAGATTTCGCTCCAACAAGAATGGCTTTGCCTTCTCTTTCCGCGGCGCCTATACCCTCTCAAAACTGAGGGACGATGGGATCGTCAATACGTCGAACGCGGTTGAGTCAGGGAACTTCCAGGCCGAACGTTCGCGAAGCCTGCTTGACCGGCGGCATCGTTTTGTTTTCTCCGGGACCTTTGACACGCCGCGCTACCTTGGCAAGCTGCGCATTTCACCGATCTGGCGTATCGCCTCGGGCGCGCCGTTCAATATTTCCGCCGGAGTGGATCGAAATCTCGATGACGTATCAAACGACCGGCCGATTTTCACCGGCGATATGAACCAGCTTCGCTGGCGCGCGCGCGGTGAACCACTTGACCCGGCGATTCTTAACGCGTTTTCGTTACCGCCGATTGGCGGGCAGGGAAACCTGCCACGCAATGCCGGGCAGGGACCGGGACAGTTTTTCCTCGACCTGAATATCACTCGCGAGTTTCGCGTCAGTGAAAAGATGCGGCTGCGGCCTGTGGTTGAATTTGATAATGTGCTGAACAAGACGGTCTACAGTTTTGGAAGTGAGTTTATTAGCTTCACTTCGTTGTCACCCACGGCAACGCCGGCGCAGCGCCAGGCGTTTCAGGATTCATTCCTCGTCGCAACGCGCACACTTCGTCCGCGCCAGGTGCGCCTGGGCATCCGCTTCGATTTTTAAATACCGGACAGTAGCCCGACCGTCGGCGAGGCCGTCATTGAGCGATCCGAGCCCTCCCTGACGGTCGAGCTACTGCCCCGATCTCCTGTGTTAAACTTCGCTCCCAATGCCTGACCGTCCATCACAATCAGAGCCCGCCAGCGAGGTTGATAGTGCGCTGCTCGATGCCGAACTCTTCATTAAATATCAGGCACCCGAACGAGCTATCAAAAGGCTGGGGACGGCCATCACTGGAAACCCGCGTTCCATTCCTTTGCGCGAGCGCCTGCGTGAAATTTGCATTTCAAACAAACAGACGGACGAAGCTGCGCGACAGTGTCTGGCCCTGGCTCGTCTCTACATTGAACGCGACGAATTCGACGACGCTTACGACCGGCTGCTGGAGGCCAAGCAACTCGATGAACGCATCAATATCGCTGGTGGTTTGGAAGCTATCCGTCGCGCTCGACGGCCCGACCTCCGTCCGGCTGCTTCGCCAATCGTAGAGCGCCAAATAAATTCCTCAACGCTTGCAGGCGATCTCTCGGCTATTAATTTGTTTGACGCGATTCAAATAATTGAAAATGCGAAGTTGACGGGAGCGCTTGAGCTCGCGAGTGAATCGCAGAGCGCACGCGTGCTTTTCAACGAAGGGCGAATTGTTGACTCGGAGTCGGCGGGCGTAACAGGTGAACCCGCCTTCAGGCAAACAGTCGAAATAACAACTGGCAGTTTTGAATTCCAACGAGCGGCCGCCGAGTTTCCGGTCCGTATCCAGGCGCTTAGCAACACTAACCTCATTCTTGACACACTGCGCCAACTCGACGAAGCGAAACAGTAGATCCATACACGAAATCACACCAACGAACACGAAACTTTTTAGCGGTGGTTTGGGTGATTTAGTGGATCGTTTGTTGGCAATTCAATCGTGAAGTTGCTGCCCCTGCCCACTTCCGACGTCACCGTAACTTCGCCGCCGTGCGCGCGCGCCAGATGCTTGACGATTGCCAGGCCGAGTCCCGTCCCGCCCAATTCGCGCGAGCGGGCGCGATCCACGCGATAGAACCTTTCAAACAATCGTTCCAAATGCTGTGCCGGAATGCCTTCGCCTGTGTCTTCGACGATGATCTTGTCGCGGCCGTTTAGTTTGCCGGATTCAAACCTAACGGTAACCTGGCCGTTCTCGCGGGTGAACTTGATCGCGTTATCCACCAGGTTAGTTAACATCTGTTCGAGCCGGCGTGCATCTGCAAAAATTGTCGCTTCGGACTCGACGGCATTGATGACGGATACGCCCTGCGATTCAACCTTCTTCGCCAGCGATGAAATTACATCGTTAACAATCGGATTCAATTCCACCTGCTCGGTCCTCACGGAAACGTTACCCGCCTCGATGGCGCTGAGTTCAAGAATGTCTCCGATAAGATCATTCATCCGGCTGGCGTTCTTGCTAATGATGGAAAGGAACCGGTGCGCGCTTTCGGAGTCGTCAATTGCTCCCGCCTCCAGCGTTTCCACAAACGCCAGGATCGCCGTTAGCGGAGTGCGCAGCTCATGCGAAACGTTGGAAAGAAATTCCTGGCGGACACTTTCCAGTCGCTCAATGCGCGTGATGTCGATGAAGACTCCCAACGCACCTTCGGCTGGGCGCGTCGGCGGGCGAATTTCAGCACCGCTCTCACCAGCGTCTCTGCTAACGCGCGCGCTTCCGTTTGAGCGTGCCAGTGGCACCACACGCAGATCGAAAACCAGGCGCTCCGCACCGTGCGTTTCAACTTTGACGCCGCTCCGTTCGGTGCCTTTTAGCGCGTCCAGGAAAGCGCTATAGATGGCTGGATTGCGGGTGAGCTCAGTCAGCCGCTGAGCGTTGAGCTTTCCTGCTGAAAGATTAAACAAGCGATGCGCCGCCGTGTTTGAAGCCACAATGCGCATGTCCTTATCTACCACCAGCAAACCTTCTCGCATTCCGTTCATGGTCGCTTCAAACAGTTTCCCCAGGGCGAAAATCTCCTTGGAAGATTGTTCGTCCCTATGGTTCGACTCGTCGCCTGTTAGTTGAGACACTTCGGATGAAGTTTTATTTGAGACTGCTCTGGCGAGTACAACTACCGCGCAGATTAAAAGAAGTATCGCGCCAACCGCACGGGCTGTGAAGGAAGGCAGGAGCAGAACGACGGCGACGAAGACTACGCAGGCCAGGAATAAATATGCATTGCGTTTGGGCATTCGTGGTTTGCGTTAAGCCAGCGTAGCTGGCTGTCGCCCGCTTCGCAGGCTTAAGATTTAGTTATGCGGGCAGCCAACAAATCGGTAACCAACGCCGACTACAGTTTCAATGCAATGTCCACATTCGCCAAGTTTTTGCCTGAGGCGCCGGATATGCACGTCGAGTGTGCGCGCATCGCCGTAATAGCTATATCCCCACACATGATCGAGAAGCTGCTGGCGCGTCACCACGCGGTCAGCGCTTTTTGCCAGGGCAGCCAGCAGATTGAATTCCTTGTTGGTGAGTTTTATCTTTGCGCCGTCGCATACAACCCGGATGTCGTCGAAGTCGATCACCAGACGATCGTCCTCGTAAGTTTTGCCTTTCGACTCGTCCGTTCGGCGCATCACAGCGCGCACTCGAGCCATCAGTTCACGAACCGAAAAAGGCTTGGTGATATAGTCGTCAGCGCCAAGGTCCAGGCCGGCGACGCGCTCCGATTCCGATGCCTTTGCGGTAAGCATAATAATTGGCGTGCGCCGGGTAGCGGGCTCGCGCCGGAGCCGGCGACACAATTCGCTGCCACTCATCCCCGGCAGCATTAGATCCAGAATTATTAACGAAGGCGGATCCTTTTCGTTGAGCGCGGCCGTCAAACCTGCTTCGCCGGTCAAGGCGGTAATTGCCGACAACCCCTCCCGCTCGAAGTTGTACTTCAAGTTTTCGGAGATGTCGGGATCATCCTCAATTATTAGGATTGGTCGCTGCATTTTTGTAGGACAGGCATTCTTGCCTGTCCATTTTGTACCTGCGATCAAAGACAGACAAGAATGTCTGTCCTACTTTCTATCGTGCTTGATAAAAGCGGCCTCAGCCATGTAAACCGTCAGCTCACAAATGTCAGTAACGTAGTCACCAATGCGCTCGAGATGTTTGGCAACAAACAGCCAGCGCGCATCTCGCGTGGCCGTGGTCGGATCAGTAACCATCATTTCAATTAACCGGTGGAAGATGTGATTGTAGAGCTCATTAATGTCGGCGTCGCTCTTGATCACCTCGCGCGCCGCGGACGCATCGCTGGACGTAAAAGCATCCAGCGCGGACCGCAACATCCTCAGGGCATGATCTGCCATCTGGCTCAAATCCACTGCTGATTTCAGCTCAGGCTCGTTATTGAGATCGAGAGCCACGCGGGCGATGTTGGCGGCATGATCCGCAATCCGCTCGAGCACGGGAGCCATCTTGGCCACTGAGATAACAAAGCGCAGGTCGCGTGCGGCGGGCTGCTTCAATGCGATAATATCGATGCACTGCCGATCGATTTCAACTTCCAACTGATCAATCTTATCGTCCTGTTCGAGCACCTGGCGCGCCAGCTCGCTGTCGCGACGGGTTAACGCAGTCATCGCTCGTTCGAGTGCTGTTTCCGCTTCGCCGCCGAGCAGCAAGACGCGATCGCGCAAGGAGTCTAATTCGTCGTCAAGTTGTCTGTGATATTCCATAACGTTCTAGTCCTTGGTGCTTTGAACTTTGTGCTTGGCACTGTGTCTGAATATCGTCGCTGTGGAAACAGAGGACGAAGAACAAAGTACAAAGTACAAAGTACAATTTTTATCCAAATCTTCCCGTAATGTAATCTTCAGTCAGTTTTTCCCTCGGATTGGTAAACATCCTGTCGGTGGGATTCACCTCGATCAGTTTACCTAACCAATAGAAAGCCGTGATGTCGGAGACGCGCGCTGCCTGCTGCATGTTATGAGTCACGATCACAATCGTGTATTGCTGCTTCAACTCAACAATCAACTCTTCTATTTTCGCCGTGGCCATCGGATCCAGCGCCGATGCTGGTTCATCCATCAGGATTACGCTGGGACGAATGGCGAGCGCCCGGGCAATGCATAGTCGCTGTTGCTGGCCGCCGGATAAACCGAGCGCCGACTGTTGCAGGCGGTCTTTCACTTCGTCCCAAATCGCCGCGTCTTTCAGCGCCTGTTCCACATGGTCCTCAAGCTCGCGCTTGCTTGAGGTCATTCGGTTTATTCTTAACCCATAAGCCACATTGTCAAAGATTGATTTTGGAAATGGGTTCGACTTCTGAAATACCATCCCAACTCGAAGACGCAGATCCACTACATCAGTCGATGGCGCATAAATATCTCGTTCATCGATCAGGATCGTGCCTTCAACGCGCGTTCCCGGAATGATGTCGTTCATGCGATTGAGAGTGCGCAGGAAGGTGGACTTACCGCAGCCCGAGGGCCCAATGAAGGCCGTCACCTTCCGCTCCGGAATGTCGAGAGAAATATCGAAGAGGGCCTGCGAACGCCCATAAAAGAAATTAAGTTTTCGCACAGAAATCTTCGCAGGGACTCCCGCCGTGGGAAGACCGCCAACACCTGAAGCGCCCGCAATTACGGATTGTGAGACTTGAATCGCCATCTTGTTTAATCTAACCAAAATGCCCGGTGATGTATTCCTCGGTTAACTTGTTTGAGGGGTTCTCAAACATCGTCTTCGTCGGCGCCACCTCAACCAGCTTCCCGAGATACATGAATGCGGTGGAATCAGAAATACGCGCGGCCTGTTGCATGTTGTGGGTCACAATCACGACGGTCACGTTTTTCTTCAATTCGAAAATAAGGCTCTCAATCTTGCCGGTCGCTATTGGATCGAGGGCCGACGTCGGTTCGTCAAACAGCAGCATTTCGGGTTCAGTTGCGAGGGCCCGCGCGATACAAAGCCGTTGTTGTTGGCCACCGGAAAGTGTGTACGCCGAAGCGCGCAGGCGATCCTTGACCTCGTCCCAGAGCGCGGCTGAGCGCAGCGCCTTTTCAACGCGTTCGCTAAGGTCTGTTCCAGTGACATTTCTTAAACGCAAACCAAAAGCGACGTTTTCGAATACCGACTTGGGAAAGGCGTTTGGTTTTTGAAACACCATGCTCATGCGCATCCGCATTTCGAGTGGATCAGTTTCCGCACCGATTAGATTTATGCCGCTCGGCTGTAGCGTTATCTTTCCTTCGTAGCGCGTTTCCGGATAAAGATCGTGAATGCGATTGAAGCACCGTACCAGCGTAGACTTGCCGCAACCAGATGGTCCGATGATGGCCGTCACCTGGTTCGCCGCGAAAACCATGTTGATATTTTTTAACGCCTGCAGCTTTCCATAGTAGAAGCTCAGATCCTCTACCTGACACTTGACCGGCACATCGCCAGTAGTGCTGCTCGCGTCACCAACTTGTGGGCTCACTTGAACGCGAGCAAACTCTTCTTTCATGATCGTCATAAACACTTTTCAAATCGTTTAGAGCGGAGCATCACCCCGCATTACCAGAAACGGCGGGCAATGCCCGCCTCTAAACAGAGAGGAACGCCCCGCTACCACTTGATGCGCTTGCGTACGCGATAACGAATCATGATCGCGATCCCGTTCAGCAGTAAGGTAACGAAGATCAAAACCAGCCCCGCGCCGGCGGCATTCACCACAAAAGCCTGATCCGGACGGGAAACCCAATTGAACATCTGGATCGGCAATACGGAGAAAGGCGACATCAACCATTCCGCTGAAACAAACGGCGCCTCACTCTTGATCGGCGGCGGCGGCAGAAACGCAATAAACGTCAGCGCGCCAATCGTAATCAGCGGAGCCGTTTCGCCGATTGCGCGGGATAGCGCAATGATAATTCCGGTCATCGTTCCGCCCAATGAATAGGGCAGTAGGTGATGCCTTACCACTTGCCACTTGGTCGAACCCAACGCATAAGCGGCCTCTCGAATTCCCTGTGGAATCGTTCGCAGCGCTTCACGGGTTGCGACAATCACAATCGGGAGAATCAGAAAAGCGAGAGTCAGGCCACCGGTGAGAATGCTCTGGCCCAGCCGGAATTGATAAACCAGAAGACTCAAAGCCATCAGTCCATAGATGATCGAGGGGACGCCGGCGAGGTTGGCGATGTTGATCTCAATCAGGTTCGTCAACCAATTCCTGCGCGCATACTCTTCGAGATAAATCCCGGCGGCAACTCCTAAAGGCACAGCAGCTGACGCAGTAACGATCATGATCAGAAGCGTTCCCACCCACGATGAAAGAATTCCCGCGCGTTCAGCGAAACGCGATGGAAACGAAGTGAGAAACGTCCAGTTAATTCTAACCAGGCCATCCATCAAAAGATCCGCTAGCAATGCTCCCAGCGTCAAAATTCCCACGAGCGTGCAGAGGATGCCGACGATGTTGAAAAGGAAATCCTGTCGTTTGCGTTTCGCGATGATGTGCTTGAAGTCGCTCATGGGCTGATGGCACGGGCGTCTCGACCGTGATCTGAGCCACGCGCAAGATGCGCGTGTCACAAAGGCTCTAGTACACCTCTCTGAATCGCTTTCTCAGGATGTAGCCGATGATATTGAAGATTAACGTCATGATAAAAAGCGTGACGCCCGCGGCGAAGATTGATTGATATCCGATGCTGCCGTGCGGCAGATCACCCAGGCTCACCTGGACAATAAAGGCGGTAATCGTTGCGGCCGGTTCACGAGGATCCAGTGTGAAATTCGGCTGCATCCCGGCAGCAATCGCCACAATCATGGTTTCGCCGATGGCCCGTGAAATTGCGAGTATGTAGGAAGCAACAATACCTGACAATGCGGATGGATAAACAACTCTAATCGCCGTAATGATGCGGTTGGCACCCATCGCATACGCGCCCTCGCGTAGCGACATGGGCACAGCGCGCATTGCATCTTCGCTAAGCGAACTTACGTAGGGAATGATCATGATTCCCATCACCATTCCGGCGCTCAACATGTTGAAAGTGGGCAGACCAGGAAAAAGTTTTTGCAGCAGCGGCGACATAAGCTGCAAAGCGAAGTAGCCGTAGACCACCGTCGGCACTGCGCTCAGGAGTTCAAGCACCGGCTTGATGACTTCCCGCACTGGCGCCGGCGCAAACTCGCTCAGATAGATCGCGACGACCGTGCCGATTGGTAATGCCACGGCCAGCGCCACCGCGGTAGTGACGAGTGTTCCCATCACCAGAGGCATAATGCCGAAACGGGGCGGTGAGAATAGTGGCGTCCAGAGTGGCGCAGTTAGAAATTCTTGAATTGAAACGTGAGCGAAAAATGTAGACGACTCAAAGATAAGCGTCCCAACAATCCCGAGCGTGATTGCCACTGACGAAAACGCCGCCAGAAACAACAGCGCTTCGATAAAACGCTCCTTGATGCGGGAAAGACGCCTGCGCGCCGAGGGAGTTTCAGCGGGGGGCGGATGGGTCGCAAGATCGCCGGCTGCTGCTACCGGATGCTGGAGGTCAGGTATTTCCTGCATAGACGTTAAGCGACTCGTAGGGGCACGGCATGCCGTGCCCCTACAAGAGGTTCCCAGAATTCCTGGTGCGATTAAGTCTTGGGCGTTCTCTTTAAGATCTCTTCTACAGGCAAACCGATCTCGGGCACCCCGCCAAAGCCGGATCCGGTCTGCATTGCGCCCAACCGCTGCGTGGCCATTTGATAAGCCGTCTCGGAAAGCGGTACATACTTCACTTCCGTCGCCAGCGTTTTTACGTGCTTCAGGTAAAACTCGACAAACTGCTTCACCGCAGGCTTATCCAGAGACTTCCGGCTCACGTAGATAAACAACGGTCGCGACAGCGGGTTGTAAGTTCCGGCCAAAACGTTTTCCGGGCTCGGCAAAACAGGTCCCTGAACCTTGTTCTTTTCCCACTCAATTCCGACCGCCTTCATGCGCGCGCTGTGCGGCGCGTAATAAGCGTAGGGAACATAACCAAGCGCATACTTGTTGCCCTCCACACCCTGGACCAGCACATTGTCGTCTTCGCTCGCCGTGTAATCTCCGCGACTCGACTTCGACTTGCCCACAATCGCTTCAGTGAAATAATCGAATGTTCCTGAGTCAGCGCCGGCGCCGAAAAGCGCGATCTTCTCGTTTGGCCATTCCGGCCGAACCTGGTTCCAATGTGTAATCTTGCCTTGCGCACCCGGCTCCCAGATTTTTTTCAGGTCAGCAACTGTGATTGAAGTGAGCCAGGTGTTTTGATTGTTGACGACTACAGTGAGCGCGTCGAAGGCGACAGGCAATTCGATATACTCAATCCCGTTAGCTTTCGCCTGGGCCATTTCCTCAGCCAGGATCGGTCGGGAAGCGTCGGCCACATCAATTTCACCGCGGACGAACTTCTTGAAACCACCGCCAGTGCCGGAAATTCCTACAGTTACTTTGACCTTGCCTTCCCTTTGAAATTCCTCGGCTACCGCTTCAGTTATCGGAAACACGGTGCTTGAACCGTCGATCTTGATAACCTCAGCCCCGCCCCCTGGCCCTCCGTTGGTGCCGCCACCGCAGGCGAATGAAAGCAGGAACGAACAAAGAACGATAAACAAAGCTGTCAGTCGGGAAGCTTCCCAGGAAGGCATAAATTTCTCCTAAGGGTTTTGATTTGCGCTCGGGAATCGTAGGCGGGCGGTGTTACATCTATCTGAACTACATCTGAATTCGGCGTAAACAGTCGTCATTCAGCGTTGTTCAAGCAGAAGGCGATAGCCCACGTTAACCAGGGTGTCTATGGTCAGATTGCTTTGGGATAGTTTGTTTCTCAAACGATAAATATAGACATGGAGGCTCTCGGTATTCACCGGCTTCTGATCTCCCCAGGCGTATTCCCAAAGTTCCGCCGCCGAAACAATCCGTTCGGGTGTGCGCACCAGCCGGGAGAGAATCAGAAACTCTGTCCGCGGCAATCTGATTGAATTGCCCGCACAAGCTACGTAATAGTTCTTGTGCTCCACGCGCAGATAGCCGTCGTCGTAAACGTCTTCAACTATTCGGTGCGCTTTCTCTTGTTCGGTGATCGACAACTCTGTTTGTGACATGGCACCTTCCTGTCAGAACCATCTGCGTTAGGCGGGCCGTTTTCACTCCGCATCATTCGTCCCACCAACTGACGCAGGCGGTTCTGACACAACGACAAGCGGAGGTCTGTCGTTCGGCTTAGAACTTGAGCTTTGCTCTGAACTGCATGACCCTTGGGCCGCCGACTGTGTTCGTAATTCTGCCGAAGTCCGGACTGCCCAACTCGAAATCAGGGTTCGCGAAGTTAGCGCGGTTGAGGACATTGAAAACATCCCAACCGAGTTCGAAGGAAACGGTCTCAGTGAGTTTCGTTGTCTTGAGAAATCCAAGATCAAAACGTGATTGCATTGGTCCGCGGAGAACGTTTCGCCCCAGATTTCCATTCTGACCGAAGGCCGTGCAGAGAGCCGATGTATTGAAGGCCTGCTCGGTAATGTCGGATCCTGGCGCGTCGAGCGACCCGCAAATAGCTGGTCTGCCGAAGCCCACGCGATAAAGGCCACCAGCGCCACGAACAACGTCGAGATATTGTGGTGCGGTTTGTAGCTCCGGTTCCGGCGCAAAGATGCTGTAGGGTGTGCCTGTTTGGGCCTGGAAAAATCCGGAGACCTGCCAGCCTCTCAGGAATCGACTGTTTGATTTGGTTGGAATGTCGTAGACAAAGTTGAAACTAAAACGATGCGTTCGGTCGAAGTCAGATACAGCGCGATTGGCTTCGAGATTTCGCAAATCACCCTGGACGACGAAACCAGTGTTGGGGACGTCAGGCTTGCCGGACCCAGCCGTGCTGCCAGGGTCGGTCGAGCTGGTGTCCATTGACTTAGACCAGGTATAAGCGGCGTTGAAATGCAGTCCGCGTGACAGCCGCTGGGTTACGCTGAATTGCGCGCCGTGATAACTCGATTCGCCGTTCGAGCGCAAAATCAGCGCTTCGGGAACATTGAAACCCAGCACAGGAACGCGCGCCTCAAAATTGATTATTTGTCCTCCGCCGATAGTCGAGCCGGAGCAGGTGATCGGGTTGGCGAGATTGAGATCGACAGGCGCTCCGGTTACTCCGCCCAGCACACCGCCGGCGCAAGTGGCGGAACTGCCAACGCGGTAGGGGTTCGCGAAACCAAAAGCCCTTCCGATTCCACGGTCACGCGCAGTCGAACCCGCATTGAGCGCTCCGTTAGGCGAGCCGGCGGCTAAGTAAGCCTGATTGAAGCGCTCGTAGATGTGGTCGGGAGTATTAGTGTCGTTGAGATCGAAGCCCTGATTGAAGGCGAGCGCCTGCAAGAGGTTGTTGCCGCGAGTCCCAACGTAGCGCGCTTCAAAGAGGAGGCTCCTGGTCACTTCATACTGAACACCAATATTCCATTGCTGTACATAAGGCGTTTTTAAATCGCGATCGACCGCTCGAAACTCAAATGTTTCGGCTATGTTTCCCGGCGCCGTCGTGTTGCCGCGAGGATCCAGCGTCACTCCGGTGTTGTCGCGAATCACATAGCTTCCTCCCGTTCCCGAAGCGCGCGTGACGCGAAATGGCAGCCAACTGCTTAGAGAAAGGGTGGTCGGCTGAACCGAGAAGGCATTCGCGATCGGCACGTTGCCGGAAGGAACGGTGATCTCAATCTCGCGCAAGAACGGGTAGTTGCTGAATACTGTATTGATGAACGACGCTGATGGGCGATCGTAGAAAAATCCAAAGCCACCGCGCACCACCATTCGCTTTGATTCAAGCGGTGAATAAGCGAAGCCGATACGAGGTGCGAAGTTATTTAGATCCTGCCCATTAAGTGTGTGGTTGTTGCCAGCTCTAGCTGTCGCGGCAATAGCAGCATCAACATTTGCAAGGCCAGTCGACTGAACATTCCCTGGAACAATGAAACCGGGCGAAGGGCTGTCGCAAAGCGCGTTATTTCCGCCGGCCTGCGTGAAGCAAGGCTCGAAGCTCGAGAAGTCGAAATTGCCAATGCGGCCGTCCTTCTCTGTTGGCCACATGAATAACTCATAACGCAAACCGAGATTCAGGCTTAACTTATTAGAGACTTTCCAATCGTCAGCGATATAAGCGCTGTAGTCTCTAAATCTAAAGCTCTTGCTGGTAAGACCAAACTGGGTGTCCGCTTCGGTCGCATTTCCTGTCAGCAGTTGAGTAAAGCTGTCAAACTTCTCGAACTCTGTGGCTTGTTCTTCGGGCAAGCTCGAGTCGTATTGATGCCGCTTCAGATCACCGCCGAACCGCAACGTGTGGTTGCTCCTGATCCAGGTAAGATTATTAGAGAGACTGAATGTCTGCTGCTTGCGTTGGTTGAATGAATCATTTGGTCCACCAAATGAGAATTGCGACATGTTCGTGCCCGGACGTCCGATGAAGTGGCCCAACCGTTTCGTTCCCGGGCTGCTATCAAAAAGCAGTGCGGGATTCGTAATGCCTACTGCGGCGCTCGTGAATTCATCGGTTAGGAACGGGTCGTCAAGGGTGCGGGTATTATTTAGCAGGAAGTACCCGAATCGCATTTCATTAATCAAGGTCGGCCCGAAGACGTGCTGGTCGGAAATTGAAAGTGTGCGATTCTGATCGGCCCGGCGCAACGTAAACGGAGAAGCCAGGCTGGAAGGATCTGGAAACGAATCCAGAGCCGGAAAATTACTGAAGAAGAAGACGCCGCTCAACGTGTTGCTCTTGCTCAGTCGGCCATCGAGTCGGGAAGTGAATTGGTGCTGCTTGAACTCGGATGGCTGCACGTTCAACTGCTGCATGAGCGGGTTGTCCTCGAACAATTGCCGCGTGGTAACGCTCGGGTTGAGACCAAACTGGAAACCGCGCGTCGTGATCGCTCCCCCGGAAGTGCGATTGGTGCGGTCGTATCCGATGATCCGTCCACCCGCACGTGTCGACGGCAAAATAAAGCCGCCTGTTACCGGGTTGCGAAGGTTGAGCAGGTTGAGAGTTACGGCCGGGATGTCGCCAGCGGTCAGACACCCGACAGGTAACGGCGTGGCGCTACAAACCGCGGACTGGCCCTGCGAAACACGATACTGGTCACGAGCCTGGTTGAAGGCGGTGGCGACAGCCTGTGCCGAGCGGTCATTGCCTAGCAGCGTAAAGGCCAGCGGAAGCGCTGTGGTGCTGCGGGCCGTGGGAACAAAACCGGTAATAGCATCCGTGTACTGATAGCTCCCGAAGAAGAAAAACCTCTCTTTGACGAGTGGGCCACCAAGGGTGAAACCCGCTTCATTACGTCGGGCCTTGGGCCGGTCGATTCCTTCTTTGTTGAAGAAGTAGTCGTTAGCGTTCAGCTTCTCGTTTTGCAGAAAATAATATGCCGAGCCGTTAAAAGTGTTGCCGCCTTGTTTGGTAACGAGTTGGAAGTTGCCGCCGCCCGAGCGTCCGGTTGAGGCATCGTAAAGACTGGTTTGCAATTTTACTTCCTGCAAAGTTTCGGGCGCCGGCGCGATGTTGTCGTTAAGTGAACCTTCATTGCTCGTTATGTTTGTCGCGTCAATCCCGTTGAAGAAAAGACTCGTGCTCGTGGTGCGTGTGCCGTTCACTGACGGCGACTGATTGCCGTTGCCATTCGTGAGGACCGGCGATAAATCCGTATTGACGCCGGCTTCAGTTGAGAGCAACTGGGTGAAGCTGCGCGTCGACGTTGGCACCGACACCAGGTCTTCGGATGAAAGCTGTCGGAAAGTCGTAGCCGTTTCTGCCGCGACCAATGCCTCGCCTCCGGTAATGTTCACCACGGCGTCCACATCACCGATCTCAAGCTTGTCTTCGAGCGTTCGCGGGACTGACGCCTCTACCGTTATCCCGTCTCTAACCAGTTTCTTGAACCCTGAAAGCTCGTAAGTGACCTGATAAGTCCCAACCGACAACCCTGGCACTGTCCAGCGTCCATCTTCGTTGGTTGTTAGGGTGCGCGATGCTTCGGTGGCTACATTTCGCACCACCACATTCACCCCCGGCATACTTGCGCCATTGGGATCCTGCACGAGTCCGCTTAACGTTCCGCCTGCACCCGACTGGGCCAGCGCTGCCAAAGATAGGAATGTGAATGATAGCAATGTGGCAAGCGCGATTTGGACCAGAGAAACATAACTGCGCTTTTGGAGGACTGTCCTGGGCATAAGTAATCTCCTGTGATTAATGAAAAGAAATCGGAATTTGAGGGAAGGCCCCTGTCAAATTCCAACAGATGTTTGCACGTTAAGAATTTCGGGTTCGCTAAGTTGAAAATTCCTGATTAGGTACAAAAATGGAATTTAGAGAGGTGAAGTTAAGGCGCTGTGAATTGCACCTTAAATAGTTGTTACTCTCGAGGGCGTGCCGGGAGGATTCAGAAGACCAAATTCGGTGTTTTATTAACATCGAATTAACATGAGCGTAACAGCCCAGGTGTAGGATGCTCGCCACTTCCAAACGTTATTCCAAGTGCAGAGCTTCAGACCCTGGTGACTCCTATGGCAATTTCACACGAACTAAGTAGCGAGATCGCCACTGCTTTATTCTCAGCGAAGAAACGTTCGCCGCGTGAGTTAGGTGATCTCAAAGACGTAATCTTCAAGATTCATTCCGCGCTGGAACAATTGACTCGTGAAGCGCGCCTGGCCCATCAGGCACGCGTCGATCGATCGACGACCTCGCTCCGCACAAAAACCGCAGGCAAAGATAGTTAACTTACCGCTCTCGCTCCGCCAATAAACAAACTGCGAGACTGCTTGGCGCATCCCTGGATGCCACCAACAGAACTATTTTGAAGAATTATCAGTACTCGGGAGGCGGAGAGGTTTACCTTAGTGAGGCAATCTGCTTTTGCTCAGTCAGGCCACCAACTGCGTTGGCGTCCCACACCAGCCAGTAGCGTTTTTTCTTGTTCGTTGACGCTTGTTGCTGCTCGAATCCAAGCCGGACCAGACGGGTTATGAAGACCGGATCCGCAGCAAAGGGCACGGGCGAAAAATAGTAATTTGCTCTTTCCGGGAGATTGCATTCGCGGCGCATCTGATTTATGTGAGCTTCACACTCGCCAGCTTCTTCCAGCACGCTGGCATCACTCGAATCGTTGACTGCATGGTCCAGCTCGTGAAGCAATCCCCAGCCGACGTTAAACGCTTCCAGGGCGCGTTCATCCCCAGTAACCTGTTCGAAATCTGAAAAGTCTATTTGCACGACGTAGGCAGCCGGACCCGCCTCGGGGTCTTTGGTCCACCGGCCCGCGTTCACGCGACAGAAAGCAATATCAGCACTTCGGCTGGCATCCTCCAGTACCACGACGGCGGGTCCGCGCATGGCGCTCATCAGAAACTCGCGCGCGGTTTTCGATCCCCCTACCGCGGCCCGATTGCCGCTGTGAAGGCCGCCAGCACGATCGAAATCCAGGTCTGCCCATCCAGTTATTTTACGAAGCTTCGTTACCAGTTCATTACGTCGAACCAAAGGAATATTCTGTCGGGCCACGATATAGCTCTCGCTTTCAGCGGCCCGAACCGAGCTGGGGTAGAGGATTGTGCAGAAGGGGAACGCAATCGCCATCACGCGGGCCGCGCGCGCAACTTTAGAGAAAAAGATTCCTTGTGGTCTGGGTAGCAACTCGCTTCCTCCCAGTTTGTACCGGCGTAGACTCGGCGTGCGTCGGTGTGCAGATGGAACTGCGCCGTTGGGGATGGCGCCAATGGAAGCGATGTTACCAAAATGTTAACGGGCGGGATACAGTTTTTCCACAGGGCTAACATGAGCTGAACACCGTCTGAAACGCATCTCAATCGGGGACTCAGGAGGCTTCATGGGAAGCGTCCACAGCCCCCGGGGCTGCCGCTGACAAAGGAGCGTTTGACAGAAGGATATCGAGGTAAGACTACTGAAGAAAGTAGCCTGGGGTTGGAGCTCCAAAAAAATGCCCCGGCGGGTCACGGGGCCAAGAGAATTGGTGCGTACTTGTAAGAGACCGCAACACATCCGGATTCACCGGAAGAAGCCGGATGTGTCAGGTGTTGTTGGCGGGAATACTCTCCACGGGCGGCCACTCCTTTTTGCCGAGTCTTCCAGCAGCGCTGTTCCCCCTGAACCAGTGCAGCTTCGGTATTTGAGATTCGCGAAGCGTTCCGGGTCCTTCATAAACGTTTCGCGCTAACCGCCAGTTTGCGAGTACGGAGAGCAACTCTGAACTGCGGCTGCTAACGAGTAGTTACCGTGGAATTAAATCCTCGTTAAGAAAGTCGGCGTCGCTCCGCCAGGAGCGAATACTTTTAGAACCAGAATCCTCCCAAGCTCTTCGCTCCGTCAGGAGCGAAACATTGCGCTCCTGACGGAGCGCCCTACCCGTAGATTTACCTGCTAGCTATAAACATTGCGCTCCTGACGGAGCGCCCTACCTTTAGATTTACCTGCTAGCCATAAACATTGCGCTCCTGACGGAGCGCCCTACCCTTAGATTTACCTGCTAGCTATAAACATTGCGCTCCTGACGGAGCGCCCTACCTTAGATTTACCTGCTAGCTATAAACATTGCGCTCCTGACGGAGCGCCCTACCCGTAGATTTACCTGATAGCTATAAACATTGCGCTCCGGGCGGAGCGCGCAGCTTTCCCTGCTTCGCCTTGTGCAGGTTGTAAATAGCCAATGGTCTCTTTGGAGCGGCAAACTTGTCAGAAACGGGCAGAACTCCCCACTCCTGACGCAATCATAGGCGTCTCCGCCTTTAACTGAGTCACGGCATGTCGGTTGCTTCCTGTAACCGGCCACCTCGGGCTACGCCTCCATTGCGTGAAGGCACGCATTGGCGTCAGCTACCAACCAACACCAAATTCCAAGGGCCGCAATCACTTTAATAAATTAATGTCTCCGGTCAGGAGGCCTTTCAATGGAGAATAGAATGACTGAGTCAACAAGCTATCGATCTTCTTTTAATCGACCAGGCAAACCCACAAGATTCAAATGTTATGTCGCGACGTTTGTGGTAACGGCGAGCTTGGTGGCTGTGGCTCTGGCTTCCCTCGCCACGATAGCTATGGCCCAGCAGCCTCAGGATGATCTCACCACCAGGAGCATCGAAGACTTGATGAACATGGAGGTTGCCTCCGTCTACAGCGCTTCAAAATATTCCCAGAAGGTCACTGAAGCTCCCTCTTCCGTAAGCATTGTCACATCGGAGCAAATCCAACGTTATGGTTACCGCACGCTCGGAGAAATTTTGAGCAGCGTTCGGGGTTTCTATGTCACCTCCGATCGAAACTACACCTATGTGGGAGTGCGCGGATTTGCGAGGCCCGGAGATTACAACACCCGGATTCTGCTGTTGGTGGATGGCCACCGGCTAAATGACAACATTTACGACCAAGGTTTTCTCGGCCGCGAGTTGCCAGTTGATGTCGACTTGATCGAACGAGTGGAGATTGTGCGCGGTCCGAGTTCGTCTCTCTATGGTACGAATGCCTTCTTCGCCGTGGTCAACGTAATCACTAAACGCGGACAGGATGTGGACGGGATTGAGATCTCCACGGAAGTCGCGAGTTTCGGCAGCTACCAGGGACGTCTCAGTTATGGCAAAAAAATGTCTAACAAGTCAGAGATACTTTTGTCAGGAACTCACTACGACAGTCGAGGGCAGCGGCAGCTCTACATTAAAGAGTTTGACTCACCGGCGACCAACAACGGAGTGGCAGTTAACGCCGACGATGAGAAAGCGACAAACCTCCTGGTCAACGTGTCTTTCAAAGACTTTACCCTGCATGGCACCTATGGGGTGCGAGAAAAAGGAATCCCCACGGGCGCCTTCGGTACGATCTTCAATGACCGGCGTACTCGCACCAACGATCGCCGTGGGTATGTGGATCTCAAATACGATCACACTTTCAGCAATCAACTAAATCTAGTAGCGCGCGCCTCCTACGATTCGTACGCCTACAACGGCGATTACATATACGACTATTCGGAAGACGACACGCCTTTGCTAGCGGTTAACAAGGATTCGCTGCAAGGGAGATGGTGGACCGGCGAATTGCAGCTTACCAAAACCATTCGTAAGCACCGGTTAACTGTCGGATCGGAATACCGCGACAATGTCAGACAAAACCAAAGCAACTTTAACCTCGGTTCAGAGGAAACTCCCTTCCTTGACCTCCAGCAAACGTCGAGGAACGTCGCGGTCTTCCTGCAGGATGAGTTCCGAATGGGTGAGAACTTAACTCTCACCGCAGGCGCTCGTTATGATCGCCATAGCGAATTTGGCGGCACCATCAAGCCCCGGCTGGCGTTGATCTATCACCCGGTTGCAACAGCTACAGTCAAACTTCTTTACGGTGAGGCTTTCCGCGCGCCAAACAACTACGAACTCTACTATGGTGCAGCAGAGGGATTTAACGGCAATCCCACGTTGAAACCGGAAACCATCTCAACCACGGAACTGGTGTTTGAGAAGTACCTGGGCGATCACATGCGCCTGTCCGCCTCCGGATATGTCTATCGGATCAAAGGTTTGATCAGCCAGACCGCTGACTCCGAAGGATCGATTACCTTCAGCAACCAGGAAGAAGTCGCTGCGCGTGGCCTGGAATTGGAGCTGGAGAGCAAACTAGCAGGCGGCTTTGAGGGCAGTGTTGCTTACACACTGCAGCAGACACGGGACCAGGAAACCGGCCAAGGGCTCAGCAATTCGCCCCGACACGTCGGCAAGTTCAATCTCACCGCGCCGCTGGTGAGACGGAGACTCTTCGCCGCTTTTCAATTCCAATACGCAAGCCAGAAAGGGACTTTGAATGGCAGCTTTCTGCCGGCGTCGTACGTTTCCAACTTTACGCTCTCCAGCCCGAAACTTGCGAAAGGTCTGGGCTTTTCATTTGGGGCCTACAATCTCTTCGATCACAAGTATGCTGATCCCGGTTCCGAGGAACACGTTCAGAATGCCATCGAACAAAATGGCCGGAACCTCCGCTTGAAATTCACCTACCACTTTTAGTGTAGCCCTTTTCCCTGACGGCTTCGCCCCTCGTCATGACGATTCAAAAGCGATAATGTCACTCGAACAAACAGAACGAGCTTATACCCTCGTTGCGCAGGTCACGCTGCGAAGTCTCCTGCTGCTGTTTTTCCTCGTTTCCATCGGCAGCAGCAATGTGGCCGCCCAGGCGCCTAATGAGTATCGAGTCAAAGCCGCATTTATCCTTAACTTCGCCAGGTTCGTGGAATGGCCCGCCGACGCATACAGCGAGAGCGGCGTGCTGGTAGTCGGAATCATCGGTGACAATCCATTTGGCGGCTCGTTGGACCAACTCAACGGTAATACCGTGAACGGCCGGCGAATTTCAATCAGACGCTTCAAAGCCGGCGATTACCTGAAGGGCTGCCAGATCCTTTTTGTCGGTTCTTCCGAGAGAAACCGGCTGGGCAAGATCCTTGACAGCGTAAAAGGCGGAAGCGTGCTCACCATCGGTGAGCTGCCGCAGTTTAACCAGGCCGGAGGAGTCATTAAGTTTGTAATCGACGACTACAAAGTGCGTTTTGAAATAAATGCCGGGGCCGCGGGACACGCGCGGCTCAGGGTCAGCTCCAAGCTGCTGGCCTTGTCGAAGGGCGGGAGAAACTAGATGCGAGCATTCAGAGACTTATCGCTCAAGCGCAAACTGACGACGATCATGATGATCATCAGTGTGACGGCTTTGCTCCTGTCCTGCGCCTCATTCATCATCTACGACCAAATTTTTTCCCGGCGCGCAATGGTCCAGGAATTACACAGTCTGGCCCAGATCATCGGCAGCAACAGCACGGCCGCAATTACGTTCAACGATCAAAACTCAGCTACTGAAATCCTCTCGGCGCTGAGAGCCAGACCAAACATCATGTCCGCATGCCTTTACTCGTCCGACGGAAAGCCCTTTGCTTTCTACAATCGGTCGCAGCCAGGAGAAGTGTCCTGGCCTGCGAGTCCTCGGACTGATGGAAGCAATTTTGGCAAAGATCGACTTGAGTTATTTCAAAGCATCATGCTGGACGATCAAATCGTGGGGACGCTTTACCTCCAATCTGACCTCGAGGCACTCCGCACCAGACTATTGCGGTATAGCGGAATTGTTGGACTGATTCTCCTCGCTTCATCGCTGCTCACCTTCTTGCTTGCGACCTGGCTTCAGCGGGTTATCTCAAAATCTATTGTGGGTCTGGCTACAACCGCGAGAATTGTTTCCGCAGAAAAGAACTACACACTCCGAGCAAGTAAGCTTGGTAACGACGAAGTCGGTCTCTTGATCGACGACTTCAATGACATGCTGGTTCAGATCGAGCTACGTGATCAGGAGCTCTTGCACCATCGCGGCCACCTGGAGGAAGAGGTGGCAACGCGCACCGAGGAACTGCTGACGCTTAATCACGAATTGACGATTGCCAAAGAGAAAGCAGAAGAAGGGAGCAGGGCAAAAAGCGAATTCCTCGCCAACATGAGTCATGAGATTCGCACGCCAATGAACGGAGTTATCGGCATGACCGAATTGACCCTCGATACGGACATCACGCCGACTCAGCGGGAGTATCTAACTATGGTCCAGTCTTCGGCGGACGCATTGATGCTGGTGATCAACGACATCCTCGACTTCTCGAAAATCGAGGCCGGGAAGTTAGAGCTAAACGAATCAGCTTTTAACCTTCGCGAGACGCTGGCCGACACCGTTAAGGCGCTGGCATTGCGAGCTCATCAAAAAGGGCTTGAGTTGAATTGCCATGTTCTTGGCGATGTTCCCAACGCACTGTCGGGCGATGCGGGTCGCTTGCGCCAAATAATGGTCAACCTGCTCGGTAATGCGATCAAATTTACTGCGGCAGGCGAAATCGTCGTCCGCGCCGCTTTGGAAAACACGTCGGACCATACTGTCCGTTTGCACTTCTCGGTAATTGACAGCGGCATCGGCATTCCCGCTGATAAGCAGGATCTGATCTTTCAGGCATTCTCTCAGGCGGACGGCTCTACGACCCGACAGTACGGAGGTACCGGTCTGGGCTTGACCATCTCCTCGCGCCTGGTTGAATTGATGGGTGGACGGATCTGGGTTGAGAGTAAATTAGGACACGGCAGCACCTTCCACTTTACTGCAAACTTTGACCTCGACCGTAGCGAGATAGCCGGGACTAATTCATGGGAAGGTCTGGAAGTTGAAGACCTGAAAGTCCTGGTGGTGGACGACAATGCAACCAATCGGATCATCCTGAAGGAGACTTTAGAAAGCTGGAGAATGGCGCCGACCACAGTTTCCTCGAGCAAGATGGTTCTTGAAACAATGATGAAGGCATACCATGCCGGCTCTCCTTACTCTCTGGTATTGCTTGATTGCCACATGCCGGAGCTCGACGGCTTTGAAGTGGTCCAGGGGATTAAGGAGCACGCGGAACTTAGCCATGCCACAATCATGATGCTCACTTCAGACGCCCAGAGCATCGATATCGCTCGCTGCCGCGAACTCGGCATTTCCGCACATCTAATTAAACCCGTTAGACAATCTGAACTCCTCGACAAAATTCTCATTGCGTTGAATGCTAACTCAGTACGCTCGACGGTCGAGCAATCAAAAGAAAAGCCAGAATCAATCTTGCCTGGCGGTCGACTCTTGAAGATCCTGGTGGTCGAAGATAACGTGATTAATCAGAAGGTAGCGTTAAGCATCCTTGAGAAACAGGGGCACAGAGTGGTTTTGGCTCCTGACGGTCTCAAAGCGGTTTCGCTCTGCGAAAGTGAGAGTTTTGACCTGATCTTCATGGATATGCAGATGCCCGAAATGGATGGGTTTGAGGCTACCGCACTTATTAGAGAAAGAGAAAAGAACACGGGCCAGCATATTCCGATCGTGGCTATGACCGCCCATGCGATGAAGGGAGATCGGGAGCGTTGCCTCGACGCCGGTATGGACGACTATATTCCCAAGCCGATTCAGGCCCGGCAGCTGCACGAGGTGGTTAGCGCCATCATGGGCGCCGAGGTGGCAACCACTGCAGTTTTCGCCGCAGAAAGTTTCCCAGCCGAACGAATCGAGTCTGTAGGAGTACTCGATCTAAAAACTGCTTTGGCAAGACTCAACGGCGACCGGGAACTGCTGAATGAAGCAGGAAAAATATTTCTGGCCGAGTACCCCACGCTGGTTGGAAGTATTCGATTGGCAATCACTAACCGTGACGCGCTGTCACTGGAACACGCGTGTCACAGCCTCCGTGGATCCATCGAGAATTTTGGCGCTGCCGCTGCTTCCGAACTCACACTCGCGTTAGAGCTGATGGGCAGAGCGGGAAATTTACCGAAGGATAGTTCAACCATGACAGCCCTGGAAGCGGAACTCAAAAATGTGAGAGCGGCAATCGCTGATCTGACCCGAGAGAGTCCCGCCACGAGTCTTTGCCTTGCCTAAGTGCGCGCCAGTTTAGTCATCAATCATCTCCTGTCGATACAATGATCCGGATGCTATCTCTCTTTGAATTGCTGGCTCGTAGCGTCATATCATGCTGATTAAGAGTGTGCGCATTTCTCCTTGTGCATCTTTGATATTGCTTCGTAGTTCGGTAAGGCAGGACTTCAGATACTCGCGAGAAGCCACATCTGCAAGCAGTGGAGTGAGCCGACTTGGGAGTGTTGCTTTAATCATTCATTCCGGCTGCCGTATGGGCAATTGGCAGCCGCAGTGGAACTTTTTGCCGGGAGGTATGTGAGTGGCAGGGCGCTCCCCGGTCTTACTGCCGTTGCCAGCTCAATTCAATCTCCACCTCTTCCTTGTCTCCCAGTCGCTCATACTCAAACTCGACTGTCGCATAAGGCGGAATATAAATTCGCTCGCCGGCGATCTGTATCTCAAATGTCTTCTCCTCTTCCAGAGCGTCCGCCAGGCGTCTCAACTTAGCAACTACCTCTTTGTTCGAATAGGATTTCTCCACGTCCGTTTCATTTCCCATTATGTGACTCCTCCAAATTAGATCTGATTACGAAGCTCCTGGTTCTGTCGAGGGATTCTACCGCGATCTCCCGCCTGGGGGTGATTTAACCTGGTTAACGACCTGGCGGATAGCCGCAACGACCAATTCCGGCTGGTCCTGATGAATGAAATGCCCGCTCTTCTTCGCCAGGATCTGCTGACCCCTGGAAGATCGGCGGACGATGTCTCGCTGTAATGCTAAATGCAGTTGATATGCTTTCGAAGCAACGGAAGGTACTGCAACTATGTCTGGGCCGAAGGGTCGCCCCGGCGTCAGAACGACGAGCGGGATATTACCGCGCCAATCCAGTGTGTTCATCACTGCTCTCGTCGAGCAGCCGTCAATCTGTTCCTCGCTCCGAGGCACAAGGTCGGCGGGGCCCAACTTCTTTAACATCTCCTTGAACGTTTCGCGGGGAATTAAGGCCAGACCCCGATCCGCTTCATCCTCGTGCGTGGAGTCCACCAAGACCATACCGGCGACGTCGGCCGGGTAATAGCTCGCATACAACCTGACCAGGATTCCGCCTAGCGAATGACCGACCATGACGTACGGGCCGTCGACCTCCGCCTTCACGAGTAGCGTGCGTAAGTCTTCCGTGAGGGCTACAACAGTTCGCGGCGTCGGCACCGGGTCACTGCCGCCGAGTCCCGCGCGGTCATAAACGCAAACTCGGGTAAATTTCGCCACTTCAGGCTGCACCCGATTCCAGACCGTTGAAGGGTTTCCTGCGCCCGCTTCCAGAACGACGGTGGGGGCTCCCGCAATGTTTATCCCAGAGCAGTTGATGTGCAACTTGCGCCCACTGCCGACATCGACTGACTTATCAAACGACGAAGAACCTCGCCGTTCATCCTTCGGGTTTTGCGCCAGGGCAAACTGCGTCGACATGCCGGCGCAAAGCAAGATCGATAAAAGTCTCATCGCGTTAAACCTCATCATTTGTCTCCTTGTGGGTATGAATAAGGTGGCATCAGTACGGATTGGCGAGGATTATACCGCCTGTCAACCGCTCCGTCAGGAGCGCGGATCAGTGGTGGGCGAGGGCTGTTAGTTTCTCGCTCCTGAAAGAGCGAAGACGGGGCACCTTCTCCGCTGAACATGTGGGGAATATCGCGCCAGTTCGTGAATGCTCGAGACAAGTCGATTTAATCTTCCGGCCATCCTGGCGTAACACGCAGGTCTTATTGTTCCTTCGGAAAACTAATGGAGGAGGTTCGCCATGGTTGAAGTTGTAACGACGGGAAATCGGGATCAGGCAGCAGCACAAATAACGGCTGCTTTCAAGATCCTGTGCGTTTCGTGCGGAGTAAAGATTAGAGAGAAGGCGAGCGAGGATTCCTACGGGCTTTGCCTGAAATGCTTTTACGCAGATTTGGCAAAGCGACTGCGCCGCCAACCTCGAGTTAGTCCGGGAGAGTTTGTCAGCGAGCGGTGAAAGCTTCGAATCAGTGCGTCGCTCAGCTATTACTTAGGGAGCCCAGCACAAAAACTACTGTTATTAGTCCGCAAGGCGGCGGACTAAGAGTAGACCACTTTTGTGCAAAGCCTTGCAGGGACGAGAAACGTTTGACCGGCAGCTATTGCTGTTCGGCGTCCAGTTGGTCGGGCTTCACCACCCAGTCGAGCAAGCTGGTGTTATCACTGACGCCGTCCCATTGCTCGACTTCAAAACTGATCTTCGCGATCATCGCCGGCGACAGGTGTTCTGACCGGCCGGTTAACATGTGAATTAAATCTTCCAGTCCAGGGTTGTGGCCCACCATCATCAACGAAGATCTTGCTTCATCGATTTCGGAAACAAGCGCAAACAACGTTTGCGAGCTCGCCTCATAGATTTTTTGGTCGAAGCGAATATCGCAATTCAACCCGGCGGCGCTTATAACTGATTCCGCCGTCTCTCGCGCGCGCAACGCTGGCGAACTAAGAACCAGATCCAATTTTAGATTCTGCTGTTTGAGGAATTCGCCGCAAGCCTGCGCCTGCCCTCTGCCACGTTCACTCAGGACACGCTCGAAGTCCGGCATGCCGCTAGCGGCGTTCTCCGCTTTTGCGTGTCTCAGTATGAAGAGTGTCTTCATAACAATCGGCGTGGATGCTACAAGCAATCGAGGGGGGTGACCAGTCTAGCTCACCCGCGTAACGCAGGAGGGAAGTTGTCGCGTACCGGCATTAATTCGCCAGGTAATGGGCGCCTTTGATGATAAAGAAAGAAATCGCGGCAATTGTGCCGGCCATCGGAATCGTCAGGACCCAGGCCCAGACAATGCGCCGCGCCACTCCCCATTTAACTGCCGAAAGCCGGCGAGTGGATCCAACGCCAACGATTGCGCCGGTGATGGTGTGAGTGGTCGAGACCGGAATTCCCGCCAGGGTAGCGCCAAACAAAGCGAGGGCACCGGAAGTTTCCGCACAGAAACCGCCGACTGGTTTTAGTTTCGTAATCTTGGAACCCATCGTGTGCACGATGCGCCATCCACCTGACAATGTGCCGAGCGCAATCGCGCCATGGGCTGAGAGCACCACCCAGGTGGGAATCTCGGGAAGTTCACCGCCGGGCCCTGAGGCCATAATCCCGCCGGCGACGAGCACGGCAGTAATAATTCCCATCGTCTTCTGTGCATCATTGCCGCCGTGGCCCAAAGAATACATCGCGGCTGAAAAGAGTTGGCCTTTGCGAAAGATCTTGTCCACGCCGTGAGCCGAGGAGCGCCGGAAAATCCAATGGACCGCCACCATGGTCGCAAATCCGAGCGTCATGCCGATGAGAGGTGAAGCGGCGATAAAGATGATTGTCTTGGTCCAACCCTCTGGTTTCAGGATGCCGATAAAACTGCCGTACGCCGCAATCGCCGCCCCGCCATAACCGCCGATAAGAGCATGCGAGCTGGACGTTGGCAGTCCGACGTACCAGGTAATTAAGTTCCAAACGATGGCCCCGATCAACCCGGCCAGAAGTGTGTAGAGCCTCATATCCGCGGTGACGAGTTCGATGTGCACCAGGTCGCCGCCAATTGTTTTGGCTACGCGCGTGCCCAGGATTGCGAAGGCTATGAAATTAAAGAAAGCTGCCCAAACGACGGCCATCCCGGGAGAGAGAACCCGGGTGGAAACGACGGTGGCGATCGAGTTGGCCGCGTCGTGAAAACCATTGGTGTAATCAAAAACGAAGGCGATGAAGATGATGAAGATGACTAACCCGAGGGCAATTGTCATAGGTGAAGGCTCGCTCGCGGTTTTTAGGTGTGCTTGATAACGACGCTCTCAATAATATTGGCTACGTTTTCGCAGCGATCTATGGCCGCTTCCAGTTTCTCGTAAATCTCTTTCCACTTCAGCACGGTCAGCGGATCGGGTTCTTCGCGAAACAGCTCGGCGATGGCCGCGTGATATATGTCGTCACCCTCATTTTCAAGACGATGAATTTCAACCAGTCGCTGGGTGATGTTTTTGGGTTTCTCAAGGGTAGCAACCACGACCCGCAGTTGTTCCGCCATCTGGACGATTACGCCGGCAAAATCGTTTGCGTAATCCTTAATCTCATGAACATCGAAATCGATGATCGCGCGAGCGGCGCCATTTATCAGATCGACAATGTCGTCGAGGGCGGTGGACATCATGTAGATGTCTTCCCGATCGAAAGGTGTGATAAACGACTTGTTGAGGCGAGTGGAAATGTTATGGGTTAATTCGTCGCAGGCGTGTTCGAGCCCCTTGATCCGTCGGACATACTCTTCGAAGTCGTGATCTTTGTCGGCCAACATTTCCTTAAGCTCGCGAGCGGCGTCGGAAATGTAGACAGTCATCTGGATAAAGAGGGCAAAATACTGTTCCTCTTTCGGTAGGAAATTTAGGATGCCCATCTTAGAGTTTTGACCCCATTGTTAGACTGTTTTTCGAAGAGTCAGAAATATAGCCGAGAGGCAGCGCAATGTCTATCTGAACGGAGTCTGAATTATGTCTGAATCTTTTGCGCTCTAAAGAGGGTGGGACGACAAAGGTTGGGGATAAGATTCGTTGTGGCACGGCATACCGTGCCCCACTGTTTACTGCATGCGCGCCGAGAAGCCTAAAACTTGAGGACCGTGTCGAACTGTAGCCGTTTTGTCGGCAGGTTAGACGAACCCGGCGGCGTTGTCCCAAATGCGCCAAGCAATCCATTGGGACGCTGCGTGATAATTCCGGTAACCGTAAACGTGACGCGTGGATCGGCCGCGTAGGAAAAGCCGAGACGGTGGCCGCGCATGTCAGACTGTTGGGTGATGTCAGACATATTGAATGGAGTAAGCACAGCGTCTTTTTCTATCCGCATAAAGGTGTAGCCTAACTGCATGTCGCCGCGAGCTTTAGTTTGACCAATCTGAACTTCTCCCCAGAAACCATTGTTCTCATGGTTGGGAAGAATCAGATCTGCGCCTCCCGGGCCAGCCGTTACCACGTCGCGAGTTTGCGTGTTAGTAACGAAGTTCAAGATTACGGTGACGGGCCAGCGCTTGCTTTGTTTGACTTCCAGACGAGCCAGCAAATCGACCAGGTTAAAGCCCGACGACAATCTCCCGTCGCGATTCGTCGCGTTGTTGCTCGCATTAGTCAATCCAAGGTTGGCGCCGGCCACCAGCAAGTCGCGTGAGATCGAAACCTGAGTTGTGATCGTTTGTGCCGGGGTTGAACCGGAAGCCGGAATTGTGAAAGTTACCGGAAGTTGCAACTGACTGCCCCAAACTTGAACCGGCGAAATGAACTGGGTGCCGGAGAAAAACAGATCCGCCACCGAGAGAGTGAGACCAACTTTTGGACCGAGCGCGAAGGTCGAACGGATCTGGCCACCATAAAGCGCGAGGTCGCGACCGCCGCGACGCGATTGCTCGATATTCACAGTGCCATTGCTGTTGCGCACAAACGCGGAGTTACGCTCGAGGAAAGGCGATTGCCAGGCTACCAGTTTCAGTTCCTTCAATTTTGAGTTTTTGAACGTGCGCGTGTACGACTCGTTGATTCCTTCAATCATAAGATCGCTATCGATGGTCATCTCAGTAGCGGTCCATGGCGTCTCAAACTTTCCACCCTGTAAACGCAAGCCTGCAACACCACGAGGCTTGTAAGTGACATATGCCTGATCAATACCGAACGGTTTGCGGTTATAAAAATCCGTAAGAGTCTGGTTCGTCGAAATATTGTCGGCAAAACTTCCCGTCGCCATGCGAATGCCCCATTCAAACTCGTTGCCGGCAGCCCCAGTCATCGCCAGTCGCGCGCGCACGCGGAGTCGATGACGCGCGCTGAGTTCATTGCCGAGGACCGCCGGGTTGTCACCATTGGCCAGACTGTTTGATAACCCGAAAAACGATTCAGAGCGCAGACGAAGGTCGCCGCTAAACTTCACTGGCCCAATATCCGCTACGCGTCCTTCCACTTTCTTCAAACGCTCTTCAACAGTCAAGACAGGGCCCTTCACCTGCGCCTGATTCACGGGCTGTAGCGTGGCACGCGCATCTTCCGAGATATTCGCGGGGGGGAGGTGCGTGCCACTGCGAGTCAGGAGTTGGATCGTATTCTGCTGATCGAGGATGATCTTATGAAGTTGGTCGAGTTTTTCATTCTGCTGATCCAGTGCCCGCTCGAGCGCGGCGAGTCGTTCTTCATTCGAGCTGACAACTCGGGCTGATGTAGTATTTTCAGTGACTGGCACCGGCGACTCAACTCGATCGACCTTCACACTCTCGGCGCGATGGCCTGAGTTCTGACTCACGCTTTGCGCGAGAACTCGCGGTGCGGAAAGAACGAACGCCGACATCGTGACGAAGAAGAGCGACAAGACAAACTTACGTTTTTGCGCGATGAGCATAGCTTTCACTCCTGATGTTTTTCGTTTCACGAGACTTGCGCAGAATTTGAGCTGCACAATGACGCCCCGTTCTTAAGAGCAGGTGAACATGAGGTTAAATCAAAGTTAACGCAACCTTGCGCGACGGTTCCCTGCCTAATCCAGCAACACTCGCGCGTTCAAGACTTCGGCTCGTTCGATTGCCGTCAGCAAACGAAGAAACTGAGCATAGTTATTTCCTCGACCGGTTAACCGTGCAGTCTCGGATTGAGTCAAATCATTGCGCAGAATCAAATCGAGGAAATCGTAGTAGTCGGCCGTTGCTCCGAAGGGGAGTTCGCGAACATAGGTAGTCTTCGAGTGGTCGTCGGAACGAAATCCGGCCAGAAGATCGAAAATGTTGTCGGTCGTAAGTTGGGTGCCAGTTCGCGATAGCTGAATAGGCACTCGCAACTCGAAAAACCGCAGGCCTTCGGGAGTAGTTACTCGACGCAGGTCTTTCGTCGCTTCGCCGTCGAAAGGAGACTCGGGGTCGACAAGGATGCGCAGCAGGCGTGGTTGATCGGCCTGGTCCATGGTGTCGAGCGCGAGCTGGACGCGGTCGGCAAGAAACTTTTCAAACTGCGCTTCAATTGGATAGTTGATCCGTCCCAGGCAGCCCACAACTTCGCCGTCGCCGGCTACTTCTTCAGGTAAACAGGCTGGACAACTCGGGCAAATCGAAGTCGCCGCCTGCATCAACTCCATTTCCTCACGCGCGTTTTCCACCCATTCGAGTTTATCCAGCGACGGTGCACTTACATCGCCAGTAGTCAGTCGGGCATGTAGGCTGCTGAGCCGCCCCCACTCGCGCAGGTATTGCTCCGCATAACGCGCGCGGAGGGTGCAGCGATATTCGACAGCGAATTCGAGTGACATGCTTCAGAATACTTCGTTGAGGCGGTGGCGCTCAACCGTCCTTTACACTTCGGTTCGATTTATTGTTCTCCTTTGCGGAACTCTGCGCTCAGCTTTGTGGTCTTTCCGGTTTCTGTTCGGCTTAACTGCAAAGGGCGCAAAGGCTTCCGCAAAGGACGCCCAGCTAATTGCACAAGGACGGGCGTGAGCGTCTCGCTGCTCCGGGCGTGTCGCTTGTGTTAAGCTTTGCGCTCCCAATGCCTCGTTCCTGGGCGCCTGTATCAAGCAGGAACGAAACCGCAAAGTGAGGTCTAAGCCCATGGCAATTAGTCAGGATTTACTGGAGATTCTCGCCTGTCCCGCTTGCAAGGCAAACGTGGAATTGAAACCGGATGGCAGCGGATTGAAGTGTGTCGAATGCCACCGGCTATATCCTATCCGCGACGACATTCCCGTAATGCTGGTTGATGAAGCAACGATTGAAGTCGAAGCCGAAATCGAAAACAAATAACGACTTGAACAGCCTTCGCGACATCGTTGAATCGTCTCCCCAACTGCGAAAACTGGCGATGGGCAGGGTAGTCGACGCAGACCGGGGCGCCGACTCAGATGAATTTTCTGACCTGAATGCCGACCCGCAGCCTTTGGGCCCGGCGCGTTGGGACTGGAAAACTGTCGGGCGGGTTCTGGTCGTGCGGCTGCGTTCAATCGGCGACACCGTCCTGGCGACGCCTTCGCTCTTCGCGTTGAAACGATTTCTACCTCATGCGGCGATCGACATCCTGGTTGAGGATTGGGTGGCGCCGGTGCTTGAGGGCCATCCCTACATCGACAACGTCATCACCGTAGCAAAGGGCAGGGCGGCTTCACGCGCTCTCGTTGCTCGCCGGTTGCGCACAAATCGTTATGACGTTGTTTACAATTTGCACGGCGGTACCACGGCAACCCTTTTGACGCGAGCAACCGGCGCCAAACATCGCGTCGGTTTTGAAACGTATCAGTACGCGTGGCTCCACAGTCATCTCTCGCCGTCGTCATCAGCCCTCTGGCGCAGGGACAATACTCATTCAGCGGAACAGCAACTCGCGCTCCTGGGATGGACGGGTGTGCCGGTAAGCGACCGTCCTCGCACCCTTCTGGCGGTCACCGCTGAGGCCGCCGCCGCAGTGACCGCCAAACTTCGTAAAGCCGGGCTCGGCGACACTCCCTTTGTTGTGGTTCATCCTGCGGCCGCATTCGCAACCAAACAGTGGGCGGCGGAAAATTTTGGGCAGGTGGCACGCGCACTTTCTGAGCAGAACCTTCCGGTTGTCGTTATCACTACGCCCAGCCAAACCTCCACAGTCGCGGCACTTCAGCGCAGTGCTTCAGCGGCAGTCGTTTCGTTTGACGACTTATCGTTGCCGGAGATAACAGCGCTCCTGGCGCGGGCTCGCTTATTTGTGGGAAATGATAGCGGCATCGCACACATGGCGGCGGCAGTAGAAACGCCATCGGTCGTCATTTTCGGCTCGTCCAACACGGCCCACTGGCGTCCCTGGGTTTCAGACGCTCCCGGGTCGGCAGCTGAGATTGTTTACGAGGAGATGGAGTGCCAACCCTGTCATGGTTACTTCTGCGAAAAGTTTGATCTGCCGGAGTGCATTCTGCGCGTGCCGGTTAATCGTGTTATGGCAGCAATTGAAAGGGTTCTCAGGGAAAGCGCAAGGTAACGCAAACTGTTAGTTTGCGTAGGGTGATAAGGAAGCCGCAAACTAACAGTTTGCGTTACATGAGCTTGAGATGGCCCAACTAACCAAAGAACGCGCTAACCAGATTGTTCGGTCGATGAGCCAGCGCAAGATTGTGATCCTGGGCGACGTGATGCTGGACGAATTTGTGTGGGGCGACGTCACCCGAATTTCGCCTGAGGCGCCGGTTCCGGTTGTAGACATTCGTCGTGAATCGATTCATCTGGGTGGCGCAGCAAATGTGCTGGCTAATGCGGCCGCGATGGGCGCTCAGGCTTGTGTCATAGGCGTAGTCGGAAACGATCCAGCGGGTGAGCGGCTGCGGAGACGACTCGAAGAGAAGAGTCCGTTACAAAAAGAGAGCTTTCTCGTCGTCGATCAAAACCGACCTTCAACCGTAAAGACTCGCATCATCGCTCACAGTCAGTTGGTAGTGCGCGCTGATCGAGAATCGCGAACTCCGATCAATGGTTCGGTTCAGGAGGGCATCGTCGCCGCGTTAAAAGAGGCCATTTTGGATGCTGATGCCTTCGTAGTTTCCGATTACGACAAGGGCGTGGTTACCCAAAACATTCTCGATGAAATCCTGCCGGCGGCATACGCGCGCATGCCGGTGCTGATTGATCCGAAGATTCGAAACTTCTCCAGCTATCGTCCCGCATCCCTGATCACGCCCAATCATCACGAAGCTTTGCGGATGACAAATCTGGAGGAGGACTCGGACGAAGGCCTGCACCAGGCTGCACGAATGATCCGCGCCCGGCTTGGTTGCGATGCCGTTTTGATCACCCGGGGAGACCGCGGAATAATGCTGCTGGAAGGCGATGGCGACCCTGTCTTCGTCGGAACTACCGCGCGCGAAGTCTATGATGTAACCGGCGCAGGCGATACGGTTATAGCCACGCTGGCAACGGCTCTTTCCGCCGGTGCTTCGATGCTGGAAGCTGCCACCCTCGCCAATCATGCTGCCGGGATTGTGGTTGGCAAAGTAGGTACGGCCACTATCAGTGGTGAGGAACTTTTGGCAACATTTGATTCGTGACCTTAGTCGGTTAATTCTTCTTTTGATCTAAGATCCAGCGAACGCGTAGTGCTCTCCGTGACGCTTGGTGAAGGATTAAGCGTTGCTTTCGCTTTCTCGCTATTTAGTTGTTCAATGCTGAGTGACCCTGGTCCCAAACCAGCCCTCGCTTCCTGGACCAGCCTTGCGAACCTGCGTATCTGCCAGAGGCCTAAACCAAAATTTACCGTGAAGGCTGTCGAACTGATGATCAGGTAAACCACCAGGATCCAATCGCTGAGATGCATTGCATTTTTTATTAAGGCCATCCCGCCGAGAATCAAACCCAGGCCGATTACGGTAGCCCAAAACAGATCGACCATTTCATCGCGCAAGCTCTTTTCCGATGCCTCAATCTCATCCGCCTGGTCCCTGGGCATCAGATGAGCACCGCAGCGGTTGCAATATTTTAGCTGCGTAGCCAGCGCCACTCCGCAAGTTGGACAAAACATATCCTGCCTCCCGGGTTTTGTACGTCGTTCCGGTCAAATGGTTTCCGCTGGATCCTAAACCACGGGCCCAATCCTATCCAGCTGCTACAAGCGGCCACGCGGAACATCATTTCTTCGACTTTGAGACGGTCCAACCCGTCTAATGGTTTGCGCTAGGCAAGGGTTATAGAACGAAATCCCAAATACAGCGGAGAATAGCGTATACTTTGGAAGCGTCTCTCGGCCCCAACGGTGCAAAGACTTCTACCCGGCTTTATTGCAAGCCTCACTGGACAACCCTCCCCCACAATTCGCCGCAGTCTGGAAGCGTGCGTGCGGGGAGTTACCAGGTTGTGATGACGAAATCCGCGGTTCTCTTCTTATTGATTTTGATCGCTCTACCGGTGTCCGGGGCGATGTTCGGGCGTCCCACGAGCCAAACGCTGCCCGTAGTCCATGGCGCCATTAAATCTTCGACCGGAAAGACCAGCGCTTCATCGAATACTTTTAATCTGAGCTCGTTTGGCGCAATTGGCGACGGGATTGCCGATGATGGACCGGCGCTGCAGAGCGCTTTGGATGCAATCGCAGATGCTGGTGGGGGAACCCTGTCGGTGCCCGCCGGGAGGTATGCGATTTACACACCCGTTTCAAAAAACTTCACCGGACTGGCGACCTCCTTGACGATCAGTGGAGTGGGATCACTTACTCCCGTTCCGCCCCCAACTGCTCCGGGGAATGAGCTGTCCGCTGGGCTTGATTTGGTTTCAGAGTTTGCCCCGCGCACCGGCGAGCTTGCTAGCGCTGTTTCAATTTCAGGTCTCGATACGTTTCTAATCCAGGACATTGTCTTCATTGGTACTCCCGACGTGGAGAATGATGCGCTGATCAGTCTCGCGCTTGCCGATATTGGTTCAGCTACTGTCAGGCACTGTGAATTTTATGGCTTGAGCAGCCTGGTCCAGGGTGGAGCTATTGTGCTGGCCGTGCGCAGCGATTTCACTTTTGAGCAGAGCGTGGTCCTCGGCAGCGCTTGTTCGAGCGGTGTTTATTCATCAATCATTCAGAATCTGGAATGGAAAGGGATCACTATTTCCGATGCGGTGTTTATTGACTACGGTCAGCGCGCAGAGCTCTATGGAAAGATGACCACTGCTCCGTTTTCCTGGATCGATATCGGAAACGCAGCCGCACCGAGTAATGATTCACCCCGCAGAGAAGTGATAGTCAGGAATGTTTTCCTGGACGAGGGTGGTTTCATGGGCCTGACAAGCGTGCCAGACCTTTCCGCTCCGCCCGTATACCCAATTGATCTGGTACAGATCACGGGCCTGCACATGAACGTTTCGAATTTTGGCACGACCGGGCATTATCTCGATGGCATCGAACGCGTCCTCATCGAAAAGTCACACTATGGTTGGAGCCACAGAGCGAGCTCAGCGATAAACCTGCTCGGTATCGGCAATGCCATCATTGACGAAGTAGAGTGTGTGGACAGTGCTAATCGTATCGTTGCTGATTCAGCCACCGGCAAACTCACCGTTATCAATTCCCTCTACACCCATCTGGACTCTCAAGCACAAACTACCGACGTCATCACGACTGAAACCTCCGACGAAGATCCGGTGCAGCACGTGCGTCAGCAATTTATGGCCCAGCTTGGACGACCACCCGATGCGGCCGCCCACTTTTATTGGTCTGACCGGATTTTACAATGTGGTTCCAATGCGGAATGCGTGACGCAACGGCGGGGGGAGCTGGCTGCTTACCTCAGTGGCGCACCTTCGGCGGAGTTTGCCATAACAGGACGGATCGTAGACGAAGCCGGAGTGGGCATCGCAGGGATGCTGGTGGCCTTGAGTGGAGGGCAATCGGTAACGACTACGACAGACAGCACCGGGCATTATCACTTTTTGAACCTGCCAACGAGCGGCGTCTATGTGATTACGCCTGAACTCGACTTTCACACAGTCAACCCCGGCAGCACCACAATCGTCACTCCCTCAAGTGATCAGGCCGCTGACTTTGTCGCCACCTTCAACTTCCACGAAATAGCAGGTCGCGTGACAGATGTTAACGGCAACGGGCTTGCCGGCGTAAGCGTCTCTCTCTCAGGTTCGGAAACCGCCAACTTCATGACGGGCGCAGACGGAATTTACTCCTTCGGAAATCTGCCGGCGAATGGAACCTACACCGTGAGGCCGCAGAAGACCAGTTATGCTTTCTCTCCCGGGAGTCGAACTTTTTCCAACCTTGATGCCGACCAAACGCTCGATTTCGAGGCAACCTTCGTCACATATTCAATAGGCGGGATCCTGGTCGACGCGAACGGCAGTCCGCTGCCCGGACTGACCGTAACATTGACAGGCGCGCAAAGCGCCACCACCCAAAGCGACAACATGGGCACGTTTTCCTTTGATGATCTCCCGTCGGATCGCGATTACACCGTCACCCCAACGCTATTCGCGCACACTTTTAATCCACCCTCAAGAACGTTCAATACACTTTCCGCTAATCAATACCACAACTATTCGACAATTTTCACTACTCATACAATCAGCGGGCGAGCCACTGAGGCGTCGAGTGGGACGCCATTAAGCGGGGCCAGTGTTACGTTTTCAGGCGAAACAAATGGGACCACGGTGACGGATGCGACCGGCAACTACAGTTTGACTTTGCCGCACGGCGGTTCGTATGTGGTCGCGATCGCTAAACCACCCTACACGTTTGCACAATCGAGCTTTACGTTCAGCAACCTATCTGCGGATCAGACGGCAAACTTCGCGGCCACGTCCACTATTACTCTGAGCGGCCGGGTCACCGAAAACGGCGCAGGAGTCAGCGGTATTTCAATCCTTCTCTCGGGATCGCAAACGGGCACCGCAAGCACTGACACGAGTGGAAACTATTCGTTCACGGTGCCCACCGGAGGCAACTACACCCTGACGCCCTCACAACCGCATTATGTTTTCTCACCGCCGGTAACCTTCAATAATTTGACGGCCCATCAAATCGCTAACTTTGTGGCCACCCGCAATCGCGCGACGATCAGCGGGCGCGTGGTCAATGTAAACAATACGGGCGTAGCGGGAATTGTGCTCTCGCTTTCGGGCTATCAAACTGCTACCGCAACCACCAACTCAAACGGAGATTACTCATTTGCAAATCTCCCCGCCGGTGGTGACTACTCGGTGGCGCCCACGCTTCTGTACCACTCCTTCACTCCGGTCAGTCAAGCCTATACGAATATCTCGTCAGACCAGCAAAACTCGTTCTCCGTCACGCTTAATACACACCAGATCAGTGGCCGTGTCACCAATGCCAGCGACGCCCCTGTGACGGGCGTGGCCGTGGCCCTTTCCGGCTCGCTTGGTCCAATAGCATCGACGATCACGGGCGCTGACGGTAACTATTCCTTTAATTCTCTGCCGGCAGGCAGCCTATATGCGGTGAGTGTTTCGAAACCCGATTTCGTCTTTAACCCCGCCAGCCGCACCGTTGGCCCTCTGGATTCAAATCAAACACTAGACTTTACGACGCAAGCTCGCGTTATTGAATTCAGCGCGGCAAGCTACAGTGTCGCTGAAGGAACCACCATTGTTACGCTCACGGTGACACGAAGCGGCGATACCTCAGAGGCAGCGACCGTCACCTATTCAGGCAGCAACGGCACTGGAACTCAGGGCAGGGACGTGGGAACGGTTATTGGTCAGGTATCCTTTGCCCCCGGAGAAACGAGCCGCACCATTACAATCTTCATAACTGACGATGCTTTCATCGAAAGCGCGGAGCAATTAATAGTTTCGTTGAGTAGTCCAGAGGGCGGGATTCTGGGAGCGATTTCGTCTACCACTTTAAACATCAGCGACAACGACAGCAGCGCCAATCCAAACCCGGTGGACGACGCGCAGTTTTTTGTTCGCCAGCACTACCGCGATTTTCTGAACCGTGAACCAGATGCGGCGGGCCTCGCTTTCTGGTCAAACCAGATCGTAGCTTGCGGCGCCAATGCTACCTGCGTCGCAGACCGCCGCGAAAATGTATCTGCGGCTTTCTTTCTTTCGATCGAATTCCAGGAAACGGGCTTCCTGATCTACCGCGCCTATAAAGCTTCGTTTGCACAGCCGCCGCAATTTCTCAATGAGTTTCTCCTGGATGCCAGGACCACCTCGCAGGGCGTGGTAGTAGGCACTCCCGGCTGGCAGCAGTTGCTGGAAAACAATAAGATTGCTTTCCTGGAGAATTTTGTTGAGCAATCCGATTTCACAAATCAATATCCGCTAAATCTGACGCCCACGGAATTTGTGAATCTGCTTAACGGGACGGCGGGCAATCCCCTTGCGGCCGAAGCAATCGCGGCTGCAATCGCTGAGTTTAATGGAGCGCCTACGAGCGCTGGCAGTTCAGCGCGCGCGCGCGTCCTCCGCCTGACAGCCGAGAGTTCCACTTTTACCCAACGCGAGCTTAGCCCTGCCTTCGTGCTCATGCAGTACTTCGGCTACCTGCAACGAAATCCCAGCGATCCGCCTGACACCAGCCTCGAGGGCTACAATTTCTGGCTTACCAAGCTCAACGAATTTGGCGGCGACTTTCATCGCGCTCAGATGGTCAAGTCGTTCCTCGTTTCAGCTGAGTATCGCAGCCGTTTTGGCTTATAGCCGGAAAACTGGTAAGGCGGCGCCAGAACTAATCCGTTCCTATTTAAATATTCTCGTGAAAACACGCACTTCTGAGTTGACCAGAAGTGGTAGTGTGAGCGATGCTCGCCCTTGATTCCCAAGGTAGCAATCTTCAGGCTTCGATTCCCGAACAGCATTCATCAAACTTTCCATGATTGGAAAGACCCTGCGCAATTACAAAATTCTTGAAAAGCTCGGCGTTGGCGGGCAGGGAACAGTTTATAAAGCGACCGATACGAAACTCGGACGCACCGTCGTCGTCAAAGTTCTACCCGCGGAACTGACTGCACGGGAGGCAAATCTCAAGCGTTTCGAACGCGAAGCTCGCCTCGCTTCTTCTCTCGATCATCCGAACATTTGCACCATCTTCGATCTCGATGAAGTGGAAGGTCACCATTTCATCGCCATGCAATACGTCGAAGGTCGCAACGTGCGCCAACTCGTAGACGGGCATCCACTCGAGTTGAAGAGCGCGCTCCTGATTGGTTTGCAGGTTGCTGACGCGCTCGCCGCTGCCCACTCGCGCGGAATAATTCATCGCGACATTAAATCGGGAAACGTAATGGTCACGCCTTCAGGTCAGGTGAAGGTCCTCGACTTTGGACTGGCCAAGTTGCTGGACGACGAGGAAGAAGGTGCAAAGGCCGCGCTGCATCGCACCGATCTGACTGAGGTTGGCGTCCCCTATGGGACGGCTACCTACGCCGCCCCGGAACAAGCGCGCGGCGATCGCGTCGATAAGCGTGCCGATATCTTCTCCACCGGCGTGTTGCTTTACGAAATGCTCACCGGCACCTGGCCATTTCGCGGCAAGACGACGATCGACGTGCGTCACGCCGTGTTGCACGATGCTCCTCGGCCAGTAGCCGAACTTAGAAAGCAGGAAATTCCGGCACGCCTTCAACAATTGCTGGATCGCTGTATGGCGAAGGAGCCACGCCAGCGGCATCAAAAAATGGAAGAGGTGCGTGATGAACTGCGCGCCGTGCTTCAGGAAGTGTCGGCGTCTGAAACTACCGGCCAGCCTTTCGCCAGTTTAAGCCATGAACCGGCGCGCCACCTGCCGGGTGCGAATCCGGTTTCGCGAGCGATGCGCTGGTTAAAATCAAAGACCAAAGACTCCCCAACCGCAGCCCCCGGAATCGCGACTTCTACGAAGCCGACGATTCATGAGACGCCGTTTACTACCATCGCCGACCAGGAAAAGAAGAGTCTCGCAATTCTGCCGTTCAGAAATTTGAACAACGATCCGGCTTCAACCTTCTATGAGTTTTCTCTTGCCGATGCAGTGATAACCGAACTGGCGCGGGTGCGTTCGCTGGTGGTGCGTCCATCATCCGTGATAGCCAAGTATCAGGGCCAGCAGGTTGACGCGCGCGCGGTGGGCCAGGAATTGAAAGTTACCGCCGTGCTCACGGCGGGGTTTTTCCACATAGGAGAGCGTTTTCGCGTAACCACGCAACTCCTCGACGTCGCCTCGGGCGATATCATCTGGAGTGATCGCATCGACACTTCCGCCGCCGACATCATCGTGGTCCAGGACACCATCGCCCAGCGAATTGTTGAAGGGCTCCGGCTGGAGTTAAGTCCGACTGAGCAGGTGGGAATTGCCAAACCGTCGACTCAAAACGCGGCGGCTTACGAACAATATTTACGAGGGCGCGATCTGTTTGCGCGTTTCATTTTCCGCACCGTGGCCCAACAGGACTGCGATGCCGCGATTGAACATTTCCAACGCGCCATTGAACTCGATCCAAATTTCGCGCTCGCTCTCGACGGCCTCGGCGCTTGTTTTGTTAACCGGGTTTTCAAAGGGTTTGGCGGCGCCGAAGACTACGAACGCGCGGAGGTGGCCTTCAACAAGGCCCTGGCGATCGATCCAAAACTGATTGAGGCGCGCATGCTGATGGTCTTCGTTTACCTTTGGCGAGGACAAAAAGAGAAAGCGCGCGAAGAAGTGGCCCAGGCGCGGCGCGAGGCGCCCGATGAGCCGGTCGTCCATTTTGTGAAAGCCACGCTGCACCGGCTGGACGGCGAGTATGGCCGCGCCTTGCGCAGCTATGAACGACTGATGCGTTTGGATCCGGCGGCCCATGTCGTCGCCAGCTACAATCGCGCGCTCGTTTACATGTACATGGGAAACTTCGAAGAGGTGTCCCGGCAGTTAGACCATGCCGGCGATCCTGATAATCCGTTGGTGAGAACTTTCCGCGCGCTTTCGCTTTATTACACGGGTCAAACTGATGCTGCGGCTAGCCTGATGAAACAGGCGGTCGCCAGCCACCCAAACATGCATGGCATCCGTCCCTTCATGGCGATGTTTCTGAGTGCTCAGGGAAAACGCGATGAGGCACTGGCCGAACTCTCGCCGTCGGTTATGAGAAACGCGGAAGTCGATCCTGATATCGCTTATTCGGTGGCGTCAGTATATGCGCTCGAGGGAATGCGCGACGAAGCTTTCGAGTGGCTGAGCCGCGCCATTGCTTTGGGTAACGAGAACTTGCTCTGTTTCGAAAATGATCCAAACTGGGCTACGTTGAAAGATGATCAGCGTTTTCAGGATTTGATGGCCCAGGTTCGTGCCAGTCACGCAGTGCCGTCACCGAAGACATCGCCAGCTGAGTAGTCGCCGGTAGAGTGTTTTAGGTCAAGGCGAGTAAAACGTGTCGAGTCAGTTTCTGACGGTTGGTTTGGGATCCTGTTCTTTTTGGGTGGGCGTCGGTCCTTTGGCCAGCATGGCTCCGGCGAACTGTAGCTTTAGTTGAAGTCGCAGCGAAGGCTCGCGAATGTCACCCACTATTTGATCCGCACGAAACCAATCTGTGGTAGCAAGAGACGAGAGGGGTGGATCGATTTTTAATTCACTCAGGCTTTCGGGAGAGACCCCGAGCTTTATGTGCGCTTCTCCGATCTGTGCATTGAGTCCAAAGGCAAAAGCCTGTTTCACTTTGACCTTTGAGGGAGATGAATTGGCGTACCTTGCAGCGGTCGACAATGTTTCAAACGCTCGCTGAGGATCGTTCTTCGCCAACATCGCAGTGGCGATGAGCGCCAGCTCAACCTGATGCGGGCTTGGTGATGCTTTATCCAACGCTTTCAACGCATTGCTGACGAACTCGAACCCAATAACCTGATCTGATTTCGCCGCTACTGATGACAAAACCAGCAACGCCCACGCTCGCGTTTCTTCTGAAGAAATCGATCCGGCGAGTTGTTGAGCTTCAATGAACTTCTTTTGTTTCACGAACTGGTCAATACGAGTAATCGCTAAACGATCTGTGTAAGTGGATTTCGCTTCCGGGTCGGTGAAGCCGCTGATAGCGTCAGAAGCCAGGTCAAGATTATTATCAACGTCTCCTGATTGTTTCTCCAGGAGCTCAGAAATCAGACCGATGAGGCGGAGGTCGCGCTTCGCAGGAGCAGGGTCTTTCAATATGTCAGTAAGCCTCTCCCTTGGCTCCGAAAATGTTTCGGGCTGAGCCCTCTGGACTACCGACTTCATTTTTTCAGGGACCAGGGGCAGCACTCGCTCCAAAACCACATCGAAAACGACCAGTTGCTCGGGTGAAATAACCAGGCGCACAGTATTTGAAAAAGCGAAGAAGGTACGGTTTATATACGATGGATCGGTGCCGGGCTCCTGGGCAAGAATAGCCCACGCCTGAAGCGAGCGCATGAGGAAGCTGGTAAAGGCGCTCTTTGTCGCTGACGACATATCCTTATCGGCTAATACGAGCAAAGCGGCAAAACTGAGACTATATGGATCAAGCGTTACATTTCTCGCCAGGGATCGACCGATAGCCATTTCGACTTTGTCGAGCATCGGCCGGTTTCCGTTTTGAGTCAGCTTTTGAACGATCTCAAGCAATACGGCGGAGACAGTTCCTCCCTGGAGACTCTGAACGACGAGGCCCAATACTTTCTCGGGATCCTTGTCGATTAGGGAAAGAGCGATCTTCGCCGGTTGGTCGGCAAGCGCACTGTTCTCGCTGAACTTAGAAAACCAGTTCCGGTCCTTTAGCGAACTGAACGTGTTGTTAGCGGCAGAAGATTTCGCCTCCACCTGCAATTCCTTTTGCAGGGCTGGTTCTTTCCTGATCCAGGGTCGCATAGACAGCCAGCACATCATTTCGCAATTCAGCCGCGGTGATTCGCTGATACCAAGTCGCCTTCTCAGCAGAGCCCCACTCCTTCAAGTCGCGCAGAGCAACATCCATCAGCCGAAGTCTCTCGTCATGCTGAGAAACTGGTAAAAGCTTGACTGCCTCAACCATGAGTTTGACTCGCTGCGGTACGTCTGGAAGTTTGGACGCCTCTCTTGCGGTGTTCACGATGGATGCAATCGCCAGAGAGTAGTAGTCGTACTCTGCGGGAGCTATCCTATTCTGGCCGTCGCATTCCGGCTGGTGCCCGAGAAGTCCCGGCAAAATCAGAATGGTCAACAAAACGAGCGTCGTGGCGATTCTTGGTATCTTATTTAACTTCACTATTAGCTCCACCTCTGAGATGGCGAAAGGGCACCTCAGCTAGCTCAACCTTTCAACGTGCCAACCAAACCTTAGTTTTCCCCTTCCTCCATGGCTGGCCCGCATTTCTTCTTGCATTCCACGTCGGCTCTGATACACCCCTCGATGCAGGACTGGTTTCCTTTGCAGTCCTTATTGCACTTTTGCAGTACCGCAAAACAATCACTGTCGCAATCGAAGCACTTACTAACGGGAGAAACCATATCTGAAAAAGCGGCGGCGACAATCAGAGGACAAGCGCTAAGAGTCTTGCAGTTAGACGCATCGGTTTTCGCCTTTCTTTTAGAAGCCGTGTCTTGCAGACAGCACGGGAATGAGGTGACAGCCTGAAAGGGTCTGAGCGGCAGTTTTATACTTCACGTCCAACAGTAGTATCAATACTTGTGAACACTTAACCCAACGCGTGGATCATGTGCCGCGCGGTGTATTCATCCCAGACGATTGACAAGCTGACTGACTTTAAGTTCACTTGGAGGTTCGCGCTACGCTCATTGCGGGCGGGACGCCCTCGGTCCCAGTAAAAAGTCGCCTATCACCACTAAACTAATCACCTTCAACCACTAAGAAATGTATAAACACAAAGCTGGATTTCCATTCCTGGTATCACTTCTGCTTTTATCGGTGCTTCAGTCCGCCGTGCCGGTTGCGCGCGCTCAGGAACAGCCACAGCGCCTGCGGAGAACTACACCGCCAGCTGTTGAAGCCGCGCCAACGCCGAGCCCGAGTCCAGTTGCCAGCCCCACGCCCCTCGCGTCGCCGACTCCGGCACCGGCGCAGATCCGCACGCCCTCTCCAGCGCAAATTACACGCACGCTCCCGGAGCTGCAGTCCCGCATCGCGGAAGTTTTGCGAAAACCGGAGTTGGCCCAGGCAATGGTTGGGATCAAAGTAGCCTCACTCGACACGGGCCAGGTAATTTTTGAATCAAACTCGAATAAGCTTTTGCGCCCGGCGTCGAACATGAAGCTCTATACGGTGGCGGCCGCCATCGACCGTCTGACGCCTGATTATCGTTTTGTCACTTCTGTTTATTCGATTCCTAAGCCGGATGCGAAGGGAGTGGTCAAGGGGGATCTGATCATTTACGGGCGCGGCGATCCGTCGATCGGATTTCGCTTCAACGAAGGGAATTATTTCAAAGGCATCGACGATCTCGCGTCGCGGATCGTCGCCGCGGGCGTCAAGCGTGTTGACGGCGACCTGGTCGGTGATGAATCCCATTTTTCTGGTCCGCCATACGGCACCGGCTGGCATTGGGAAGATTTGCAGTGGTGGTATGGAGCGGAAGTAAGTGCGCTGACCGTTAACGACAATTACCTGGACACATCCGTAAAACCCGGCAACAAGATCGGCGCGCCCGCGGTAATTACCACTGGACCACCCGACCCTTTGCTGCGCATCACTAATCACGTAACGACCGCTCCCAACGGCACCAAAAGAGATCTCGAGATTTACCGTCCCCTGAATTCCGACGTGGTCGAGTTCAAAGGCTCGATCGCACTGAACGACGGTGGCTACACCGGGCGAATGGCAATCTCGCGACCGGCTTTGTTGTTTGCGTATTTGCTGCGGGCGGCGCTTGCTCAACAGGGCGTAACGATCAAAGGCAAGACTCGCAGCATCGACTCGTATTCGGGCGGCAGCGTCATTCGCAAAGGTCCGATGAACGCAGCAGCTAATATTGCTTTGGATTTCAATTCCCAACCGTTTGAGATCACCCGCAAAGAGTCGGTCCCCTTTAGTTTGGTAGCCGCGCAAACTCTGAAGCCCAGCCAGAATCTTTATACCGAGTTGATTCTGCGCACTCTGGGTGAGTTGAGCGTTGGATCAGCGCCGGTCGCGAATCAAAGCAGAACCAGCGAAGGCCGTGGTATCGAAGTGGTCAGAACTTTTCTAAAAGAGGCGGGCGTCGATCCGGCCTCACTTTCGTTGACTGATGGATCCGGGCTTTCGCGCAACGACATGATCACGGCGGAAGCTACGCTCGCAATGCTCACGTATATGCACAAACATCGTTTCGCAAACGCATTTCGCGAAGCCCTGCCGATTGCAGGTGTAGACGGCACACTGCGGAATCGCATGAAAGGAACCGTGGCCGAAAACAATGTTCGCGCCAAGACCGGCACGTTAAGTTCTGCTTCAAGTCTTTCGGGGTATCTAACCAGCGCTTCGGGTGAGCGGCTGGTTTTCTCAATCATGGTCAACAATTATCCGGAAGGCACGAATCCGCCGTCGGTTTGCATCGATCCAATTGCGGTACTGCTTGCTTCATTCGCCGGAAAGACGGAAGCCCTATCAGAAGCCCGACCGTAAGGCAGAACCTTCTTATTTGAGGTTTGTAGAAAACACTATCTTTGAGCCCTTGCTGACGCGCGGGCTTCTGCTTGAAATCTTATGCCTCCACGCTTCGTAAAGTTTCACGGATTCGGTAACGACTACATCGTTATCGAGCAAAAAGATCTCAGCCACATCGCGCCCAATGGTGAGGCTTCGCATCTTGGTGAGTTTGCCCGCCGCATCTGCAATCGACACTACGGCGCGGGCGCCGACGGCATCGCGGTGATCAGTCCTCCGCAAGATGACGCAGCAGATTTCCACGTGCGCATCTTCAATCCCGACGGCAGCGAAGCCGGACTGTCCGGCAACGGCACGCGTTGCGCGGCGTCGTATATCTATTACCAAAAACTTTGGGATGCCGAGCAGCTTCGGCTCAGCACGCGTTCAGGAGTGAAACTGTATACGTTGCTGGATAATCCTGGACCAGGCCGCTACGTTTTTGATTCAGAACTCGGCCAACCGAAATTTGACTCACCATCAATCCCTTTGCTGGTTGAACCGCCGCTGGAGAAAGTGATTGACTACGAATTAACCGTCGATGGCGCAACGTTCAAAGTAACCGCTCTGCTGATGGGAAACCCAAATTGCTGCATCTTTGTCGACGACTTTGATGAGCTCGATTGGCGCGCAATAGGCAAATCGCTGGAACGCCACCAACAATTTCCGGACCGCACGAATGTCGTCTTTATCCGAGTAGACGATCGCAAAACGATAAGCCTGCGTATTTGGGAGCGAGGCGTGGGAGAGACCGAAGCCTCGGGCACCTGTTCCTGCGCGGCTGCGGTTTCCGCAATGATAAACGACAAAACGGAAAGACTCGTCAAGGTGTTGATGCCGGGTGGAGAAGCAAAAATCCACTGGCGCGCAGACGGCGAGGTTGTCATTACCGGGGCAGCTGAAGTAATTTATGGCGGCGAGTGGTTGGCCCCGGGGCAGTAGCCCCCAGTAACGCAAACTGGTAGTCTTGCGTAATTGTATTAAGAAAGACCGCAGACTAATAGTTTGCGTTGCACATCCCCCGATGTACTCTCCTTTAGAAAACCTCCATGGTTCGCGCTTCCGGTATCTTTCGACCGTACTCTGCCTTGCCATCATCGCTGTCTCGTTAACGCTCGCCGGCTGCGGCGGAAGTCTCGTCAAAGAAACTGTCGCTGAGACGAAAGTCGATCCTCCGCCACCGCCAAGTAGTGTGCCGACGTGGCTGGGCAATCCTTCACGAAATTTCTACGGGACCGGCCCGTGGTCGGATCGCCCCAGCGAAGTCTTATGGGAGTTTGAAACGAAATTTACCTCTGGACGACTGCACAAAGATCCATGGGGCGGAACCAGTTGGCCCGGCCAGCCTTCGGTGGGTGAAGAACGGGTTCACTTCGGTTCAGCCGATGGCAATCTTTATTGTCTTAACAAACATGACGGCTCCCTCGTTTGGAGTTTCAAAACCGAAGACAGCTTGAAGTCGACACCGGCAATCGTAGGTGATCGTCTGTTGGCGAGCGGATTGGATCACTATCTTTACTGTCTCAATGCGAAAGATGGAACGCTCCTCTGGAAATACAAAGCCGGTTTTGAGATTGACGGCACTGCTGTGGTGATCGATGACCGCGTGTACTTCGGTTCTGAAGATGGATTTTTCTATTGCCTTAATCTTGAAGATGGATCGCTCATCTATAAAACTGAGCGGCTTGGCTCGATGGAAGGAAGCCTGGCAGTGGCCGACGATAATTTCTACATCGGCACTGAACAGGGCGACCTTTTTCGACTCAAGAGGGAGGATGGGTCGATCGTCTGGAAGGCGCACATCGGGGCCGATTCCGATTCCACTCCCGCCGTCGCAAATGGTTTAGTCTACACCGCCGCGGAAGATGGAATCGTCTACAGCTTTCGCCAATCGAATGGCGAGCTGGTGTGGAAATTCAAAGCCGATGGCGGTTTGAGCCGGAATTTCAAAGAGCGTAGCGGTTTTTGGGCCAGTCCTATCGTGGTGAAAGACAGGATTTACATCGGCTCAAACAATGGTTTCATGTATTGCCTTAGCGCCGACAAAGGCGAAGAGGTTTGGAAACACCTGGTTCGCGCGCCTATCTGGGGTACGTCGCCGGTTGTCGACGGTCGGGTGGTTTTTGGTGACAAATCAGGATGGATGTACATGCTCTCCGCCAAAGACGGGGAACGACTTTGGGAACTGAAAATCGGGGAGAATATAAATTCCACTCCGGCCGTTCTCGATGGACGCATCTACATCGGCGCGTTCAACGGTAAGCTTTTCGCACTCGGTCCGAAAGAAGGTCAACCGCTTAAAGCCTCAACCCCCTAGGTCCAAAGGCAACTTTTTACTGGGACCGCGGGCGTCCCGCCCGCAGACTTCAGCCAAAGTGCGGGCCTCCATTGCAATTCAACCATCCGAGCCCTCAACTTTTTGATACAGTTTTGTTCGCGCTGCGCGCTCATTGCGGGCGGGACGCCCGCGGTCCCAGTAAAAAGTTGTCCAACCGGCCAAGGGCTTGTAACCTTGTCGCATGTCTGCGTCGCTCGTTTATCTCATCGACAATACGATTGATGGCCAGGGCGCGAGTCCGCGCGAATTGCGAGCGGGGCTTGAACGCGTACGTGAGCAATTGGAGATCCTAACGGAACCGTATCATGCAGCATCGCTCAAACGTCTTGAGGAAGTTCGTCCTTCGCACATCGTTTTGAGTGGACAGAGTCATCCCTGGGACAACTACAATCCTGACTCGCTGGCGGGGGTTATCGAGATCATCAAGAAAGCTTCGCAGCCATTGCTCGGAGTTTGTGGCGGTCATCAGCTAATCGCGGCTGCGTTTGGAGCAAAGGTCGACTTGATGGGCCGGCTGGAACCCGGCGAAGGTTACGAAGGCGCCAAGCGTGAACGCGGCTTTTTCGAAGTAGAAACAGTTAGAGAAAATGGTGAGGCAGGTCTGTTCAAAAGTCTCCCTCGTCGTTTGACTGTGTGGCATTCTCACTTTGACGAAGTAAAGGAATTGCCGGAGGGCTTTCGTCGCACCGCCTTCAACGAAACATGCGCTATCCAGGCGATGCAACACGAGCAGCGACCGCTGTTCGGCGTCCAGTTTCATCCGGAACTCTTCAATGATGAACACCCTGAGGGCAGGCAGATCCTGGAAAATTTCCTTGGGGTCTAAGCGCGACGAGGGAGTAGCGGAACCGAGTCGTCAATTTCTCGATACGGCATTTTCAACCTCCAATTCTCCGGCTTCACACCATTTTTAGCGTCCAAAAGACTCGGAAAAACTCAGAAGAACGAAAAACGGATACAGTTCGCCGAAGGTCTGCGTGAACGGTAACAGGGCAGTTCTGTCGGGCAAATTGGTGGCTCGCAGTTAACTCTAAACATTCCCTAAGTTACGCAAATTATGGCCAATTTGCAGCCTTTTTAGAAGACTCGGTCGGTGGACAGCCCAAAACTCGTATGCTAGTTTTCCTGTCATCAAGTGGGGTATCAACGCCCCGCTTGTTTTCATTTTAATCCACGCATTTTGGGTTCTTAGTGCATGCAAGAGGGATGCGAACCCCAAACTCCGGCTGACGTTGTCATCAACTCCTCGAGCCGGAGGTCGAGTCGGGAACGACTCACGCAGGCGCTGAGAGATAAATACACAATCGGACAGGAGCCCCGACGAATGAGAGCATTTTTGAATAGGAGTGCAGTAATTGCAGTTGTACTCCTTTTTGGTTTGATAGTTTTTTCCGCCCAGCCATCCATAGCAGAAACTTTACTTTCATCATTCCAGCAGAGAGATACGGTCGAGCAGGATCCCCAGAAAGACCCGATTGGATCACGCGAAACATTGCGTCGCGCTGAAGCCGAAGACGCCTTGAAGTCAGCGGTCACATCCCTGGTAACGCCCGAGTCGTCCCCGGCTGGCAAAGCTGAGGAACCGATTGAAACTTCAGTTGCGCCGGCGGTGAACTACGTGGCCACCGCCTACAGCTTGCGCGGCAAAACCGCGAGCGGCCGCATGGTTGGCAAGGGAATTATTGCAGCAGACCCGAGGGTGTTGCCGTTAGGTTCCCGCGTCAGACTGGAAGTGCCCGGCTATCATGGCGAATATCTCGTGGCAGATACTGGGGGAATGATTCGTGGTCGCCGGATTGATATTTGGATACCGAGTTCAAGGGAAGCGATGCGCTTTGGACGTCGCACCGTTAAGCTCACAGTTCTGAGTTATCCCGCTAAACGCGCTAAAAGAAAAAAGGTCTAGGCTGAGCCAAACCAATTAGTTCAAGACAGGCAGGAGGAACACCTCCTGCCTTTTTTGGATCGCTCCCGGTTCTGACAAGCCGTGTTAACATGGCCGTCCAATCAAATCCCAGCTCGAGGTTGAATGGAGATGCAGGTTAGCCAGCAACCGTCTGCAAATAACCAGGAGATTCCCGCGCCTGAGCCTTTAGTGGAGGTTACGCGGGGTGGTCTTACCGAGTCGCGGCATCGCGGACACGTAATTGCTGTTGAACCGGATGGCAGGGTTGTGGCCCAACTCGGAGCCCGGGAAACGGTTACTTACCTTCGTTCATCCGCCAAGCCCCACCAGGCCGTTCCGCTGCTAACGTCCGGCGCTGCCGACCGGTTTAACTTTGACGAAAGAGAAATCGCGCTGGCGTGCGCATCGCATAATGGCGAACCGATCCACACTGAAATCGCCGCCTCGATGCTCAAGAAGATTGGCATTGGTCCCGAGGCGTTGAAATGTGGCGCTCACGAACCCTACAGCCCCGACGCCGCTCGCGAGCTACGCGAGCAGGGCCAGGCGCCTAATGTCTTGCATAACAATTGTTCGGGAAAACATGCGGGCATGCTCGCACTCGCGTTGCAGCTTGGCGCCCCAATTGAAACTTATGACGAGCCCGGCAATCCGGTCCAGCAAGCGATAGGAAAAGTGATTAGCGAATTCTCGGACGTTGCGATTGAAGACATTGCGGTGGGCACCGACGGTTGCGGCGTGCCGGTTTTTGGAATCACGGTCAAGGCCATGGCTCTCATGTATGCTCGCCTCGTTTCACCTCCCTCCGATTTTGACAAACGCACCCGCGACGCTTGCGCGCGAATCGTGACGGCCATGACTTCGCATCCCGAGTTGATTGGTGGAACGAAAGATCGTCTGGACACTGAAATCATGCGGGCGGCAGCTGGTCGAGTGGTTTCCAAAGTTGGCGCTGAGGGTGTCTACACTTGCGGCATCCTGGCATGTGATGAATGGCCGCGCGGCCTTGGGCTGGCGCTGAAGATTGAAGACGGGGACGATCATCGCGCGCGTCCGACAGTCGTGATCGAGTCGTTGCGGCAGCTGGGCATACTTGCCGGTGAATCCCTGGAAGCAGTCTCACGCTATGCGTTTTTTCCGGTGCGCAACCGCCGCGGCGATGTGGTCGGGGAAGTGACCGCGGCGTTTAAACTAAACCGTGAATGAGTCATGAAAACCGCTGAGACTTCACCATCACTAACTGATGAAGCCGATGAGGCTCCGCTGAATCTGCCGCCCCTCCATCGCGATTCTTCGGGGAGGATCGATCTCGATTCCATTCCCGAGGTTATTCAGTGGTTCCTTGATTTTGATCAGCGCGTCGCAATCATCAAACATCCAAACGTCGAAGAAGTTTTCCAATGGAAACAGCAGGAGAGCCGTGCCGCGGGCGAGCCGGTATTCGATTTCAACCGGGCGGAAGATCGGCTGGCAATTGGAATCATCCAGGCCTTGGCACAGTATGCGACTGAACCTGCGCTGCATTCGTGGATTAGCCAACTGCTTAACGCCCTGGATTCAGCGTCGAAGGCAAACGAGTCAGCGGCTGAGGCCTACAAGCTTGAGTTATCGGCTGGCGGTTCAGTTGTAAAAGAGGCGGAGAAAATTCCTTCCGCACGCGGGCGTCGCGACTTTCTAATCAACTGCTGGGTGGAAACTCTATGCACCGCGGAAGCGCGAGTGCTGGGCTGGTTGTATAAGGAATTCTACGGCCACCCTTTTGCGCCCTAAAGTCAGAACCACCTGCGTCAGCGGGTGGTTTTAAGTAGCCCGTCCGCTAGGCGGTTCTGACAAATCCATGAACGACTCTTTGCGCGCGCATTTTCCCGTCACCAGGCACGCTAACTACCTAAATCACGCCGCAGTTTCGCCGCCGCCTACGCCCGCCATCGAAGCCATTCAGTCGCAATTAAGAGATGTTTCGGAAAACGGCTCCGTAAACTTTCGCAGTTGGATCGCCACCAAAGAACGAGCGCGACAGTTGCTCGCCGGACTGCTCGGCGCTCAACCTGATCAGGTTGCTTTCCTGCGAAACACTTCCGACGCGCTTTCAACAGTGGCGAACGGTCTCGACTGGCGACAGGGCGATAACATCGTCACTTTCCGTAATGAGTTTCCTTCAAACATTTATCCGTGGCTGCGGTTGCGAGAAACTTTTGGCGTGGAAGTGCGCATGTGTGAAGAGCGGGACGGCCGTATCGATATCGACGAGTTAATTGGTTTGCTGGATAGCAGAACGCGGTTGGTTGCAATTAGCCATGTCCAGTATGCGTCAGGATTTCGCGCTGATCTTGAACGGATCGGACGGGCCGCACGCGCACATGATGCGCTGTTGGTAGTCGACGCGATCCAGTCTGTAGGGGTGATACCGGTAGACGTTGAAGCGGAGTTGGTGGATGTGGCGGCAGGGGCCTGTCACAAGTGGCTGCTAACGCCGGAAGGAGTTGGCTGGCTTTATCTCTCGGCGCGAGCCCGCGACCGAGTGAAACCGACGCTCGTTGGCTGGATCAGCGTCCCAAACCCGGAAGACTACAGCAACTTTAATCAGGGCTGGAACGCCGGCACGCTGGCATGGGAAACAGGCACAGGTCCGGTATCGATCATTCACGGCCTGGAAGCAAGCCTGAGGCTTCTGAACAAAATCGGCGTCGAGAGCATTCACAGCTATCTGGAAACACTTACAGACCATCTTTGTGAACGCCTGCAACACGGCAGGTATCAGTTGGTTAGTTCGCGGCTGCCCGGCGAAAAGTCCGCGATTGTCTGCATTCGAAACGCCGATGGACGCAGTCCTCTCGAACTTTACTCCCATTTGAAGAAGAGAAACATCATTACCGCGCCTCGCGGCGATCGATTGCGAATTGCTCCTCATGTTTACAATACGCTGGACGAAATTGATCAACTAGTCGACGCCCTGCCTTGACTCGCTTGTCTCTTAACCGTGCGCTCACCCGCCTGACTTGTATCGAACATGTACGCATAAATCCATAAATTTACTGCCAGCTAGAGGTCGCGCCGCTCCGATTAGTTCAGATTCCTGTGAATTGCTGAGTTATTCAATTCTCCTGGTGAGCTGGTCGCCGGCGCTCTTAATGTGGCACGAATGATGCTTAAGGAGAGACCAGACAGAAAAGGGTGAAAAAGGTAAATCGGGTCAGGCTCGAAGATTGCGGTGAGTGGAAGCTTTGGGGGAGGCGTCCTCTCGCAACTTGAAAAAGGCAGGCGGTCGCTCTTTCGGGGGAACGGAGCAAACGTTTGTACGCAATCCGAGAGCAATCATTGCGAGGCTGCTGATCGCCGTCCTGAAGGGGCTTGGGGGAGCCTCCCAGGAAGATCAGCAGCCCGCACTAGTTTTACAAGCAGGGTAACAAAAAGCGCTGAGGCCGAAAGGTCCCAGCGCTTTTTGTTTTTGTTCCGACAACCTGAACTTTGTCGAATATCTGGACGCTATTTACCGCGGCCTAATAATCTCGTGGGTCCACTTCCGGAGTCAGTTCATCCAAATTCAACCGCAGCATCGCTCCGGCATCGGAGTAGGCTTCAGCCTCGCGCTGCTGTGCACGTCTGCGAACAAACATCAGCCCGCCGATCAAACCACCTACAGCTAAGCAACTAACCAAAGCCAGTCCTGAACCTTTGACGACATTCACGAAGACTCCGAGCGTTGTTTGCGTAAACTCACGAAGGGCGCGCTCATAACGATAGGGATTCTCGCCGAGCCACTGCACCATCTGCTCATACTTCACCTGGTCGATCAGTTGATTCGCAGCTACCTCGCTGGGCGCGTGGAAAACGAACACCGAATAGTTCCCAACCCGGCGGTAGGCCGTAGGGATTGCCTGTCCCTGGCTGCGCAATTCCTGGAGCTTCGCCCTTATGCGCTGGTCGTTGTCGGTTGCGAGTTGCGGAGTGTTGAATTCAACAATGACAAGGTACGAACTGTTGTAATCGCCAATCACAACTTCAGTGCCAGCTTCAAACTTCACCGCATCCAATGCAGGTTCACCGGCGAAAACGCTGTTCAGACCACCTTGCGTGACGGCATATAGCGCCCGATGCTGAACATTCTGCCAATCCGGCAAGTGCTTAACCAGAACAGGAATGTCGCCTTCCCCCCGATCAAGAGTACCTGCAAGCGCTCGTCCAAAATGGATTAGCCCGGTCATATCCCGTGACGCTCCATCGTCCCGGAGTGCGGCGAACACCTTCCCCTTGAAGAAAGACACATCGTTGTGCATGCCGTCCCAATAAGAAAAGTCAGCGGTTCCGACCTTCGCGCTACTTGTTTGCGCTCCCCCCGAATCCCTTTGTACACCTCTTCTGGCATCGGTAAGCAAAGAATAAGCGCCAGAATCACTCGTGGTAGTAATCAGGAGGGCTGAGTAGCGCCGGCCCTCCTTGGAAACATATGTGCGCCTGGCCCATGAGGTTATTCCGAACGGCTCTACCTCGGATTCATCGTCCATCAGCTCTTTCTCTATCGATTCCACCGGACCGGCGGCTCGATAATCTCCGAGATTGTTTGGAAGAAGTTTCGCCGCCGGATCGGTTGGGAAGTTTTGTGCGCTGGCCGCACCGAATGACAACAGGAGCATTGCCGCCAGGCATAGACAGGTTTTTAAACTCAATGAAATCGACAAAAAGATGACCTCACAAGAAAAATGCCCTTGTTTAGAACCCTAAGTACTTCAGATGTTCCGCCGTCGAAAGCGGTTGGCATTCGGGTTCAGAAAGGAAGTCTACTGCCGGCGTCGGAGTTCGCGCAAAAGCAGGTCAGCGTAGCGGCGAGGATTGCTGATGTTGTGAAGGACAGTCGTGCCACCTTCTTCGCTTGCGTTATCCACGATGAGATCGCCAAAGCCGAGCAACCTTTGGGGAATGCTGGCCCTAACTGTCACATCCTGAATCTTGCTGAGCGGAATATTTCGTGTAGTGCGCGCGATGAGCCCCTTGTCGATTTCCATCTTCGAATCGGTCAAGGTGTAGCGCACAGTGTTTCGCCTGATGTGGTAATACGCCGGAATCAGCAGCAGCGCGAGTCCAAGTAGCACTGAAATGTATGCAGGGACCGGAGTAAATGTCGCCAACAAAAATACCAAAGCAATCGCGCCAATGACTGCCAATGCGTAACCAAGCTTGATAAAGATCATTGTCGGACGGACAGTGAAAACAACTTCCTCAAAGTCTTCATCATTCTCCCCTGCGCGCGCGGGCGTCGCGCTTTGCGCTCGCACTATCCGAGTTGCTTCCGGATCAATTGCCGCAGCGCCGCAGCCGGAACAGAAGCGCACTCCTGGAGCTATATATGATCCGCAGTTTGAACAATGCATGGTGGACAACCTTCAGAGGCCATGGATGGTCTTAGGGATTGGACTTGGGTTTTGAGGCGACCGGCAATCCTGCTTTTTGCCACGCTGCAAACCCGCCCAGGAGCGCTGCGGTTTTTTCGAAACCCTTTGTTTTCATGGTTACCGCCGAACCGGCGGATGTATGTTCGTTTGGTCAAGAGCAATAAGTAACGATCAACTTGTCCTTAGGCAACTCATTGATATGTTTCAACGTGTCTGCCACCGGAATCAGCTTCGCCCCCTGAATGTGTGACAGGTCATACGATTCCTGGTTTCGCACATCAATAACTACCGCTTCATTTTTTGCCAACAAATCTTTCAGTTCGACGACAGTTATGCGGCGGATGCCATCCGTGGGCGCTTTTGGACCAGGCGTTTGGGAAGCAGTAGGTCCTGCGCTCGTGGTCTTCCTCTCCGCAGAGTTACACGCAGCCAACCCAGCCAGACTCAGCAAAACAATTGTTATTAATGAACTAACACGACGCATGAAGCGACCCTCCAGGGAAACTGCCAGCTTGACGACCGAGCATTAGACCGAGGCTAATTTGGTATGCGCATCTGGTTTTGTCAATCCCCGGTACTGTGGCACGGGCGTCCCGCCCGTGAATCGCGCGCAAGATGCGCGTGCCACATTGCCATCTGTATCGTTCTCTCTTCAGCGTGATATAGTTCGCACTCGCAAAATAACAGACGGGAGCTTTCATGGTTGCCGAACCACAGAGCGAGGCGGTGAAATGGGCCAAGGTCATCGATCACACGCGATGCATTGGCTGTCATGCCTGCACGACGGCGTGTAAATCCGAAAACCTGGTGCCGCTGTCGGTCACGCGCACTTACGTTAAGCACGTTGATGTCGGCGTGTTTCCTACCGCCCGCCGCGCACATCAGGTTACCCGTTGCAATCAATGCGAGCATGCCCCCTGCGCCACTGCCTGCCCGACTGCGGCAATGTTCAAACGCGCCGATGGGATCGTAGATTTCGACAAGTCCATCTGCATCGGCTGCAAAGCATGCATGGCTGCGTGTCCTTACGATGCAATCTTCATTAACCCCGAAGATCATTCGGCCGAGAAGTGTAATTTCTGCGCCCACCGAATCGATGTCGGGCTTGAGCCGGCGTGCGTAGTGGTCTGCCCGACGCAGGCAATCCTGATTGGCGACATGAACGACACCGAGTCGTACGTTTCACAGATTATCAATCGCGAGTCAGTCGCCGTTCGCCGGCCCGAAAAGGAAACTCTGCCAAAACTGTTCTACAAAGGCGCGCACCAGGCGACCCTAGATCCTCTTGCCGCTCGGCGACCTGATGGCGGTTTATTCATGTGGAGCGAACAGCAACAGGGCGCCGACCAGGTGGTTTCCGGTAATCCAAACTTCAACAACAGCTCGGCCGCCGCGTTACTTTCCTACGATGTCGCTCATTCGATTCCCTGGGACTGGCGCGTCAGCCTCTACACCTGGACCAAAGGCATCGCGGCCGGAGTTTATCTGGTGGCGGCGCTGCTCGTGTTGTTTGGGTTTCTGAGCGCGAACAACTCAATCTGGTTGTGGGCCACGCCGGTTGTTTCCGGTGTCTTTTTGGCAATAACCGGAGCGCTTTTAATCTGGGACCTCGAGCATCCCGAACGCTTCTACATGATTTTCACTCGGCCGCAGTGGCGCAGTTGGCTGGTGAAGGGCGCGTTTATCATTGCCGGTTATTCGCTGGTGCTCGCGCTTCATTTCTTTGCGAGTTGGTATGGTTCAAGAACTCTTCAAAGTTGGCTGATGGTTGCCGGAATTCCGTTGTCAGTGATGACGGCAATCTACACGGCCTATCTTTTTGCACAGGCAAAGGCGCGCGACATGTGGCAAAACCCGCTGTTGCCGCCGCACCTGCTCGTCCAAACATTACTACTGGGTTCGGCAGTCCTGCTTTTAGTCCACGCGTGGTCTGACGGAATTGGTGAGGCCGGAGTAAACGTTGCCGCAGCTTCGGCCCTCGGTTATTTGCTCTGGATATTGGCGATCACGAGTCTGCTTCACGTGTTAATGGTTTGGGGCGAAGTTTCGCTGACACATCCCACGGCCCATGCGCGCCTCGCGGTTTGGGAGATGACTAGCGGCCGCTACCAGAGTGACTTTTGGATCGGCATGGTGTTATCGATGATCGGCGGCGTGGTTCCCTGGCTGGCGCTGTCCGGCGTCATCGGCATATCTATGGGCGTCGCCGGCGCGCCATTGGCTTTGATTGGAATGATGCTTTTCGAGAACGCTTACGTTCAGGCGGGGCAGTCTGTGCCGCTGGCTTAGCCGGAGCGCCTCAACGCTCACTTTGCTACCGCCACCGCTGTTAAACTGAGCCATAGCACCATTCATCCGGGACGCCAAAGTGAAAACAACTCAATACTTTGAGGAATGCGTGTTCGGCCCGACCGCGCTATTATTCGAATTGACTGGATTCAGCGGGTCATCGATCATCCGATGAAGGAAAAGATCCAGAAGGACGGTCGTATTCGCCGCTGGGGCCAGATCGCTGAAATGGGGGACAAGTATTTGCGGGTAATCCTCCTTCCCGACGGACAGACTGTTCACAAAGCTTTCTTTGATCGATCATTTACACCATGAACATCAAATATTTTCAGGACACAGACACTCTCTATATCGAGTTCAAGGCAGCTGAAGTAGCCGAATCGAAGGATCTGGATGAGGACACTGTTTTGGATCTCGATCAGGACGGCAACATCTGCGCCATCACGGTCGAGCATGCCAGTCAGCGTGCGGACATTCCACGCTTCTCCTATGAACAAGTCGCAGCCTGAGGTACCGCTCTCAATAAAATGTGTGCGCACTGAAATTTCGACATTGTTCCATCTCTTGCAGGGGCGCCAGCAGCCAGTTGCAAACGCGCACATCGGTGACGGTTTGCGCATAAGCGAGTTGGATCCTGCTTGGATTGAAGACGTCAGAGATCAGTGTCCCAAAGTCCGTGCGCGCGAAGAGCTTGAACGCCAGCAGCCGTACACACATCGATTTTATTATGAGCCGAAAAACCCTTCAGACGAATTTTGGGACGTATCTTCAAGAGAACAGCAACCGCTTTTGCGCGCGGTCGCTCTCTCGAGGTTAGTCAAGCCCACCTCGATTCCTTACAGCAATGTTTGGGTTCGTTCAACCTACAAAGACGACAATTCGATCCACCACTTCAGTGAGCCTGTGATAAATAGCTATAGCGTAGCCTTTGGACTTAAGGAACACGAATACAACACCATTACCGAGGTAGACGTCAACGAAATGTCGAAGCTATGGGATTCGCTTTCTCATTTTCTCGACAACCGGTTCGAGCCAACCTACCGACGCATTGTTCGCGCATTGAAGACGTTCGAACTGGCGCACGGGATATACTTTGCCGATCTTAGGTTTCCGATCATTCATGCAGCTTTGGAATCGATGATCTGCACCACCCACAAACACAACCAGGCTCAAGTGATCCAACGATTACCGCAACTCGTCCCTTTCATTTCAATCCAACAAGCCAAGGACATCTACTTACTTTGCTGTGACTTCAAACATGCGGCTCAGGCAATGCTGCAAAACTCAATTGAAGCTGGCCCGATTACTCCAAAGGATCAGAAAAGGATAGATTCGGTCAACCTTCTTCACGAAGCCGTTCGGACGTTACTTCTTCGGGCTCTCAAGGATAGGACATTCGCCGACACGTTAGCGGATGTTGAGGTATTAAGTACTACCTACCAGGCATTTGATTCAGATCAAAAGCTAATCCGTTATAAGCATGAGCAAACAAACTGACGAAACCTTTTACCCCGGCCCGAGCCGCAGCCATCTCGCCGCGTATCCTCCCAAGGAGCGCTGGGACAATTGGACTGAACTCGATTCTCAGGCGTGGCCACGCCGCAAAGAGCGGCATTACTCCCTGGTTCCCACGACTTGTTTCAACTGCGAATCCGCCTGCGGTCTGCTGGCCTACATCGACAAGATCACCGGCGAAGTGCAGAAGTTTGAGGGTAACCCCGAGCATCCCGGGAGCCGCGGGCGCAATTGCGCCAAAGGACCGGCGACGCTTAACCAGATTCACGATCCCGATCGCATTCTGTATCCCCTCAAGCGCGCCGGCGAACGCGGCAAAGGAAAATGGGAGCGCACCACCTGGGACGAGGCGCTCGACGATATCGCCGCGCGAATTCGCAAAGCGATAGTCGAAGATCGTCGTCAGGAAATCATGTATCACGTCGGGCGTCCGGGTGAAGATGGTTTTACCGAACGAATTCTCGCCGCCTGGGGAGTTGATGGGCACAACTCGCACACCAACATTTGCTCGTCGGGCAGTCGCGAAGGTTATCAGCTATGGATGGGTCTTGACCGCCCCAGTCCCGATCACGCAAACGCCAAAGTCATCCTGCTCATCAGTGCGCATCTCGAGTCGGGCCATTATTTCAATCCGCACGCGCAACGGGTCATTGACGGCAAAGCCAACGGCGCGAAGTTAATCGTTTTCGACACGCGTCTGTCGCACACGGCCACGCATGCCGACTACTGGGTTGCGCCTTACCCCGGCTCCGAAGCCGCGATGCTGCTGGCGATTGCGAACTATCTGATTCAAAACAACCTCTACAATCGCGAGTTCGTGCGCCGCTGGTGGAACTGGGAAGAATATTTGGAACAGAGTTCCGAGTTTCGAGTTTCGAGTTCCGAATCCGAAAATCCTTCCGATGAAAATCGCTTTGCGGAATTTGAGCACACTCTTAAACAGCTCTACGAGGAATATTCGTTCGACTTTGCCGCCGCTGAGTCAGGCGTTGACGCGCGCGTGATCGAAGAGATTGCCAAACTCGTGGCCACAGCCGGCACGCGCTTTTCCAGTCACAACTGGCGTAGCGTTTCCTCGGGGGTGAGTGCTGGCTGGACCACCGCCCGCGCGATTTTCATGCTCAACGCTTTGCTCGGCGCCGTGGCGACCGAAGGCGGCGTCTTTCCGAATGCCTGGAATAAGTTTGTTCCCAAACCGATGTACACGCCGCCGCATCCGAAGATGTGGAACGAAACCACCTGGCCGCGCGAGTATCCGCTCTCGATGAACGAGATGTCGTTCCTGCTCCCGCATCTGCTCAAGGATGAACGCGGCAAGCTCGATGTTTATTTCACCCGCGTTTACAACCCCGTCTGGACCAATCCGGACGGCTTCTCCTGGATCGAAATGTTGACTGATCCGGAGCTGGTTGGTTGCTACGTGGCGCTGACGCCGACCTGGAACGAAACTGCGTACTTCGCCGACTACGTCTTGCCGATGGGCCATGGCTCCGAACGCCACGACATTCATTCCTACGAAACACATGACGCGCAGTGGCTCGGTTTTCGCCAGCCGGTCAAGAAGGCGGACCGGCAAAGGAATGGCGAAGAGATTAACGACACTCGCGAAGTGAACCCCGGCGAGGTTTGGGAAGAAAACGAATTCTGGCTCGAGCTAACCTGGCGTATCGATCCGGATGGCTCGCTCGGTATTCGCCAGTATGCCGAGTCAAAAAAGAACCCGGGCACGCGCCTCGGGATCGACGAATACTACGAATGGATCTTCGACAATTCCGTGCCCGGCCTGCCTGAGAAGGCCGCCGCGGAAGGCCTGACTCCGATGGGATTTATGCGTCGCTATGGCGCTTTTGAAATCAACCGGAAGGTAGGCGCTGTTTACAACGAAACTGTGCCGGCCGCAGAGCTTGAAGATGTGCGCGAGGATAAGCTTGGAAGGATTTACACGCGCACCACCAAGCCTGCGTCGCAAAATATCGTTCCGGTTCCCACGCCTGACGCTGATGAAGACGGGCGACGCCTGGTGGGGGTGAGGGCCGGAATAGAAATCAAACGGGGTTTCCCGACGCCGAGCGGCAAGTTGGAATTCTATTCGCGCACACTGGTCGATTGGGGCTGGCCCGAGTTTGCAATTCCGAACTACGTTCCCAGTCATGTTCATCCGACTAATCTCGCCGCGGATGAAACGATTTTGATCTCCACTTTTCGTTTGCCGGTACAGATTCATACGCGCAGCGCCAACGCGAAGTGGCTCGATGAAATCGCACACACGAATCCGCTCTGGATTCATACGGACCATGCGGCGAAGCTCGGCGTACGCACCGGAGATTTGCTGCGGGTGGAAACCGAGATTGGCTATTACGTTGTGCGCGCCTGGGTGACCGAAGGGATTCGACCGGGAATTGTCGCTTGCAGTCATCACATGGGCCGTTGGAAAACAACTGAACAAGCTGAGCAGGGCCAGCGGCAACTAATGGCCACAGTGAAGCTCGATCACGATGGAACCGAGTGGGGCTTGAAGCGGGAGAAGGGCGCTGAGCCTTACGAGTCGAGCGATCCGGACACGCTACGGATCTGGTGGAGCGATGTGGGCGTGCATCAGAACATGACTTTTCCGGTTCATCCTGATCCAATTTCCGGAATGCACTGTTGGCACCAGGCGGTGCGCGTAACGGTCGCTCGTCCCGGTGATAATACGGGCGACGTATTCGTTGATACCGCTAAATCACGTGAAGTTTATAAGAAATGGCTGGCGATGACGCGACCCGCCGACCAGTATTCGCCTGACGGCACGCGCCGCCCCTACTGGATGCTGCGGCCTTTGAAGCCGGCGCGCGAGTTTTATAAACTGCCAGAGGCGGAAACGCCGGAACCAGCGGGAGTCAAGTGATTTGCTGGGACCGAGTGCGGGGTCCCCGGCCGGGGCATCCCCGCAGGGGTGCTCATCCCGCCCGCAATGAGCGCGCAGCGGCGAACAGTAATTCCGAGATTCTAATTCGGTTTAGCGAGCCACGCTCGCTATTGGGGGCGGGATGCCCGCGGCCCTAGTGAAGAGCTTAATTAACTGCGAAGAGTTTCATGTACTTCAAACAATTCTATCTTGGCTGCCTGGCCCACGCTTCGTACATCATCGGTTCTGATGGCGAAGCGGCGGTGGTCGATCCGCAGCGTGATGTCGATCAATATCTGGAAGACGCCGCAGCGCATAATCTCAAGATCAAGTATGTGATTGAGACTCACCTGCATGCGGATTTTGTCAGCGGTCATCGCGAACTCGCCGCCCGCACGGGCGCGGAAATCGTCTTTGGAGCAAAGGCGGGTGCGACCTTCCCACATCGCGCCGTCCACGAAGGCGATGAGATTAAGGTTGGCGAGATCGTTTTGCGGGTTATGGAAACGCCCGGACACACGCCCGAAAGTATTTCTATTCTGGTGATCGATCCGGCGAAGTCGGATAGTCCGCAAAAGGTTTTGACCGGAGACTGTTTGTTTGTCGGCGACGTGGGCCGGCCCGACCTCGCGGGCGGCAAGGGTTACACGCCGCAGATGATGGCCGGAATGATGTACGACACGCTGCACCAAAAATTGTTGCGACTCCCGGACGAGACGGAAGTTTACCCAGCCCACGGTGCGGGCTCGATGTGCGGGAAAAATATGTCGAAGGAAACGTGGTCCACGATCGGCGAGCAGCGCAAAGTAAACTATGCGCTTCAGCCGATGTTGAGAGACGAATTTATTCGAATGATGACTTCCGAAATGCCGGAGCCGCCTGCCTATTTTCAAAAGGATGCTGAAATAAATCGGACTGGCGCAGACACGTTAGCCGCGATCGCGCGGCCGGCGGCCCTTTCGGCGGCAGAAGCGAAGAACCTGGCAGTCCAGGGGCACACCATCCTCGATGTGCGTAGTGCAGCAGAGTTTGGCGCTGGTCATATTCCCGGCTCGCTTAACATCGGGCTAGGTGGACAGTTTGCGATCTGGGCCGGGGTGTTGATTTCAATGGGCACGCCAATCGTGATCGTGGCAGACTCGGATGAAAAGGTTGACGAAGCTTTCATGCGGCTGGCGCGCGTTGGACTGGAAAGCGTTGAAGGATACCTGGACGGAGGCATCGATGCCTGGCGGTCTGCCGGATTTGAGCTGGCCCGTGTCCCGCAAATCTCGGTCGATGATCTGCACGGTTTAATTGAGAAGCAAACCGAGTTGCAGGTGCTGGATGTGCGCCGCGAGGCTGAGTTCAAAAGCGGACATGTTCCCCACGCTGTTCCGGTCGAACTCTCAAAACTGGAACAAACAGATCTCACCCTCGATCCTGCGAAAGCCACCGCAGTGATCTGTGCCGGCGGTTATCGCTCGAGCGCGGCCACCAGCATTCTTGAGCAGCGTGGCTTTACAAATCTCCTGAATGTAACTGGCGGCACCGGCGCCTGGATCAAGGCGGGCCATCCGGTGGAGCAACCTGGCGCCAACTAAAGCTCGTTCCAAGACCCTGCCCCCAAGCGCCGTCAGGCGCCCAATGCTTATAGCCAACCGGAAAACCTGAATATTGAGTAGCTCCGCTCAGGAGCGTAATGGTATTTCGCTCCTGACGGAGCTAAGCTAAATTATTATTCCGTCGGACCCGTAAACACTTTGGCTCCCAATGGAGCCCGTGATAATCGCTGGAATTATCGAGAGGTTTCGCCATCGATCCGTTTACTTTCAAACTCCTAATCGCAATCGCAATAGTTGTTATCGCAACTATTCACGGTTTTGGCGCCGCGTGGATGGCGATCTGGATGCTGTTTCATCCTTACAAACCCGTAAAATTCTTCGGCCTCACCGTTTGGCCGCAGGGCATGATCCCTCGACATCGTGAGAAGCTCGCGCAGTCGATTGGTAACGCGGTGGGGAACGAACTGGTGTCGCAGGAAACTGTTTTCGATGCGTTATTCGAAACTAGTTTCTTCAAACGCAAAGTGGAAGACGTAGTCGAATCCTACACGAAGGATTTACTGTCAACTGTTTACCCTTCGTTTCTCGATGTCCTTCCGACCCAGGCCCGCGCGCAAGTCCTCGATACAATTTCGGGACTCCAATACCGGCTCGCGGAACATATTGCCGCGATGTTGAAAAGCGAGGAAACGGCCGCGGCGGTGCGCGCCTTCGTCGACCGGCAGATCGATGAGTTGCTTTCGAGACGCGTCGAAGAGACGCTAAACGACGACGCCATGGCGCGAATTAGCGACTTCGTCAAGGATAGAGTCGGGGCGCTCGTTAGCGCTGAGGGTTTCGAACAAAAGGTGCGAGAGTTTGTTTCCGGGCGTCTCGACGATTTAGCTCGCAGCAATGCGACTCTGGCTGAGACGTTTACGCCAGAGACCATCGCTTTCATAAAAGATCGGATCGACAGCCAGGTGCCGCCGGTCGTTCATCACCTGGCCGATATCGCCACGAGTGAAAACACTCAGAAACAGATCGGCGCGCTAATCAAGCGAGAGGTCGACGACTATTACGAGCAGCTTTCGTTAATTAAGAAGATTTTCATTTCTCGCGATCGGATTCATCGCGAAGTGGATGAGCTGGTAAACAAGACGTTGCCGCGGCGAATCGAAGAGTATCTGCGTGGTCCGGCGTTTGAGCAGGAAGCGGAAGCCTTCCTCAACTCGACTATCGACAAAGTTCTAGAGCAACCGCTGCAGTCGTTGATAGGCCAGATCGACTCGCAAAAGTTTGATTCGATCAAGGAGCAGTTGGCGACCAAACTTCTGGAGCTGGCGAAGAGCGACGAATTAACGAATTCCATCTCGGTGTATGTGACAGACGCGCTCGATCGCCTTCGCCCTCAGGCTCTCTCGCAAGCGCTGGAGCACATCGATCCCGATCTGGTTCAACGCGCCAAAGAATTTCTTGCTAACGGCTTGTTGACGCTCCTGTCCCGCGATGACACGGCGCGCACCATTAACTTAATTCTCAGCTCGCAAATCGAATGGCTGATGGTCGTGCCAATTGGCCGGCTGGGCGACCATGTCTCGGAAGAGTCTGCGCGACGTGCCAGCGAGGCGCTCGTGGAGCGCATCACCCTTGCCGCCCGGGAACGACTCCCGACGGCCATCGCCGAATTCGACGTAGGCGGCATGGTGCGCAAGAAGGTTTCGGAGTATCCGCTGGAAAAGCTGGAGGCCCTGGTGCTTTCAGTGGCTCAGCAACATCTCAAGAAGATAGAGATTTTTGGCGCGATTATTGGCTTCTTTATCGGCGTCGCCCAGGCAATCTATTTCTGGCTGACGTATGTGCCAGGACGCTGACGAAGTAGGACAGACATTCTTGTCTGTCCCTGTCAGCACAATCGTAGATCGGCACAGGCAGAAGCAGAATTTCTCATTTCTCATTTGTCATTTCTCATCCGCTGATGAGAAATGGAAAATCTTCCTCATTGATGAGAAAACTGTTGAACTTCGAAAGCCAACTGGACAGGCAGGATGCCCGTCCTACGTCATGCTTTCAGTCTTTTCGATCGGCGCCGCCAGATACCAAACATTACCCCAGGCATCTTTCACCCAGGCCGTGCGATCGCCGTAAGCTTGATCATGAGGCAACTGGAGAGACGTTGCCCCGGCTACCAGCGCTCGGTCGTAGGTCGCTTCGAGGTTTTCCACGTATATGTAAAGCGCCGGCGGCATCGGCTGCGCTTCACCATGAGCTTCGCCCATTTCGATGACGGAATCGCCAATGCGCACCATCGCGTGTTGAATCATTCCTTCCGGAGATTGATAGCGGGAAATTTCTTCGGCGCCAAAAGCTTGTTTCATAAAATCGATTAACGCCGGCGCGCCGATGGGATGCAGAAACGGCGTCACCGGACGCAGGCCCTCGGGAATATAAGTTCCTTCCACGCCGAGTTTGTGTGTCGCAATCCACCAAACGTTGCCGCTCGGATCTTTAACACCAGCTTCTCGATCTCCATAGATCTGATCGACGGGCTCCTCCATCGATGTGCCTCCCGCTTCCAACGCACGTCGATAAACTGCGTCCGCATCGCGCACGTAGAGGTGAAGCGCGGTCGGCATTTCTTCGACGCCTTCGTACCCGCCAATCATCAGCTTTGAATCGCCAATAGTTACCTCAGCGTGTAACCCGCCGGCCGAACCGGTAGTGCGAAAGACTTCGACACCACTAAAAGCGGTCTTGACGAAATCAACCAACTCATCGGCCCTTCGGGCTGTTAGATACGGCGTAATAGTGTGATAGCCGGCCGGTGCTATTTTTGACGGTTGTTCGGTTTCAGGGACGGTCGATGTTCCAGGGGTGGTCATTTCTGAACTCCTTTTCAGTAACTCTTTAAGTTTTGATTTGAAATCTTCTCGCGGCAAACCACGCAGCTCAATTCCCAGTGACGAAAGATCACCAAGGAGCTCGTTTTCCTGGGTGAACGCAACCGGATCGCGTCGCGCGATAATCGCGTCGATAGCTTCGTCTAATTGATCGGTTAGAAACTGCTCAGACATTTTCTTCACTCATGCACGCTCGCAAGCTCTGCAAAGCGCGAAACTGTAATTGTTTTATGGCGCCCTCACTCTTGCTCAACTGCTTCGCCACTTCGCGGATGCTTTTTTCTTCCGCAAACCGCAAACGAATTACATAACATTGATCCAAGGGTAGTTTGTCGACCAACTGGTAAACGCGAGCGATTCGTTCGACCTGTTCAAGGTCTGGCTCTTGCGGATGGGCAGGCTCGCCTGGCTGCGCGACCGATTCTCGCGACGCCTCTCGTTGCAAGCGCTGAGCGCGATCGGCTATCGAGTTGCTGGCGATGCGAAAAAGCCAGGAGGCGAAGGGGGCTCCGCGCCACTTGAATTTCCCGATGTTCGCGAGAGCCTGGTGGAAAACATGCGACGTCAGCTCTTCCGTAGCCGAACGCTCGCCTACTCGCTTCGCGATATACGCATAAACGCGCGCGAAGTTAATTTCATACAGCTCGGCAAAAAGGCTCAGGTCCTGCTGGGCCGCCTCTATCAAAGCTCGTTCGTCTGGCTGGTTTTCTGGGCCGCTCAAAGACTAGTCCTCATGCGCTTTTCTTCTAAGTATATAAACTGGCAAGGAACGAAAAGGTTACGGCAGAATGGCTGAAATCGTAAGGTGGGAGTAGAGTAAAGAACTTCTGCTGCGCTTCTGTACGCACCTGCGCTCAAACGCGACCGGGTTTAGGCAAACTTTGCGGGAACATCGATCACGAGTGAGCCGTTTCACTCAGTAAGTTTCACTCTGCGGCCTATCATCAAATCTTTCGAAAGGCTCGTTTATGTATTGCTCCACTTGTGCCGCGCCACTAGCGCCTGGTCTTAGCTACTGCAATCGTTGCGGCGTCAGCTTGAAAGAGCGAGAAGATCCGAAGAAGGAAACTGTCAGCGCCTATCTGACTACAATCTTTTTGCTCGGCTTGGGAGGCCTGGGCCTGATGCTGGGAGGCGCGATTGCATTAAAGAACGGCGCTCAGTTTCCTGAACAGCTGATTGGTATTTTCTTGCTAATGGCTTTTCTAATCATTGGCATCGTCGAGATTTTTCTATGCAGACAGCTATCAAGAATCATCGGCGGTAAGGAGCAGTGGGAGTCTAAGGGACTCCAGCCGGCAATGCCCGCTGAGCTCGGTGGCCCGAAACCGCGCGGCTTGTCTGATCATGTTCCGAGCGTCACCGATAACACGACGCGGACACTTGAGTATTCACGGAATGAATCCGTGCGATAGTTTGAAGGTTCGACAAACATCAGTTGTCGCTTCAATCGATTGATTTGAATTCTCGATCGACAAACTAAAGGGTGCCGGACAGCGCTTAAAAGTGAAGGAGAGAAACTAAGGTGAAAAAGATTTTGTTGTTGATGATTCTGGCATCGCTGAGTGTTGGCTGCCGGCAAATGATTCACGACGGCGTTGCGGGCTCGGGTAACCGCCAGAAGGAAAAACGGACTGTCGCCAACTTCACCTCAATCTCCACCGAGGGCGCTTACGATATCGAGTTTGTGGCCCAGGCCCCGTTGAGCCTGGAAATCGAAGGAGACGACAACCTGCTGCCGTTGATCACAACCGAAGTTTCCAACAACGTGCTGCACATTAAAAGCAAGGAAAGTTTTACGACGCGCAAGCCGATTGCCCTCAAAATCTCGGCCCCACATCTCGATGGCATTTCGGCTTCGGGCGCGGGACGAATCGAGATTACCGGCCTGAAGAATGAAAAGTTTGGGATGGATGTAAATGGCGCGCCTGGTGTCAGGGTTTCAGGGGAAACCAAAGTCCTGGAGATGGAGGCCAACGGTGCGGCAAACATCGACACCCACAAGTTGCGGGCTGATCGCGCCACGGTTGAAGCGAATGGTGCTTCAAAGGTTGAAGTGTATGCGGTAAACGAGTTGGAACTGGATGTCAACGGACCATCGCGAGTGACATATCACGGAAATCCAAAGGTGAAACAAGATGTGAGTGGCCCAGGCAGCGTGGTTAAGAAGGAATTAACTGGGAGCTAGTTTTTTTGATCCTTAATTACTTTCGGGGGATGAGCACCAACCTCTCGAAGCGCTCGGATTAGTTGCAGTGTTCGGCCATCTTTAGCCTCGCCCGCAGATCGGATGAACACTGAATATTCGGTACAGCGTAAGATCGGTACTTCATCATTAATATTCATCCCCCGCGAAAACGCCAGACGGGAAACTCTCGCATCAACCAATTCCTTAAGTTTTGTTTTTAGATCCATGACGCTTGCCAGGCTGCCGACGCGATCCCGTCCGGAGTAAACAAGCCCTTCAGTGTCCACCCCAATGACTAGTGGCTCAAAGCTAATGTCAACGCTCTGTACGGGTTCGTTAGCTCTTTCCAGAACCGGAGGGATGCTTGCGTCATGCGCATTGTGACGTGTTACGAAAAAGCCGACGACGACAGACGTTAACACTGCGATGAAAAGAATTGCGGCACACATTAAGGACTTGTTTGTGTCAGAACGCATACCAGGTTTGATTCGTAGAGTCTATCGCTGCATTAGACACATCAACTCAGAGGGTGTTCCACAGTTGCGCCTTGTGATAATTTTTCTGTTGACATTGCATGCGTTACTGAATAACTATTTGCCATCAACAAAAGGAGCACCTTCCACTGATGACATATGTAGTTGTTGAGTTATGCGTTGACTGCAAATATACCGACTGCGCAGCGGTGTGCCCGGTCGAAGCATTTCACGAACTGCCTGATCGTCTATACATCAATGCCGACACGTGTATTGACTGCGATGCTTGTGTTCCGGAGTGTCCGGTAGAAGCAATTTTCGCGGACACCAATGTGCCGGAAAACTATGCTCACTGGACCCAGATCAATATTGACGAAGCGCCAAACTTCCCGGTGATCAGTCAAAAGATTCCAGCCCTGCATGGGCCAAGCTGTACTGGTCCGGAAGAATAATTAGGAACAACTGTGTGATCGCTTGCGAGGCGGGCCGAGAGATTGGCCCGCCTCTTTGCGTCAGGTCAACAGGCCAGTCAGAATTCCCAATCCATCTCCGGATAGTTGGCGTTTTGGTACAATGCTACCAATGAAGTTGTTTGTCTCTTTACTTGCGGTGATTCTTTTCGGCCCGGCAGCTTACTCGCAGTCTGGCAGGCGGGGCAGGGAGATTAAGGTGCCCGTTCCTCCGCCGGTGCAGGAATCGGCGACCAGCGATGTTACGAAGCAACCGACTGTGCCGGAGAGCCTGGCCAATGCCGTTACTGCCGAGCGAAATCAGGTTTACCGCTGTACGGATGATGGAACACTCGAGCGAATCATCGAGAGTGAGGATGGCGCGGCGAACGCTTCACAGTCGGAGCGAATCCTCACCGCAAAGCAAACTGACTCGCGAGTTGTAATCACTTCCAGACCTCAACCAACCTACACGAAAGAAGCTCGTCGCAACGGCATCCAGGGATTCGTGGCGCTAAGAGTGTTGCTTTCGGGCAAGGGCAAGGTTTCCCGAATCAGAGTGATGAAAGGGCTGCCCGCCGGACTGACAGAAACCGCGATGCGCGCCGCCTGCAAGATGAAGTTCAGGCCCGCGACAAAAGACGGCGCGCCTGTGTCGCAGTGGGTGATTGCGGAGTACGCGTTTCGCCTGGCTGACTCACCGATATTCCGTCCTTAGCGTTGGCTGGATACTGAGCGCAGCCTCAACGGCCTTTCGAGGAATCACCACACCCCAACCCTGGCGTTCAACCGCCACTCCCGGCACCCGTTCCGCCGTGTCAATCAATATTCGTTTCACCTGCTGCGGCGTCAACCGGGGATTCGCTTCCAACATGCAGGCTGCGATCGATGCGACTATGGGCGAGGCGAAGGACGTCCCATCAACATACTTGTAGTGTTGGCTGATCACATTTCCTTCACGTTGCTTGATCGTAATCAACTGTCTAAGTAACGGAACCGGCAGGTCGCGCGCTTCATCGAAATCTTTGTCTACTCCCGCATGCGCCTCAATCGTTTGTGCCAGCTGATTGTCGGCCGCGGCATCGAGCTCAGAATAAAGTTGGGCCTGATCGGCGGTTGGGGTAGACGGAAGAATTGGCGCCGCGACCCAAATTCCGGGCGCGATGATTTCAGGCTTTTGCAAACCGTCGATGGTTGGTCCATACGACGAACGGTACATGCCGCGCCTTGCCCGGTCGAGAGAATTTTGATCATCAAGCCCGCCGACCGAAATCGTCGAAGGCGAACACGCCGGCGGCAACACCCGGTGTCCCGGCGCCATTCCTGCATTGCCGACAGCGCAAACCACTACCAAACCTTCGTTGACCGCGCGTTCAACCGTCTGGCAAAGCGAGCTCTCCAGATAAGACTGTTCAGCATCGCCGCCGGCAGAAATGTTGACGATGCGAATTCCATATTCCTCGCGATTCTCCAGAACCCACTCCAACCCGCGCTGGATATGTTCATCGGGAATACGTCCCGTGCGGCCAATCTTTACCAGCACCACTTTCGCATCCGGTGCGACTCCGCGATAAAACCCTTCAGAAAGATGTCCATTTCCCGCGGCGACGACCGACGTCATCATCCCATGCCAACTGGCGACGTCTGATGTCTCGAGCGAGGTGCGGTCACCTTCGGCAGCGAAGATGCTGTGATACGCAACGATGCGATTCTCAGGCTCAGTGAGATCAGGATGCGCGTAGAAGCCGGAGTCGAGAAATGCGATGGTCACGCCGCGCCCGGTGAATCGCTCATCCGCATTCATTCTTAGCGGTGTGGGTAGAACATGATTGTGCTGCTCGAAAACAAATTGATGGGAATCCACCTGTGCCTTGGCGCGCTCAAAAAGCTCTACGCAGTTTGGGCAAACTCTAGCCAGGTCACCCGCCGCGCCGGCATTCGACTGGACCAGCGATTGGATGTCCGGATGTAACTCCGCCAGAGGAATTCGTTGTGCCTCGAGTCGTCCACAAAGATGGCAACCGAGATCCGGCTGGGTTTGGTTGTCGGTTAAGAGAATTGAATCAGGCATCGCGCTGGGGAGTTTACTTTATTCTGCAGCGATTTCAATCGGCGCCCTCCCTTACGGTCGGGCTGCTGCCCCGATCAACGGCCCAGGTTCAGTTTGGCAATGAGGTCAGTACCACCACGCGGTAGCGGGTGGGTTCTGGAAGTCCAAAACGATCGTCTTAATGCCAAAATCGTGCTTAGTGGCGAGTCAATCAGAGATTCGAATCGACCGGCAATGCAGGGATCCACCCGCTACCGCGTGGTGGTATTGACCTCATTCCCAAACTGCAGGAGTACCCGATCACCGCCTCGGTTGTAAACTCAGCCTCAGCCCGTGTAATGTATCTCCAAACAGACAACGGAAGCTTTCAAATATATGACCCAGCAACAAGTCAGCGTGTCCGATCTTTTTCGTCGTGCCCAGGCGATCAGGGGCGAACGCCCCACGGCTACTTACAAAGAGATCAAGGACCTGATGGTAAAAGAATTTACCGGAACGCCCTTCCCGTCGTTTCATAACCTGACGATTCCGGAACAGGACGCGCGCGCTCCCCAAGAAGACTGGTCGGCGGGGCTGCCGATCGTGAGACGCGGCATACAGTTTCAGGATTGGAAAGAAGTTATCGACGGAGTCCTGCTAAGCCTGGAGCAAACTGAAAACTACGAACGCCAGCGCGGCCCCGAAGGCGACCGCGACAAATGGCACGATCGCACCGTAGGTATAGAAGAGCCGACTCAGAAAGCCGTGGGCAAGTGGATGCCGGAAGAACTGATGAGCATGGCGAAGAAAAACTCTCCAAACCGCAATTAATAGCCCTCGTAATCGAGCGATGAGTTTCCTGAACAATCTAATCAAGGATCCGGATTACCAAACAACTGATCCGCGCAAACCGGATGAAATCGGCGACTCAGGCATCATCATCAGTCCCGATACGCGGCGTGACGAGCGAATTCCTCCCGGCCAGTCGCGCACTAAAAAGTGGCCTGTGCTCGATGCACATGGAACTCCGGAAGTTGATCTCGCCACCTGGTCGTTTGAAATTGATGGACTGGTTGAACACCCGCAGACGTGGTCGCTCGATGAATTCATGCAACTGCCCGCGGTGCGCGTTTATGCAGACTTTCACTGCGTAACGCGCTGGTCGCGACTCGACAATGTTTGGGGCGGCGTGGCGACACGAGAGTTAGCGAGGATTGCGGGAGTCAAACCTGAGGCTAAGTTCGCGCTGGCCCTGGCCTTCGATTATGGCTGGACCACGAACATTCCACTTGAATATTTTTTGAATGAAGACTCGCTCCTTGCCTGGTCACACGACGGCGCGCCCATCCCACCGGAACATGGTGGCCCAGTGCGTCTGATCATCCCCCAACTCTACGCCTGGAAGTCGGCCAAGTGGATCAAGGGCGTGCGCTTTCTCGAACAGGATCAAGCCGGCTTCTGGGAAGAGGGCGGCTATCACATGCGCGGCGTTCCCTGGGGTCCCGGCGATGGGGAAAGATTCAGGTGGTCGTAACCCGGCTCGCGCTTCGTCATCGCATTGGTTTCCTGCAAATTCGCCCCCTACCACCAGTTGTCGCCGGGATTGCGAGCGACAGCTTAACCTCGGGAGGAGATAGAAAGATGAAAAGTAATTTCGTTCGCTTATTCGTGGTGCTTGGCCTTGTCGCATTGACACCGCAGATGTCACCCGCGGTGTCTGCAGTTGGGACTGGACAGAACTCAAATTCATCCATGATGGGAGAGTCGATGAGGGCTCAACCCGGGCGGCAACGCCGCTCGTCTCGCTGCACTAGCCGTTGCTCATGGAGTTACCGCTCATGCCTTCGGGGCGCTGGAAATAATCGAGGAAGACGACGCGCCTGCGCAGTGAGATATCGAAACTGCCTTAGACACTGTTCACGTTAGTCAAAATCCAAAAGCGAGGGCGTGGTTCGCGCCAAAACGGATCACGCCCCTCCGGTTCATCAGTGAATAATTCTCTTGTACGCAGCCACATTTCTGTTTCCTCAAAGGAAGCCGCGATTCCGAAAGACGCTGCGGGCATCGTTCTGCTGCGTCACAATACCGACCCTCACGAACCTGAAGTTTTCCTGGTTAAACGCAACGAGAAGCTCGCATTTCTTGGTGGCTTCTATGCCTTTCCAGGCGGGCAGTTTGACGCAAACGATGCGGAGGCACCGGTTGAAAATTGCGCCGATGCCGCCACTCGCGTGGCAATCAGCTGCGCTGCTCGCGAGACGTTTGAAGAAACCGGCGTGCTGCTGGCGCGCGGCGGTCAAACACTAACCACAGGCCAGCGTGCGTCGCTGCACGACGATCTCCAGTCAGCCAGGATGGCCTGGCCCGACCTGTTGAAACATTACAACCTGCACCTCGACGCGAATGATTTTACTTTTGTCGGCCGCTGGGTCACGCCGCCATTCAGCGCCCGTCGCTTCGACACCTGGTTCTTTCTGGTCACGTGTCCATTAAAGCAACAACCAAGCGTGGTTAAGGGAGAGCTTGAATCCGGCCAATGGGTCTCGGCCAAAATCGCGCATGAACGTTGGCAACGATCGGAATTGCTCGCGGTGCCGCCGACACTACACGCGCTGAAAACTCTGGCTGGCGGCCTTACTGATGATCTGGTAGATCGATTTTTGTCTGTGCCTCACGCCCACAGCGAACCCGTGCGGCGCATTGAGTTTCGACCAAATTACATTTGTTTTCCGGTGCGCACCCCAACGAAGCCGCCGGCCACACACACAAATTGCTATTTGATATACACGTCAAAGGTCGTGCTGGTAATTGATCCCGGTTCGCCCTATGAAGACGAACAGCAAGCGCTCGCTGCCTGCGTGGACGCTTTAGTTGCGGAAGGTCGAAGCGTGGCGATGATTCTGCTGACTCACGTGCATCCGGATCATATCGGAGGGGTCAACGCCTTGCAGTCGCATCTCGGAAACGAGGTCAACGTAGCGGCGCACAAGTTAACCTCCGCCGGTTTGCCCCACGACATTCGCGCAGACGTTTTACTTGACGACGAAGAGACCATCGAACTCGAAGGCGAACCGCGACTTGCTCTGCGCGTGATGCACACACCCGGGCATGCGCGCGGTCATCTTTGTCTCTACGAGTCCGGCACGGGCACTCTAATTTCAGGAGACAACATTGTGGGACTCGGGTCGGTCTTAATCGATCCGCCAGAGGGAAATATGCGGGACTATCTTCGTTCACTCGAGCGCATGCGCGCGTTGCCAAATCTGTCTGTGATTTTTGGTGGCCACGGGCCCGCGATTGCCAATCCTTATGCAAAGATCGATGAGTACATTTCTCACCGGCTGGATCGTGAACAAAGGATCCTGGAGGCAATTCGCGAAGGCGCCTCGACGCCGAAAGAGATCGTCGCGCGTGTCTACACCGATGTTAATCCGAAGGCGCACGCAATGGCTGAACGCGCGGTGCTGGCCCACCTGGAGAAACTTGAAACTGATACGTTAGTGACACGCGGTTCAGAAGGCGAATGCCTGATTGCCAACTCCCCACACCTTCGTTAGCATTCACTTATGAAACGTTATCCCTTTTTAATCGCGATCATTTTCCTGCTGTGCTCAGTTGCTCCTCTATTACACGCGCAGCAATTCACAGGCCCGGAAGATGCCACCGTCAGCGGCGGTGTTTACACCAATCGGTTCTTTGGTTTCTCAGTTACTTATCCTAAGGATTGGGTCGTTCACGGAGATGCCACGAACGTCCGGCTCAGGGAAATTGGCAAGGAGCGTGCGGCCAGCACCGGCGCCATGTCAGCTGCATCAAGCGAAGTCGTGTTAAGAAACACTTACCAGCTCCTGACCACATTTCAATATCCGATGGGCGCAGCCGTCGAAGTGAATCCAGGATTCATGCTGGTGGCGGAAAAAGTGAGCCACGCGCCGGCAATCGTCACCGGGCGCGACTACCTGCTTCACGTTCGTCCGCTGATGCTGAAAACCGGGGTTGTTCCCGTTGGTGAACCAGTCGAACTTACGCTCGCGGGCCGCAACTTTTTCCGGCAGGACTCGCGCATGGAAATCAGCGGGACCTCGATAGAGCAAACGATCATCATCACTGTGACCCAGGGCTTTGCGCTCGCGTTTATTTTGAGCGGAAAGGATCAAGCCTCGATGAATGAAATGATCAAGGCAGTGGCAACGCTTAAGTTTGACTCTACCTTACCGACATCTAAAAAACCGATTGGCACACCTAAACCAGGAGCACGCCCCCGTCCTTAGCTCGCCTTGTTAGGGCCTTTAAGTTCGAAGTATTAAGATTGATTTAGTCAGTCTGGCATCGTCAATTCGCTAGAGATGTCTTCAAAGGCAGCCGTCGTTTTATTCACGAGGTTCTTATGCAATCAAACACTCTGGGCAAACTTAAGGAGAGCGGCTACCGGAGCGTCTCGGTAAAAGACGAGCTTCGCGCCAACCTGATTAAGAAACTGCGCTCCGGCGAAAAACTGTTTCCCGGGATTGTCGGCTACGATGAGACCGTTGTGCCTCAACTCGTCAACGCAATTCTGGCGAAGCACAACGTGATCCTCCTGGGTTTGCGCGGTCAGGCCAAGAGCAGGATCATTCGCGGGCTCACCGACCTGCTGGATAACGAGATTCCGATCGTCGCCGGGTCCGAAATCAATGACGATCCGCTCAAGCCGATATCTGCTTACGGGCGGCAGACTGTCGAGCTTCACGCCGAAGCGACTCCGATCTCATGGGTTGGTCGCGACGCGCGATTTGTAGAAAAGCTCGCCACCCCGGATGTGACGGTCGCCGACATCATTGGCGACGTCGATCCGATCAAAGCCGCGAAGGGCGGACATTTGTTGAGCGACGAGCTGACGATCCACTACGGATTATTGCCACGCGCCAATCGCGGCATCTTCGCCATCAACGAACTCCCCGATCTTGCCGGTAAGATTCAAGTCGGGCTTTTCAATATCATGCAGGAAGGCGACGTGCAGATTAAGGGATACCCGATTCGCCTGCCTCTCGATGTGATGCTGGTGTTTTCTGCAAACCCGGAAGACTACACCGCGCGCGGAAAGATCATTACGCCACTGAAGGATCGCATCGGCACTGAAATCCTGACGCACTACCCAGCGGAGCTGCAGACGGGCGTCGAAATCACGCGGCAGGAAGCATGGGTTGATCGTGAGGGACTGGGGAGTCGCGTCCAAATCCCTACATTTCTGCGTGAAACGGTTGAACAGATTGCTTTCGAAGCGCGCGATGACAGCCGCGTTGATAAGCACTCCGGAGTTTCTCAGCGGATGCCCATTACGATCATCGAGTCGATGGTGTCGAATGCCGAGCGTCGCGCAATTCTAAACGGTGAGGAAGAAATCGTGACGCGCATCTCAGATGTCTACGCCGCGGTGCCTTCAATGACCGGCAAAATGGAACTTGAATATGAAGGTGAGCAGATTGGCGCCAATCGCATCGCGAAGGACCTAATAAAGCGCGCGGCCGGAGAAATCTTCGAAGGCTATTTCGTCGGCATTGATTTTTCTGCGACCGTGCAGTGGTTCGATGGCGGAAATAATCTGCGACTTGCTGATAGTGCGTCGGCAAAGGAATGTAAGACGCTGCTCGATGCCTTACCTGAGTTGATCGACACCGCGCTTATTCCGTTTGACTTCAAAAAGACGGACACCGGCCAACTGGTCGCGGCCTGCGAATTTGTTCTTGAAGGTTTGTATGCTCAAAACAAAATTAGTCGAAACGAAGAGGGCGGCTACACGGCGGTGACGAAAGCCAAAAAGGATCGCCGCGGAATGATTTACGACGATCTGACGGAAACGAGCAAATACAGCTAGTGCATTGCCCATTGCCGATTTTCGATTGCCAATTTGGCGGTCGATGTAATCAATCGGCAATCAGCAATCGGCAATTGGAAATAGGCAGTGAAATTCACCCGCTACTCAAAATTCAAGGGCCTCGACATCTCCGGTATCAACCTCGGCGACTTGATGGAGAGTTTGTCCGACTCCCTGCTCGACTCTGGTTACGACGACGATTACTACTGGACGCGTGAGCGGCGCCCGCAGGACACGTCTCTGGATTCACTGCGTCGCGCATTATTGCAGGCCCTCATGGAGCAGGGGTTGATCGATGACCGCCAGGTTCAGGAAATGCTGGCCAACAATGAAGACAAGTTCAAAGGGTCGTTGTTGGAAGAGACGCTCAACCAGTTGATCGAGCGACTAGTGGAAGAAGGATATCTCACGCTCAAAGAGGAACCACCACCCAGGCCGGGTCAGCAACGCGGACCCGGGGGTATCGCACGGCCAGAAATCTCAGAGCCCTTACATCGCAACGTAAAGTTTGAGGTCACCGAAAAAGGTCTCGACTTCCTCGGCTATAAGACTCTGCGGAACCTGCTCGGCAGTTTGGGCAAAAGCGCGATCGGACGTCATGACACCGCATATCTTTCCACCGGTGTGGAAGCGGCCGCGGCGAGTAAGCTTTACGAGTTTGGCGACACCATTAACCTCGATGTGAACACTACACTTTTGTCAGCGATCCAGCGTGAAGGTTTGAGCGTCCCACTCAATCTGGAATACAGCGACCTGCACGTTCATCAGTGTGACTATCAATCGTCATGCGCCACCGTCGTGATGCTCGACTGTTCCCACTCAATGATTCTTTATGGCGAAGACAGATTCACCCCGGCGAAGAAAGTGGCCCTCGCTCTGGCCCATCTGGTTCGCACGCAGTATCCGGGCGACTCACTCGGGATCGTACTCTTCCATGATTCAGCCGAAGAATTGCCGCTGGCCAAACTCGCCACGACGCAAGTTGGTCCGTATCACACCAACACTGCCGAAGGTCTTCGACTCGCACGGCGGATTTTGCAGTCGCAACGCAAAGAGATGAAACAGATCGTTATGGTGACAGATGGAAAACCGACCGCTTGCTTTGTGGAAGGCGTAGGACAGACTTTCCAGTCTGTCCAATCAAAACGCAGAGACGCTCGGGGCAAAGGTGAGACCGGCAGGAATGCCGGTGCAACTCGCCGGCTATACAAGAATTCGATGGGTGGTGATCCATTTGTGATGGCGGAAACGTTCAAAGAGGTCCAGGCTTGCCGCAAAGCCGGTATAATGATCAATACGTTTATGTTGGCCAGCGACTTTTACCTGGTGGAGTTTGTGAAACAGATGTCAGCCATGACCAACGGCAAAGCGTATTTTGCAAACCCCGGCAATCTTTCACAGTTTGTGCTCATCGATTTTCTGAGGCGACGGACCAGCCGGGTCAGGTAAGACGTTAGGCTCTAGAGATCAAAGCAACTGATAGAGAAGCCAGTCCTTTCATCCTGCTAATCCAATGACAAGGAGCGCGTGTGAATCGCGCAGCTGAGTGCCCGCAATGGAATCTGCATCGTCGGCTAAATCTTCGCGAAGACAGCGTCTGCGCAAACTTACGCCGTATCTGATTCTCGCGGCCGGCCTCCTCTTTACACTGATTGTTTCTTACCGGCTGGCGAAAATTGCCGAAGCGGAGGACCGCGCGCGGTTCCAGGTGTTAGTAAAGGAAGTTCACGCGAGCACCGAAAGTAGACTGGAAAACTATACGGCGGTGTTGCGCGCCGGGGCAGCGTTCTTTTCCGGCAGTGAAGATGTCACCGAAGCGGAGTTCAGGACTTTTGTAAACCAGTTGGGACTCGCCGAGCATTACCCCGGTGTGCAGGGGATGGGATTCTCCTTGCGGCTTAAGCCTGAAGATCGGGCTCCGTTGGTCGCAAAAAGGAGACGAGAAGGCGCGGATAGTTTTCAGTTGTCGCCTGAATCCCAAAGAGACGAATCTCACGCAATCGTTTATCTCGAACCCCAGGAACCTCGCAACCGAGCCGGACTCGGTTTTGATATGACGGTTGAAACCACTCGACGCGAGCCGATGGAACGGGCTCGTGCCACCGGTGCGCCCGCAGCCTCGGGACGAGTGATCTTATTCAAAAGGGTTGACCCGCAAGCCGCGCAACAGGGTTTTTTGATTTATGTTCCTGTCTACGGGAAGGGACAGCAGCCCACAAACGCAGGTGAACGCTGGGACGCGCTCTTCGGTTTTGTTTTCAGTGCATTTCGAGCTGACGATTTCTTTCGTGGAATCGTCACCGGCACGATCTACGAAAACATTGATTTCCAGATCTATGACGGTTTGACTCAGACGCCGGAGAACCTGATTCATCGTTCGACTCAGCAGCCGGCGACCGGCGCTTTTCAGCCCCGATTTGCGGCGGTTACTAACATGAAAGTTGCAGGCCGTCCCTGGACCATCAACTCCTCGAGTACACCTGCGTTTGACTCGGCGCGCACCAAAAGTTGGGTTCCATATACCCTGAGCGCCGGAATACTCATCAGCTTGCTCTTCTTTGCTGTAACTCGCTCGCAAATCCGCGCTCGTGCCAAAGCGGAATTGTCTGAAGAAGAAGTGCGCGAATCGGAAGCTAAAGCCCGACAGATTCTGGCCGAGCGTGAGCGCGCGGAGGCAGCGGTCAATGAAAGTGAAGAGCGTTATCGCGAACTCGTCGAGAATGCCAACGACGTGGTTTTTAGTCTCGACCTGGCCGGCAATGTGACATCCATAAACAGAGCGGTCGAGTCGCTCACTGGCTATTCCCAAAGCGAGTTTTTGCAAATGAACATGGACGATTTTCTGACTCCCAACTCGGTGAAAACCGCACAGATCATGACGCAGCGCAAACTGGCGGGCGAGGAGCGAACAAGTTATGAAGTGGATGTCATAGCTAAAGATGGCCACACTTTCACGCTCGAAATCAGCAGTCGTTTGTCGGTTAGTGATGGCAAACCCAACGGAATTCAAGGAGTCGCTCGCGATATTACCAATCGGAGGCTGGCCGAGGAGGCGTTGCGCGAAGCGGATCAGCGCGCCCTTTCGGAGTATGAACGGCTGCTGGAAAAAGTCGCCAAGCTGGCGCAGATCCTGGGGACCGCCAGAGACCTGCCGGTAATTTTTTCCGGTTTGAAAGAGTTTGCCCTGTTGTCAGTTCCCTGCGATGGGCTGTTTGTTTCGCTTTACGATCCAGTTCGAAATGTGCGGACGGCTTGTTACGGATGGGCCGATGGCGAGGATCTAGACACGTCAGAGTTTCCGCCTATGCCGGTGACGGCCACCGGCCCTAATAGCCGCGCAGTCCGGACAAATGAGGTGGTAATCACAAACGATTACATGGCGGAAACGCGCGGCCATCCTGCGGTGCTGGTCGGACCTGACAATGGGCTCAGGCCGCAGTCGTCGCTTTCAGCGCCAATGGCGGTGATGGGCCGAATCATTGGAACGATAGAAGTGCAGACTTATGAACCGGCAGCCTACCGCGAGGAACATGTAACCGCTATGCGCCTGGCGGCAAACCTGGCGGCCGTTGCGATTGAAAATGTTGGACTGCTCGAACGCGAGAGCACGGCCCGCGCCAGCGCGGAAGAGTCGAACCGGCTCAAAGACGAGTTTCTCGCTACAGTCTCGCACGAACTCCGAACCCCGCTTACTGCCATTCTTGGATGGGCCAGGATGCTGGAAAGTGGTGGGATTGAAAGTGACATGGCCCGGCGGGCCGTTGAAACGATCATGCGCAATGCCAAAGCGCAGGCGCAAATCATCGAAGACATTCTTGACGTCTCGCGAATTATTACCGGCAAACTTGCGCTCGATCTGCGTCCGGTCCAGCTTGAGTCTCTTCTGGAAGCGGCGGTCAACGTTGTGCGTCCCACGGCCGAAGCAAAGGGAATTAATGTTGAAGTAGATTTGGGAGGCGAACCGGTTTCAGTTTCCGGCGACCAGGATAGGTTGCAACAAGTGTTTTGGAATCTGTTTTCCAATGCCGTGAAGTTCACGCCGGCCGGCGGAAAAGTTTCCGTCAAACTCAGAAGAACACCTGCTGAAGCGGAAATTGAAGTGACCGATACCGGTCAGGGCATCTCCAAAACTTTTCTGCCGTTTGTTTTCGATCGCTTTCGCCAGGCGGACAGTACCTCAACCAGACAACACGGCGGACTGGGGTTGGGTCTGGCCATCGCCCGTCATCTGGTAGAAATTCACGGCGGCAAAGTGGAAGCGAGCAGCGACGGCGCAGGCAAAGGATCGAGTTTCACCGTACGCTTGCCGCTCGCCGGTGTAATCGCAATACCTGTTGACGAGCCGCCGGCTGAAGCGGAAAGCAAAGAGCCTTTGAAACTACAATTGTCTGGAATAGACGTTTTGATAGTGGACGATGACGACGATACGCTGGAACTGCTCAAGGCAGCGCTGACCCAGCGCGGCGCAAACGTGACGGCGGTGTCATCAGCCGACGAGTGTCTGGAGGCGATAAAAGCGTTTCGACCGCACGTGCTGATTTCTGATATTGCGATGCCGGATCAGGATGGGTACGAATTGATCCGCAAGGTGATCGGGCTCAACCTGCAGCCACGAATCCCATCCATCGCGATCACCGCCTATGCCCAGGAAGAAGACAGAGAGCGTGCGCTGGCCGCCGGTTACAATCATTACCTGGCAAAGCCGGTTGAACTAGCTGAGTTTATTTCGACAGTGGCGGAAGCCGCGAGAAACGGCTTTGCATCCCCTTCTCTTTGGGAAGGGGAACGAGGGGAAGGGTCTACACTAACGTAATACCCTCTCCCCGTCCCTCTCCCAAAAGGGAGAGGGAGATCAGTCAATCTCTCTATGCCTAAGAAATACACTATCGATGAACGCGTGCGCTGGGGCGACGTCGATGCGGCGCGCATCATTTTCTATGGCGCTTACATTCGCTTCTTCGAGTTTGCCGAGACGGAACTGTTTCGCGCCGTCGGTTTGCCCTACAGTGTGATGTTTGACGAACTGGACGTGTGGCTACCGCGCGTTCACCTGGAGTGTGACTTTCATCACGCGGCGCAACTCGATGACTTGCTCGAGGTTTCTGTCTACGTCGGGCGGTTTGGCAACAAGTCTATGCGTTTGGATTTTGAGGTTCGCCGCAAGGGAGAGGATCTGGTGATTGCCAAGGCGCATTTCGTGCTCGCCTCGGTACGGCGCGACACGTTTGAGACGGTGCCGATTCCGGATGAACTAAGACAACGCCTGGCGCCCTATACTGAAGTTGCCGGAGTATGATCCTCGAACAAGATGAACGACACGCTATCCAATCCGAACGAGCAAACGCTCGACGAGCGAAACGTCGAGGCGAATCCTATCGTGCTTTTCAAGCGTTGGTTTGATGCGGCGCTCGCCTCCGGCTCGCGTCTTCCCGAAACCATGACCCTGGCCACAGCTTCGAAAGATGGCAACCCTTCAGCGCGCATGGTCCTGTTGAAGGGCGTAGACGACGACGGTTTTGTTTTCTATACCAACTACAACAGCGCCAAGGCGCGGCAACTGGAAGAGAACCCGCGTGCGGCGCTCGTCTTTTATTGGGTCCAACTGGATCGTCAGGTCCGTGTCGAGGGGCGTGTCGATCGAGTAACGGACGCGGAATCGGATGAGTATTTTCAAAGCCGGCCACGCGAGAGTCAGCTGGGCGCGCTCGCTTCGCCGCAAAGTGAAATCGTCGCCGACCGCGCGGTACTGGAGCAGCGTTTTCGAGAACTGGAAGAGCTCTACCGCGATCGTGAAGTTGAGCGGCCCGGGCATTGGGGCGGTTATCGACTGCGGCCGAGGCGAATCGAATTTTGGCAGAATCGCTCGGGCCGCCTTCACGATCGAATTCTGTACGAACGGCAGGTGGATGAAACATGGTCCATCAGCCGCCTGGCGCCATAGCCCCGCGCTAACTTCTGACCTTCCGCTAACCGACTATTACGCTTGGGCTCTGCCCGGCCTGGGGGCGGAGCCCCTGAAGTTAGAAATATCGCTGCCGGTGGGGCACAGGCGCCACCGCACATCAGTCGGCACAGCCAGAAGCTTTATTCCATCGCTAAACTGCGTTCGGTCACAGCGGCCGCAAAGCGCTGCGCGCCAGTTTCTTTTTCAGATTGACGTAGCCCTGTTCCCCCGCGACAAGATCGCCCAGCACTCGCTGAATTCCGCGATGCCCGCGCGCAAACTTGATCATTCGCTCCGTAAACGGCGCGCCCCAGAAGTTTCCATAAAACCTTCGCCGCATTTGTGAAGCGCGCCGCAGTTCCGCGCCAAAGTCTGCGCGCCAGCGCTGCTCGTATTCCTCAGGTCGTCCTGCCAGGAAAGCTTCAGAAAACAGCTCGCCCGAGCGCAGCGCATAATAAATTCCCTCGCCCGTGACCGGATCCGCAAAGCCGGCGGCATCACCAAGCAGGGCCCAGGCTTCGCCGCTTGTGCGTCTGCGATCCCAGCTTGCCGGGGCCAGCCCGGGAATTCGCGCCGCGTATCGTTCAGCGGTAGCGCGCAATTCTCTTTCAATGGCCGCAGCACGAGGCTCAGTTGAGTTTTCCCAAAATCTGGCTTTACTGTTTTCGCGCTGGCGGTAGTAATCGATCATGAACTGCCACAAGAGGTCGTCAAGGGCCTTATGTATAAAGGCCTCCTGCGTGGTCGCAATGCCAAACGAGATGTGATCAGGTCGCGGGAAGGCCCACGCGTAGCCAATGAAACCAGGAAGAAAGGCGACCACGGTCGGAGCTTCGCCGTTGGTTGGCAAAGGCGTGCGATAGCCGAAAGCGACTTCCATGTCAGACGGAGGCAGCGGTCCCGCCAGCTTCTTACCAATCGCGCTGCTGGCCCCATCAGCGCCGACCAGGAGTTTCCCCGACCATTCCGAGGCACCATCGGTACTCGACCCGCGCAACTTCCAACCGTCGTCAGTTTTCTTAACACCGTTCGCCGAAATCTTTTCAAAGAAGACTTGGGCGCCGGCATCGCGCGCGCGATCGCGAAGATACGAATCAAACGCGATTCTCGAATAGATCGCGAAGGGTTCGTCAAGTTTTAGATGCAAGCGTTTTCCGGAAGGCGCGTATAGATCCAGCTCATCGATCGTGCGGCCCACCGCGCGTAGAAGATGCGGCCAGGCTTTCAGCGCTTTCGACGTAACTCCACCGCCGCAGGGTTTAGCGACGCCCTCAGGCCGGCCGTCAAACAAAGCTACGCGCGCGCCACCTCGCGCGAGACGCTCGGCGGCAAACGAGCCCGCCGGCCCAGCGCCAACAATCAGCACATCAAACTCTTCGCTCATAAACTTTGGCTACCAATTGTAGACATTCATCATATGCCAAAACTGATCCACGAAATAACACCAATTCGCACTAACTGGATGTTAGCGTTCTCGTGAATTTCGTGGATCCATTCTTTTCCACCTTAACCGCCCATTGTTATCAGGGCAAAATCGATTTCCCCAACCAAGCGGCGAGGCGTAACATTGAGGACAACACCATGGAAAACGCCATCGGAACAGATAGCGCCATAGTTTTCAGCGGCATTGCCCCACATCCGCCGATCATGGTTCCTGAGGTTGGCGGCGACGCGTGCGGTGAAGTTACTGGCTCAATCGAGGCGATGGCGGAATTCACGAATCGCATCATTAAAGCCGGCGCAGAAACCGTTGTACTCATTTCTCCTCACGCGCCGCTGGATGCTCGTGCGTTTGTTGCTTACCCCGGGCCGCTGCTCTTTGGCAGCTTCGCAAAATTTCGCGCTCCGCTAACTCAGTTCAGTTTTGAGTTGGATCAACCACTACTCGACGCCATCACCACCGCTGCAAATCAGAATGAGTTTGACGTGGTGATAGTCGACGAAGCGGAGCTCGATCATGGCGCGGCCGTGCCGCTCTATTTTCTTGATCGCAATGGATGGAACGGTCGAGTTGTCGTTCTCGGTTACAGTTTTCTTCCCAACGAGGATCACCTGGACTTTGGCGCCAGCATTAGAAAAGCGGTGGACAAGCTCGGGCGGCCAGTGGCCTTGGTGGCCAGCGGCGATTTGAGCCATCGTTTGAAACCAAATGCACCGGCAGGCTACAACCCTGAAGCGCATGCCTTCGATGAACAAGTGGTTGAGTCGCTGCGGCATAACTCGCCGCAGGAGATCGCCGATACAGATCATGAATTGCGCCGGATGGCAGGCGAATGTGGCTTTCGCTCGATGCTGGTGGCGTTGGGGGCAATTCGTGGCCTGCAACATGACTGTGATGTCCTGCATTACGAAGCGCCGTTCGGGGTGGGATATCTGGTCGCTCAACTGACGAACATCAATGCTTCGGAACCGGCTGAAGCCAACGTCAGCAGCCAAGATGCCTGCGCTCCCAGCCCAGACGCTCTCAGCTTACCTGCGCTCGCGCGCGAGGCGGTTGAGACCTTTGTGAGGACTGGAAAGCAGATCGCTCCGCCAGCAAGCCCGAGTGGAATTCTGACAAGCCGCGCGGCATGTTTCGTGACTATCAGATCAAAGTCTTCGGGAGACTTGCGGGGTTGCATTGGAACTGTTGAACCGACAAAAGGAGCGCTCGCTGAGGAATTGATCGCAAACGCGATCAAAGCGGCGACGCACGATCCGCGATTCGGGCCGGTATCGCCGGACGAGTTACCCCGTTTGCGTTATTCGGTTGATGTGTTGTCACCGCCGGAGCCTGCCACCTTTGATGATTTGGATCCTAAGGTTTACGGATTGATCGTCGAAGACGAAAAGCGCGAGTTGCGCGGTTTGTTGCTGCCGGATATCGAAGGCGTAGAGACCGCCTCCACGCAAGTTGAAATCGCGTCACGCAAAGCCGGAATCCCACCTGGAACACCGCTACGATTCTTTCGTTTTCGCGTCGATCGCTATCGTGAAAAGTAGCCAACGCTCCTTCATACCTCCGGACTCGGTAAATTGTTCGCCGTAGAATTGCCTCGCGCCGTCGCGCCGCGGAGTTCGGCCGGAAAAATCTGCGTTGAATGATAGTTTTCGAGCTCAATCCCCGCCTTACCAGTTGAACGACATCTACCTGAGGCCTAATTCACTGATAAAACCACTCCCCCTAACTCGCTAGTCACCCTATGCGCGTTTTGACGCCATCGAGCGCGCCCTACGTAGGAGGTAACCAATGCTCTCACAAAGTAGTAGAAATTTGCTTCGGGCTGCCATCGTCGCCGGCGTCGTCGCGGCGGCAGCTGTCGTTTCCAACCATCCAGGAAGTGACGTGTCCGTGCGTGCTGAACAGCAGCCGGCATCGTCACCGCCGGCCTATACGTTGTTTGAGAGCAGCCAGGTCCGACCGCTGGCGCTCTCACCTGATCGCAGTCAGCTCTTTGCCGTGAACACTCCGGACGGACGGCTGGAAGTCTTCGACGTCAGTTCAGGAGGGCTATCCCATCGAACCTCTATTCCGGTCGGAGTGGAACCCGTATCCGTCGCTGCACGGACCGATTCGGAGGTCTGGGTAGTTAACCATCTTTCTGACAGCATCAGCATCGTTAACGTCGATAGACAACAGCCAAATCGCGTCGTTCGTACTCTGCTCGTGGGCGACGAACCGCGCGATATCGTGTTTGCTGGTCCGCAAAAACGCCGCGCCTTCATAACCACTGCGCACCGTGGGCAGAACAGCCCGATTAATCCGCAACTTACAACTCCGGGCGTTGGACGCGCCGACGTTTGGGTTTTTGACGCCCTCAGCCTCGGCAATTCACTGGGCGGTTCGCCGCTCACGATCATCACGCTCTTTTCGGACACACCGCGCGCTCTCGCCGCCACACCCGATGGCAATAAGGTCTACGTCGCCGCCCACGCATCCGGCAACCGGACCACCACCGTCCACGAAGCCTTTGTTCCACATGGCGGCGAAGCAGCAGGAGGAACCCCGGCACCGAACACGAATCACGCTGGGATCCACCACCTGCCCACGGGGCTAATCGTAAAGTTCAACGGCACACACTGGGTTGACGAACTAGGTCGCAGTTGGGACGACGGCATCAAGTTCAGCTTGCCTGACAAAGATGTCTTTGTGATCAACGCGATGGCCGGCACCCCCAAACCGTTTCCCGGCCCGAACGGATTTTTTTCCGGAGTAGGCACGATTCTCTACAACATGGTAGTCAATCCGGCGAACGGAAAAGTCTACGTGACGAACACCGAGTCGCTGAATGAGAACCGGTTTTCCGGTCCGGGCAACTTCGCGCACAAGACCGTGCAAGGACACTTTGCTGAAAACCGAATTACGGTACTCAAGCCCGGCCCGCAAACTGTTACACCACGACACTTGAATCGTCACATCAATTTCGGCGCCTGTTGCGCCGCCATACCGAATCAGGAAAACGAACAAAGCCTCGCTCTGCCGCAGGAAATGGCGATCAGCTCTGATGGAAAAACGCTGTACGTCGCCGCGATGGGGTCCGACAAGATCGGGGTGTTCAGCACTGCGGCAATCGAACAGAATACGTTCACTCCGGCCAACAGCTCTCGAATCTCTGTCAGCGGTGGCGGACCCACAGGCCTGGTGCTGGATGAATCCCGCGAACGCATCTACTCATTAACCCGGTTCGACAACGCCATATCAATCATCGACACTGCCAGTAGAACTGAGATCGCCCACATGACGATGTTCAATCCCGAGCCGGCCAGTGTCACGGTTGGGCGCCGATTCCTTTATGACGCAGCGCGCACTTCGAGTCATGGCGATTCATCATGTGCCACCTGCCACGTCTCAGGCGATACGGATCACCTGGCGTGGGATTTGGGCGATCCTGATGGAGACGTACAGGCGACGCCCGGACCGTTTCGCTTCATCTTCGATCCAACCACCGTTGATCTTCATCCCATGAAAGGACCGATGGTTACACAGAGCCTGCGTGGGATGGCGAACCACGGCCCGATGCATTGGCGTGGAGATCGAACCGGTGGGTTTAGTGAGGCGAGCGCACAACCAGACAGCGGATCATTTGATGAAGAGGCAGCATTCCGTCAGTTCAATGAGGCTTTCGTTGGACTGCTCGGACGGTCTGGCCAAATCGCCCCCGCGGACATGGAGGCCTTCACCGATTTCGCATTGCAGATCACCTATCCACCCAATCCGATTAGGGCGCTTGATAACTCACTAACTGCGGACCAGGCGGCGGGTCGCGATATGTATTTCAATAAACCCGCCACCATCGGCCTGAAATGCAACTTCTGCCACGTGCTGGACCCAACCGCCAACGCCGAGTTTGGTGTCAGCCGTCCCGGGTTCTTTGGAACAGACGGCACGTATGTGGGCGGGGAGTTACCCCAAACGCTTAAGATTCCACAGCTGCGCAATCTTTATCAGAAAGTTGGGATGTTTGGCTTTCCCCGCCATGTTCTTCTCAATCCCGATCACAGCGATGCGCACACGGGAGATCAAATTCGTGGTTTTGGATTCATTCATAGCGGCGCAATAGGTTCTCCCTTCCAGTTTCTCAGCGCGCTCGGGTTTGTGTTTGACGATGTCATCTTTCCAAACCCGGATGGATTTCCGCGCGATCAACAGGGAATTCTGGAGCGTCGCCAGGTGGAGGCTTTTCTGATGGCCTACGATTCAAACATGGCGCCGATTGTCGGGCAGCAGGTAACGCTGCGGCACGATAACTCCGCCGTCAGCGGCCCCCGCTTCAACCTCCTGCTCGCGCGCGCTCAGAGTGGGGAGTGTGATCTGGTAGTTCACGGCTGGATGTTGGGCGAGCGACGCGGGTACGTCTTCAGTAGTGGACAATTCCTGCGCGACCGCGCTAGCCTGCCGCCCTTGTCACCATCAGCCCTGAAGTTGCTCGCGATGTTGCCAGGTCAGGAACTCACTGGCACCTGCGTTCCCCCCGGTTCCGGAACCCGCATGGGAATTGACCGTGATCTGGATGGAACACTTAATGGAGACGAATGAACTGAGGAAGGCGAAGTTGAGGAGCCAAGCCTTCCGACACAAAGAGGAACAGGCACTTCTGTCTGTTCCTCTTTGGTTACTCTAGCAACAGAAATGGACAGGCAGGAATGCCTGTCCTACGAGTTAGACGTCGAGGTTCCGAACATTCAGTGCGTTGTCCTCGATGAATCTACGTCGAGGCTCGACTTCGTCGCCCATCAGTTTTGTGAAGATTTCGTCGGTCTCAACGGTGTCGTCGATTCTCACCTGTAACAACGTGCGCTTCTCCGGGTTCATTGTAGTTTCCCACAGTTGCTCCGGATTCATTTCTCCAAGGCCCTTGTAGCGCTGGATGGATAAATCCTTTTTCGCAGCCCCCAGCACTCTTTCGAGCAATTCCTCACGCGTGGAAATCTCTTCGCTGGCTCCATTTGTGCCAATAATAAAAGGCGCTGCCAGCTTATCTTCAAGCAACATGTATAGCTCTACGGCTTTTTGAAACTCAACAAAGCCCGCAAAGTTTAGGTCGACTGAGAGATTCAAACCGGAAGTTGTGGTTACTTCAAACTTAGACAACCCATGCTCGTCATCCGCTGATATCTCTGGGACGAAACCTGCCTCGTCGAGTGCTTTATAAACCTTGGCCATCAGGTCGGCACTCTGAAATACATTGCGCATCTTGGTGCCTTCTTTGCGCAGCACGCCCTTCTTTCCCGCAAATGCCTTCAGTAGCGTTTCCAACAAATGCGAATCGCCACCCAACCGCCGCGCGGCGCGCTCGCTGTAGCTTTTCAGATCCACAAGATCTTCCAGCGACCCAGCCAACTCTTTGCCTTCAATATTCTGATTGGCGCCAACCGACTTCACGGTCATGTCCGCAGTAGCCATGCGCATCAGATAACGGACCATCAGGCTCTCATCTTTAATGTATTCCTCTTTCTTACCTCGCTTCACTTTGAACAATGGCGGTTGAGCAATATAAACGTATCCCTGCTCAATCAACTCATGCATCTGACGATAAAAGAACGTCAGCAGGAGCGTCCGAATGTGAGAGCCGTCGACATCTGCGTCAGTCATCAGGATGATCTTGTGATAGCGCAGCTTGGTCGCGTCAAAGTCTTCTTTGCCGATACCGGTACCAAGTGCGGTTATCAGTGCTTTGATCTCGCTATGCCCAAGCATCTTGTCGAAGCGCGCTTTTTCGACGTTGAGAATCTTTCCCTTGAGCGGAAGAATCGCCTGGTTTTTGCGGTCCCGGCCCTGTTTAGCTGAGCCTCCGGCAGAATCACCCTCGACGATGTAGATTTCGGAAAGCGCCGGGTCTTTCTCCTGGCAATCGGCAAGCTTGCCCGGCAACATGGTGGAGCCGAGCACGCCCTTGCGCACGATTTCGCGGGCTTTTCGCGCGGCTTCTCGAGCGCGTGCCGCATCGACTGACTTGCCGACGATTTTCCGAGCGACCGTCGGATTCTGTTCAAGGTATTCGGTCAGGCGTTCATTCAGGAACGACTCGACCGCGCCCTTCACGTCTGAATTGAGTTTACCCTTGGTCTGTCCTTCAAACTGCGGTTGCGGAAGCTTCACGGAAATGACCGCCACCAGACCCTCGCGCACGTCATCGCCGGACAACGAGCCTTTGAAGTTTTTAGCCAACCCGGACGATTGGGCGTAGGCGTTGATGGTCCTGGTAAACGCCGAGCGAAACCCTGACAGATGCGTGCCGCCGTCTACGGTGTTGATGTTGTTGGCAAAGGAATAAACCTTTTCGTCGTAAGCGTCGTTGTACTGAATGGCGACCTCAATCGATAAGGCGTCGCTTTCCTTTTCAAAATAGAGCGGCTTGTCGTGCAGCGTCGTCTTGTTCTTGTTGAGGTGCTTGACGAATTCAGCAATCCCGCCTTTGTAATAAAATTCGTGCGACTTCTCCGGCACTTCGCGTTCGTCTTTGATGGTGATGCGAATGCCTTTGTTGAGGAAGGCCTTCTCGCGCAAGCGCTCGGACAGTTTGTCGAAACTGAAAACTGTGTGGTCAAAGATTTGTGAGTCAGGCTTGAAGGTGATCTTCGTGCCGCGTTTTTTTGTCTTGCCTGTTTGCTCCAAACGGGCGACCGCAATCCCGCGGACGTAATCCTGTTCGTAAGTCTTGGCGTCTCTCCAAATTTCCAGGTGCAACGTCTCAGAAAGAAAGTTGACGCACGAAACGCCTACGCCATGAAGACCGCCAGAAACTTTGTAAGCGTTTGAATCAAACTTGCCGCCCGCGTGAAGTTTGGTCATCACCACCTCGGCGGCTGACTTTCGCTCCTTTTTCATCTCATCGACGGGGATACCGCGGCCGTTGTCGATTACAGTGATCGAATCATCGAGATGGATTGTTACTTCAACGGTGTCGCAGTAGCCGGCCAGCGCTTCATCAATCGAATTGTCCACCACTTCGTAGACCAAATGATGCAAACCGATTTCCCCAGTTGACCCGATGTACATCGCCGGGCGCTTTCGCACAGCTTCCCTGCCCTCCAATACGGCGATTGAAGACGAGTCATACTTTCGGCCCGTTACTGTCGTTCCTGCTGTAGCCAATACGTTCTCCTTAATCGCAAACCTAAACCCATTCTGGCGCTATCCCACAAAGCCGCTTAACGCTATTTCACTGAGGCCGCGACGGTCGAGAAACTGCTTCCGTTCAGATCGACTGGGACGGCTGAGCCTTCGACAATCTCATGTACGTTTGCTTTGGAAAGGAACCCTTCGAGGTGGCTTCTTTTCGACGTGGTAATGAATGTCTGGGTGCGGCCTTCAAGATACTCCAAAAGACGTCTTATTCTCTTTTCATCCAGCTCCGCATCGACATCGTCGACCAGAAAAAGTGGATAATCATCGTGCCAGGAATTATACACGGAAATTGCCGCTAAGTCTAATAGTAACAATGCACTACGCTGCTGTCCGGAACTGCCGTAAACACGCGTTTCCCGGCCTCCCAAATGAATGCTGAGATCGTCCTTGTGGGGCCCGATCAAGGCGCGGCCGGAAGCGACTTCCGCGGGTAAGCGGAGCTGTAAACGCTCCCTCAGCCGGCCTTCGTAGTCGCTGATATCGCCTTTGCCATCGAGGGTGGACGCGTAACCTACGTGCATCTCTGCCGGCTCAAACAAAGTACGTTCTAAGGCCGCGTTGATTCGCTCTGTGTAATCGGTTCGTGCTTTGTGGATCTCTGCGCCGAGTTGAACGAGCTGATCGTTCCAGGGCGCCACCAGGTCAGCCGTTTCTTCCAGCCGCAGTTCGCGCTCGAGCGAGTCTTGCAGGATGCGGTTTTTTTGTTTGATTACTTTGTTGTAGTCGGAGACAGTGTGAACGTACGAGGGTCTTAACGAGAAGACACCGCGATCCAGGAAGTGTCTTCGCGCCTCCGGCATTCCCCTCACCACTTCCAATTGGTCTGCGGTAAAAGCAAAAACCTGCAGGTGGCCCAGATACCTCGCCAGTTGTTCGCGTCTTCCGTTCACCCAGATCGTTTTCGTGTTCTCTTTTAGCGTGATCTGCAGTTCCCGGTGCAGATCGCTGCCTGATGAGACCTGTCCCTGAATAAACCCGGTGGTTTCCCCGAATCGAATCGATTCCTGCAGGCGAGGAGTGCGAAACGACTTGGTTCTTGAGAGGGTGTGAATAGCTTCGAGCCAGTTGGTTTTACCCTGGCCGTTATGACCGTGGATGATGTTTAGCCCCGGTCCCCAGAAGATTTTGCCGTTGAGGTTTCGAAAGTTATTTGCTTCGACAAAATCCAGGATCATCGTGAGATTTTAGCATACGACCTTCTCAGCCGATGCGCTTGTAACCCTGCCGAAGAAAAGGAAAAACGCAAAGAGACTGAAAGGACTTAATCCAGATTTGAATATCAAATCATTGGTGGGTCCCAACCTGTCGGCGAGGTCTGAAGGACGCCCCTAGTCCGATTCGTTGCCGACCAAAAGCAAGCATCGCGACATATCGGGAGCATATAAAATGTAGGTAACTCCGCGGCCCATTTCTACATACGGAACGCTGTCTCCTAATTCCACAACTCGAGCGTGTTTGTAGTCGAAACATTCCTCAAGATATTTCCAATATCCCTCGCGCAAGTCATTTTCAATATAATCGGCGTACCAATAGGGGGGCTTCCAATACGATCTTTTTATTGTCAGCAGCGCGTCTATGTTAGTCATCATTTCTTCGATCGTGCATTCAGAACGCAGCTCGATAGGATTGTAGCTGTCGTATGCTGCACTCACTACGCCTTCGTCAGTCACGCGCTCATCGGTGATTTCAAAAAGGGTCGCTTCCAGAGCAACGTTCAATTCTCCATTTTTGAATACCCGTTGCGCCGCGTTGATGTAGCCTTGGAAACGAGCTATCTGCGAATTCTCTATTCGGATTAATTTGTCCATGCACGAGCTCTCATGTTCAAGGTTCGTATCGTTTGCTTATTCCGACGGAACATCGCTTCATCCGTGCCGTTCCAAGGCGAGGATTATCGCCCGGGTGATAGCCAACATGAACTCTAGAGAATTCGGACAATTTGATGAGGATTCCAGAACGAAGGCGAGGAGAGGCGATTTAGAAGAGATCTAACGTTCAGCCTTTGGGCTAAAGGAATAAATACCACCCTTGCCCACAGCCATAACCAACTTACTTCCTGAAACGCCTCCCAAGGCCGAGAAACTCTCTTCAGTGACGATTCGACTCCAGCTCCTTCCGGCATCATCCGTCTTATAAAGTTGCCCGCGGCCCGTATGAGTGTAAAGTGCCAGCCCACGGCGACCATCAACAAATACGATCTCATTGAAAGAAACGGCATCCGGCCCTACCTTTTCCGAAGGGTAGATAACTTGCCAAGACCGTGCTCCGTTCTCGGTGCGGATGAGGGTAGATCCGCTCAAAGTGGCCCATCCGAGTTGGTCGTCTAACAGGAAAGCATCTCTGACCTCTCGCCGTTCTCCGGCCTCCGAACGCGGGAGATCGGAAAGTGTGTCTCTCCAATCCGCACCACTGTTTCTACTCACTTGAAGACCGGCATCTCCTGAAACCATTCCAAAGGCACCCGAAAATGTAATCTTGGTGAATCTTCCGGCAGATCTTTCCGCGCTTGTATCCTGCCATGTGATCCCGCCATCGGTTGTCTTTGAGACGGCACCGATTAGAACGCGTTTCCGATCATCCGAAAGAGCATTGTTAGGGAGCGTCTCGCCCTTGAACGGCAGTTGATACCGTCCACCGGCAATCCACCCTTGTTCTTCATTATTAAAGTAAACAGCGTGAATCCTCCCATGGTCACCATCAAACTGAGGCGTCTTTAATTGTGTCCAATTACTACCGCCGTCACGAGTTTTGAACAGTCCTCGACTGCTAACAATCCATCCGATCCTTTCGGATAGTAGGAAGGCGTTAAGAATCTGCTCATTTTCGTTCAATTCGACTGTGATCCTTGTCGCCTGATGTTGCTGATCGTAGGCCCAGAGCGACGATGCATTCCAGAGCCAACACCTCATGGCTGGTGCGCAACTCACCGCAGATCCAGCTGTTTGCGAAGCACTTGTGACACTAACGTCCCAATCTGGATCATTGGCGATGAATTCTGACTTCGGTTTAGCGGCAAGATTGGTGCTCCCACCCGTTGCGTTGCGATCACCGGAACCGCAGGATTGACTGAGAAAACAGGCAATTGCAGTAACGAGCACGAGCGCCAGTGCGCGATATTTTAGCTTTTTCATCTCCGCGGATTCCTCCAACCACTTGCTGTCCAATAGGGAAGCCGATCATACGCTCGCGACGTGGGATCCATGCGCATGAAATCCGTATTTGCAGCCCTTTGGTCACCTTGACGGAAAGCTCTTCGCCCGCCGGGTGCGTCGGGTTGAGCAACTCCCCGCCAAAACATAAAATCGTTGCCCGTGCCGTGCCCTTCGTCGAAGATATGATTTAAAGCGTCAATAACGTATCTTGCTCTTTCGCAGTATTCACTGCCGTTATTTCCTAGTTGATTGAGGCGTTGCCAACCGTCGGCGGCTCCAAGAAATGCCCCTCTTTCGTTAACCACATCCGCGTACGAACCGTAATTACCGGAGTTGAATCGGTTAGCCACCACACTAGTCATGTAGTAGGCCTCCTCCCGGAAATCCTGTTCTGTGAGGCGGCGTCCCCCCGCATTGCCTTGTTGCTCTTTTGGGAACTGGTTCCCCATATACCCTGGAGTTCCTTCGCCTAATGCTACGGCTACGCTTGCGCGAGCCCGATCACCTTCAATTTCGACATCGCATGGAGTCGGTCCAGGGTTTGCGGGCGCACCACTACCTCCACCGCCAGGTTTACCCCCGTAACCACCCCATGGATCGCCTCCAAAACAATCCGCCCCAACGCCGCCAAACTCAGGGGACCATTCCACAACACAAATCATCCACATTAGTCCAGTAGGATCCACGAAGTTCACAGGATCATTCTGTACATACGCATAACGATTAAAGCTCTGTGGATCGCCCAGGTTGTAACTGCCGTCATAAGGGTCGGGTTGGTCGAATCTACTTTGCCAGCGATTGTAACGACGGAACATCGCTTCATCCGTGCCGTTCGAGTCGCGGTCATAGCTGGTGAATTTCCGTGGCTGAAACGCCGTGTTGCTGGAGCGATTCGTATCCGCACCCCACGGATCAGTTTCAACCATGCTGATCACCGCGCCGGCGCTATTGGTTACCCGCTTGCTTTTGGTTATGGGGTCTTCGTGCACCCAATTGACGCCGGCTGACTGTATCGCCAGCAGTTTCGAGCCGAGGTAGACATAGCCGCGGTTCCATTGCCAACTCACGCTGGCCCAGACAATCTCAGCCACCACCTGTCCACCAAGGACTGAGGAACGCAGGTAATAGGTTTGCGAGCCATTATCGTTCTTCTTCACCCGCAGGCCGTCGCCGTCATACGACTGCGCCAACGAATAGCCGCTGTAGCTGGCCAGTGTCTGCTGACCAGTGGCGTCATAGGTAAAATTTTGGCCGAGGTCATTCGTCAGGTTCCCGGCCGCGTCGTAGCTGAAGCCGTTACGCCGATTGTTTGTATAACTGTAGGTGATGTCGGTTGACTGACTGGGTGAACCTCCCTGCACTTCGCCTCCCCAGCCATACTTGTGAGTCACATTCCCCCAAGCGTCATACTCATAACCTTGCGAGTATGGTCCGTCGGCCGTACCCCACTGTCCCGAGTATGCGTGCGCCCCGGCTTCCGCTCCGGAATGCGAAATCGCCAGCCTCCCCAATTGATCATACTCATAGGAGCGGTCAAGCGTTCGGTCTGCCGCTCCGTTTGTGGCGCCTCCGCCACTAGCCGTGTTTTCCGCATAAGTTACGCGCCCGGTTTTCTCGTTGAAATAGTCGTAGTTGTAGTTGTAGCCCAGCACGTTGGCTACTTTTCGGCTCGTAGTCCGCAACCGATTGTCATAGGTGGTTGTCAGAGTGTGAGCATTCTGGCTATTGCCATAAGTCATGCCCTTAATGGCCCCAAAGGCCCGGTAAGTGAGTGAATTTGCGTAGTTGGAAACGCCCGCATAGCCCGCTCCGTTGACCGTATTTACTCGTCCGGCTTTGTCGTAGCCATAACTTACCTGGGCTCCCCACGGATTCGTGATGCTCGCCAGTTCTCCCGCTAGATTGTAGCCATAGCTCAGCGTGTATGAACCCACGCCGTTGAAGTTCCGCGTCTCCGAAGTCAACTGGGCGAGGTTGTTGTAGCTGTTATTCACGGAACCCAGTCCATCGCTCATCGAGGTGCGATGGCCGGCGGAGTCGTAGCCGAAAGAAACGTTGGGCGTCGTAGCCACACCAGAGGGCGTGCCGTAGGCGATCGAAGTAACCAGATGCCGGGCATTGTAGCCGTAAGTGGAAGTTACGCCCCGCGCATCTGTCGCCACGTTTACAGTGTCGTCCGGGTTGTAGCTGTACGTCGTCGTGCCCTGTTCGGGTGTGGTTCGAGTCTGCAGCCGTCCATGGCCGTCATAACCGAAGCTGCGTAGCTGTCCGGCCTGATTAGTTTCGGTAATCTGGTCGCGCGCATTGTAAGAGTAGTCGGTAGTCGCATAGACACTGCCATTCCAATTTCGCTCCTCCACTTTGGCAAGCCGGCCGAACCTGTCTTTCGTCAGACTACGCTGTCGCCCATGTTCATCCTCGACCGTGGCTACTTCTCCTCCGGCGCAGCCGCAGCCTCCATAAGAAGTAACTTTCGTCGTGCCATCGGTATTTGTTGTTTGCGTCGGCCTGCCTTTCCAGTCGTAGGTCTGCTGTGTGTAGCGCCAACCGCCTACGGTCGGCGAAACATAAACATCATCGCCAGCCGCCACCCAGCTGCCCCACGTGCTCGTGTTGACCGTCATCTCGGTGGGATTCGACTGCTGCGACACTCGGCCCATCAGGTCGTACACAAAGTACTGACCTGTGTAACCGCCTGTACTGCCCGGATGATCCGAGGCAGTTGCCCGCACTCGGCCAGCACCGTCCATCACCTGCCAGGAGTGGAATTCGTTTGCCTGCGTTAAATCAATGATGGTCTGGTAAGTATGAACGTAATTGCCATTCAAATCATAGACAAAGCGTGCGTAAGCATTGTTGGTTTGGTTTGTAGCCCGATCGAGACGGCCGTAGGCATCATACTCTCTGACTTCATCGACGTAGGTAGTTCCTCCTCCCGTACCACTGGTGGGCGCATGAGTCCGCGTCACCGCGCCAAAATCATAATTATATTGAACGGTCGAATAGTTACCGTCAGCGTCAGTGACCTTTGTGGGATAAGCAAAAGTGTTGCGATTCCCTGAGTCAGAAAATGAATCTGTGTAATCGAAATGCGTCTGGTGCCATAGATGATCGCGAAGGATGAGTACGGAGCCAGTGCTATTTACGCGCCATTTTGTTTCCGTGGCCGTGCCGTTGAGATTTTGCGGATCATTGACGTCCCAACGAGCTAATTGAGATAAATTTCCGCGTCCATAAATCATGCCTGGACCATAGTTAGTCCGGTCGTGCTGGACGGCAGCTGCGGGAGTGTCCTGGAACATGTCTCCACTGGAGTCCCAATCGTAACCATACGTGGTTTTTGAGATCAGCGCGCCTCCTCCATCCGTGACCTGCACATTATCAGGTAACCCGATGATGCGGCGGTTGATGTACTCGCTATCGAATCGATAACCCGTGGTCGATTGGCGGTATAACGTGGTCGAAGCGGAACCGGTCCATTCCCGTACTGCGCTCGGCAAACCATAAGAAGTGTAGTCAATGGTCGTGCGGCGACGATTCGCCGCTTCGTCATAGACGTTTACCTCAACCACGCGCGGATTGTGCGGATAGCTGAGATTGGTGTTGTCCTGTGTCCAAGCTGTGCTGGTCCACTTCTTTTTCACTCCTCCCGACCATGACTCGGTTAACTGCGGCAAGCCGGTGTCCCAACCCGACGCTTTTGAATACCGCTTGTAGATAGTGCCATCCGGAGCTATTTGTTGGACCAGCATGCCGGTCTGCTGCGCTCCGGTCTCCGGCGTGTTCCAGACGGCATTTTGCGTAACGGAGTAATAGGTGATCGCTTCCTGGTTGTTGTTCCAATCCTGAGCATAATCGCGTCTCTCGGTAGGGCGTGGACAATCCGTCTGAGCCGTGCCGGTGTTCATTTCGTAATAGACACGCTCCAGCTCATGCCCGTCAGGGGCGGCGTGTCTAATCCGATAGACTTGGCCATAGCCGTTGTAGTCGAAATGATAGGAAGTGTTCTCCGGAAAGACCACGAACTTAAGTATGGTCCTGTTAGCATTGTTAGTAGCGCCAACGGGAGTCAGCCCCGGGAAATTGAAAGACATGTAAACCGAATCGTAGACGAAAGTTGCCCACGTGTGGGTGGTGCCGCCCCAGGTTTGCGTAATTGTCGAAAGATTGCTATCGCCGTTGTAATTGAAATTTATGACGCGCCCCAGGGTATCCGTGATCGTCAGGACATGACCGTTACTTGCATTGTAAGTGGCGGAAATAAAGTTACCATTTCGGTCCTTAATTTTGGTGCAGCGCCATTCTGCGCTTACTTGAGTTTCAAACCAGTATTGAGTGCCGTCGGTTGTCTTGACCACTGGGGTGGCGCCGGAAAATGTGAGCTGCGTATAGGTACTGTCGCTAGACTCATAGACACTTGAACCTCCAACCTGTTTCATTTGCACCCGGCCGCCCGAAGGGGTAATCATCGCGTAAGAGTATGAGCCGTCGTCTGAATCGAAGTATTGACTCTGCAGCCTTGGGAGACCCAGTTGAAATCCCGGCGCAGGCGAACCATGGTCGGCATTGTATTGAATGGAGTTTCCCTGCTTGGTCCATACCAACGAGTTGTAATTGAGCGAGAGCGAGAGGTCGAGACCCGATCGCCCCTTGAGTCCCAGAATCGGTAGGGCCCAGTTAAAATTACGAGAGCCGAGAGCAACCCCTGGGGTTCCAGTTCCGTTTCCTGGCCTGGTGCGGCCTGTACCGAAGTACGGATCGTTCCCACCTGCACCACCGCTGCCGCCAGGATCACAATCGCTGCACATTAGATTGGCCTGAATTTGTGTTGAAGGAGCGGAAGGGTTGTGCGATTTGCGCACCTTGCGCGACTGTTCCAGATTGGGAAGATTCGCGAGGGGAGCGCGCTCTAGGCTGGGGGGCGCAGGCATCGCTCGCCCATTCTTGCCGTTAGCGCGGCGTCCACTTTCATCGCGGCGTTTTCCGGCAGGTTCATTGGAAGGGTTGCTCCCGTGGTTGCCGTTGCCGTTGCCGTTACTCCCGGCGTTACCGTTGTTGCCACTTCCATTGCCATTCCCTCGATATGGATCAGTTAGCAAATCCGCCAGAGCCTCGCCGGCGTCAATCACACCCCCCGAGGACACCTGGTTCCTTAATGATTCGACCTGACGAGCTTTCCGGTTGATCGCTGAACGAATGTCATCACCATCAGCCGCCGAGCGGTAACTTTTCATCAGACCAGCGACTCCTGTAACCAGCGGTGCTGAGGCTGATGAGCCGCTGACCGTCCAGTAGCCGCCTCCCAGCTGAGTAGTCAAGATATCCGTTCCCGGTGCAGCAACCGTCACATGGCGGGGGCCACGGTTGGACCAGGCAGTAAGCTGGTCGAAGTTGTCTGTTGAGGCAACTGCTATCAGCTCCTTAATATTGAAGGAGGCTGGATAATAAGGTGTGAGATCGATGTCCTGCCCGCTGTTGCCGGCCGAACAAACAATTACAACGCCGCGCTGGACGGCACGTTCGAGTGCTTCCTTCAGCATCATCGACTTGCCTGTCGTTCCCCAGGAGATGTTAATAACCTGAGCTCCGTGGGCTACCGCGTAATCGATTGCTTCAACTGCAGCGCCGACGTCTCCCGTGCCCGCATTATCCAACACACGTAAGCTCATCAGGCTGGCTTGCCACATTACCCCGCTAAGACCAATGCCATTATTACCCTGGGCCGCTACGATGCCAGCGATCGCGGTACCATGGCCCTGCTCGTCCTTGATCACTCCTGAGTCCGCAACATAATCCCACCCGTGTAAGTCGCCGTTCGGTCCGGGCGTCGGATTTATCCAACGGTTATTGACCAGATCGGGGTGTTGAAAATCTATGCCGCTATCGATTACGGCTATTACCGTTGTTGACAATCCGGTCGTAGTTTGCCAGGCAGTCGCAGCATTAATGTCGGAGCCAAACTGCCCGCCTGACTGGCCGGCATTACGCAAAGCCCATTGTTCATTAAATTTTGGATCGCTGGGGTGCACGTCATCTTTTGTAATCAGAAAGTTTGGTTCGGCAAACTCAACGGAGGGCTCCTGCATTAACTCCAGAGCTAAATCCTCAGGAGAACGACCAACAGCATTAAGTTTCTCTATTCGGGACTCGCCTCGTAATTTCTTTCGCTGGACACCCCGAGCGCTTGCGACGATGCTCTTGTTTTGTTCCGAGGCGTTAGCGCGAAACCGGACCAGGACTTCACCCTGTCGCGATCGTGGATGGGTTGCCTGCTGTGTAAAGGAAGACGTACCAGAGCGCTCTCTGGCCGTTGCGCTTTCCCTATCCTTAAGGGGTTTAGAATCGAGAGTGATCTTCTCGACCGAACTTGCCGAAGCCGCTCGATACGTAAAAGGGCCAACGCTTGAAATTAAAAGCGCGTAGGAGAATATCAGAGACAGGCAGACAGATAGATTGCGAGTGGGAGCGAGACGTAACTTCATTGAACTTCCTTTACGGTAGAAGCAGAGATTAGCCTTGGGAACAACTTGTCAGGCCATGGCCAATCTTGTGAATTAGGCGACTGGAGTGCGGGTCCAGACGAGCGCGGTTCGCGCGTGAATCATTCGACGAAGAGGGTCAGATGCTGAATTCTCAGAAGCGTTGCCCACCAAAACCGCAAACCGTTTCTGCTTGCTGATTAGTACGATCGCATTTTTGGCGCGCCAATATCTCTATGTAAACGTTAATTCGGAAACGCTTGTAACCCGCCCAACAAAAGGAAAACGCTCTTTCCTCACAAGCAGAAAAGAGCGCCTTCGTAGCCGGTCGACGATTCGATTAAACTCAGATCCGCATCGGCATCACAACATATTTATAATCATACTCTCCGCCGTCGGCCGGGCGTAACTGCGCCTGGGAGTTGCCATCCTTAAATTCAAATGCGACCTTTCCATCGCCAATCACGTTCAGAAAATCCTGAAGATACTGAGCGTTGAATCCGATGTCGGTTTCTTCGCCGCTGTAGTCTGTCTGGACCGACTCACTTGCCTCTCCCTCTTCGGCGTTTTGAGAGCTAATCACGAGCTGCTCGGGTTCCAGGTGAAAACGAATCGAACGCGACCGTTCATCAGCCATTAACGCCACGCGCCTGATGGCTTGATTCAGGAGTGCGCTGTCAAATTCAACCTTCTTATCGTTGGTCTTGGGCATCACCATGTCATAGTTTGGAAACTGCCCGTAGAGCATTCGTGAAATCAATAGTCGCTTGCCCACTTCGAAGAAGATATGGTTCGCGTCCATCCAAATATTGATGTCACCTTCGTGGCCGGTGGCAATCTTGGTTAATTCCGCAAGCGTCTTGCGTGGAATGAGCGTATCGATTGATTCACTCGCGCCGTTTTTCGCCGTGCTCTTTCGCTCAATGTAGGCGAGGCGGTGACCGTCGGTAGTCACCATTTTTGCGCCCTCGGCATCCATGATGAGTTTTGCGCCGGAGAGTGTGTAACGAGACTCTTCCTGGGTAATAGCGAAAATCGTCCGGTCGATGAATGTCTTAATAACGGCAGCCGATATTGTCGTGGGGGCAGACTTGGTTGAGGGAACTTCAGGGAAAGCCTCGTTAGAGACTCCTACCATCTTGAATTTCGTTTTATCGCAAGTAACCGTAACCCAGTCGTTGGCTTCCTTCTTGAAAGTGACGGGTGCATCCGGAAGCAATCTGGCTATTTCAAAAAGCTTACGCGCTTGAACGCATATCTTGCCTTCAGTCGAAATATCGGCTTCCATCTCACAACGAATAGTCGCTTCAAGGTCTGTCCCGGTAAGCCTAATCGTGTGGTCACCGAGATTCTCGATGAGAATATTTGAAAGTACGGGGATGGTATTTTTCTTTTCAACCACACCTTGCACAAAACCAAGCTCTCGCTGAAGGTCTTGCTTGTTCACAACAAATTGCATGTTCGACTCCTTACGTTTCGCGCCTTCACTCACAGCCATAAGTCTAAATCCTCATTGCATTCGGTTTCTGATCTAATACAAAGTGTTTATATATTTCCAGCAGTAGTAGTAGGGCCTGTTGACATGTGGAAGAAGCACAAATCTCCAGTAAGCAAGCCTACCAAACATTCCTGCGAGCCAGTGGAATTCGCAACCGGAAAACTCTACATCTGTTAAAAACTAACTGCGAGGCAATCATTCTATTCTTTTCACAGGCTCACTTCCAGGCAGCTTGTGGAGATTGTTGTTTCACCGCGGAATTTCTTGTCACGAAAGAAGACCAGCCAAGGAAATCTTGTGGAAAACAGACCGCTTATTTCTGGAGAGACTCTGCTAGGTCAAGCAGCAGGCGCTGAAAACCAGAGTCGACAGCTGCTCGAGATTGGATCTTTTCACACGAGTGCATGACCGTGGTGTGATGCTTCCCGCCAAAGGCGCGGCCTATCTCAGGGAAACTGTTTTTCGTTAGTCGCTTACACAAGTACATCGCAATCTGCCGCGGAAACGCAATCGCGCGAGAATTACTTTTCGAAATCAATTGTTCAACGGTTAACTTGTAATTCGTCGCCACAACTTTCTGTATCTGCGGGATCGTGATGACGCCAGAATCTTCTTCGCCGGCGATATTTCGAATCGCGTCCTGGACGATGTCTTTCGAAATCGGAAGTCCGCGCAATGACGAAATGGCGACTAGTCTTATCAGCGAGCCCTCCAGCTCCCGAACGTTGTTCTTGACCCGGGTGGCGATTAAGAGGGCCACATCATCGGGAATTGAAACACCCATCGTCTCAGCTTTACGCTTAAGAATTGCAACCTTTGTCTCGAGATCGGGTGGTTCGATGTCAGCAATCAATCCCCATTCGAATCGAGAGTGCAACCTCTCCTCAAGAGTTGGTATTTCGCGTGGCGGACAGTCGGAGGTAATTACGATCTGCTTCTGTAACTCGTAAAGAGAATTGAAAGTATGGAAAAACTCTTCCTGGGTGCGCTCTTTTCCGGCCATAAACTGAATGTCATCAATCAGCAGCACGTCGACGGATCGATACTTTTCCCGAAACGCCTGCGTCTTGTCATACCGAATTGAGTTGATCAGTTCATTCATGAACCGCTCGGAAGAAAGGTAACAAAGTCGCAGGTGAGGGTTCCGCTGTTTGATGGCGTGACCGCACGCGTGCATTAGGTGGGTCTTACCCAATCCGACGCCACCATACAAGTACAGCGGGTTGTAAGTCTTCCCTGGCGCTTCAGCCACGGCCAGCGAGGCAGCGTGGGCAAATTGATTGCACGAGCCAACAACGAAGCTGTCGAAGGTGTACTTTGAGTTTAGGGTCGGATCAAAAACAGGCTTAACTTCCGGAGGTGAAATCTCAACAACTGGAAAGGCTGAGACGGCAACCTCAGTAACAGGTTCTGAAGATTCATTCACTTGAGGAGCAGCAACGTCTGTAGGAGGCGGTTGCGGCGAAGACGGGATCGGCGTCTTGAGGTTTTCTTCCGGCAATCTCCACTCGACTGAATATCCACCGAGACTGACTTCGCCGAACGACTGATCTATCAGGTTGGCATAGTTAACTTTCACCCAATCGCGAACGACCTGGTTAGGCGCGCGCAAACGAATCAGGCGGCGGGATTGATCGATTCCCTCAAATCGAATTGGGTGGAACCACGTTTCAAAGCTTTCTCCTTGAAGTTTGGTTTTTATCGTCCGGAGAACAGTATCCCAAAGGTTAGTTTCAACAAGACTCATCACTGGCTCGATTGCTTTCCAGAGTAAAGATCTCTTCTTGAATTAGAAAGACAGCGGAAAGCGCGCCCGAAATTAATCACCACGAGCTGGATTAATAGTGTCCGGGTGCGCCGTCCGGGTTATTCACAGCTTTTTCCGCAGCTTTGTGGAAATTCGCCCACGGCTTAAAGTAAAGCTTTAAGTTGATATTTATCAATCACTTACAAGGAGTGAGTTGAATGTGCCGGAGACTAACACACAGGTTTGGTTTGAGCAAGAAAGACGTCAGCGATAAAACACGGAGAGAGTCTTAGGTGCCTTTTGCGCCAAACTTGAACAGAGAATCCATCGGATGCAATCCATAAGCCGGTGTTGCGTACTCGTGGCGCGGGGCACTCATTCTTGACAGTTGGTTTACCGCCAGCTAGTCTTACGGTTTCTTTTTTGGGGGAGAATTATAACTATGTCGAAGCGCACTTTTCAGCCAAACAATCGCCGTCGAGCCAAGACACACGGCTTCAGAGCCAGAATGGCGACAAAAGCCGGCCGGCTTGTCCTAAAGAGACGACGCGCGAAGGGTCGCCATCGTCTAACGCCAGCCCACTACTAAAAATTTGCCGTTGATGAATCCGTATCTTCGCGGAAGTCGGGATTTTCAGAAGGTCTATCGGCACGGCAGGCGTTACGACAGCTCACTCATGACAGCGTTTGTTTTGCCGAACAGTCTGTCGCAGGACCGTCTGGGAATTACAGCGTCACGCAAAGCTGTCGGGAATGCAGTTCAGAGGAACCGGGCGCGGCGCCTGCTCAAAGAGACTTTTCGCTTAAGAAGAAGTTCGCTGGTCGGCTTAAACGAACACTATGATTGGGTAATTAACGCAAAGCGGAGATTGCCCTCTTTCAAAGTGGCGGCAACGATTGAAGAGTTTGAAAAATTGGTGGCGCGAGTGGCGACTGAAGAGAACAAGCGAAGAGAGAACAGGCCGTTAGTGCCCGGATAAGCAGATACGTGAAGTCAGTACTCATCGCATTTCTTAGATTTTATAAACTGGTCATCTCGCCGTTTCTTCCAGCTTCTTGCAGATTCGATCCCACATGTTCGCAGTATGCCGTCGAGGCAATTAATCGCTATGGCGCCATGAAGGGAAGTGTGATGGCGCTGCGAAGATTACTGCGCTGCCATCCCTTCACGCCGGGTGGATATGATCCTGTGAAATGACGCGGAGCTGGTTCGTCAGTTGATTGAAAGCTATCGATCTCAAACTAAATGCAACAAAAACGGTTAATATTCGCGCTTCTGATCTCCACAGCAATCCTTTTTCTGTGGAGTTATTTGATTCCCCAGGCGCCAACGCCAAGTCCGGCCCCAGTGACTCAGCCCAGTCCCCAACAGGCAATTTCACCAACTCCTGAGCCTGTTTCATCGCCGGCAGCTTCATCGGCAACACCATCCGTTACGCAGAGCACGACCGTTCCTGCAGGTGCAGCAAGTCCGACTCCGGAACCGGTGGCCCTGGCGCCGCATCGCACGCTGTTGATTAAGAGCGCGTTATACCAGGCGAAGATCGATAGCCGCGGCGCGGAGGTCGTAAGTTGGATAATCACCAAGAATAAGGACAGCAATACCGACGTTTACTCGGTGGCCGGAAACCGAAGCGCAAAAATTCCGCTCGAACTCATTTCGCAGGAAGGTCTTAAGAGGCAACCTCGCGAAGCCCCGCTGCAGTTGGCAACCGGGGAGGGGGTAGTGGATAACCTATTACTTTCGAGAGACTACTTCATCGAAGGTGTTGATGCGGGCACTGGTGATAGTGAGGTAACGCTCGGCGCCGGCGAAAAGAAGCGAATCACTTTTCGTCTGATGGACAAGCCCACAGGCCTGGATGTCGTCAAGACGCTCGTTTTTGATGGCGATCGCTATACCGTTGATTTGGAAGTAACGATTAAGCGAAACGAAAAAGTCGTTCCACAGACGAAGGTCCGGGTTGGCCCAAGCATCGGTGATCAGGGAGTCAAACACTACACCTTTTATTCCGTCGCTCCGGAAGGGGTCGTTGCCGCCGGCAGCGCTGAGGTCGAAGTTCAGCGGTTTTGGGCGCAGACGATTAATGAGAACCAGGGAACTCCCGATCGAATGGGTATCGCGGGACCCGTTGATTGGGCTGGAGTTGGCGACACATATTTCGCGATGGTGGCAGTTCCTTCAAAGAAACTCGAAGGTTTGGAGTTTCAAACTACCCAATTTGACTACTCAGGAAATGGCCAGCCCGAGAAGAGATACCTACTCAACGCTTGGGTTCCGATCCCGGCTGATGGGTCGCTGACGGAGGTTTACGCTGGGCCTAAAGATCATTACCTCTTGACCGAAGCGAGCCAAAACATTAGCCAAACAGTTGGACGAAGCGTGGATCTCGAAGGCCTGATTGACTATGGCTGGTTCAGGTGGATGTCTCGACCTCTGGCGGTTCCAATCCTCAGATCGATCAAATGGCTGAGCCAGTTAACGGGCAGCTATGGCGTCGCGATTATACTTTTTACAATCGGGATATACTCACTCTTCTTTCCGCTCAAGTGGCGTTCGTCCAAAGCAATGAAAAAGGCGCAGAAGCTTGCGCCTAAAATGAAAGAGCTCCAGGAAAAAATCAAGGGGATGAAACAAAACGACCCGCGGCTGAAGGAGCTGCAGGTCGAGCAACTGCGTTTGATGAAAGAAGGAAATCCTCTGGGAGGCTGCCTCCCCCTCCTGATTCAAATGCCGTTTCTGTTTGCGCTTTACCGGGCGATCACTATCTCGCTCGATTTTCGTCACGCAACTTTTCTCTGGCTTCCGGATCTGTCGGCCGGTGATCCTTTCCACATTCTGGAAGTTTTGATGGCGGGAACTATGATAGTCCTGCAGTTGATCACGCCTGCCCCTTCCGCGGATCCGCTCCAGCGAAAGATGATGGCCATCGGCATGCCGCTCTTCATGTTGTACATTCTTTGGGGCGCGCCGGCGGGCTTGCTACTATACTGGCTGGTCGGAAACATCGTGGGTTTCAGTCAGCAGTTTATTATTAATCGTTTGACCCAAACACCAGACGACGCGCCGCCGCCGCCCGCGAAGCCCAACACCAGGAAAGGGAAAGCAACGCCTAAGCCGTCCCCGGCTTGATAGGATTGCTCAAAGGAACACATAGCGATGCAACAGGTTTGCTCCGATGCCGGCGCGTTTCTGCAGTCACTGTTTGAAGGTACGGGACTGAGTGTGAAAGTTGCGGTTAACGAAAGCCCCTCCGAGTGTTTGTTGGACTTGAGCGGTCCGGATTCAGAGCTCTTGCAGGCCGAGGGTGGTGAGCTCCTGCAAGCCCTTCAGCACCTTGTAACTCAGGCATTTGGGCGGAAACTCGACGAGGGCCAGCGCCTGGTGTGCGACGTTGAGGGTTTTCGTGCGACCCGGGAAGCAGAACTCAGAGCAATGGCAAATCACGCTGCTAATCGTGTCCGCTCGAGCGGTTTGCCTTTTGTTTTCGGTGAGATGAACTCCAACGAGCGTCGCATCATTCACCTCACGCTTGCCGATGCCGAAGACCTTGTCACCGAATCAGTCGGTGAAGGATCGGGGCGCAAGTTACAAGTTTCGCTGAAGCCCACAAAGTAAGAGATTCAGCGTCGGCTGCTCCCCTTCCGTTTCAACCGCGATGGATACTATTGTCGCAGTAGCAACTCCACCCGGTCGTAGTGCGATCGGCGTGATTAGGTTGAGTGGTCCAGGATCAGTCGACGTTCTTCGCTCGCTGATTCGTGACCAGGAATTCACCCCCAATCCCAATCACACGGTGTTAAAAAAGATAATTGTCGGTGACGGCGGCGAAGTTCTCGACTACGCCTTAGTCAGTTATTTCGCAGCGCCACACTCGTTCACGGGTGAAGACATGATTGAGATTAGCTGTCATGGATCGCCAGTCGTCTTGCGACAGCTTTTGGATCTCACCCAGATGTTCGACGCTCGCTTGGCGGGTCCAGGAGAATTCACGCTGCGGGCGTGCCGGAACGGAAAGATTGATCTGAGCAAGGCGGAAGCGATCCGCGATCTGATAAACGCCAGGACCAGCTCAGCCGCCTCTCAAGCGACGCGCCAACTTAGTGGCGAACTGTCCAGCGCGCTCGCGCCATGCAAACGTGAATTGGTGAGTGCGATCGTGACGCTCGAGTCGGCGCTGGAGTTCGTAGAGGACGATCTACCTGAGGTCCAACTCACCGAGATGCGAACCCGCCTGAGCGGAGTTCAAGCTAGACTCACCGCTCTACTTGAAACTTACTCCACTGGCCACTTGTTGAGAGATGGAATCAAGGTTGCGATTGTGGGACGCCCAAACGTAGGTAAGTCTAGTCTTTTCAATAAGTTACTGAGGCTGGATCGAGCCATCGTCACTGATGTTCCGGGAACAACTCGCGACAGTCTCACCGAATCGATAAACCTGCAGGGCATACCCGTTTCGCTTACTGACACTGCCGGCATTCGCAAAACAGGGGACAAAATTGAAGCGATTGGCGTGGAGCGGACCCATCGAGCGATTGCGGATGCAGACCTTCTTCTGGTCGTCATCGATGGCTCGACAGAACTCTCCTCGGAAGATCTGGTCGTCCTTGAGCAAAGCAAAGAAGCTCAGCACGTTGTTGCTGTGAACAAATCCGATCTGGGCCATCGCTCCGAAGTTGGTAACGAAATTGGGAGCGAGTCGAAGGTGGTCCATCTGTCGGCTCTGACGGGCGAAGGCCTCGACTCTTTGGCTGCTGCTATACTGGAACCATTCGGACGAGTGGATTCGGAAGACGCCGGGTTTCTAATAACCGACAGCAGGCATTATGATTTGCTGCGGCGCGCCGAAGAGTCTGTTGGCGAGGCAGTAGGTCTGCTCAATGATCATGCCGGCGAGGAGTTGGTGCTGGTCGGGTTGCATAATGCCCTGAAGTTTCTCGGAGAGATCACAGGTGAGACGACAACCGAGGATCTGTTATCGGAAATTTTTAGCACGTTTTGCATAGGCAAATAGCGATGGCATTTGACGAAATTTTTGATGTGATTGTCATTGGAGGCGGTCATGCCGGTTGTGAGGCGGCCTCCGCTGCCGCTCGCTTGGGAGCGAATACCGCCTTGGTCACCCTGAACCTCGATCTGATCGGCCAGATGTCCTGCAATCCTGCGATTGGTGGCATTGCCAAAGGCCATTTGGTTCGCGAGATTGACGCGCTTGGCGGAATAATGGGCAGGGTGATTGATCGCACAGGGATTCAATTTCGCTTGTTGAATCGCTCCAGGGGACCGGCGGTGCAATCGCCTCGTGCTCAGGCGGATCGCGCGTTGTATCGGAAGGAAATGCGCGCGACACTGGAGCACACTCCGAATCTGGATCTGCGCCAGGGGATGGTTGTCGATCTGCTCGTCCACCAAGGCAGAATTCGAGGCGTCGCCATGCAGGATGGCCGACGGATGGCCGCGCAAGCGGTGATTATCGCCGCGGGGACGTTTCTAAACGGGCTGATTCATACGGGTCGAACGACTTACACAGCCGGACGCGCCGGCGAACCCGCGTCAATCGAACTGGCAGACACATTGAAACGACTCGGCTTTCCGATTGGGCGCCTGAAAACAGGAACGCCTCCAAGGCTGGATGGCCGAACGATAGATTGGTCCGCCTTCGAATGTCAGGAGGCAGACGAAGACCCTACTGCGTTTTCGTTTGCTACCGACAGGATCGATCAACCACAAATCAAGTGTTTTATCGGCTACACGACTAACGACTTACACGACGCAATCCGCCAGAATCTCGACGAATCTCCGCTCTATTCGGGTCAAATATCAGGAACCGGACCCAGATATTGTCCATCAATCGAGGATAAGGTTGTTAAGTTCGCGGACAAGCAGCGTCACCAGCTGTTTCTGGAGCCAGAAGGCCATGACACGAACGAAGTCTATCTAAACGGATTTTCCACCTCGATGCCGGCGGGGATGCAGCAACGCTTTCTACGAATGATTAGTGGCTTGGAAGAAACCAGGATCATTCGGCCAGGTTACGCGATCGAGTATGACTTCGTGGATCCAAGAGAACTCGGTCCTGATCTGCAATGCCGCCGGCTTCCGGGTCTATTTCATGCGGGCCAAATAAACGGGACGACCGGCTATGAAGAAGCCGCGTGCCAGGGACTCGTCGCCGGTATTAACGCCGCGCGGTTGGTTCAGGGTCGTTCTGCCTTTCGCCTGAACCGCGAGGAATCCTACATTGGGGTGTTGGTCGACGACCTTATTCGGCAGGGAGTGGACGAGCCCTATCGAATTTTCACTTCGCGCGCGGAATACCGGCTTGCGCTCCGACATGACAATGCTGACGCACGATTGAGCGGTTATGGGCGTGAGTTAGGATTGGTCGGAGATAGTGATTGGGAAAGGTTCAACGATCGTCAGGACCGAATCGCCAAGATTAATGCGGCTTTGCGGTCAACACGGCTCAAGAAAAGCGACGTGTCTTATCGCGCAGCCAGTGCAAGCGTAGGGGGCGCCGATTTGGGCGATTCCCTTCTACTGGCTGACCTGGCGAAACGTGCAGGCATTACTCCCGACGTTGTTCGGCGGCTACTACCGAGCGAAGTTCGAGCAATTGCGACTCCGAAGGACCTTTCGGCCGCCCTGGCAGATAATCTCTACGCCGGATACATCGACGCCCAGAAAGCCGTAGCCCAACGGCTTCAGCACCACGATTTCGCCTCGATCCCCTCTACCCTGGACTTTCGGCAACTTAGCGGCCTCTCGCATGAAATGATTGAGAGACTGGAGAGGGCTCGCCCCCGGACATTTGGAGAAGCTAGAAATATACCCGGCCTTACGGCCGCAGCACTCTCAACTCTCTTTGTTAACTTGAATTTACCATCACAGTCTAACTAGTTTCACGTGTCCCGCGGAGGGGACTTGGGACACGTGAAACATCGCAATCGCCAATAAAACCGCACAATCTGGGCTTTTGCTAGAAAATCTTCCTGCCTATGTGTTAAGTTTGACCCCTCCAGAGGTCAAAAACGCAATCCAATGGCGAAAATAATCGCGGTAGCGAACCAAAAAGGTGGTGTCGGGAAAACCACTACGGCAGTTAATCTTGCCGCAGTCCTGGCTGGATTTCAGGTCCCGGTGCTCCTGGTCGACGCAGATCCGCAGGGAAACGCCACCTCGGGGGTGGGCGTTCAACGAGGGAGTTTCAGGAAGAGTATTTACCATTCAGTGGTTATGGGCGAACCGGTTGCCGATGCCGTGATTAAGACGGAAACGGGCTACCTTTCGGTGTTGCCGGCTAACAAAGACCTCGCTGGCGCCGAAGTCGAACTTGTGGACATGGAGCGCCGAGAGTTTCGGCTTCGAGAGGCTTTGGCACCCATTGAAGGAGATTTTCGCTTTGTGATTATTGATTGTCCGCCCTCGCTGGGCCTTCTCACCTTGAACGCTCTCACGGCCGCGAAGTCCTTGCTCGTTCCAATACAGTGTGAATACTACGCCCTTGAAGGGGTGACCGAGTTGTTTGATACGCTCGCCCGAATTCGACGGCTACACAATCCAGGCCTCACCATTGAAGGACTGCTCCTGACGATGTACGACGAGCGGACCAACTTGTCGTCTGCAGTTGCCGCAGACCTTCGGGACTTTTACGGTCAGCAGGTTTTTGAAACGACGATTCCGAGAAACGTGCGTTTGGCGGAGGCTCCGAGTTATGGGAAGCCCATTACGCTTTATGACCCACATTCCAAAGGCGCTGATGCCTACGTTCAGTTAGGTAAGGAGATTATGGCTCATGACACGAAAGGCATTGGGTCGGGGGCTGGGAGCGCTGCTCTCGGCTGAAGGCGCGGCCCCCGCCACTGAGGAGGCCAATGAATTTCCGATAGATCTCATCGATCCCAGCGCCTTGCAGCCACGAGTGCATTTCGATGAAGCGAAGCTCGAGGAGTTGGCTCAGTCAATCAAAGCCAATGGGGTGGTCCAGCCGATTCTCATTCGTCCCAAGGGCGATCGGTTTGAGCTTATAGCAGGCGAGCGTCGTTGGCGCGCCGCTCAAAAGGCGGGTCTTAGTAAAATACCAGCGCTGCTGCGCGATGTATCCGATGACAAAATCCTCGAACTTGCGCTTATAGAAAACATTCAACGCGAGGACTTGAATCCAATCGAAGAAGCGCTGGCCTACAAAAAGTTAATTGAAACGTTAGGTCTGACTCAGGAAACCGTTGCTGAACGCGTCGGTCGGGACCGCTCCTACGTGACGAACTATTTGCGCCTGCTGCGTCTACCGGAAGATATCCAACAACTGGTGCAGGTAGGGAGGTTGTCTACCGGACATGCTCGCACACTCATCGCGCTTGAAGACGCCGACGTGCAGAGGAGACTAGCGCGGCGAATTATTGAGCAGGACTTATCGGTGCGTGCGACCGAACGCCTTGTGAGGAGCCGCCTGGAAGAGCGACCCGATCGGAAATCGGTAGTCAAGGCCGAGCCGGCTGATGCAAATGTGCGAGCCGCGGAGACGAAGTTGAGGCGTCAGTTCGGCACGCAGGTGCGAATCGTGCGAACCAAAGGCGGCACCGGGGGGAAGATTGAGCTCGAGTTTTACAATGCGTCCGACCTGGATCGTCTGTACTCATTGCTCGTCGAAGGCCGCTAACCGCCGGATTGTGGTACTAAATACAGCGGCCAGTACTCAGTCTGGCTAACCGCCAGCTGTAAAATGTACAACCAGCCATTTTTTGGTGGGCGAACATTTAAGATTCCCACTCTTAGAGGTGCGAGTCTAATCCGCATGTTTTGGAGGGCCGGTTAGGGCGTCACTCCTTCGGGATTTGAGTGCTCGATCAGAAGTAGAACCCCCGAGAGCCTCGATCAAATATAGACCCAGCGAATGTAAGTATTGGGAGCGCGCTTGACCGTGTTTTTTGCGGGTGTTAGACTCCGACGCTTTTGTTGCAATCAGATTTGTTGGGAGGGATCTCAGTGCCGGCACTTGGTTTCTTTGAGGGGTCGATCCAGTTAGTTCCGGATGGCACGTTGCTCCTCCATCTTGTCCTTATCGGCGGCATGGTGGCCTTGTTGAATGCGACCTTACTGAAGCCAATTAACCGAATTCTGGAAGAACGCGAGCAGAGAACGCGTGGGCGCCTTTCCGAAGCAGCTCAGACTTTCGCAACCGTCGACGAAAAAATGCGCGAATACGAACGGCGACTGCGTCAGGCTCGCACGGAAGGCTACGCGTTTCTCGAGAAGGAGCGAAGTACTGTTTCAGGCGACCGTGACAGAAAGGTCGCTGAAGTGAGGGCTGAAATTAGTCGTTGGATATCTGATGAGCAGGAAAAGTTGAGGAGCGATACGTCAGAGGTCAAAAAGACGCTGGAGGCCGACGCGCGATCCGTGGCTATGAAGATCAGCCGTCAAATTCTGCAGAGAGACATCGGATAGCCGAATCAATAGTTCCAGGTTTCAACGTGTTACTTCTAACATTAACTACATTTCGTTTCCTCGCTATCAGTGAAGGGGGATGGGCTCCGTGGTGGGCAAACTATCCCGGCCTCGAGTTGTGGAAGTTTTTCAACCTTCTTTTTTTCATTGCGGTAGCTTTCCTGTTGCATCGACGGTTTGGACGGCCAGTTCGGGAGGCGCTGCGTTCGCGTCGCGAAGCGATCAAGAGAGAGTTAGAGACAGCACGCGCTGAAAGAGATCAAGCAATGGCTAAGCTGGCCGAGGTGGAAGCTCGTTTTACAAATCTCGACGCGGAGGTTTCGACCATCAAGGAAAGAGCATTCGCTGAAGCCGAAGCTGAAAAAGCCAGGCTCCTCGCAGCCACCGAGGCAGAAATAGCAAAAATGCGAGATCAGGCACGGCGCGAAATTGAGGGGGCGGGCCAAGCGGCCAAGCACGAACTGCGGAAATTCGCCGCACGTGAGAGTCTCAAGCTTGCCGAACAGATTCTCGAGAAAGAAATTCGGCCAGAGGATGATGCCCGATTGATCAGTCGCAGCGTCGAAGAACTCGGGAGGACGGCTAATTGAGTTCACAGACGGTTGCGAGGCGATATGCAGCGGCATTAGCCGATGTCACTTTAGCCCGGAAAGAGGCTGACGAGGTCCAGGCCGAGCTAAAGGCATGGGAGGATATGATGCTCACGAACGCGTCGCTCCTCGAAGCTTTCAGTAATCCGACGGTTGCGTATGACCAGAAGGGCAAGCTACTCAACGAACTAATCAGCCGCACTAAGGTTAGACCAACCACCGCCAATTTCCTTCGCATATTGCTAAAGAACCAGCGACTAGCCGAGTTGCCAGCCGTGAATGCCAAGCTGGCCCAGGTATTGGACGAACGCGCCGGCGTAATCAGCGCTCAGGTAACCTCGGCCCGGCCGGTGCCGGAAGCCACGCGAGCGTCCCTGGCCGAAAAGCTCGGTAAGTTGACCGGCAGAAAAGTGCGTCTGACATTTGGGACTGACGAATCGCTTCTCGGTGGGATCGTCACCCGCATTGACTCAACAATTTACGACGGATCAGTTCGTGATCAACTCAGGCGGCTTGGTGAAGAGCTCGCGGGTTAAGAGCAGAGGATAACGATGGAACCAATCAGAGCGGACGAAATTAACGAAATCATACGCAAGCAGATCGAGAATTTCGAAACTGGCGTAACGGTCATGGAAGTCGGGACGGTCATCAAGGTCGGTGACGGCATTGCCGAGATCCACGGACTTGAAAAGGTCATGGCCGGCGAGCTACTCGAATTTCCACACGAAGTGCGCGGGCTGGCGTTGAACCTTGAAGAAGACAAAGTCGGCGCGGTTCTCTTTGGTGATTTTCAAACGATCAAGGAGGGCGATTTAGTTAAGCGCACCGGTCGAATCATGCAGGTTCCCGTGGGTGATGCCCTGGTTGGCCGAGTAGTGGATGCGCTCGGAAACGCCATTGACGATCGTGGACCGATCGTTACTGACACTTACTTCCCGATCGAGCGTATTGCTCCGGGTGTAGTTGATCGGCAACCAGTTAAAGAACCACTTCAGACCGGACTCAAAGCGATCGATGCGATGGTCCCAATTGGACGCGGTCAGCGCGAATTGATTATTGGCGACCGTCAAACCGGCAAGACCGCGGTTGCCGTCGACACAATCATTAATCAAAAGGGCAAAGATGTAATTTGCATATACGTGGCCATCGGGCAGAAGGCTTCTACAGTTGCTCAGGTAGTTAAAACTCTCGAGAACTTTGGCGCCCTGGAATACACGATTGTGGTTAAGGCGACCGCATCGGATCCGGCGGCAATGCAGTTTCTCGCTCCGTATTCCGGCGCCGCCATGGGCGAGTATTTCCGCGACAACGGCCGGCACGCGTTGACGATTTACGACGATCTTTCAAAACAGGCTGCGGCATATCGTGAGATTTCGCTGTTGCTGCGCCGTCCTCCTGGTCGTGAGGCATATCCCGGAGACGTCTTTTACCTTCACTCGCGTCTGCTGGAGCGCGCCGCGAAATTGTCTGACAGCAAGGGCGGTGGTTCTTTGACGAGCCTGCCGATCATTGAAACTCAGGCGGGTGACATCTCGGCGTATATTCCGACAAACGTGATTTCGATTACCGACGGACAGATATTTCTCGAGGCCGATCTTTTCAATAGCGGCATTCGCCCGGCCATTAACGTCGGCAACAGCGTGTCGCGCGTTGGTGGTTCCGCGCAAATCAAGGCCATGAAGCAGGTTGCGGGAACGCTGCGAATCGATCTCGCGCAGTTTCGTGAACTGCAGGCCTTCGCCCAGTTTGGTTCAGATCTGGACAAAGCGACGCAGGATCAACTCGCACGTGGTCAGCGTCTGGTTGAGATTTTGAAGCAGCCGCAATATCAACCGATGAACGTCGAAAACCAGATACTTGTGATTTGGGCGGCGAGCAACGGCTACGCAGATGATGTTCCGGTGGACGATGTAAGAGCGTTCGAAGCCGAGTTGTTGAAGTTTATCGAAAACTCACATCCGGGCCTCTTGCAGAGCATTCGCGAGAAGAAAAGTTTGACTGAAGAGATCAGCAAGGATCTAAAACAGGCCTTATCGGATTTCAAAGAGACCTGGAGTGAAAGAGCTCAGGCCGCGGCAGTAGGAGCGTAGACTGGTCGTAAATGCCTAATCTTCTCGACATCCGACGCCGGCTGAAGTCGGTAAAAAACACGCAGCAGATCACCAAGGCCATGAAAATGGTTTCTGCCGCGAAGCTCAAGCGCGCGCAAACTCGCGTCGTTACCGCGCGCCCGTTTGCGAACAAGATGACCGACGTATTGGGTGGTCTGGCCGATAGGACTGACGAAAACTTTCATCATCCTTTGCTCGACGCTCGCGGCGATGAACGTTATCTCCTGGTGCTGGTGACTGCGGATAAAGGACTCTGCGGCGCGTTCAATACAAATCTGATCAAAGCTGGCCAGGCTTTCGTCACAAACAATGCGGACAAGCAAGTCGAAATTCTGCCGGTGGGACGAAAGGGCAGGGATTTCTTTCGCCGGCGTGGTGCCACCCTGTCCGGCGAATACATTGGAGTGACGGGCAAAGGTCGCGTAGATTTTTCCGAAGCGCTCGACATTGCCCGCGACATCATCAAGCGATTCACTGAAGACGAAGGAATCGACAAGGTCTTTATCATCTACAACGAGTTCAGATCGGTGCTGCAGCAACGAGTGGTGACTGAACAACTTCTGCCGGTCGCTCGCCAAACGTCCGATGTGGCAGAGCCTTCAGGCTCAGCCCAGCCGCTGACCCTGGTTGATTACATTTACGAACAACCTCCCGCGGAGATTTTTTCCCAACTGCTGCCACGCCTGGTGGAAACCCAAATCTTTCGCGCGTTGCTCGAGTCGGTAGCTTCTGAGCAGGGCGCGCGGATGACAGCGATGGACTCGGCTTCCAAGAACGCGCGCGAGCTCATCGATTCACTTACGCTCAACATGAATCGCGTCCGCCAGGCTGCCATCACTAATGAGATTATCGAAGTCGTTTCCGGCGCTGCCGCGTTGTAGTGAGCGCGGCCACCGAAGTTAATTTCAGTTGGACTTGAGTAGGGAAGCAGCATCCGCGGCTTCCCTTATTTATTTATTAGTAGGAATGATTAAACGGTCTCAGCCACGCGAACATTCGGCACCGCTAAGGCGCTTTGGACGTTATGGACCACTGTTTCTGTGGATCGCTTTCATTTTGTATGCTTCATCGGGAGAGTTTTCGGCGGAGAATTCTTCACGGTTCGTTCGTCCATTTCTGCTGTGGCTCTTCCCAAAAATCAGCGAAGGCCAACTCGCAGGTGTCCACTTCCTAACGCGCAAGGTATCGCATCTCGTGGAGTATGCCATTTTGGCATTTCTGGCGCGCCGAGTCTTTGCGCAATCGTCGCAACAATTTTTCCGCCGGAGTTGGTTTGAGTTGTCATTGATACTGGTTGCCCTTTGTTCGTTTCTCGATGAATTTAAGCAGAGCTATGATCCGTCCCGCAGTGCCTCGATCCTCGACAGTCTCATCGACATAATTGGCGGATTGACGGTCTTGTACTTATTCCGGACCTACGACAGGAGCACAAGTCGTAGCGGAATACCTGCGACTGGTTCACGAATAACCTGAAACTCTTTCGGGCTTGGCGGGTCTCGACTTATGCAATATCCTTAATTAGCCACCGCGGCCGAACATACCAAACGCTCACGTCGTATCAGGAGAGCGGAAACATCGGACGAAACCAGCCGCGATCAGCAATCGATTAGAGGAGAAAACAACATGGGAATTCTTGACGCCATCCGGTCGCAGTTCATTGAAGTAATTGAATGGCTTGATGATTCGGGCAACACAATTCTTTACCGTTTTCCGGTCCAGGGCCAGGAGATCAAGAATGGCGCCCGGCTGACTGTCCGCGAATCTCAAGCGGCCGTCTTTGTTTACCAGGGCCAGATTGCCGACGTATTCGGACCCGGCCTTTACACAATCGATGGGGGTAACACGCCGATTCTCTCGAAACTCGGCGCCTGGAAACATGGGTTCAATTCGCCCTTCAAATCTGAAGTTTATTTTGTAAACACAAAACAGTTCACAGATCTCAAATGGGGAACTTCGAATCCAGTCATGATGCGCGACACGGATTTCGGCATGGTCCGTTTACGTGCTTTCGGAATTTACTCGATTCGCGTTGTCGATCCGGCGGCTTTCATTAAAGAGGTGGCGGGCACAAACGCGCACTTTGTTACTGAAGACATCGAGGGCCAACTCAAACGAACCCTGGTGAGCGGCTTCAGTGATGCTCTCGCTGAGTCGAAGATTGCAGCGCTCGATCTCGCGTCAAACTACGACGAGCTCGGCAAGTTTTGTCGCATGAAAATGGCGGAAGACTTCAAGGGGTTTGGTCTGGAGTTGACGAAGTTTGCAATCGAGAACGTTTCATTACCCGCAGAAGTTGAAGCAGCGATGGACAAACGCACTTCCATGGGTGTCATCGGCGACGTGGGACGCTATGCGCAATTTCAGGCCGCCGACGCCATGCGAGATGCTGCCCAAAACACCGGCGGAGGCGGCGCGGCAACTGGAGCGGGGTTGGGCGCGGGATTCGCCATCGGCAACGCGATGGCTGGCGCGATGAGCAATGCGATGAATCAATCGAATCAACCTCAGGCGGGTGCGGGCCAGGTTGCTGGTGATACTTCGTCAACCAAAACCAATTGCAGCAAATGCGGAACTCCCAACCTGGCGACCGCGAAATTCTGCAGTGATTGCGGAAACAAAATGGAAGCGGCTGGACCAACGCCCTGCGCTAAATGCGGTGCGAAGTTGCAGTCGGGATCTAAGTTTTGCAATGAGTGTGGCACAAAGGTCTAGCAAGGCAGTTAGAAACTGTCCCGACCTCAGATAACCACAAAGGCACAAAGTCACAAAGCTCAGTGTCAGCAAGGGCCTTGAAACTTTGTGCCTTTGTGTCTTTGTGGTTGGGCCTCGTGCTATTCTGGGCTCCGCGAAATCAAACCTTACTGCCTGGATCGATAGCACGATAAGCACACATGTTTACTAACTTCACCCCGCGTCGCGTTGTAATCACGGGGATGGGCTGTGTCACACCTATTGGAATTGGCCGCATCGCCTTCTGGCAGGCGCTGATCAACGGAGAGAGCGGCGTTCGCCGGATTGACACTTTCGATGTGACCGACTCGCCGGTAAAAATTGCTGCACAGGTCCAGAACTTCGACTGGGAGGCGCAGCTCAACCCAAAAGATCGCAAGCATGTGCCTCGAACAGTGCCACTGGCATTGGCCGCTGCCCGCGAAGCTCTGGATGATGCAAACATTAAGACGGATGAGTTGACTTTAGAAAAGCGGCGCTCGATCGGCGTGGTCCTGGGAACAGGAGGCGGTGGACTAGCGTTCACTGAGCAGCAGTATTCCTATTGGTTCCATGGGCCGAGGCACAAAGCCAGTGTCTACACGATCCCCTCGTCAACTCACGGCGGACTGTCCAGCGAGTTGTCCATGGCTTTTGGCCTGCGCGGCCTGTCGCACATCATTTCTACCGGCTGCACCAGCTCGACGGATGCGATCGCTTACGCTGCCCAGCACATTGCACTCGGACGGCAAGACACAATGTTAAGCGGCGGAGTCGATGCCCCCATCGCGCCGGGCATTCTCGCCGGGTTCAATCTCATGACTGTGCTGACCAACGAGTTCAACGACGAACCGCATCGCGCCTCGCGTCCCTTTTCGCGCGATCGCTCCGGCATCGTTCTGGGCGAGGGCGCATGGATTTACGTACTGGAAGAATTTGAGCAGGCGAAGGACCGCGGCGCAAAAATCTACGCGGAGATAACCGGCTACGGAGCTACGTGTGATGCATATCACCGCGTGCGACTGGAAGAAACAGGTGACGAACCAGCCCGCGCAATGAAGCTTGCGCTCGCAGATGCAGGCCGCGATCCCGCGGAAGTGGATTACGTGAATCTGCACGGCACTTCGACCGTGCTAAATGATCGTATTGAAACAAGCGCGCTGAAACTGGTGTTGAATGGACGGGCGATTGAAACCCCGATGTCGGCCACGAAGTCACAGATCGGACACCCGCAAGGAGCCAGCGGGGCCGCCGGTCTGGGGGCAGCGCTGTGCGCGATTGAGACCGGAGTAATCCCGCCCACCATCAATCTGGATGAACCGGATCCCAATTGCGATCTGGATTACGTTGCCAACAAAGCGAGAAAGGCCGACGTGCGCGTCGCGCTCTGCAATTGCATCGGCTTTGGATCGAAGAACAGCGCACTGGTGGTGGAGCGTCCAACGTAACGCAAACTGTTAGTTTGCGATCCTGCCCGAAACTGAACCACGCAAACTAACAGTTTGCGTTACCAGTTTCGATCAGCTACGCTTTCGAGATACACAATTCCAGCAAGTTCCGGTTTCGTTGTTCCTATGTCCCAATTAACCGAACAGGTAATTCTCGACGCTCTTCGTCAAATCATTGATCCGGATCTTCATAAGGATATCGTCACACTTGGTTTTATCAAGGACCTCAAAATCGACGGCGGTGCCGTTTCTTTTCGCATAGTTTTGACTACGCCCGCGTGTCCCGTGAAGGCGGAGATGGAAAGCGCGGCGCGCGAATTAGTCGGAGCAGTACCGGGCGTTACTTCCGTCGCCGTGACGATGGATGCTGAAGTTCCCAAAGGCCGTGGCATCGGCGACAAGCTGGCCATCGACGGCGTGCGCAATATCATCGCCGTTTCGTCAGGCAAGGGCGGCGTAGGCAAGTCGACCGTGGCAGTCAATCTGGCGGTGTCCCTCGCGCTTGACGGCGCCAGGGTCGGAGTGATGGACATTGACGTCTATGGTCCAAATGTTCCCATCATGCTCGGCGCTACAGACGCGCGACCGGAAGTTGAAGTCAATAAATTAATTCCGATCGAAGCGCATGGCGTAAAGTTGATGTCGATGGCGCTTTTGCAGCCAGGCGACAAGCCGATGATCGTGCGCGGGCCGATCCTGCATGGGTTGGTCAAGCAGTTCCTGTCGGACGTGAAGTGGGGCGAGCTCGATTATTTGATCGTAGACATGCCCCCGGGCACAGGCGATGTGCAGTTATCACTCGCCCAACTGGTTCCCGTTCAAGGAGCTGTTCTGGTGACGACACCGCAGGACGTTGCGATTGCCGACGTGCGGCGCGCGCTGCGGATGTTTGAAACGGTCGCGATCCCGGTTCTGGGGATAGTGGAGAACATGAGCTACTTCGTGGCGCCCGACACAGGGACTCGCTACAACATATTTGGTGAAGGCGGCGGGAAAAAACTTGCGGCGATGTATCACGTTCCGCTGCTCGGTTCGATTCCGCTGGGAATGGAAGTGAGGGCAGGAGGTGACAGCGGGGTTCCGGTCGTCGTCAGTCATCCTGACTCGCCACAGGCTAAGGCCTTCAGGAGCGTGGCTGAGGAAGTGGCTCGTTACGTATCAATTGAGGCCATGAAACCCGAACTTGTCGTTTTAGGAAAAGGTCAGTAGACTGGAATCGCGATTTTTGATCTGTGATTTTCGATTTCCCAGGCAAACAAAGGTCGAAGTTTAGAAACCAATAATCGAGATTTTGTTAGGAGAAAGAAAGAAATGTCCACACAAACTGTCAACACCGAAGCGCCGGCCGTTGCCACAGGCGCCCCCTCAATGACGCTCCACGTCACCGACAGCGCGGTCGTTGAGATTAAGAAATTTATGGAGAGTGAAGAGGGTCTGCCGGAAACTGCCGGCCTTCGCGTCCGCGTGGTCCCAGGCGGCTGCTCGGGTTTTCAATACAGCCTGAACATCGAAGAGGATTCGCGCCAGGGCGATTTTATTCTGGATGAAAAGGGCGTGAAACTTTTCGTAGACATGTTCAGCGGCCAGTATTTGAACGGCGTGCAGATCGACTACGTTACTGGTGTGATGGGTTCCGGCTTCACGTTTACCAATCCCAACGCGACCGGAAGCTGCGGCTGCGGTACTTCGTTTACGGCATAACAGGCACGACAGACTTCGAGTCTGTCCTTTGATCTAACAGGACTGACAAGAATGTTTGTCCTACCAGGGCGCGGTGCGCGATTGGCTCGATAGTCTTCTAACAAAGACGATCGAGCCACTCTTGTGTGCGATGAAACTAATTCAGGTCCAGTCTGACGAAGACATTGCGGCAGCTAAGGAACTCTTCCATGAATACGCCGCGTGGGTTGGCGTCAATCTCTGTTTTCAAAACTTCGAAAAGGAACTGGCCGAACTTCCCGGCGAGTATGTTCCACCAAGTGGGCGTTTATGGTTAGCAATTGAGAACGAGCAGGTGGCAGGCTGTGTGGCGCTGCGAAAAATTGCCGATGGGACCGGCGAGATGAAGCGGCTTTATGTCCGCCCGGAATTTCGCGGTCAGGGTTTGGGACGCACGCTCACTGATGCAGTTATCGAAGCAGCACGCACGGTCGGCTACCGGCGCCTCAGGTTAGATACATTACCCGGCAAAATGGATCGCGCGATTGCGATGTACCGCTCTCTGGGGTTCAACGACATAGAAAAGTATTACGACAATCCCTACAACACGGCGGTATATATGGAATTGGTCCTTGGATGAAGGTCAGAGTTAGAAATCCATTTTCCATCTTTCATTCGCGAATTCAAGTTTGAAGTGCAACCAGTTGATGTTGTGGATCTCGCCCCAGCGGGGCGAGATGTTTAATAGCACGATGACACGATTAGGCTCGCGCTCCGTAGGAGCGCAACATCTCGGCACGCAGCTGGTTGGAGACACACTTCGCTCCTACCGGAGCGAAGAGTTTTGAGGGGATGGTTTGTTGCTATAAACATGTCGCCCCTACGGAGCGAGGAGCAATCTCAAGTTGCACTTGAAACTTGAATCCACCATTTCTCATTTTTCATCCGGCCATTTGCAGAAACTGAAGACTTCCCACTTGACTAGGCCAGTAATGAAAAATGAGAAATGGAAAATAGGTCGGTTTCTTTCCGAGCCACTTGCTCAACTCCCACTGTTGTGCCAAATTCCTATCGCAATCAAATCAAATTCATGGAGTTGACTAATGCCAAAGATCGAAGCTGAGACAGCGACGGGCACTCAGGTAATTGAAGCACCGCTGGGGAAAAAACTAGTACTGGCTATAGAAGACGCGGGTGTCGATATTCTCCATCGTTGCGGAGGCAACGCTCGATGCACTACCTGTCGAGTTGAAGTGCTCGCTGGTGATCCCGGTGAGATGGGGGAGCTCGAGCGCAATCGTCTGGCGATGGAAACCGGTCTCGACGACCACGTGCGTCTCTCTTGCCAAATTCATATCAATGACGATTTAAAAGTAAAGGTGGTTAACCAGGTGAGCGTCAGGGGAATGGATGCCGGTCCACGCCCGTTGGACGACTGAACCCATTCGAAAGGATGGTCCAGGAATGAGAGTTGAAAGTTGGTTTGCGCTTGCAGTGAGAGTTATCGGGATCGCTCTACTAATCATCCCGGGGCTGTTGACACTACTCGATTCTCTGATGTTGAAGCTTGGATATTTCGATCTCCCCGGTACGCAGCCCGGCTACTATTTGATTTATGGAACCGTGCAGGTCGTGGTGGGATTGTATCTGTTTCGAGGTGCGCCCTTCCTGGTCGACTTTGCTTACTCGAATCAAGAAGACGACGAAGCTGAGGATGAGGAGAAATAGCGTCGGACGATTCCGCAAAGTCTGACGGATACCTTTATTGCATCGTACGCTCTCTGGGTGTAACCTTCGCGCGTAATCTAAAACAAGTAGGACAGGCATTCCTGCCTGTCCATAAGTGATTAAAGCCAAGAATTAGACAGGCAGAATGCCTGACCTGCTTACGGAGGCCTTCTATGTTTATTGAGTCAACTGTTCAGCTCCCCATCAGTCTGGCTATGTTCCAGGACATCTTTCACCTGCCGTCGAGCGGTGAGGTCGTGCTCCGCATAGTTCTGCGGTGGGCACACTTCGTCGCCGGCATCACCTGGATCGGTTTGCTCTACTTTTTCAATCTGGTAAACGTCCCGGTTCAGAAAGCGCTGGATGCGGAAACAAAAAAGAAAGTGAATCCGGATCTGCTGGGACGTGCGCTGTGGTTTTTCCGTTGGGGCGCCGTCTTCACAGTTTTAGCCGGCTTGGCTTACTTCGCGATGTATACCCTCAAGGGCGACGTGGCTAACGCCAACGCGATTGGCGGCGGGAACATCAATCTTTGGTATGTGCTCGGCGCATGGTTAACTTATTCGATAGTTCTATTTATCGTTGAGTTTTTCCTCATTAAGAAAGTGCCGGCCCTGATCAAAGATGGACGCGTCTTCGCGGTGGTCATGTTTATTCTTGTCGCGTTCATCACCTGGGCCCTGATGAGATTTTTTGACGGAATGCTTACCGCGGGCGGCGAGAGCTGGGCCAGCAACAAGACCTACTCGATTGGCATCGGTGGCGCATATGGCATCGTAATGATGTTGAATGTTTGGGGCATCATCTGGCCTAACAACAAGCGGATTATCGCCGCCACGGCCGGCACCGGACCCGCAGCGCCCCCGGAATTAGCTCGGCAGGCATTTATTGCCTCGCGAACAAACGCGTGGTTATCGTTGCCGCTGCTGCTGTTTATGGGAACCGCACACGGAGATTGGGTAATCTTCGGAAAGAACTAGGGTAAAATTTCAAACGGTAGTCAGGCTCGAGGCAGTAGTGGAGGACGGTTCCGCTACTGCCTTTCGCGTTTGGCCTTAAATGTGTCGCGACAGTAAATCATTAACGCCTCAACTGATTCGGCACATTCGCGAGCAATAGTCAGGAACTAAAATGCGGTGTATTACGAGGGAGGTCCAGCCATGAGTTCAACCGAAACCGGGGCAAAATCCAGCATTGAATCTTATAAAGCAAGAGAGTTTAACTTGAGCGGCCTTACCGGCATCTCCGATGAAACGCTGGAAATGCACTTCAAGCTCTACGAAGGTTACGTTAAGGAAACGAACAATCTGACCGAGAAAATTGCGGAGTTTATCAAGGACGCCAAAGTAGATCAGGAGGAGATGCCGGCCTATTCGGAACTAACGCGCCGGCTTGGTTTTGAATACAACGGGATGGTCCTTCACGAGTACTACTTTGACAACCTCAAGAGTGGTGGCGGCCCAGGCGATCCGGAGCGGACGGCGCAATTTGCGAAGGCAGCAGAAAACAGTTTTGGCAGTTATGAAATCTGGAAAGCTGATTTCGTCGGCATCGGCAAGATGCGAGGTGTGGGCTGGGCCATCTGTTACCAGAATCCGGCGAATGCACGGATCTCCAATCACTGGATTTCCTTGCACGAGACAGGGAACGTCGCCGGTTTCAATCCGATTCTGGTGATGGATGTTTGGGAACACGCTTATCTGCTCGACTACAAACCGGCCGAACGCCCGAAATATATCGAAGCCTTCTTCGCCAATATCGATTGGACGACGGTAGAGAAAAGACTGCGTAAAGAACGAGGCGCCAGCGGCTCGTAAGAAACACGGTTTCTCAGTGAACCTTCGTGTTCTCCAGTGTCTCTGTAGGTGAATCCTTGTTAGCAATTTGCTCAACACAGAGACACTGAGAACCCAAAGTACGCGCAGAGGATCAGTTCAAACGAGCTCGGTCCGCTGCAAGTCCCCGTTGGCTTGGCAACTCTATCGCGGTACACTTACGCAAATTCATCGCGAACCTTTTTGAACACGGAGGAGATTATGCGCCGACCCGCTAGCTTGAGGTGGTTGTTACTTTTCACAGTATGCTCGACCCTATTCGCTGCCTGCTCGGGCAACCCTGATAATTCCGCAACCACCGTCACGACGACTGTGACGCCGCCACCAGTTCAAACTTTATCGGTGGTCGCCCGTCCGCAAGCCATTCTTGATCGGATGAAAAGCCGCGGAGAACAGGATGAAGCTGCGCCGACTTTGAGAATTGTGTCACCTGCTGCTAACGCGGTCATTGCTGGTTCGAAAGTTGACGTCAAGCTGGATCTCAGTGGTGATTTAAGGGGCTACATGCCGCATAAGGATCCGGCTACTGGATTAGGCAACCACATTCATGTGATTTTGGATAACGAACCTTACGAGGCTTATTACGAATTGGGTCAGCCATTCGAACTTCGTAATGTCGCCGAAGGCAAACACACACTGCGCGTTTTCGCATCGCGTCCCTGGCATGAAAGTTATAAGAACGACGGCTCATTTCAGATGGTGACGTTTACCGTGAAAGGCGGGGGCGACGCGAGCAAGCCCACGACTACTGCGTCGGGTGAGAAAATGGCCAATGCCAATAGTTCGCCCAGTGCGTCGCCCTCGTCTGCCCAATCTCCAGCGGCTCGCGAAGGAAAAGACGTCGCTCCCAGCAAAGCGGGAGATGTTGATCCGACGAAGCCGTTGCTGACCTACAGCCGTCCCAAAGGTGAATACAAAGGCGAAGACGCAAATGCGATCATGATCGATTTCTGGCTCACAAATGCGAAATTGAAGGGTGATGGCGGCGAATATCGGATTCGGTATTTCGTCAACGACGATGAGGCGCGATACATCGACAAGTGGGATCCTGCCTGGTTGTCAGGATGGCTTAACGGCAAGCACACGTTGCGACTGGAGTTGCTGGATAAAGACGGCAGGCCAGTGGAGAATGGCGGCTACAACACGACTACCCGAACGATTACGGTGGTGAAATAGTGCCTTTGTTCGTAACGCAAACTGCTACCACCCCACGCGGGCTGCCCGCGTGGGGACCACTGTTAGTTTGCGATTTGTCCGCGGTCTCTCATGTACCAACGCAAACTAGCAGTTTGCGTTACACAAGTCTCGGAGCGTAATTAGTGCGACGAAGAAAAATTGATGGTTGCCCAATAGCCGGCGCACTGCAAATGATCGGCGACAAGTGGAGCATGCTCGTCGTGAGGGACCTGGCAAATGGACCCCGGCGCACGATGGAGTTAATCAATGGCTTGTTCCCGATTAGTAGTCGCACCCTGGTGGCCCGCTTGCGGGACATGGAGAAAGATCGGCTCGTCGAGCGCACTGACTTTGGCGGTAATCCGCCTCACATTGAGTATGCGTTGACGGAACGCGGCCGACTGCTCCTGCCTTTGGTTGACGCGTTGCGCGTTTTAGGCCGGTCACTTGACTGTAACGAATGCGAGGATCGAAAGCAGCAACTCGGATTCTATTGTGAGGCCTGTCCAAAGAATCCACCCGTTCAACAGCCCGAATCTGAATCGGTGATTCAGCCTCCTGCTCCGCTGCCACGACGACGGCAAAGAGACGACTCAATCGTACTGTTGTAGTGAATATCCCGGCCTCAGTCTTCCGTTGCCGCCATCTCCGGATGGTTAGGCACCATTCTTCCGTCAGCTTCGATGATGGCCTGATGATCGGGAGTCACGTGTTCCCCCTCCATCGTCACCTCGTCGCCTCCCGGCATCGCAACCGGAAGATGATCCAGAAACCTCTCCGCGTCTAGCGCTGCCATGCAACCAGTTCCCGCCGCGGTCACCGCCTGGCGATAACAGTTGTCCTGTACGTCGCCGCAGGCAAAAACTCCCGGCACATTTGTGGCGGTGGAACGGTGCGCGGTCAGCAAATAACCAATTTCGTCCATGTCCAACTGCCCTTTAAAAAGTGCAGTGTTTGGCTTGTGGCCAATTGCGATAAAGACGCCTGCGCAGTGAAGCACCTGCTCCTCTTTCGTCTGCACGTTTTGCAAACGGACTGCGGTCACGCCAGCCTGCGTCTCTCCCAAAATCTCCTGGACCTGCGTGTTCCAGATAAACTCAATCTTTTCATTCTGAAACGCCTTGTCCTGCATGATCTTCGAGGCGCGCAACTTATCGCGTCGATGAATCACGTAAACCTTCGAAGCGTAGCGCGTCAAAAAGGTCGCTTCCTCCATCGCAGTGTCGCCTCCACCAACAACTACAAGTGGTTTATTGCGAAAGCCGGGGAGCGGTCCATCGCAGGTTGCGCAGGCTGACACACCATTACCCCCAAAACCATCTGGCACCTTTGCCTCGCCCGGAATGCCGAGCCACATGGCGGAGGCTCCGGTGGCGATGATTAATGTCTGGGTGTTGATCTCGTAGTTATCAGTCTTGAGAATGAATGGCCGCTCGCTTAAGTCCGCCGTGTGGATCCATTCTTCGAGAAACTCAGTTCCAAAGCGTTCGGCTTGCTTGCGAAACTCCTCCATGAGTGCTGGGCCATCTATGCCCCGCGAGAAGCCTGGGTAGTTTTCCACGTCGGTAGTAATCATTAACTGGCCGCCAGGCGCCGTCTGTTTCTCGGCGTCCACGGGCGCATCGATCAGGAGCGGTTTGAGATTGGCGCGCGCCGCATAAATGGCGGCGGTAAGGCCCGCGGGCCCAGACCCAATGATTACCACCTCTTTATCGAGCGTTTGCATCGGCATGGCGTCTATCAGTTCCTTTGTTGACAGTGTTTAGTGGGACGAATGTCTCGCTTTCGGTCGGATTCAGACAATTAGGCGACGGCAAACGTGATGTTTCCCTAACCCAAATTGATTGAGACACTACTAAAATGCCTGAAAGCATAGTATAACTAGCGATACTAGAGTAGTCGAACCCGAGAGCTCGCGGCCTTACTGAATAGAAGAAGCTCGTCTGACAAGGGAACCCGGGGCAAACGATTGAACGCAGTCAGCAATCCGCACAAGATTCAGACCATCGGCGTCATAGGCGCGGGCACTATGGGGCACGGGATCGCGCAGGTGGCCGCCGCCGCCGGCTATCGCGTCCTGTTACGCGATATCGATCGTGAGTCGCTGGCGCGTGGAATTAGTGGAATTGAACGAAACCTTGCCAAAGGGATTCAGCTGGGAAAACTCACCGAAGATGATCGCGACGCTGTCCTCCAACACATTCGCGGCACCACCCAGTTAGAAGAAATTGCGACAGCGGATCTGATCATCGAAGCGGCGCCTGAGCAATTGAAACTGAAACAGGATCTGCTGCGGGAGGTGGAAGCCTGCTCAAGCGACTCAGCTATTTTCGCAACTAACACTTCATCACTCTCGATAACTGAAATTGCTAAAGCTGCTGAACGTCCCGACCGCGTGGTCGGGTTACACTTCTTCAATCCGGTTCACCTGATGCGTCTGGTGGAGATCGTGGTCGGAAAAGCCACCGGAGATGATACAGTTGCGACTGCTCGTGAAGTGAGTCTGAGATTACGGAAAGAGCCGATTATCGTTAACGATGTGCCGGGATTCGCATCGAGCCGTTTGGGTGTGGCCCTCGGTCTCGAAGCGATGCGGATGTTCGAACAGGGAGTAGCCTCGGCTCAGGACATCGACACGGCCATGGAGTTGGGTTACAACCATCCGATGGGTCCGTTGAAGTTGACGGATCATGTCGGTCTGGACATCCGACTCAACATTGCCGAGTATCTCTTTCGAGAGCTTGGTTCAGAAACTTTTCGCCCGCCGGATGTTTTGCGCCGATTGGTCAAAGAAGGCAAGCTGGGAAAGAAAACCGGCGAAGGCTTTTATAATTGGAGCGACGGGAAAGTAATCAGCAATCAGAGTTCGGCGATCAGCAGCTAGGAAGTGACTAATTGTCTGTTTCCCGCGCTGGCAAGTAATCGGATTTGCTAAACGCTGATTATTGATGGCTGACTGCTAACAAACTTGATGAACGCCCCTTATAACAATGAAGAGCGACGGTTTGCTTTGCGCATGGCCTTGCGCCTTCCGATAGTGATTTCGGGACGCGCTGAGGATGGTTCTGCCTGGAGTGAGCCGACCGAAACTGACGACATCTCAACCTCCGGCGCGCTGTTTCACCTCAATCAAAAAGTTAGCCGCGGAGATCGGTTGTATCTGCGTGCCCACCGGCCGGACGGTGGACCTATCGAGGTGACTGCGATAGTTATTCGTATTGCCCCGGCAATTTACGGAACCGCGCGCGTCGGTGTGCAGATCGACGAGTCTCTGGAAAACTGGATGCGACTATTTGTCTCCTGGGTCGCTGACGACCAGCCTGCCGCCACCGAGTCAGAACCTTCTTCCGAATAACCCACTCCCACCGCGGGCTTCCATTGTTCACTATCCGAGAAATCGGCGCAGGATGTGTGGGCCGCGAACAAACATCGATAGAAATAGAGGCCGCCACCGGTTAAGGCGGAAGCCTCTTCCTCCGAACAGAATTCCCATTGGAACGGATTTCCTCCGCCTTAGGCGCGACTCTGTTTTCTCACTCTGTCTTGAGAAGGATTCCATGCGCTCCCACCATTCAGACTGGGAGTGACCATGATGCGCGGAGGCGCCTTCGAGCATAACTCAACCCTCAATGGTTATTCTGATTCTTATTCGAGTTGTGATTCTTGTTGTCGATTGACTTAACACCAGCTGTGTTTGCATTGCCGTTGTCGTTTTGAAGCACGGCAGTGTTGGACGAAACAGTTTTGTTGTTTGCGTTTGCGGAAATGTTGGCATTCGCGTCGACTATTCCATCGCGCGCCGGGCTGCCCTGATTGTTGTTTGAAGTTGTATTAGTGTTGGCAGCGGTACCGCAGCCCGTCAGGGCCGCGGCCACCACCAAGACTAATGCAAGCGTTGAATTGCGTTGCATTAAATGTCTCCCTTGGCTCGTTCATCCGACGCCGGATCAAAACCCGGCGAGCGAATATCAATAAACACCCGCAAGATCAGTAGGGTCTTGCTGAGCGTCAATAAATCAGTTACCGATAGAGCGACTCAGCGCGATTCGCGCGCCATTCATTCTCAAAGTAGTCGGCATCTTCGGTAGTGCGCGGATTCACGCCCATCACGATGCCGCCATCTTTAATGCCCTGCTCGTACTGCTTGGCATGTTCCTCGGGAATACCGTGGCCCACCAACGCGCCAATCAGGCCGCCCGTCAACGCACCTGCGCCGCCGCCTGCAAGCGCCGCGGCAATTGGCCCGGCGATTAAGAGTCCGAGTCCTGGCAGCGCGAGCGTCGTTCCAATGGCTGCGATTGCCGCCAGCGTTGCGCCTACGCCGCCGCCGATTGCTGCGCCCTTACCCGCGTCTTCCCAGGCCTTGGTGCCCAACTCGGTTTCCTCATCCGAAAAATATTTCTTGCGTGTGTCGTCCGACATCAACAGGTTGACGTCGTCTTTCCCGTAACCACGGCTGCTTAGCGATCCGTAGGCACGTTCTGCGCTTTCCCGGTCTCTGAATAGTCCTGTCATCATGCGCGAGCGTTGTGGCGATGCACCTGTAGCAGTCGCTCCGGTGTCACCTAATCTGTCTGTGTCATATCCCATTGTTCGTTCTCCTTGTCGATGTATTGATTTAAGTAAGCCGCCCACGCACGACTCGACTATTCCCAACTCCTGGGTGTTCGTCGACTTCGCGATACGGCATAGCTCGAAAAGCAACGTGCATACCATGAACGTAACTTTCAGATCAGCATGGAGTTTTTATTAGGGCGCTTACTAGCGGTGTACTTCTCCAGTACGGTTCGTTATTGCGTGGTTCAGTTTACGAACGGCTCACAGCGTTCAATTTTGCGAGTTCTGGTTTTTCGTTCTCAGTCGGCGTAGTCAGAGCCACCTGCCGGTCGGGTTCTGTTTCATCAGTGAGCATTATTAGAAGCAGTGCGGAAATGTAGAGGGCGAGAGTGAAGAAAGATATGTAGCCGGTCGCCGGAGAAAACGTCGGTGCGTCGAGTGTGCCGAGAGTAATGCCCTGCGCCAATGACCCGGCAATTCGCTTCAGCCAGCCGCCCTCTGGTTCGTAGAGACTGGCAACGAGCAAGTGTTTGAGCACAAACGCGGTGCCAAAGAGGACCACCAGGCTACGTACCAACCTGCGGGCGTCGAAGGCGGAAAACTGATTGTTCCAAAGAGTCCAGAGAAAGAAGAATGAGAAGAGCCAATGCAACAACCCGCGTTCAGGCAATACCGAATTGAACGCTTGCGCGGAGGCAAAGAAGAGAGCGATCAGGGTGGAGATGCCGTTAGCATTCGTCAACGGCGATTGATGGTAATCCACCCAGGCACGCGGTTTTATCAAACCGCCGCGCACAAAAAGCAGCAACAGCAAAGCGGCGAGCATTAGCGTGACCAGCGGCGGCGGAATGAACATGAACGCACCGCCGTCTGAGTTCACACGTAAGCCGCCCAACAAAGCAACCGTCAGAAGCATAACCGGCAACACCAAATAACGCAGCCATGCCAGGTTGCGATAACGATAGGTGGCATTTGATTGCTCGTTCATGCTCCAGTGGTACGGTGCTCTCTTACTTTCTTTTCCGGAAAACCTTCAAGGGGTTAACGTCACTCCAATTCCGTTCCCTCCCTTGTTCCAGTTCGGATTTCAATTCTGCCGCCGTCTGCATTTCCAAATTCGTATCGTTGAACGTGAGGGGTTGAGAAGTCAGTGTGAGCGCACGGTTCACCTTCTCGAGACCCTGCTTAAACAAATCGTCGTCGTTATAGACGCGCCCCCAACCCTCTCGATAAAACGAGTAGGCGACATAGGATTGGGTGAGCGCGTCATTTTGGGCAGGGTCCGCACGCTGCCATTCCTCCCGCGCTGCCCGAAACTGGTCACGTCGAAACAACGCCAGGCCCGCCTGGAACCTCTCCTGGTCTATCTGGTAAGTACCGGCAGCCAACTGCGCTCCGGTGGCTACCTCCCGAAACGTGCGGGGCTCGGTCGCGTAGATCCAGACGATCAGGATGGCATATGCCAGGCTCAGAGCGAGCCCGCTGATTTGTATAAAACGGTGCCGCAAGTTGGGATCCCCACTGCAAGTCCAGGAGTCATCGAATAACTGAAACTAGATGAAGGCTCTCGTGGTTGTCAATTGAGCCTCCGGCCAAATAACAGCGATCGCATCCTGCCTGAGAAAACAAATCGGGGCGGACGAACCAAAGATTTCGGCGTCGCTCCTGGAACTACGAAATACAAGAAATTCGACATTTGACCGCTCTCCTCACTGCTAACCCTCGCATCTGGATAGGTTTGCCTTTCATATTCAATGCCAACGTTCTTGCATTAAGGTATGTGCGAGGTGTATAAGCACGTAATCCCCGCAAATTTCCGACCCTGTAAGTCAGCCCTGGATGCCAAACACACGGTCAGCCTGGAATCGATGAAATCAACGAGTTCAAAGAGGAAATGAAATGAAGATCTTTAAGAAGCCCGTTGCCTTTTTCGCCATACTTGTTAGCTCCGCTTTGTTTGCGACGCCGCAGCTTTCAATTAGTGCCCAGCAGCCTTCAAGCTCGGTGGCTACCGCTAATAATGTTCAGCTGGTTATTGAAGGCAAGGTGATCGGCGTCCATGACGGCGATACGGTAACCGTGCTGGATCAGAACAATAAGAAGTTCACTATTCGTTTGCAGGGTATTGACGCGCCTGAACTGAAGCAGGAGTTTGGCGCCAGCTCTCAGAAGAATTTGTCCGGGATGGTTCTAGGAAAGCAGGTCGCCATCCATTGGAGCAAGGTTGATAAGTATCGGCGCACTGTTGGCACGATCATGTTGGATGGCCGCGACATCAACATCGAGCAAGTGAAAGCCGGGGTAGCCTGGCACTATAAGAAGTATGAAGACGAACAGAGTCCCGCGGACCGGCGCATCTACGCCGCAGCAGAACAATCGGCGCGTGAAGCCAAACTCGGATTATGGAATGCCGCGAACGCTGTAGCACCGGGTGAATTTCGGCAGGATGTAAAGCTCAAACGGTGGGGACCGGCGCCGCCGGAAGGGACGATCATCGGTAACGGAAACTCGAAGAAGTATCATCGACCTGACTGTCCGGGCTATCGAGACATGGCAGAGCGGAATCGCGTTTTCTTCAAGAGCGTAGCCGAAGCGGAAGCGGCCGGCTTTAAACGAGCGGGTAACTGTCCTGCGGAAGTAGCCGCCACAAAAACCACTCCGGCGACCTCGTCTAACGGTTCCGCATCATCGACTACAGTTTTAACTAAGCCCACTCAGGCCACAACTGTACGACCCGCTGCGCCGGTGTCAGTGACTACGACAGACGGTTCGGCTATGGCGCAAGATGCCCAGAGCAAACTTCAGGACAACAGCTCGGCATTGAAGACGGTCGGAAATAAGAACAGCAAGATCTTTCATCTGCCGGGGTGCTCGGGATACGATCGCGTCTCGGAGAAAAATCGCGTCTATTTCAACAGCGCGGCGGAAGCTGAATCAGCCGGATACAGGATCGCAAAGAACTGTTCCCCATCCAACCCCGATTGATTGCGGGCGTGGCTGGTCTAGCCCGGAGCCGTAGATTTTTACGCAGGACAGACTGGATAGTCTGTCCTGCTTGCGTTTGACGGATGTCGGCCCAGCCCTTACGATCCTCGCAAAATCAAAACAATCTGGAGAAGCGAAGAAATGTCGCAAGCAATTCCCGAAAAATACGAAACACTTTTGTTTGAACGTCGCGATCGGGTGGGCTTCATCACCATCAATCGACCGGACAAGCGAAATGCATTAAACATAAAGACGCGTGAAGAAGGAGCGGCCTTGTTCGATCAACTTCGCAATGACGAATCGGTCGGCGTTGTCGTGATCACAGGTGCGGGCGACAAAGCTTTTATTGCCGGCGCAGACATCGCCGAGTTTGCCGGCCGGACGGCGATGATGCAGCGAGATGTTATGACCGCGCGCTCGTTGTTTACAGCGCTCGATACTTTTCCCAAGCCGATCATTGCCATGATCAATGGTTATTGTCTTGGCGGTGGTTGTGAGTTGGCACTTGCCTGCGACATTCGCATAGCGAGTGAGACCGCTTCGTTTGGCCAGCCGGAGATCAATCTTGGGATTATTCCTGGCGGGGGAGGGACGCAACGGCTTACGCGACTCGTAGGCGAAGGCAAAGCGATGGAAATGATTCTCACCGGAGAAATCATCGATGCGAAAACGGCGTTTTCGATCGGCCTGGTGAATCATGTTGTGCCGGCTGCTGAGTTGGAAGCAAAGACCATGGAGATTGCGAACCGGATTGCGGATAAGAGTCCGATTGCGTTGAGCCTTGCGAAAGAATCGGTGAAGCTCGCTTCTCGCTCAAATCTCGACGAAGGTTTGCGCCGGGAAGTGGATCTCTTTGCGCTCTGCTTTTCAACCGAAGACAAGAACGAAGGAGTCAGCGCCTTTCTGGAGAAACGTAAACCGGCGTTCAAAGGCCGGTAGTCGGATGACCAACGACCGGTGACTGACGACCGGCGACGGCCGCTTTCCGGTCGTCGGTCTTCCGTCCACAGTCTTCACTATATGTTGAGGATTATCGTAGTTATTTTCGGGATTGTGCTGGCAGCGGTAGGAGGCGTAGTTGCTTACCGCGCGTATTTTCTTGAGCCAAGTGCGGCGGTCCTGATCACAAACACAGAGGTTCGCGAACTTCCCGATACCTTTCGAGTTGTAAGTGGACTTGCGCTCCTGATTATCGGGGCAGCGATTGCCTATACGGCCGCGCTCAGGAAAAAGTAGGTAGCGAAACACCGGATTTGCTTTGTGCTGTCCACTGCAAAGTGATCTCGAGACCCTCAGATGAATAGCTTAGAACGGGAGCGGACGGAAGAATGCTGTGAATCCCGCCACGGATTTCGTACGCGAGAATTTAGCATTCGCGGAAATGTTCACTTCTACTATTTACTTTCTCACCGCTCAAGATCTAGTATACGCCCGTCCTCAAAACAGACTGGCTCCAACTCCCACGCGCTGCTTTTCTCACGCACTGAAGTGAAGCCGGCCCGCACTGAGACAATCATCCGCTTGTAATCTAGGTCGTGCAGGCGCATTTCGGCCGCCCTGCTTGATACCGCATTGAAAACCGGGAAGGAATAGTGAATCCTCGGCAGCCAATACCTGGCCAAAGGAGAAAAAACTTTGCAAAGCGGCCCAGTTATCGTCCAGCGAAATAGCGACGTTTTTCCTACGACTCGCCGGTATGGTGTATCAAGGTCTTCCGGCCAGAAGACTTGTCGAATTTAAACTTCAGCATTGCCGTTGCGGAAATCCCCGCTAGTCGGGGAGCGTGATGTCCCAATGCTTCTGGATAAACTCTTTTAGATCGCTCCGGTATCATATTCCGGTCCCGGCGCAATCCTCATTTAGCTGCAAAGATCGGCTCGGAAATATATGTCTAACCCAAACCGTCTCCTGGTAAAACTCTTGCCGACAGTGGCGCTCGCCGCCGCTGACCCGCGCGCGAACTTGCGGCCGCTTTACGATTCGACACCGCAAACAACCACCTTCGGCATCGGCGACGCTCCCAAGTGGTTTCTAGCGGACATGCCCGACGGCGCTGCAACGCCGTGGGATCTCGCGCATGCGCAGGTGGCAGGTCAACTGGGAATCGATGAATCAGCGGTCTTGTTCGCGGAGCCGGACCTGGCTCAGAGTTTTCCAGATACGAACGAGAAGAACCCAGGGGGCCCCCCTTTTGCGATGGACGCCGACTGTAATTCGATACCTGGACAGGATGACACCGGCGGAAAAAAGAAGGGCCCCGATAAGTTCGGCTGGCACCTCGACGACGAGTTTTCACAACTGCGTTCAGCTCGCAACTCTGTTGCGTTTAATGAACCCCGAACCCGAATCGCCCATATCGATACAGGTTACGATCGGGGACATGAGGCCCAGCCCCAACATCTGCTGCAGGAGTTAGAGCGTAGTTTTGTGAATGGCGATGGTGATCCAGCCAGCGCTAACGATCCCAACCGGGGAAATGCATTCCCCGACAATTCGGGACACGGCACCGGAACTATCGGCATTCTCGCTGGCGGCCAGGTCGCGCCGTTGAATGATTATCTCGGCGGCGCTCCTCACGCAGACATCCTGCCGCTGCGCATCTCGAACTCCGTAATACTCTTCTTTACCAGCGCGTTTGCACAAGCCATACGCTACGCAATTGAACAGAAATGCGATGTAGTATCCATCAGCATGGGTGGCGCCCCCTCGCGCGCGTGGAACGAGGCGATTAACGATGCCTACGAGGCCGGTATTTGTATCGTCGCCGCGTCCGGTAACAGTAAAGGTGGATTGCCTACGCATCACGTGGTTTATCCCGCGCGTTATCACCGCACCATTGCTGCCTGCGGAGTTATGGCCGACGGTGAGACCTATTACGGACTCGATCGCAAGGTGCTTCAGGGAAATTGGGGACCTGACAGTTGCATGACGGCAGCGCTCTCCACCTACACGCCCAATATTCCATGGCCCGTGTTCGGATGCGGATCCACAATCAGGCTAAACGGCGAAGGCACGTCTTCAGCAACTCCGCAGATCGCCGCCGCTGTCGCCCTGTGGTACGAAAAAAACAAGAGCGTCTTGCCGCGTGACTGGCGTCGGGTAGAAGCTGTGCGCCATGCTTTATTCTCGTCGGCTAAAGCACAAGGAGTGGATCGCCAACATCTCGGCCACGGGATCCTGCAAGCGCATGCGGCGCTCGGAGTTTCACCTGTACTCAATCTTCCCAAGACTCCTGCCGACAATGATTCGTTTGCAGTCCTGCGTGTGATTACGGGGTTGGGGGTAGCGGAGCCGCCTCCCCGAGAGAGCATGTTTAATATTGAACTGTCGCAACGTTGGCTCTTGAACAAAAACCTCCAGGTGGCAGTGCCTGATCCCGACTCGCCGGCTGAAATTCCCAAAGAGAACCTGCGCACGTTTATGGAAGCGCTGATTCACGATGACGACGCTTCACTGGCCTTGCGAAAGCATGTCGCCGCCCGCTATTCGCTTGTGTTCGGGGGAGTGGTGCAGGGGGCGCCCAAAGTTGTCGTAGAGGAGGCTCCCGCAGCCTGCAATTCCAAGATAGCCCCATCCGATCCACCGTTCAGACGGATCCGCACTTACGCCGTTGATCCGAGTCTGTCCACTCGCCTTGCTACTGCGGGGATGAACGAAATAGCGCTGAAGGTGAGATGGGAACCGCTCGAAAAAGGACCTAAGGGCGAGTATCTGGAAGTCGTGGATGTTGATGCTTCAGGCAAGATTTATGATCCAGTGGATCTAAACGACTCGCGCTTGCTGGCGCAGGATGGCTGGCCTCCTTCTGAAGGCAATTCGGGTTTTCATCAGCAGATGGTTTATGCGATTGCGATGAAAACGATCGAACACTTTGAACGCGCGCTGGGCCGTCCGGTGCTGTGGCGCGCTCGCATCAATCCCGACAACAAGTTTGACGACAGCCAATTTGTGCAGCGTTTAACTATTCGGCCACACGCACTCCGGCAGGCAAATGCTTTTTACAGTCCACAGGACATCGCACTGCTATTTGGCTATTTCGAAGCTTCGGCAAATGACCCTGGAAATCATGTGCCCGGTAGCAAGGTGTATTCCTGCCTGTCGCATGACATTGTGGCCCACGAAACCACGCACGCGATTCTGGACGGAATGCATCGCAGGTTCAACGAAGCAACCAATCCAGATGTGCTGGCCATGCACGAAGCCTTCGCGGATATCGTGGCATTGATGCAGCATTTCACCATACCGGAAATTTTGCAGAATGAGATCGGCAAGACCCGCGGCAATCTCAAAGCCGAGTCGATTCTCGGGAGCCTGGCGCTGCAATTCGGACGCGCCACCGGGAAGCGAGGCGCCTTGCGCGAAGCTATCGGCAGCTTTGGGGATACCGGCGCCTGGGTGCCTTTGAAACCAGATCCTGCCGATTATCAAAAAGTAGCAGCACCACATTCGCGAGGGGCGATTCTGGTCGCCGCCGTTTTTGACGCTTTCATTTCGATTTATGAAAAGCGTACCGAGGACTTGCTGCGAATTTATACAGGCGGCACCGGCGTTTTGCCTTCAGGGGCAATACATCCGGATCTTGTGCGGCGCTTGGCAGCAGAAGCTGCCAAGACTGCCGGTCATGTTTTGAACATGTGCATTCGTGCCATGGACTATGTCCCACCCGTCGACATAACTTTCGGTGAATATCTGCGCGGCATCATCACTGCAGACGCCGATCTGGTGCAGGACGATCGTTACAATTATCGCGTGGCCTTCATCGAAGCGTTTCGCAGACGCGGAATCTATCCGAGAGATCTCGATACGCTTTCGGTCAATACGCTGCTTTGGCAGGGGGTGGATCTAGCCGAGCCGCCGAAGCAGTATGATCAAATTATTCAACAACTGAAGGAGTATGCCGACGCTTGTTTCTATATCACGGATCGTGAAAAGCTATTCACGCGCACGAGGGAACATCGCGCGAAACTACACGAAACGCTAACCGAAATTTTCGCCCAGAGTCCCGACTTTGCTGAGCAACTTGGACTTGATCCCACTGCTTCCATTGAAGTGCATGCTTTACGCCGTTCTAACCGCGTCGGACCTAATGGTAATCACAAACCTCAGGTCATCGTCGTGTTGACTCAATCGCGCTCGATTGAAATTGAAGGCGCATCCGAGCCCCAGATATTTCGCGGTGGTTCGACCATCATCGTGGATCTGGCCAAGCCTGCGGTGCAATATGCAATTATCAAAAACATCAACAGCCAAACCCGGGAGCAGCGGACGACTGACTATCTCAAACAGGCGCTGCAGGATCCCGTCCAGGCACTGCTGCTGGCGCCGAACCAGAAGGAGCGGTTCGCTGCACTCCACTTGCTGGCAGAGCTGGGATAGCGCAGAACGAATTCTTAGGCTCGGACGCAAAACTAGTCGTGGCTTGACCCGCTTTGGAACGTCAGGCTACTCTGCAACAAGGATTTAGGATTTAGATAACCTTCAAAAGGGGCCGTAGCTCAGCTGGGAGAGCGCATGACTGGCAGTCATGAGGTCAGGGGTTCGATCCCCCTCGGCTCCACCAATACTTCATCCCAGATCATAATCCGAACTTGTGTGAGTTTCCGCTCGTTTGGCTGCGTTGAACGCGACGTTACTCGCAACCGAGATATTCACAGACACACTACCGCCAGACTGCCCTCCCGAGGCAGTTCGCAGGGTGCGGATTTATCAGGTCGTCGCTAGCGAGCTATGACGCTAATGATCGTGACTATGGCGCGTACGACTGAGCTTGACGCTTGTGGAGCCGGCTTATCAGTGGATGGAATATCAGCAGCGTCGGCAGCAGTTGATAGGGCACAGATCAAGGCGACTGCGATCAAAAACCGTTTCAATGGGGTGTCCTCCAAGTTTAAAGATGCAAGAGTACTTGTATCAAAAACAGGATTAGTGCGGATAGCAAACTTCTTGCAGGCCGCGGCGACAGAGATTAATATCCCTCGGGTAGCAAAGGCTCTTTCACTCACGTGGAAAGGTGCTTAATTCTTGAAGATGGCCTCACCAAAACTACAAACGTCCCAGTTAACGGCTAACGATGCGGCCTTGCAGAGGTGTGAGGCAGCGCTAATACAAAAAGACATCGGCGATTACGAAGGTGCGCAGAGAATCATGCGGCGCCTTTGGCGAGGTGTGGGCCACCGCCCGGAGATCGAGGGTTTGCACCCGCCAGTGGCTGCTGAAGTTCTTCTCTGCGCGGGAATTCTGACCGGCTGGATCGGCAGCAAAACTCGAAATCAGACATCTCAGGAAACTGCGAAGAACCTGATTAGCGAGAGCATTGCTTATTTTGAGGGGGTCGGAGATCAAAAGAAGGCTGCCGCGGCGCGAACGGAAATTGCGTACTGTTATTGGCGCGACGGCGACCTGGACGAAGCGCGCATTATGCTGCGAGCGGCCCTGCAAAAACTCACCACCGTCGGGACCAGTCGAGCGCGCGCCTTATTGAAATTGACGACTGTTGAATTTTCGGCATCGCGCTATCATGAGATGTTAAAAATTCTCACGGATAACGCAGTGCTGTTCGCCAAGATTAACGACCTCACAACTAAAGGCGTCTACCACGGCCAACTCGCGATTGCGCTCCGCAACATCGGTAACTCGGAACAGCGTACGGAGTATTTCCGGCGTGCCGTGGCTGAGTTCCAGAAGGCTGACGAGTGTTACCGGCTGGCGCGAAATCCCGTGTTCCGCGCTGACGTGAAAAATAACGCGGCACTGCTCCTTGCTAACCTGGCTCGATACAAGGAAGCACACAAGTCTCTGGACGAAGCGCGCCGCCTGGCGGTGAATTTCAAAGACAAAGTGCGGGTTTCTCAGATCGATGGGTCTCGGGCGGAAGTGTTCCTGGCCCAGGGCAAACCCCAAAAGGCCGAAATAGCTGCGCGCAGAGCCGCCTCGGCGCTGGAAAAAAGCGGACAACAAATTTTGACCGTTGGTGCTTTGATTACGCAGGGAATCGCCTCGGCGCGTTCCGGGAAACTGGAGCGCGCGCAGTTTATTCTGCAAAGGGCCTACGAAATGGCGATTCAGGTTGGCGTGCTTGATAGAGCCGGACTTGCAGCTTTAACTTTGATCGAGGAGGTCGAGGATCTTTCGCCGAGCACAATGCAGGCTGCTTATGACCGCGCGCATGAATGGCTTTCTAAATCTGGAAACCAGGAAATACTGTTTCGTTTGAATCAGGCGGCAGGCAAACTCGCCTCATGTGTGCGCGGCGAACTAAGCGCCGAACAAGCGACTGAAATTCTCTTGAGCAAACCGGGATCTCTGCAAGACCGGGTGTTAAACGTCGAACGAGAAATGATCACTCAGGCATTGGCACAGGCTAACGGCAGTGTGACTCATGCGGCATCTTCGTTGGGGTTGAGTTATCAGGCGCTGGCTTACATTATCGCCGCCAGACACAAAGACCTGTTGAAGGAACGATCTCCGGTGCGCCGCCGTCGCGGTCGCAGTGCCACGGATTTGAAACAAACGAAGTAAACACCCATTCCGACGGGCTTTGCACTAAAAGCAGGATCTGTTACGTACAGTGGCGGCTTCAAGCGCCAACGGCGCGAAATGTAGAAGCCTGGGCCAACGGCCCAGGACTCGGTCGGAAACAAACGTGCTAGCGCTGAAAGCGCGAAATCATGATTACGGATGACTGCGCTGCCCTGAACGCGACTCCGATTGCGCGCCGTTAGCGCTCAGCGAAAGTGTTTGGCATGATACCCAGGCCATTGGCCTGGGCTTTTGCATTTCGCGCCGTTGGCGCTTAAAGCTTCCTAGACGACTTTTTGTGCAAAGCAAATCCTTCGCTCCATCTCTGCGCTTTCGGAACCAAACTCCCTCACCTCGTGTCGCAATCCTGAAACGAGGCATGTATCCAAGGCAGTTGTGACGTAACGAGTCACCATCATCATTATTCCGAAGTCGCGGTCACTGATTTCGTCAACCGAAACAGAGGATAACTTACAGCGAGCAGGGCGAGTGCATAGAGACTATTTTGCATGTCGGCGGCTATCGCTCCCACCAGAAAAAGCACTGAGCCCACGAGGGCCAGCCCGGTGGTCCAGGGATGGCCCCAGGCACGATAGGGACGATCCTTATCCGGCTCGCGACGGCGCAGGACAAAGACGGAAATAAATGAAAGCGTGTAGTTGGCAACAAAGAAGAACGCGAGAATGGTTATGACCTGCTCAAAGGTCTTGCCGAAAACAATAAACAAAACGGCCACCGCCGCGCTCGCGAATAAAGCGAAAGTTGGAGTGCCGCCTTTATTAATGTTTGCTGCTTTTCTAGTAAACAGCCCGTCCCTGCTTACAGCGAATAACACGCGAGTTGCCATCAGGTGATAAGCATTGATAGCGCTCAGCATAGAAACGATTGTGAGCGCCCTAAAGATCGTGTCGCCATACCGGCCGAAGACCACTCCGGCGGCGACACCGGCGGCAAAGTCCTTTCCGGCAATTTCTGAAATCGGCAGGACGTAGAGTAGCGCGACATTGACCAGGAGATAGATAGCAATCACCAGGAGCACTCCGCCAAACAGCGAACGCGGAATGTCACGACCCGGGTTGCTAACTTCCTCGGAAAAATAAATTACGCCGGCCCATCCGTCATAAGTGTAGATGACGGATTGCAACGACAACACGATGGCCGCCATCAGTGCGAAGCCGGCGGGGGTGGTTTGGGCAGGGGGCGCCGCGGCTGAGCTTTGACCGCCCAGAACGAAAACCGCGGCGATCAATCCCAGAAAGGCCAAGGCTTTCAGTGAACTGGTGACGTTCTGTGCCGTGCTCCCCCAGATAATCCCGCGCCATTGCAGAAGGGCGAAAACTAACGCTACCGCCGCGGCGATAACTACCGCCTGACCCTGTAGGGTTGGATAGAGTCCACCGGCAAATTGTCCAATCAGCAACGATACCGCAGCAGCTGATCCACACGTGGAGATCCAGTCGCTCCAACCGACGACAAACCCCGCATACTCGCCCAACGCATAACGCGAGAATACATACTGTCCGCCCGACTTCGGGAGCATCGTTCCGAGTTCAGCCATTGAGATGGCGCCGAGCAGCGCATAAAGACCGCCCACGACCCAAACGCCAAGAAAGATCGCCGGATGTGGTAACTGTTCCGCGATTGATCCGGGAGCGCGAAAAATTCCTGCGCCAATCGTGTTACCGATTATGACTGCGAGTCCAAACCCCAGGCCGAGCACCCGCAAGAGGCGTCCATGTGTTTCGGCAACGGCAGCGTTCTTAGTTGTGATAGGCAAAAGAAATCAATCAATTCTGTTAGAGACTTTGTTCAGGTCGGCATAAATTAGTCTGTGGAAGAGATGCTCGCCCGCCTCGCGTCGCACTGAGAGCCGGCCGGCATTGTAGGCGCGCGAGTTCAACCCGCGTTGCACTGAGCGGCAGATATCCTCATCTTCGTGTTGAATACGCTGCCCCACTTCCATGCTCGCTCGATTGCGTTGGCGTGCAGCCTCAGATAAATCCTCAAAGTAAAAATCGAAGATCACTTCCGTTTTGTCCACACCGTGAGGAATGACCGAATTAGTATCCATTACTCCGTCGTACCAGTTGATCATGAAGTTTGGGTAGAGCCAGTAGTAAAGCGCGCGGTCCCCGCCGCGCACGGCTCCGGTTTCTGGTTCAGCTCCTTCGGTGACCACAGGACTCGACTGCAGGCAAAACCCTTCGCCGGTTTCAATGGTGTAGTTTCTGTAATCCAGAACGCTGTCGAGGCCCTTGTGAAGCTGAGGGACGTGGTAACCGCCGTCAAGATAATTGTCGACAAAAACCTTCCAGTTGCAGTCGAACATGTAGCGTCGCCGTTCCAGCCAGTGAAGCCTGGCGAGATCGAGCGATCTAATCTGACTATCAAGTTCAGCGCTGGGAAAACTTTCATTCAAAGCATGCGCGCCCTGCGATTGTTCGGTGCTGCGATCAACTTTGACGAAAACCCACTTTTCCCAGACAACGGTTTCCACCGGCAGCAGGCCATTTCCCTCGCGCTCAAAACTACAAACACCAGCGAAATCCGGAGTGCCCTTCAATTCTCCTTCAAGCGAATAAGTCCAACCGTGATATGGACAGCGAAGATAGTTTGCGGTTCCTTCCGGCTCTGTCATTATCGCGGCCGCATGGTGGCCACACACATTAAAAAAGGCGCGCAGAAGATTGTCTCTGCCTCGAACGACCACGAGGGGTTCGCCGCCTATTTCAGTGGTTACGTACGCGCCGGGGCGTTCGACCTGGTCTGTGCGCGCCGCAAATTGCCACGATTGCGCGAAGACGGTCTGCAGTTCGAGCGCGTGGATGCGCTCATCGACGTACCATGAAGAGGGGATCGTCGAAGCTTGATCCAAAGTGGCGTTCGGATCGTAGCTGTCGATGATTTCTTTGAGGGAAGACATGATGTAGGGCAGCCCTCGTGGCTGCCGTCTGCGGGCAGGGACGAGCCCTGCCCCTACAAAACGGGCGTCGCGGTTTTTCGTTTCGGATTGAAAAAAGGTAACTTCACGACTCTGGCGCCAACCAGATGGCGTCGCGCCTCGACCGTTATTTCAAATTGCAGTTTTGTGCCGAGCTTAGTCTGTTCGCGTTTCAAAGTTGCGAGCGCGATCATTTTTTTCAAAGTCGGCGACCAGGTGATTGAAGTAGCTTTTCCGACTTGTGATCCATCTTTGAAGACTGGGACTGCAACACGTGAAGTGATTGGGGAAACGGCCGGCGGTAATCCGGCTGTTTCATAGAGTTGTTCCACCTGGGGCCAGTCGATTTCCAAGCCGACAATCTCGCGAGCATGCCCGCGCTTCTGTTCGGCGATCAAGGCTGCCTGCCCGATGAAACGGTTCTTGGCGGTATGCACCAGCCGTCCCAGCCCCATTTCAAATGGCGAATACCTTTGTTCGCTAATCAATGCTTTTTTGCAACTATTGAAATCCACTTCGATTAACAGGAGCCCGGCTTCCACCCGAGCCACGTCAAGGGCCAACATGCCGGCCGGATGGATGTCGAAGGCCTGACCAGCTCTCATCAAAGCATCCCAAACCTTCAGCGCTTGTTCGCTCGGCACCCAAATCTCGTAACCCAGATCACCGGTGTATCCGGTGCGTGAGATCTCCACCGCCACGCCGGCTATTTCTCCCTTAGTCACGCGAAAGTATTTGAGGTTCTCAATGTCCGCTGCGCTAACCAACCTTCGGAGCAGGCGACCCGACGTGGGTCCCTGGAGGGCGAGGGCGGCGACGCTTTCCGAGATGTCTTCAAGTTGCACATCCATACCCGTTGCGTTTTGCGTAAACCATCGCAGACTTGGGTCGGCCGCCGTCCATCGATACGAATTCTGCTCCAGACGCGAAACGGTGCCGTCGTCAATCACTTTTCCGTTTTCATCACACCACGGCGTGTAAATAACCTGGCCGACGGAAACCTTTCGCATGTCGCGCGTAATAATCCGATCAACCAGCCGCGTGGCATCTGGTCCACTTACTCGATATTTGAACAACGGCGAGATGTCGATCAACGCCGCCGCATTGCGAATAGCGTTGTACTCATGCTCGTGATGCGGCTCGTAGGAACTGACGGCGTAATAACCGGACCACTCGCGATAGTTCAAACTCTCGCAGAGCGGAAAAGTTCTTTCGTGGAAAGCGGTTCCGACGGGCATGCGTTAATCTTTGGGTTTGCGGGCAATCAGCTTACAGCGTCTAGATCTGTGAGCCTTAGTTAAACTCGTCATCCTCGTCAGGAAAACTTATTTCCTGGGAAACCAGATCTTGCCACTCCTTTATGACTTCTTTACTCGCATTGAGCGAGAGGAGTTTTTCATTCACTGCGCCTGCTTCGATCTTCAACTCTGGAAAAGTCAGCAAAAGCATTGCGAGATCTCGCCAGTCAGTACCAGCTTTTGGTTTCCCGCGACGCCCGTTGTAAGACATCACCTTGTACGCAATTAGTTCTGGTGGGCTGATCACCCTAATGTGTTCAATCGTTTGTGAGTCCGGCAAGGACACTACTGGCCGCACATCAACCAGGTGTCGATTGCCGGCTTTTTGGGTCTGATAGAGACGATAACCTCTTCCCTCACCGATCACGCGAGAGCGCATTGCAATGTGAAAACGTCCAGCCAGATATTCGCGCAACTCGTCCGCAAATTCTCGAGCGCGAGTCGACATAAGATCGATGTCCTGAGTCATACGTGGCTCATCGACGTAGGCGTTGACAGCGGTGGCGCCAAACACAACTACATCATCGCGCCCGCGCAGGAATTCAAGCACGGCGTCGTGGATGGTCGCCAGCGGCAGTGGCTCGCGCATCGCAAACTCCTTAAATGTGAGAACTCCAGCGTTGAGCATTGTTACATAGTACGCTTGCCCGGGTTTCGTAGCGTGTTTGTCAGGGCGAGCGATTATAAGTATGCTGGCGATTCTTCAGCAAGGAACGCATTTATGTTATATGTATCGCTCCCCCTTTTGGTCTAAGAACAGATATAAAAAATAATGGGTACCGCTAAACAAGAAGTTGAAGCACTGCTGAATAAGTTGCCAGACGACTGCTCACTTGAAGACATTCAGTATCATCTGTATGTGATAGAAAAGGTCCGCAATGGACTCGTGGTCGCAGACACTCTAGGGGAAATAACTCAAGATCAAGTTGAGCAGCAACTAGGCAAATGGCTCACCAAGTAGGCTGGTCACCATCTGCTCTCGCCGATACCGAGGCAATTGCCGGCTATCTCCCGCGACTCTACCTCATACGCCAGCGCCGTCGTTCGAAGGATAATGAATGCGACCCGCGGCCCTTGAAGATCATCCCTTCGCCGGTCGCACGGTGCCTGAGTTTGACGACAAGACGATTCGAGAAGTCTTTGTTTACAATTACAGAATTGTTTACCAACTTGAAAGCGAGCGGGTGACTTTCTCCGCGGTTACACGGCAAGCGGCAATTTACCTCGTCGTTTCATCCGAAAGCGCAAGAGTAGTCCAGCAGAATGAGCAACAAATACGACGTCATCGTCATAGGTGGCGGCCATAACGGACTGGTGAACGCCGCCTATCTGGCGCGCGCCGGCAGGCGTGTGCTGGTGCTCGAACGCCGGCACGTGCTCGGCGGTGCAGCGGTAACTGAGGAAGTGTTTCCTGGCTTCAAGTTCTCGGTTTGCTCTTACGTGGTTTCGTTGCTGCGGCCCGAGATCATTCGTGAACTCGATCTATCGCGTCACGGGCTGGAGATTCTTCCGCTCGACGGCACCTTCACGCCCATGCCGAACGGTGACTATCTCTGGCGCGTGAATGACCATGCAAAAACACGGCGCGAGATTGCGCGTCACTCCAGGCTCGATGCCGAAGCTTACGACGAGTATGGCAAGGCGATGCTCGAGATGGCGCGTTTCGTGAAACCGATCATGAGCATGACGCCGCCTGATCCCACCTCGCTCAATCCAAAGGGTCTCAAGGATCTCTACTTTCTCGGGAGAAGATTCCAAAACCTCGACGCCGAAGATCAGTACAACCAGGTCCAATTGATGACGATGAGCGCCGTCGACTTTCTCGACCAGTGGTTTGAAACCGACGTACTCAAGGCGACGATGTCCGCTTCCGGAATCATCGGCACGTTTCTCGGAGTGCGCTCGCCCGGGACGGCTTACGTTCTGCTGCATCACTACATGGGCGAGATCGACGGAGCATTTCGATCCTGGGGACTGTCGCGCGGAGGCACTGGCGCGATCTCAAACGCGATTGCCGATGCGGCGCGCGAATTCGGCGCGGAGATTCGCACCGAGACGCCGATTGCAAAAATTTTAATGAAGAATGGCCAGGCCAAAGGGGTGGTGCTTGTTAATGGCGATGAGATTTATGCTGACACTGTCTCGTCGAGTGTCGATCCGCGTCTGACGTTTATGAAGATGATTGGCGAGGAGCACCTGCCCGACGACTTTGCTGCGGATCTAAAGCGCTACAAATATCGTGGCTCATCTGGAAAGGTAAATCTGGCGTTGGACGGCCTGCCCGATTTCAAGTGTTTGCCCGGCGCGGGTCCGCATCTGCGTGGCGCTGTGTCGATTTCTCCGAGCGTCGATTACATGGAACGCGCCTACGATGATGCCAAGTATGGGAGCTTCTCGCGTCGTCCTTACATCGATATGGTTATTCCGAGTCTCACCGATCCTTCGGTCGCGCCGCCGGGCAAGCATGTGATGTCCTGCTTCGTTCAATACGCGCCTTACAATTTGAAGGAAGGTAACTGGGACGATAAGCGCGAGGGCTTTGGCGACACGGTGATCGATACGATCGCCGAACACGCTCCCAACATTAAGGATCTGATTTTGCACCGCCAGGTTTTGACGCCGCTCGACATTGAACGGGACTTTGGGCTTTCGGAAGGCAACATCTTTCAGGGCGAGCTGACCCTGGAACAACTTTTCTTCTTACGGCCAGCACCTGGTTGGGCTCAATACCGCACGCCGATTCGTAATCTCTACATGTGCGGCTCGGCGACTCATCCGGGGGGCGGCATCATGGGCGCGCCGGGCCGCAACGCGGCGATGCAGATGCTGAAGGACAAGAAGTAGGACAGACATTCTTGTCTGTCCCTGTGCGGGACTCTTACCGATGGGGCGCCAGATGGAGAGATTTTCCAATTATCATTTCTCAATTTTCATTTTTCATTGATGGATAACACCAGAGCGGTTCTTTCGATGACAAAGAGAAGTATGAAATGAGAAATGGAAAATCTGATTTGCTCGGATGAATATCTGATCACGAACTACGGGACAGGCACGAATGCCTGTCCTACCTAATGACTAAATACGACATCATCATCGTTGGCGGTGGTCACAACGGCCTGGTCGCTGCTTGTTATTTGGCAAAAGCCGGCCTGAAGACACTAGTGCTTGAGCGTCGCGAAACCGTCGGCGGCGGCGCGATTACCGATGAGATCCATCCTGGCTTCCGTTGTTCAATCCTTGACGACGTCCCTGGGCCACTTCTTTCCCACGTCGTCAAAGACCTCGATCTGAAATCACACGGCGTGGAGTTTATCGTTCCGGAGGTTCGGGCGCTGGCTCTCAATCCCGATGGGCCGGCGGTTTGCTTGTTTGCAGATCAGAGACGCACGGTAAACGAGTTGGAACAAATCTCCGTGAAGGATGCGCAAAGCTATCCGGAATTTGAAACCAGCTTCGCGCGCATCGGTCGAGTGTTGGCGCCACTCGTGACGATGACGCCGCCCTCGGTTGAAAAGCCTGCGGCCGCGGAGTTGTGGAACCTCGCCAAGCTGGGTCTTTCGTTTCGGGGTCTCGGCAAGCAGGATGCCTATCGCTTGTTGCGTTGGGGGCCAATGGCGGTCGCCGATCTGGTGGCGGAGTGGTTTGAAACGGAGTCTTTGCGAGCGCTGATTGCTGCGCGCGGAATCGCAGGCGCGTTTGCCGGTCCATGGTCTGCAGGTACGAGCACCGCGCTCCTCTGGCAGGCAGCGCTCGATGGCCACGCAACGGGCACAACTACTTTCATCAGCGGAGGAATGGGCGCGCTCACCCAGGCGCTGGCTAAGGCCGCAACAAGCGCCGGCGTTGAGATTCGGACCTCCGCTGATGTGAAACGGATTGAAACCAACGAAGGAAAGGCAGCGCGAGTTGTACTCAGAAACGGCGATGAGATCTCGGCCCGGGCAATAGTTTCCAATGCTGACCCGCGCAGCACTTTGCTCGATCTGGTCGATCCGGTCGAATTCGATCCGAGTTTCCTGGCAAAGATTCAGCATTATCGGGCACTCGGAGTCTCTGCCAAGATCAACTTGGCCCTTTCGCGTCTGCCTTCGTTTACTGGAGTCGAACCAAGCGATTCCCAACAAAAGCTTTCAGGCCGAATTCATGTTGGACCAGACGTCGACTACCTCGAACGCGCATTTGACGCTGCGAAGTATGGAGACTATTCGCCTGCGCCTTACATGAACATCACCATTCCATCGCTGACTGATTCGACGTTGGCGCCCGCAGGTGCGCACGTAATGTCGGTCTCGGTGCAATACGCGCCATACAAACTAAAGGAAGGCGACTGGGACTCGCGCCGCGAAGAGTTTGCTGACAACGTGATTGAGAAATTGACTGCTTACGCGCCCAACCTGAAAGAGATTACTGTTGCGCGCCAAGTCGTTACACCTTTAGATCTGGAGCAGACTTACGGATTAAGCGGCGGCCATATTCACCATGGTGAGCAGACGCTCGATCAGTCGTTCACCTTTCGTCCAATCATCGGCTGGGCGCAATATCGAACTCCGCTCAAAGGACTCTATCTTTGCGGCGCCGGGACCCATCCGGGTGGCGGCGTGACCGGAGCGCCGGGCGCCAATGCCGCGCGCGAAATTATCAAAGACCTCAAGAGTAGCGCCTAAGACTCGCTGTGTTCCCTCGGTGTTCTTTGTCTCTGTGGTGATTTTCTTTACCTGGGTCCACCACAGAGACACAAGAGTCTTTCCCTCGAACAAATCAGCCTCAAATTACTTCTGGAAACCAAACAGGATTGCGACTGTACGAATAATACGCGTCCACAGTAGTGCCTCCGATTCCGTGTTGCGTAACGCGACAGCAGGACTGGGAACCGAAAGCACCCTTGCCCGGCAGCTTTCCAGTAACTCAGTTCTTAACCGGGATCCGTCTGCGTCCCTAAAAATCCATCCGCTGCATCGCGCATTGAACTAAGGAGAAGATCACGCCGTGAAATCACTTATTCGCTCAACTACCAAGCACCTTGTGCTCAGTCTGCTTGCCCTGACCGTATTGGCGGCCGCACACACCACCGCTCGGGCCGACGAAGTATCGATTTCCGGCTTTACCAACGGTTGTTTTGGAGCAGGGTGTACTCCGGGAGCCAGTGCCACCATTCTCGGCCTCTCCTACAGCAATTCAACTTTTTCTGGAACGACAGCAAATGGCTTTCGAGGTATCGGCGCTAACGCGAATCCGGGTTCAAACTTCAACAACCTCGGGTCTTTTCAACTGAGCACCGCTCCGAATGCTTTCAATGCGCCCTTTACACTCCTGGTCACCTTCACCGCTCCCCAGGGTATCGCCGGCACAAACCAGGCAAACTATACCGCCTTGGTAACAGGCACGGTGATAAGCGACAACATCGGCGGTGTCTTCATTGACTTCAATAACACCGCCTTGACGTTTACCTTCAATGACCCAAACTGTGAACCGGATCCGACCGGTGGTCGTCCGGGCCAGCAAACTACCTGCGGAGTGGGCTCCTTCTCGTTCAGCGTCAACGATCTGGCGATTGACCCGGGCAGCATTGTTGCGCTGACAGGACAGATCACCGCCGCGCAGCAGCAGTCGGAGGTTCCTGAGCCGGCCACCTTGTTGTTACTGGGAACCGGGTTGACCGGCATCGCAGCGCGATTTCGCCGACGCAGGAAGGCTAAGATCGAAGCGGTCGACTAAGTCATTGACTTAAATCAACGAACGAATCGAGGCTGGCGGATCCATTTCCGCCGGCCTCGACTGTTTTGTCCATCAGTCAGAACGGCGGAGGCATGCCCTTGCTCGCCAAACGTGATAAAAGAGGCAGCGGCCTAAGGCGATCAGCGAAGGAGATCAGAGACGACGTGACCAAGCAAACCGCACCACGCCGAAGTTTTGCCAGTGACAACAACGCCGGCGTTCATCCTGCAGTTATGAAAGCGATCGCCGCAGCTAACGACGGTCACGTAATCGCCTACGGGGACGACGTCTACACAGCGCGCGCCGTCAAAAAATTCCGCGAACAATTTGGCAAAGACGCTGAGGTCTTCTTCGTTTTTGGCGGCACGGGCGCAAACATTCTGGGTCTGAAAGCCGCGACGCAACCGCACCACGCGGTCATTTGCGCCGAGACAGCCCATATAAATGTTGACGAGTGTGGCGCGCCGGAAAAATTTACCGGTTGCAAACTTCTTGGCGTTCAGACGCCGCATGGCAAACTAACGCTGGACCAGATACCGCCGCTGCTTCACGAAATCGGTTTTGAGCATCACGTGCAGCCGCGCGTAATTTCAATCTCACAAGCTACGGAAATGGGCACCGTCTATTCGGTGCGTGAATTGAAAGCGCTGGCGAACTTCGCTCACGACCACGGCATGTTGTTGCACATGGACGGAGCGCGAGTCGCCAATGCGGCGGCCAGTCTGGACCTAAAACTTCGCGCGGTAACGCGAGACACAGGTGTAGACATTCTTTCTTTTGGCGGAACGAAGAATGGAATGATGTATGGCGAGGCGGTCGTTTTCTTCAACCGGAAACTCGCTGAGGACTTCAAGTACACGCGCAAACAGGGTGCCCAGCTCCCTTCAAAGATGCGATTCATATCAGCGCAGTTTGAAGCGCTTTTGACGGACGATCTCTGGCGCCGGAATGCGCTACACGCGAACCGCATGGCCCAATTACTGGCTGACGCACTCGGGAAGATTCCGCAAATATCGATAACTCAGAAGGTCGAAGCGAATGGAGTGTTTGCGGTGATACCGCGACGTTACATTCCTTTGCTGCAGAAGAAATACTTCTTCTACATTTGGAACCAGGAGCGGTCTGAAGTAAGGCTGATGACTTCGTTTGATACGACGGAAGAAGACATCGCAGACTTTGTGAGCTTGGTGAAAAAAACCGTTAGGTGACTATCCGCAGATCGTTAACCACAGATTACGCCGATTACACAGATTTCAGGAAACGATTACTCGAGAATAGTTTAGTAATCGGCGTAATCTGCGATAGTTTTTCTTAGTCAAGGAAGAACCTCAACAGTCCTCCCGCGGAGGCGATGCCGCTCACCCGGTTATCGTCAGAATCTCCCAGAGCAGACGTTCGGCGCATGTCCAGGGCGAGTTTTTCCTGGCGCAGCTGTGCACGTTCTTCGGCAATCGCGACTTTCTCTTTTGCACGTGCAGTATTCAATCCACCGTCACGAATGAATTCTATGATGCGGCTCAGCTCATCGCGATCAAACCACGTCCCATGCTGCTTGCAAGCATCCACGATGACGCCGGAACAGCGCGCGAAATTCATTCGATTCATTAACTGTGAACATTCCGGACACGGAACATACTTAACCTTGCTGGTCTTTTCGCAGGCGACTGCCGAGGCAGGTGTGGCGGCGCCCAACACCGCAGACTGCTCTTCGCGATCGGCGCATATTTTTTCAAATGACCTGACGTCAACCCACAGCCCCTCGCATTGCGAACATTCGCCCACCGGCGTTTCTCCGATGACAAGTGGTTTCATATTCTTTTGGCAGCGCGGGCATGGGCGCGATTCTACGTCGGCGCTTTCCGGGGCAACGGCGGCAGCACCGCATCTTGGACAATGTTTGCTGCCAATGAACATCATCCCGAAGCACGACGGGCACGCAACGGTGGCCAGGCGTGACTCACAAAACGCGCATCGCGAGGCCTCAGTCGAGCTCGCGGCGCCACAATTTGGGCAGTGAAGGGTTTCAGCCTGCATCGGCCGCATTCTAGCAGTTTGCGCGCAAAAGTGGACTACAGGTCGAACGCTGTGCGATCCTTTCCGCGCATCGCAAAAAAGTAGGATAGGCATTTTTGCCTGTACCTCTTTCCCAACAAGGCAGAATCCAATCAACAAGTGACAGGCAGGAATGCCTGTCCTACTAAAATGAGCAACGTGCTGGATCAAGCAGTCGACCTGTTCGAGCCCGCGCCGGAACTTGTCTCGATGATGACGGGTGCGGAACTCAAACTCCCCGTGCTGCTGGCGCTCGATATTGGAACCTCGGGAACGCGCGCCGCGATCTTTGATGAACGAGGCGCAGAGATTCAAGATACCGGCGTGCAAGTAACTCGGTTGGCGAGAAGTGCCACGGATTTCTCCACCTGGGATGCGGATGAATTACGACTGCAGGTGGTCCAGGCAATCGACGCCACCCTCTTCGAAGCCAGGTTTCTTGAGGCCACGTCGCGCATCCGACTGATCGCCGTCTCGTGTTTCTGGCATAGCCTGGTTGGGATTGATCAAGACGGAAACCCGACAACGCCGGTGCTTGGCTGGGCCGACAATCGCGCCGTTGCGGAGGTATCTGAGCTGCGTTCAAGATTGAACGAGGCTGAATTTCACTCGCGCACCGGATGCCGCCTACACCCGAGCTACTGGCCGGCAAAAATTCTCCGCTTGCGAAACCAGGAACCGGACGTTTTTAGGCGCACGACTAAGTGGCTTTCATTTGCTGAATACCTGGCGCTGGAAGTGTTTGGAGAAACGGCCGCCAGCGTTTCCATGGCTTCCGGAACGGGTATCTTCAACCAGCGGACCTGTGAGTGGGACCAGCAAATGTTGGACGCGCTCAATATTGGCATCGAGAGCCTTCCGGAAATTGCCTTACCGAGGAAAACCTTTCAGCGGTTAATGCCTGAATACGCTGAGCGCTGGCCTCAACTAAGCGAAGCCCGGATGTTTCCGGCAATAGGGGATGGCGCGGCCAACTCCATCGGCGCGGGATGCACTTCAAAAGAGAAAGCCGCGTTGATGATTGGTACGTCTGGCGCGATGCGAGTGCTTTATGCGGGCGAGCCACCTGTGGCCGTGCCACCAGAGCTGTGGTCATACCGCGCCGACAGAGATCGAGTGGTGATTGGGGGCGCTCTATCTGACGGGGGCGGGCTCTATCATTGGTTTCGAGAATCTCTACTGGGTGACCAGGATGCGGAGGCGATCGAAATGAAATTGTCGCGCCTGGCACCCGATTCTCACGGCCTGACGATTTTGCCTTTTTGGGCGGGGGAACGAAGCACGGGTTGGCATGCCGACGCGCGCGGCGCCATCATTGGGCTTAATGCTCAGACTCGACCCATTGAAATTCTGCGCGCGGCCATGGAAGCAGTCGCGTATCGCTTTGCGTTGATTGCGAAAGCGCTCGAACCTATCGCGCCGGGCTCGGCGATAGTTGCCTCGGGCAACGCGTTGCGTTCTTCGCGGGTGTGGGGACAGATACTGGCAGACGTTCTTGGCCGGCGCGTGACGTTGTGTGAGGAATCTGAGGCCTCTTTGCGCGGCGCCGCCTTGCTTGCACTCGAAGCGGCGGGCAAAATACAAAGTATCGCGGAATTCTCAGTGCCGGCGGAAACAGTCTTTGAGCCGAGAATGTCTCATCACGAGCGTTATCAGCAGGCTCTTGATCGTCAGCAACAAATCTACGAACGTGTGATCAAAAACTCCTAACAGGACGGTGACATGAGCGCCACAGTGCAGCAGGAAAACAACAAACCCACACCCGATTTGGATCAACTTTGCATCAACACGATTCGCACGCTGTCGCTCGATGCGATTCAAAAGGCCGAATCAGGTCACCCGGGGTTGCCGCTGGGCGCGGCGCCGATGGCCTATGTCTTGTGGACGCGGTTCATGCGTCACAACCCGCAAAATCCTAAGTGGGAGAATCGCGATCGCTTTCTCTTATCGGCCGGCCATGGCTCGATGCTGCTCTACTCGCTGCTTTATCTCACCGGTTACGACCTTCCGCTCGATGAAATAAAAAACTTTCGCCAGTTTGGATCGAAGACGCCGGGACATCCGGAGTATGGTTTGACGCCTGGAGTGGAAATTACTACTGGGCCACTTGGCCAGGGCTTTGCAAACGGCGTGGGAATGGCGATGGGCGCCGCTCACCTGAGCGCGAAGTTTAACCAGGAAGGTTTCCCGCTCATTGATCACTACGTTTATGCAATCGTTTCCGACGGCGATCTGATGGAAGGTGTTGCTGCCGAAGCCGCTTCGCTCGCCGGTCATCTCAAGCTCGGCAAACTGATCTATTTATACGACGACAACAATGTGACGATTGAGGGCTTTACCAGCCTCGCCTTCAGCGAAGATGTACCGAAGCGTTTTGAATCGTATGGCTGGCACACGTTAACTGTAGCCGACGGAAATGATCTCGACGCGATTGACGCTGCGATCCGCGAGGCGCAGTCAGTTTCCGACAAGCCTTCGCTGATTTCAGTGAAGACGATTATCGGATTCGGCATGCCGACCCAGGGCACGCGCAAGGCGCACAGCGATGCGCCCGGTCCTGATGCCGTGAAGGAAACGAAACGACATCTCGGGTGGCCCGAAGACAAACAGTTTTTCGTTCCTGACGAAGCTCTGGCCCACTTTCGCGAAGCCGTCTTACGCGGCAACGGACAGGAGCAGCAGTGGAAAACGCTCGTCTCGAAATACGAAGAAACGCACGCCGAACTTGGAACCGAGTGGCGCGCGACCGTGAAGGGCGAACTGCCGGCAGATTGGGAAACACACTTGCCGGACTTCAAAGATGGCAAGGCAGTAGCGACGCGAGTGGCGAGCGGCGAGGTCATCAACGCCCTGGCGCCGCACCTGCCGATGTTGATTGGCGGATCGGCTGACCTGGGAGTCTCCAACAACACTGACATCAAAGAAGGCGGCGACTTTGAAGCGGATTCTTACGAGGGTCGCATCATTCACTTTGGGGTGCGCGAGCATGCGATGGGATCGACGCTGACCGGAATTTCTCTTAATGGCGGTTTGATCCCATATGGTGGCACGTTTCTCACGTTTTCAGACTACATGCGTCCCGCCATTCGTTTGGCAGCCCTTTCGGAAGTTCAGGTGATTTACGTTTTCACTCACGACTCGATCGGGCTTGGGGAGGATGGTCCAACACATCAGCCGATCGAACATGTAGCAGCGCTGCGTGCAATTCCAAATCTGTTTGTTATCCGTCCGGCGGACTCGCCGGAGGTGAGCGAGGCATGGCGCATTGCGATCCTGCGCCGCCACGCGCCTACGGCTCTGGCTCTGACACGTCAGAAGGTGCCGCTGATTGACCGGACGAAGTTTGCCGCAGCCGTCGGTCTCCGCCGCGGTGGTTATATTCTCGCCGAAGCAGGCGACGTCCAAAGTCCAAAGTCCAAAGTCCAAAGTCCGCAACTGATCATCATCGCCACCGGGTCTGAAGTTTCCCTCGCACTGGAAGCCCGCGAAAAACTCCAAGCCGAAGGCATAGCCACGCGGGTTGTTTCAATGCCCTGCTGCGAACTCTTCGACGAGCAACCTGAAGACTACCGCAATGAGGTATTGCCGCCTTCGGTCACCGCGCGACTGGCCGTCGAAGCGGGAGTAAGGCAGGGTTGGGACCGCTACGTTGGTCCAACCGGGGACGTCGTTTCCCTTGAACGCTTCGGCGCCTCCTCGCCCGGCGATGTGGCGCTGCGGGAGTTGGGGTTCAACGTGGAGAATGTTTTGACGAAGGCGCGAGGGCTGCTCTAGGAGACACAGGGTAAGCATGATGTAAATTCGGCGCGGTGCACGCGAGCGGTGGATTGATGAGGATCTAGATTTCACCAACTCTCACCATGGAAAGTAAACAAAATCGTATTTTCATTTATGTAGGAGCCTCCGTTCTTGCTTTCCTTGTCATTGTTTATTTCTTCTGGGTCAGACCCAATCAGCAATTGAATGAAGCGAAGGCGTCTCTTAACCTCAAGGATTTTATTGAACTTAAGAGTGGCATTCGGTCTGGACTGGCCCAGGCATTGGGTGGGGCTGCCCTCCTCATCGGGCTGGGCTTTACCTGGCGCAGTATCAAAGCAGCTGAAAAGAACCTGACCATTGCTCAGGAAAATATCAGAGCTACACAGGAGACCGCGACAAAGAACTTAACTATTGCTTTGGAAGGGCAAATCACCGAGCGTTTTACGAAAGCAATAGAATTGTTAAGCAATGAGACCAGTGTCGCAGCAAGGTTAGGGGCTATATATGCGCTTGAACGAATTGCAAGAGACTCAGGAAAAGATCATTGGACTATCATGGAGATTCTTTCGGCCTACGTACGAGAGAAAGCTCATTGGGTGCCCGCTGAGGTTGCGATTCCCGAAACTGCCGAGGACGCGTTGCGCGTAATTCCTCCGCCTGCCATTGACGTTAGAGCTTGTCTTAGTGTGATCTCAAGACGCAACCGGAGCGGTGAGAAGGGCGACCAACGGCTCAATCTTATGAAAGTGGATCTTCGAAGATGCCATCTGGATAGTCCCCACTTTGAGAAAGCAAAGATTGGCCAGTCTCGTCTCGATTGGGCGCTTTTGATTGGCGCCCATCTGGAAGGAGCGTTTTTATTTCGCACTCACTTAGAACGAGCGTTCCTCATCCGCGCTAATTTTGACGGAGCCGACCTTGAGCAAGCCCACCTTGAAGGCGCGGATTTGACGGATGCACATTTTAAGAAGAGCGTACTAACGGAAACAAATTTTGATAAAGCTGTACTCGTGAGAACCCATTTTGAGGGAACAGATCTTAGGGCTGCGACTGGTCTTACTCAACAACAAATAGTCGAGGCTGTTTTTGACGAACACACTCTTCTCCCTGATGGGCTTGTGAGGCCAGAGCCCCCGAAGAACTAGTTTCACCGATATGAGAATTGCGATGGGCGCTGATCACGGCGGGTATCCACTCAACGAGCGGGTGATTGAAGAACTGCGCGGCGCCGGACATGAGTTGATCGATTTCGGCACGCACGTGGGTTCGCGGCCGGACGACTATCCGGATTATGCGTTGAAGGTTGGCCGGGCGATCCAATCGAACGAAGCCGACATCGGCATCCTCGTCTGCGGCAGCGGCGTAGGCGCTTCAGTGGCCGCGAACAAACTCAAGGGAATCCGCGCCGCGCTCTGCGGCGACACCTACTCGGCGCATCAATCACGCGAACATGACAACTGCAATGTGCTGTGTCTGGGCGCGCGTGTTACCGGAGAGGAACTGGCGCTGGAAATTGTGCGCGCGTTTGTGGCAGCGCGGTTCTCAGGCGAAGAGCGACACCTCCGGCGGTTGGGTAAGATTGCGGAGATGGAAAAGATGAAGCCGGCCGACCAGTGAAGAACCAGAGCATTTTCCATATATCATTTGTCATTTCTCATTTTGTAATTGATAGGCATCAGAATAGTTCAACGCCAGGACGAGCTTCATTCGCTTCTTGAAGTAGGACAGGCATTCCTGCCTGTCCATAATGACGAATGAGAAATGAAAAATGAGAAATGGAAAATGGGTTAGGTTTTTGTTGTTGCTGACTGTCTCCCCACGACAAACCGCAGCGCTCTCGGCATCACCCGAAACTCCACCGGCGTAACCCCGCGAACATTTCCATCCGCTTCAATCTTCATCGCATCATCATCCGAAAAAGTTTCCACTCTTACTTTCGTTCCCTGGGTAATGCGCACTTTTGGATTTACAACATGTCCGCCCTCGTGGATGCGCATCAGTTCGCGAACAACGTTCGCACGGTTGAGGCCGGAGGCGGTGACGACGTCGAGTTTGCCATCGTCGATCCGCGCCTGCGGTGAAAGCATCATGCCGCCGCCGGCATAAAGCGCGTTTGCCACGGCCGCGAGGTTGACCGGGCCATCGAGAATCTCCACCTCATCGACTACGACGCGCACGCGCCGCTCGCGCCAGTTCACTAGTCCGGCAGCGGCGGCCAAAGTGAACCGCGCTTCGCCCGAAAGCCGGCGCATGAACTTACCCTGAGCGGCAACACGCGCTGCTGTCTCGCCACCGATACCCATCGAAGAAGCGTTCAGGCAGATGAAAGGCTTGAGATAATCGTTACAACGCCCGTAGAGCACATCCACTATTCGCGTGCTGTCCGCATTTTGTTCGCGGCAATGAGTGATGAAAGCGGCGATCCATTGATCCAGTGGCGATCGCTGGCCCATGAGCCCACGCGCAAAATCATCTCCTGTGCCGGCGGGAAGAATTGCGAGCGAAGCGTTTGGATTTATCGGAGAGGGCAGCTCTTCCAAACGCTCGCTGAACTCAAAAAAACCTTCGGCGGCTTCGCTAAGCGAGCCGTCGCCGCCAACTACGGCGATTGTGGTCACTCGCGAGTGCAAGGCGGTACGAGTTTGCGTAGTAGCGTCACAGGGATGTGTGGTGGTGTGAAAAGCAAAGTCTACGCCGGCGGCTTGAAGTTGATCCTTAATGAGGGGCCACGCGCGGCGGGCTTTGGCCGCTGCGTTGTTGATGACGATGAGAGGCTTAGGCACGGGTGGTGAATGGTAAATGGTAAACGTTGAAATCGTGAAGCGGGTCACGTGCCATTTACCATGGGTAACGTTCTGGGTTGAACTATTTTACGCGCGGCCAAGACCCTTCCCCTCTTACCCCTTTCCCAAAAGGAAGGGACGAAAAAGGCCGCATTCCTGCCTGTCCTGTCTGGTGTCTGACGAACATTGGTTGTCGATATCCAGGCGGAGACAACGCGACAAACCAAAGTTTTCGGACAAAAAAGAAGGACAGGCAACAGTGCCTGTCCCCAGTCGGAAGTGTGGTTTTTGAAAAGAGAACAGGCAAGAACGCCTGTCCTACACGGGTTTAAGAGCGGGCTTTCGCGCGTCGCGCGGACAAAGCCAATTCACGAGCGCGGGGCATGGCTTCAACGGCGCGTGCGATTTGCGGGTCGTTTTCATACAGGACCTGGATCGACGCCAGCGATCCATAAGCCGCAGTGGCCAACTCGAAACGAAGTTGACGCTCGACAAACGGTCGCGCTTTTTCTAATTGTTCGGGTGTCACCTTGAGTGCCGGTTTGCTTGCGACGAAGCGCTGGAACTCTTTGAACAGCGCATCCGTGACCGGAAAATCTGATGATGAAACGTCGCGATCATAATCGATTGGTTTGTTAACCCGGTAGCTTTCAAACCCGGCCACTCTGCCGGCGACCAACTCAAGCGCAAATCCAAAGATCGAGTTTGCCAGTCGGTTTTCACTGGGTTTGATTAGCGCCGGCTTTACAAATTCGTCGGGGGTAATCCCGCCCCCTTCATAAACCGCGCGGCCCGTATCGGTGCGTTTCTCCGGCCCGACCGGTTGGACCGGTTCCTTGCTTCGGTCTGCCGACAATCCACCGCGGGTGTAGTAATCGTAAAAACCGCCGTTGGAATAATCGCGCTGAATCAGGCGTCCGGAAGGGGTGAAATATTTAGCGACGGTCAGCAGCAGGGCGGAATCGTGTTCAAGCTGGATTGGAAGTTGGACCAGGCCTTTTCCAAAAGTGCTCTCGCCGACAATCAGCGCCCGGTCGTGATCCTGCAAAGCTCCGGCAACAATCTCCGCCGCCGAGGCACTCTCGCCGTTTACCAAAACGACCAAAGGAATTTGATCAGGCGCTTCGTTGATCGCGCGATATGCCGGCTCAGTGGCTCCCCGCATCCGGCCTTTTTGCGTGACAATTACTTGTCCTTTTTGCAGAAACGTATTTGCAATCAGCACGGCTTGAAACAGCAATCCGCCACGGTTGCCGCGCAGATCGAGAATCAGCATCTTCATGCCCTGTGAATGCAGATCGGCGAGTGCGGCTTCAAATTCATTTGCAGTGGTCTGGGCGAAGCTGCTGGTCATGGCGATATAGCCGACACCTGGACGAACGAGGTAAGCCTGTGGAATGGACGGTACTGACACTGCATCGCGAGTGATGGTTACAGTTTCACTCTGCTTATTAGCCACGTGTTCGACAGTGACTTTTACAACTGTGCCGCGTGGTCCAAGGAGAAACTTTCGCACTTCAGCATACGTCTTGCCGGCCATTGATTGACCGTCAATCGCCGTGATGCGGTCGCCGAAGCGAAGTCCTGCGCGCGCGGCCGGCGCATTCTCAAAGGTCGCCCGGATATAGGTGTCAACGTTGGTGCCCTCTCGCAGGTCTCCAATCGTGGCGCCGATGCCAAAATATTCCGAACGCTGTTCGTTTCTGAAGGCTGCGTTTTCAATCGGATCGAAATAATTCGAATGCGGATCGAGGACAGTCAGCATGCCGTTGATCGACGACTTGAATATCGAGTTGTAGTCGAGTTTTTTGCCGTCGATGTAATTGTCCTGAATTACCGACAACGCTTCGGAGAGATCGTTTTTGACAGTCGCTTGCGTCACCACCTGGGGTGCACTTGATGAAGGAACGACCGCGCGTGAGTTTGGCGTGCTGCCGGGTTGCCGGCGCGTGGAACCGGTTTGCTGACTAAAGATGCTTCCCGCGAAGGAAACCATCAGTACAAAGCTAATGACCCGGGCTGCAAAAAATCGTGTGTTCACAAAACCCTCCTAAATCCTGGAAACCCTCTACTCGGCCATGGCTGCCTGCTCCCCGAAGCGGGCCTGTCAGAATAACACGAACGACCAAACGAACTGAACGTTCCGGAGGGATGGCGGAGAATCAAAATGGAACGTTAACCAAAATACCGGAAAGAAGGTCGCTCAGCTTGCGAGTTAGTTGGGCAACTCCTATAAAGCGTTGCCCTCCAGCCGGCGCAAACGGCAATTTTCCTTTCGCCTTTAGGGTTTTGCGGGGCTCGTTGATTACACTAGGCGTCTCAAGCATTATTCTGAGAATTGATTTCGACTCGCGGGGTTGGCAAACTACTCTGCCGCGCAGTTTTATACGATCTACCACCTATTGTGACCGGAGGGACCAGAATGGCGAACGCACTGAATCGGGACGACCTCTTCTCTTTTGCAAACGGGCATCGCGAGGAATACGAAGCGCTCTTGAAGCGATTCGTTGAGACGCCGACGGTTTCCTGTGACCCGACCCATGCCGAAGACATAAGAAAAGGAGTTGAACTGACGGTTGCGACCCTGGAAAAGTTTGGCGCAAAGGTCCAGGTCTATGAAGTGGCCAATGGTAATCCGACTGTGCACGCTGTTTTCGGAAACGACCCTAATCTGCCAACTGTGACGGTTTACAACCACATGGACGTTCAGCCGGCCTCGAAGGAAACCGAGCCCTGGGAAACCGAGCCTTTCATCATGACTCAGAAAGGCGACAGCTATTTTGGACGGGGCACAACAGACGATAAGGGCCCGGCGCTGGCGGCGCTCTATGGCGCGCGCGCTGCGATTGAAGCCGGTGTTGGAGTAAACATCCGCTTCCTCTGGGAGTTTGAGGAAGAGATTGGTTCGCCAAACTTTGAAAAGATAATCACGAAAGCCGGATCGGATCTGAAAACCGATTCCGTAGTCGTGTCCGATACAGTCTGGGTCTCGCGCGAACGCCCGGCGTGCTCCGCAGGGTTGCGTGGACTGCTCGGCTTTCTACTCACTTTGGAAACCGCCGAAACCGATACGCATTCAGGAGAAGTTGGTGGCGCCGCTCGCAATCCCATTGCCGAACTGATGCGCCTTGTTTGCGATATCTATGATCCAATCACTGGCCTGGTACTGATCAATGGTTTCTACGATGACGTGATCCCTCCGACCGAGGACGAACTTAATGACTGGGCCAACTCCGGGTTTACCGCCAGCCATTTCAAAAAAGCGCACCATTTGAAACTAACACGCACGGATGATTCGCTCGAAATGATGAAACGAATCTGGGGGCAGCCGACGCTGGAAATTCACGGCGTTGTTGGTGGCTATCAGGGCCCGGGACTCAAATCGATTGTGCCGCCGCGCGCGGAAGTAAAAGCATCTTGCCGTTTAGTGCCGGGTCAGGATCCTGCAAAAATCCGAAAACTGATCGAAGCGGCTGTGAAGGAGAAGAACCCGGACGTGAAAATAGATTTCGGACATGCTGCGCCCGCATTTCGCACGCCGATGGATGGTCCCTTGCCAGGACTTTTGAAGCAGGCGGTCAAGTTTGCGTTTGAGCGTGATGCGGTGTTCGTTCGCGACGGCGGCACGATCGGCGCGATGACGAGTATTGAAAAGGTCCTCGAGTGTCCAGTGTTGTTTCTTGGTCTTTCGCTTCCGGAGCACGGCTACCACGCGCCGAATGAGAATTTTGATTGGCAACAGGCGTCGGGCGGGATGGTGGCGTTTGCGAGATACTTCGAGGAGATCGCGACGCTGGGGCGCTAATGATCTGACAATCTTGCGGACCCCTGCAGTTCTCGAAATATTGTCCGAGTAGCGTCAGGTATCGGATAAAAGAATCCTTACATTCAACCATAATGGCCCCTAAGTCGGCGACACCGAGACAATTCGTTGGAAGGAATTTAGAGTAAATGCCCAAATACGCTCGTACACTTGATGAACTGAAAGGAAAGGCAGTGCTGCATTGGCCGAACGAGTTGATCGAACGCGAGGCTTCGATTAGTGTACTGCCCCTCCTCCTCAAGACCCAGGATAAGTTCATTAGCATACTAAATCTGTCAGACTCATCGCCCGATTCATGGAAGAAGTTCGTGGACGTCTCTGAAGTCAAGGGAAATCTTTTCTTGAAGCATCTCATGGTATTGAGTGATCTTGGAGGCGAAGCCCTAAATAAGTATCCACCTTTCAGCGTCTATTTTCCTGATGGTAGGATGAATTATGTTTGGCGGGAGAAGAACTACGAGTATGAGTTGAAAGTCATTCAAAACGATGTGAGTCTAACGAACTCTGCGTTGCGGGTTGACGGAAAGCGCCTAATAGTGGGATTCCCGCTTGACGCTAAAATGGAAGATGTCATCATGCTGCTTCTGCATGGTGGTTCATCGGTCGGTGACACTCTCCCTGAGAGTTTCAAGAACAAGTGTGAAATTGGCACTCTGATCGGAGATCCGGAGGAGCTGGAAAAGTTTGTAAAACAAAGTTACATCCGAATCAGCCGGCAAATTGGCGGTGCCACCGCCAACTCCTTGGGGCAAATAGCACAAGACTTTGTCATTGAAAAGCTGCGAGAAATCTTGCCAACATGGGAATTCAATAGAAATGGAACGCTTCCTGGTGTTAGCCATACTGGCGGAAGGACCGAGACCAATTTCGACGTCATAGGAAAGTCCCCAAATGACAGGTATTTCGGAATTGAGGTAAGTTTTCAATTTACGACGAATAGTACGATTGAGCGTAAAGCTGGCCAAGCACAAGCAAGGCAAGCTTTGGTTCACGATGCAGGTCATAGGATATGTTACGTGATAGATGGGGCAGGAAATATAAACATCAGGGAGGCAGCGGTAAGAACAATTTGTCGTTACAGCGATTGCACTATTGCCCTTTCCACCGAAGAAATCCGTGTCTTGGCGAATTTCATGGAAGAGCAGGCGGGCGCATAATCTGGAGATTGGTATGGCGCACTGGAGCGAAGCGACGAAGACACTTGAATTCGACAAAATTGCGATTAGCGCAACGGAGCAACTTGCGACTATCGATCCAGCTTCTAGCGATGTTTTTTTGTTTTGGCTCCCGTTCCCTAGAAGCAATAGCGACGCAAAGGCAGCAGGTGACCCTTTCCGAAAGCTAGCAGAGTATTGTGGCGGATTAAGAGAATCTGCAACGGTGTGCGTTCTGACCACACCTCCCGATGCGGCACTCTTAATACCTCACCTAGAACAGCATTTGAAATTCCAACTTTGGATCGCTATGAAGACCGCAATGAGTGGTTACCCCACCACCGTTGGAACTCTTTCTAATCAACATGCCGCTCTGCTTATACTTACCAAGTACTCACGCTCGTTGCGTCACACCAAAACGCGAATAGAATATACCTACTGTCCAGCCTGTGGAAAAACCACAAAGGATTATGGCGGAAAGAAGCACACGTATCATGAATATGGCACGTTGATGAGTGACGTATGGCGAGATATTGATTGTAATCCTGCCAATGACATAGATCTCGTTATTAGTCGGCTTCGCGACATGTTCGGCTTAGAGGATTACAAACGGTTCAGACTAGTTGACATGCGCTCGTGCGTTGACCTTATTCCGTCGAAGGAGACAAAGATCAATGGGTCACCGGCTGAGCCAGTAGACCAGTCTGCAAAGGCGCTTGAAAGCCAATTATTGAATGATGACTGTATTAACGCTCTACATTCTCTACCGGACAACTCAATTGATTTTTGCTTCGCTGATCCTCCGTATAACTTGAAGAAGAAATATGATAAGTGGGACGATGCCCTTGAAGCGCGAGCTTATTTTGCTTGGTGTGATCAATGGTTATCTGAGCTTCACCGAGTTCTCAAGCCGAGTAAAACTCTGGCGGTGCTTAACATTCCCCTCTGGGCTGTTAGACATTTCCAATATCTCAGTTCGATTATGGATTTTCAGGCTTGGCTGGCTTGGGATGGGTTGGGTTTTCCGGTTCGAATGATCATGCCATCTCACTACGCGATAATTTGTTTTTCAAAGGGGAAAGCTCGACCGTTGCCTGGTTTGGTACGAGTTGGTGAGCGCACTGACGCGAGCGAGCTTGAACCGCTTGCGGAGTCGTACTGCCTGCGGGGCAGCTGCGTTACGAAGAGACGGAAAGCCGGCCACATTGATCGCTCAAGCATAAATGACCTGTGGCAAGACATCCACCGGCTAAAGCATAACAGCCGTCGGGTTGATCACCCCTGCCAACTACCTCCCGCGTTGATGAGGAGGCTCTTTGCGCTATTTACCCAGCCTGCTGAGATAGTTCTAGATTGCTTTAATGGAGCCGGAACCTCAACCCTCATTGCTCAGCAAATGAATAGAAGGTTCATCGGCATAGAGCTCTCGTCGGAATATCACAAAATTGCTGTGGATCGTCACCGCGAGCTAGATAGAGGATTAGATCCCTTCGGAAAAACAGAAGGTATTCCGACCGCGAAAAACAGCCCTGTCAAGCGCGTCCGAATACAGAAGTATTCTGTGAGTAAGAAAACATTGCAATTAGATATTCGCCGAATCGCTAATGAGGTAGGTCATATTCCGACCCGAAACGAAGTATCACAGCTTAGCCAGTATCCTATCAATTACTTCGACAATTATTTCGCGAGTTGGGGCGAAGTGTGCGCCGCCGCACGAACAACTGGCATGTCTGAGAATCCTAAGGGCCTTTCAAAGGAGACTCCTTCCATACAAATGAGCCTTCTGCACTCCAGCGATTAGGCACGCGAGCAGCTCAGTGTGGTGGTTTTCAGGTATCCTCACCATTTTCCTATTCCGTTTTCGCGGTTAAATTCAGATCACACAGGCCAGCCGTTCTTCATTCAACGCGACAAATCCGTGCCGTTCGTAAAACTTTCGCGCCTCCGGATTTTGCAGGTGCACAGCTACGTCGATGCGGGTGACGGATTCTTTCCTGAGTTGTTCCTTCAATTCTTCCAGAAGCGCCGAGCCGATGCCTTTGCCCCGCCGGTCTGCCTTGACTGAGACATCATCGAGCTTGGCTACGACTGCGCCCATTGACGTCGAGATCGCATAGCAAACGACGCATATCCCCGCGAGGCCGTCTTTGTCGTGGGCCAGCCAGACGAATCCGAGCTCGGGTCGCTCGAGAAAAAGATCGAGCGCGTCATTGAGTCCCTGGAATCCACGGTCGCCATAAGCTTTGCTGCTGTCGAGGTAATGTTCATCCTCGTTGAGGAACGCCTGCAGCATTTCAAAAGCATCGGCGACGTCAGGTGCGGTTAACTTACGGCAGGTGATCAAGGCAAACTCCTTTCAAAAATGTAAAGCAAACTGTTAGTTTGCGGCTCTCGATTATCTGGTTATTCGCGAACCGAACGCTTCAACGCAAACTAACAGTTTGCGTTACGGGAGACAATGCGAGGCAACGTCGCAGGTGCTATAATGCCGCCGTTCACATTCCGAGCGAAATCCAAGACAAGCAATTCCATCTCTGCAATCGAGGTTTAAGAACCATGAAGAACGCCTTCCTGTCAGCTCTGGTCATGATCATTGCAGTCGCCTCATTCGCGTTTGGCCGCGAGGCGAGGCTCGTTCGCTATCCCCACTATCACAACGGCCGCGTCGTTTTCAGTTATCTCGGCGATGTTTGGACTGCAGACGAAGGCGGTCAGAACATCCAGCGGCTGACTGTGAATCGCGCCCGTGATGTCTATGCCCGTTTTTCTCCTGACGGGAAGTGGATCGCCTTCTCGAGCGATCGAAACGGCAATCTCGACGTTTACCTAATTCCAGCGGAGGGCGGTGCGGCGAAACAATTGACCGTCCACTCGTCCGACGACACGGTGCTTGGGTGGCGGCCTGATTCGCGGGCCGTGCTATTCAGCAGCAACCGCGGCGAAGATTTCGCGGCTCAGCTTTACCTCGTCAGTGTTGACGGAGGATTGGCGACCAGGGCCGGCACTGACATGGGTGTACAGGCTGCTTATTCGCCGGATGGGAAGCGACTCGCTTATAACCCGCGCGCTCAGTCTTACTGGCGCAAGTTTTATCGCGGCTCGAATCAGAGCGACATCATTGTGATGGATGTGTCCACTAAGAAGTTTAGCCAGTTGACTGATTTCGATGGGCACGACTCGTGGCCCATGTGGGGCAACGACGGCGGCATCTATTTTGTCAGTGATCGCGACGGCAATGGGTTGACGAACATTTGGCGAGTCTCCGCTGACGGGACCAGAACGGAACGGATTACGTCGTTCAAGAGCGGCGACGTGCGCTGGCCGGCCGCAAGCAGTGATGGCCGTACCATCGTCTTTGAGCACGACTTCGGCATTTGGAAGCTCGACGTCAGCAGCAGGAAGGCTACACCCATCCCACTCAACATCGCTGCGGAAACGCAGGAAAATCTCAGCGAGGTGCAGAGCTTCAATTCCCAGGCGGACGATTTCGATCTGGCGCCTTCGTCGCGACGAGTGGCGTTTTCAATTCACGGAGAAGTTTTTACCGCCCCGGTCGAAGAAGGCGATCTCAAGCAACTGACCGAGGGCGCGGCGCGCGACCGCGGCGTGAGTTATGCGCCGGACGGAAAATCAATTGCGTACATTTCGGACCGCAGCGGCCGCGAGGAGATTTACGTGACGGCGACCGACGGAACTGGAGAGGCTCGACAGATCACCGATATTGACACTCTCAAACTCGGCTACCGCTGGTCGCCGGATTCCAAAGAAGTTGCTTTCACCACTTCCGACGGCAAAATGCGCAAAGTGGATGTCGCGACTAAGAAAGTTGTCGAACTGGACTCGTCAAACTATGGAAGCATTAGCACGCCGGTATGGTCGCCCGATGGAAAGTGGCTCGGCTATGCCAAGTCGGACATCAGCCGTACTTCCGACATTTACGTAATTGCGTCTTCCGGCTCGGAAAAGGGCGCGCACAAGATGACCTTCGACTCGAACAGCGATGTGAATCCGGTGTTTGCAGCCGATGGCCGCAAGCTTTTTTTCCAACGCATAGAAGCGACCGGTGGCAACACGCCAAACTCGGTTCAGATCTATTCGGTGGCGCTCGAACGCCTGGAACGCGATCCGGATGATGCCGAGGAGCGCGCCGAAGCAGAAGCACCGGCGATACCGGCAGACCCCGGAACGGAAGGCGCAGCCGGTGCTGCCGGCCCGCGCCGGATGCCGGCTGAAAGACGAGGCCCGCCGCGAGAAACGAAAATGGACTGGGCAGGAATGAAACGGCGCACCCGCCAGATTACGCGCATGCCTTTCCCGGTGACGGGTTACACAGTTGGACCGGATAGCCGCTCGATAGTTTTTGTTACGAGTGAACCGGCTGGACTGGTAAGTGTCCCGGTGATCTATTCGATTCAGGATGACGGGAAGCGGCTGGCGCGTATTTTGTCTGGTCAACCGCCCAGCGAAGAGGGTGGCCCGGGCGGCGGCGGCGGTTTCGGAGGTGGAATCTCGGAACTGAATATTTCGCGCGACGGCCGCACGCTGTTCTTCAGTGAACGCGACGCGATCTATTCCGTTCCGGTGCCGGCGTCGCCAGCGGCCGGCTCATCCGCAGCTGCGGCCACGGCCGGCGCTCGCAGTGAAGCCAGTCGCCGTCGCATCAACTTCAACGTGCGAGTTCGCGTCGATCGACCAGCTGAGTGGGCCGAAATGTTTGACGATGCATGGCGTACTATGAAGTATCGTTTTTACGACGCCAAGATGCACGGGACCGATTGGGACGCAATGCGTGCGAAGTATCGACCGCTGGTTGACTACGTGGGCGATCGCCAGGAATTGCTGAACATCGTCAATGAAATGATTGGCGAATTGAATGCGTCTCACACGGGCGCAGCCCCGCCTCCGCGAGGCCAGGCCGGCGGAGTTTCCACCGGTCATCTTGGCGTTGAGCTCGAAGCTGACAGCGCTGCCGGTCGTTACAAGGTCACGCACGTTTACGAAAACGGTCCAGCTGATAAGGACTGGGTCCGGGTTGGCGCCGGCAACTACCTGATCGCTATCAATGGCAAGCAGGTGAAGGCCGGAGATAACTACTGGCAGTTGCTAAACAACCGGCTCAACCGCAAGAGTGAAATCACTTTTAATAGTAAGCCGAGCGACGATGGGGCGTGGGTAACGCGAATTGAAACCATAAACACCAACGCTTATGGCCAATTGCGATACGAGCGTTGGGTGAAGGAGCGTCGCCAGAAAGTGGATGAACTTTCCGGAGGCCGAGTCGGTTATCTGCACATCCAGGCGATGAATCAGCCCTCGCTGCGAAAGTTTGAGAAAGAGATTCGCGAGTTTCGCAACAAAGAAGCGCTGGTGATTGACCAGCGCTGGAACGGCGGCGGAAATATCGAGCAGGAACTGCTCGCCATCCTGGTCCAGAGGCAATATCAAATTTGGCAGCCGCGCGGAACTGAAGCCACCGGACGGCCTTTCGCCGGGTTCTTTGGGCCAAAGATCGTGCTGCAAAACTGGCGCTCGGCGTCGAATGCCGAAATGTTTCCCGCCGGGTTCCGCGCGCTGGGCCTCGGCAAGGTAGTCGGAACGCCCACCGCAGGCGCGGTAATCGGCACCGGCAGTTATTCGCTTATCGACGGCTCAACGGTACGCACGCCCGGGGTCGGAGTTTTCCTCGCCGATCCTAAACGCACGAACATGGAAAACTACGGAGTGCAGCCGGACATGCTGGTGGACAACACACCGGCGGATACGATGGCCGGACGTGATCGTCAACTGGAAGTAGCGGTGGAAGAGTTGATGAAACAACTGCAAGGGACAAAGCGAAACGTCGCAACTCGGGAAGAGTAGTTTACCTGCCAATCAGAACAGAAGACCAAAGGGCGCTTGCGGAAATATTCCGGAAGCGCCCTTCCATCGCTACCCACTAACCGACACAAAATAACACCAGCACCACTTCGTCCTGGTGCTTGTGATTTGTGGGTCGCCTCACCCAATTGACCAACCGCATGCCTCGCTCGCTCTGGGTTGAGACAACTGCTCGCATGTTCCGAAGCATCAGTTGACCAACCGAAAATTTGGAATAGTCGACAAGGCAAACTCCCATGACCCTCCGGCCCGCGCTCTCGCTGCTGCTCATTTGGTCAACCTTAGTTACTGTACTTCCCGCACGAGGCGCACCTGCCGCGACCGATCAGGACAGCGACGTCACAGACACTTCTGATGGTTTACGCTTTCGACTGAGTGAAGTGAGAGAGGCCGAAGGCTCTAAACCAGCAAGTCCAACTGTAAACCCCGTCACGCCGGCAACGGTTCTATCTGCCTCTGAAAGCAACCGTTTGCTGGCCCGTTTGCCATCACTCAAGCCTGAGCGTGATGACACGCTCAATTTCAAACTCCGCGAACGTTCACTACCACCGCCGCGCGCGGGTGAAACAATTCAAGCCGCTTTTACATTATCTAGAAACGCTGGTCCACCCCTGCCAGCCATTACAAATGCTCCACTTGAGGTCATGCGGTTTGCGCCGGAAGGGGAAGTGGGTTTGGCTCCGAACCTGAGCATTACATTTTCACAACCGATGGTAGCGGTTGCTTCGCAAGAGGAAGCAGCAGCACGCATGCCTGTGAAAATTTCCCCGCAACCTTCGGGCAAGTGGCGCTGGCTCGGCACCAACACGCTGATGTTTCAACCGGATGCAGAAGGCGGCAGGCTGCCAATGGCGACCAACTACACCGTCACAATTCCGGCGGGCACAACGTCAGCGTTAGGAAACCAACTGCGAGAAACCAGGACGTTTAGCTTTGCTACGCCACCACCGCAACTGAGTGGTTACTATCCGACTCGAGAGAGCGTGGCTCGCGATGCACTGATGTTCCTCGAGTTTGATCAGCGCATCGACGCGGCGCGCGTGCTCGAGTATCTCAAGCTTCAGCCTGCCGATTCGGAAATACGTTTACGCCTGGCAAGCCCGGAAGAGATCGCTGCGGATGTAGCGATTAGCGATCATGTTAAGAACGCTGTAAAAGGCCGTTGGATGGTGCTGCGAGCGGTCGGTGCTAACGGAGCAACGAGAGACGTGCTTCCTTCGGGCACGCTCCTCAGAGTTAGCCTTGCAGCCGGGGCGCCTTCCGGTGAAGGAGCGCGAAAAACTACTGCCGAGCAAGGCTTTAACTTCACGACTTACGGTCCAATGCGCGTGGCTGACACGCAGTGTGGCTACCTGCAGGCGTGCACTCCGTTTGATAGTCTTCGCATTACGCTGAGCAATCAACTCGACACCGATACCTTCGACGCGGCTAAGGTCAGAATTGAGCCGGAGATACCTGGAGTTAAAATTCAAGGTTCCTACAAGCAAATCACTATCGACGGCGCTAAGCGAAGCAATATTAACTACACTGTCACACTCGACCGGACCATCAAAGACACCTTTAACCAGACACTCACCGGCGACAACACATTCACTTTCAGAGTAAATAAAAGCTCACCCAGTCTCTTCTCGGCCAGCAGCGGTCTTGTAGCGCTTGATCCTGCGGGGCCACGCGCCTTTAACGTCTACAGCATTAATTATGCTCGCCTCCGCGTCATGCTCTTCAAAGTAACATCCGGCGACTGGCCACAATTTCAACGATATCTTGCTGTGCCCTCCACTAACCCAAATCAGCCGGCGCAACCTCCAGGGCGGCTCTTCTCTGACAAAGTTATCGAGATAAAGGCCGCCCCGGATCAACTTGCCGAGACCTCCATTGATATTTCGACTGCTCTCGACGAAGGCTACGGACAAGTGTTTGTCAAAGTAGTACCCGCGCTTGGGGGTGACGGGAAGAATGAGCCCGTCACGGTCTATCCATACCGGCCCAACGTCGCTGAAGCCTGGGTTCAGTCAACCGGGATCGCGCTTGATGCCTTTGCCGATAGTAGAGAGCTCGTGGTTTGGACAAACTCGCTTAAAGATGGCGCTCCTCTGACGGGAGTCGAACTCACCGTGTCGCCCGACGAGTTAAACGCCGTCACAGGCGCCGACGGCCTGGCCCGTCTTAATTTCAGAGTTCGGCCGAACGTTAATGCCAAGCTGCCCGCGTTGCTGGTCGCAAGACGTGGTAAGGATGTAGCGATCCTGCCCCAAAACGAACCTTTACAGTCACGTCATCTTTCCACCCTCGCGAGTCGCTCCTGGCGACGAGATGAGGCGCGCAATTCGCTCAGTTGGTATGTGTTCGACGACCGCAAGCTATACCGTCCCGGAGAAGAAGTGAATATCAAAGGGTGGGTGCGCACGGTCGATCTTACTCCGACTGGCGATACGGAAATGTACAAAGCCAAACCTGGTGAGACTCTCGGTTACGTTCTGACAGACTCGCAGGACAATGAGATTTCAAAAGGCAAAGTGAAACTAAACGCGCTGGCCGGCTTCAACATAAAGTTGCAACTGCCGGCGACGATGAATCTGGGTGAGGCATCGGTCAGATTCGAATTTGGGGAGGACAGAGGACACGATCACTCGTTTCAAGTTCAGGAATTTCGTCGCCCTGAATTCGAGATCAATACGAAGGCTTCGGAAGCCCCACACTTTGTTGGTTCTTCAGCGACCGTAACGATGACGGCCGCTTACTACTCGGGCGGAGGACTGGCTGACACTGAAGTCAGGTGGGATGTGGTCGCAGTCCCGACCAATTTCACTCCGCCAAATCGCGACGAGTACACATTCGGGAAGTTCTTTCCCTGGTGGGGTGATTACTACGACCATGGAAACCGGACCGAGCAGCTGTTCCAGGGACGCACCGACGCCGATGGGAAGCACACGCTCAAACTGGATTTCGACAGCGTAAGCCCCGCGCGTCCTTCGAACGTCACGGTGGCCGCATTGCTTCAGGATGTGAATCGTCAGGCGGTCTCCAGCTCCACATCGCTAATAGTGCATCCCGCTGATGTGTACGTCGGCGTGAAATCGGCACGCAGTTTTATCCAGAAGGGACAGGCCTTCGATATTGCAACCATTGTCACTGACATCGATGGGAAAGCGATCGCCGGCCGCGAAGTACGCCTGCGTTTCGTCCGGCTCGAACACGTTTTCAAAAAAGGGGTGTGGCAGGAACAGGAAAGAGACCCGCAGGAACAAACTTTGACCAGCGCATCGGACGCTGTAAATGCCCGTTTTCAGTCGACGCTCGGAGGGATGTACCGCTTGACGGCACGAGTGCGTGACGAGCGCGGGCGCTTGAACGAAAGCGAGCTGTCGTTGTGGGTCGCGGGTGGAAGGCTTCGGCCGAATCGTGATGTGGCCGAGGAAAACGTAGAGTTGATTCCTGATCGCCGCACTTACGCTGACAACGATGTAGCGGAAATTCTCGTGCAGTCTCCCTTTGCCCCCGCGGAAGGCGTCATGACGATCCGTCGTTCCGGGCTGCTGCGCTCTGAGCGTTTCACTATGAGCGAAAGTTCCCACACTTTGCGCATTCCCATCGCTGAGGCGATGACGCCAAACGTTCACGTTCAGGTTGATCTGGTTGGGGCTGCGGGGCGAGTTGACGAGCAGGGCGACGAACTCGCGAACCTGCCCAAGCGTCCGGCGTTTGCTTCCGGCGAGATTAAGTTAGAAATTCCGCCGGTGAAGCGCCGTCTCGCGGTAACCGCAACGCCGCGACAGAAGGAGCTTGAGCCGGGCGGCGAAACAATCGTCGATGTCGAAGTAAAAGACGCACAGGGCAAGGGCGTGGCGGGAACGGATACCGCAGTCGTCGTAGTTGATGAATCAGTGCTGACTATGGCGAACTATAGGCTCTCCGAACCGTGGGTAATCTTCTACGAGGATCGCACCGAAAATGTAGACGACTATCACCTGCGCAAAAACGTGACCCTCGCAAATCCTGAAGAGGTGCAAAGGCTCCAAGCGGCTGGAGGCGGAGGCGGAGGCCGCGGGGACCTTGATCCAAGCCAGGCACTCAGCGGTCTGCGGAGCATGCAGAGTTTGTATAAGCTCGCGGACCTACAGCGGGGCATAGCGATGAACTCGACAACTAGCGAGACCGTGAACGTCACCGGCAGTGCGGACGACCCAATCATTACGCGAAAAAATTTCGACGCCCTGGCAGTGTTCGCGGCCTCGCTCCCGACTGATGCGCAAGGTCGGGCGCAGCTAAAAGTTAAGCTCCCGGACAATCTCACGCGTTATCGGGTGCTCGCTGTGTCAGTCGCCGGTGGCAAACTTTCAGGCGCCTCATCCGAGTCTGTTATCACTGCTCGCAAACAACTGATGGCCCGTCCTTCGGCTCCGCGCTTTCTTAATTATGGCGACGCCGCCGAACTTCCGGTTGTACTGCAAAACCAAACAGATGCAGCGATGACTGTGCGTGTAGCAGTGCGTGCTACCAATGCCGGCTTACCCGCGGGCGCTGGCCGTCAGGTCGCCGTTCCCGCGAACAATCGCGTCGAAGTTCGCTTCCCAATCGAGGCTATGAAACCCGGCACGGCGCGTTTCCAAATTGTCGCGGCCTCCGGCACGATGACTGACGCCGCAGAAATATCGCTTCCGGTTTACACCCCGGCTACCGTGGAAGCGTTTGCCACCTATGGTGTCATCGACAACGGCGCCATTGCCCAACCTGTCATCGCTCCCGCTGACGCCGTGAAGACTTTCGGCGGATTGGAGATCACCACTGCCTCCACCCAACTTCAGGAACTCACCGACGCAGTCATCTATCTGGTTAACTATCCTTATTCCTGCTCCGAGCAGATAGCCTCGCGGGTCATCGCCATCGCAGCTCTAAAGGACGTGCTCACGGCTTTCAAAGCCAGGGATCTGCCATCGCCAAAGTCGCTGCGGGATTCTGTGAGCTCCGACCTCAAGCTTCTCGAAGCCCTGCAAAATGACGATGGTGGATTTGGATTCTGGCGACAGGGCCAGCCTTCGTTCCCTTACGTTTCGATCCACGTGGCCCACGCTCTCGCCCGCGCGAAAACTAAAGGCTTCAAGGTAAATGAATCAGTGCTCGAGGAGGCGGAGGAATACCTTGATGAGATCGACAGTAAGATTCCCAGCGAGTACAGCCCGGAATCGCGGCGTGCTATTCAGGCCTACGCGCTTTACGTGCGGGCTTTGATGGACGACCGGGATCTGGCTGAGGCGCGTGAACTGATTGCAAACGCGGGCGGAGTGGAGAAATTATCGCTCGAATCGCTCGGCTGGTTATTACCGGTTCTGTCTGGCGACCCCGCTTCAAGCAAGGAAGTAGATGCTATACGTCGTCATCTCAACAATCGCGTCACGGAGACAGCGGCCGCGGCGCACTTTGCAGATTCTTACAGCGATGGCGCCTACACCATCCTGCATTCCGACCGGCGCGCCGACGGCGTGATCCTTGAGGCTCTTATCGGCGACCAACCGCAAAACGATTTGATTCCGAAACTTGTGCGCGGAATTCTCTCCGACCGGCGGCGAGGGCGCTGGATGAATACACAGGAGAACGTCTTTATCCTTCTGGCGCTCGATCGCTATTTCAATACTTACGAACGCATGACACCCGATTTTGTGGCGCGCGTTTGGCTCGGAAATGATTACGCGGGTGAACAGGGCTTTAAGGGGCGCTCAATTGATCGTCAGCAACTCAACCTTCCAATGGCGCTTTTGGCTGAGCGAACCGCGAACGCTCCAGTAAATCTCACCATTGCCAAGGAAGGCGCAGGACGGCTCTACTTTCGTATCGGCACGAAGTATGCGCCGTCGAGTGTCAAGATTGCGGCCGCCGACTACGGCTTCCTCGTGGAGCGCAAGTACGAAGCGGTTGATAACCCTCAAGACGTCCAGCGAGAAGCTGATGGCGGGTGGCTGATCAAGGCCGGCGCGCGAGTGCGCGTGCGGGTCACGATGTCGAATCCCGCACGCCGGTATCACGTGGCGTTGGTTGATCCACTGCCTGCCGGTCTTGAACCACTCAATCCGGAATTGGCGACAACTGAAAAATTGCCTGCCGACTCAAGTTCAAACCGGGACGGTAAAGGAATTTTTGATTCCTATCGGTACTGGCGCGGCACCTGGTATGAACACCAAAACCTTCGTGATGAACGGGTAGAAGCATTCACGCTAATGCTCTGGGAAGGAGTGCATGAGTACACTTACTTTGCGCGCGCCACAACACCCGGATTGTTTGTAGTTCCGCCTTCGAGAGCGGAGGAAATGTATGCGCCGGAGACGTTTGGTCGCGGCCAAAGTGATCGCGTGCGCGTGCAATAGCGCGTTCGAGGAATCGACAGGCCCGGCTCGAGCGAAGGGCCGTCGAGACGGCTACAATATCCCTTCGATTCAGCACTTGTTTAGTTCACCAACTGGGTTTGGCGTAAGCACCTGCACTGGCTGCGCGCGATGATGGCTGGTGGACACTCGCGCGAGCGTGTGCAACAATTCCAAAAAACCAACGCGACAATAAAAGCTTCAGAGGAGTTAATAACCGAAAGATGTCTGAACAAATGTCCGAAAATGAGACCGCACCGAGCAGTAACGCGGATGAGAAAACGACTGAGAGCCCGAGCGAAACTCCGGCAGCTGTAGCGCCAGAAGATATTTCTTACCATGCGGTTGAGAAAGACGGAGTGGTAACGGCAATTTGGGAGATGAACGGCCGGAAGCATGTAAGGACCATCGATCCGCGATCACGGCAGGGTGAGGACATTCTGCGGCTCTATACCACCGAGCATCACGATGAGACTCCCGCGGCTGAATCCAGCGACGCTGCCTCCTCCTGACTTGCTCAACTCCTTTCCGGTTCCGCAAAGCCAGCGTACGACCGCCGCTTAATCCATCTAATTGGACTAGAATCCAATAATTTGAACGAGCCGGGACGTTTGATGGCTTGGATCCCCCAGACAACAACACGCTGCCCACCTAAATTCCTCATAACTCTGCCCATTTGCCGGCTGGAGCTCTGAGCGTCTCGCTCGGAATATCTTTTGCCTCGCAAGAACCCCAGTCGAAGAACACACCGGGTAAACGCGGACCTTTCTCAAGCTCTTAGCCCCAAAAGTCACCCAATAGGGTCTCAACAAAGGAGAGGACCAATGATTAAAGCGACCAGGTACTTAGTCGTAGTGCTAGTGGTGTTTGTTTGTGCCTCATATTCGGTTCTGGGCCAGACAACCGGCTCCATCTCGGGCGTCGTCACCGATGAAAAGCAGGCTGTAATCCCCAATGCGACCGTCACCGTTCGCAACACCGAAACTAATCTCTCACGCACTACTCAAACGGATAACGATGGTAATTATCGCTTTGGGAACCTGCCCGTCGGATCCTATGAGGTGACGGTCGAAACTGCCGGTTTTTCCAAGCACGTGCAGTCTGGAATTACACTCCTGTTAAACCAGGCAGCAGTTATCGACGTTACCGTGAAGGCTGGGGGCCTTCAGGAGGTGGTCAATGTAGTAGAAAATGCTGCGTTGCTAAACACAACCAGCGCGGAGGTTTCCACTCGCTTCGACTCTCGTCGCCTGTCGGAGTTGCCGCTGGGCCCGACCCGCAACATTCTCAGCGTCGCTCTCTCAGCACCCGGCGTCAGTCAACTCGGCGCAGGACAGACCGGGTTCGCGGCGGGCATTAGTTATTCTTCAAATGGTGGGCGCGTTCGCTCAAACAACTTCATGGTTGACGGACAAGACAATAACGAGCCCGGTGTAGCTGGTGCTGCGCAGCCGCTGAATAACCCGGATTTGATCCAGGAAGTGCGGCTAATCACCAACCAGTTCCTCGCCGAATATGGTCGCAACTCCTCGTCAGTTTTCAACGCCATTACCAAGGCCGGGACTAACGACTATCATGGCTCAGCTTTCTGGTTTCACAATGGCAACGCCCTGAACGCCTGCAGCAACACCGACAAGCGCGCCGGTTTCTGCAATCCAAACGCGACTCTCGCTTCGAGGAAGCATGCGCCTTTTCGCATTGAGAACCAGATCGGCGGTACCATCGGTGGCCCATTGCACCTGCCGCGGTTTGGCGAAGGCGGACCAAGTCTCATTAGCGGCCGCAACCGCACCTTTTTCTTCGGCTCTTACCAGCGTTGGAGTGATCGCCAACTCGGTTCAGGTACGACCTTGAATGGCGCTCCGACCGAAGCAGGCCGGGCCATCCTTCAAGCGCAGGCCGGCAACCTGCCTCAGGTCCAGGCGCTCTTAAGGCACTTGCCCGCGGCGCAGGCGCCCATCAATGCGAGTGCTTCTTTCACCCGCGGGGGCCAGACTTTTAGCGTGCCGCTCGGCTCGCTGACAGGCTCGACCGCGTTCTTCTTCGATAACCACCAAGCCTCTTTCCGTGTCGACCACAACTTCAATAACAACCACATCTTCACCGGACGCTATTTGTACGCCGATTCCGATACCGGCGGGACAGGCCAGGCCACGCCCGAGGGTCTGACCACCAATACCCTTAGCCGCCAGCAGACTTTCTCCATCGGACATGTGGGGACTTTTTCGCCGACTGTGGTCAACGAAATTAAGCTCGGCTACCAGCGGTTCGCCACCACCACGGCGGCATCGGATCCCAAGTCTGAGGAAATACCGTCACTTGAGATATCTGAACTTGGTCTGATCGGCTTCAACGCGGCTGCGAGCAGGACCGCTATTGGCCTCGCGGTCAACCTGCCCCAATTCCGCACCAATAACATTTATCAAATCCAGGACAACCTCGCTCTAACTCGTGGCGAACACAACATCAAGCTGGGAACAAATATCGTCGACAACCGCGTGCAGAGCTTCTTCGTGCCGACCATTCGAGGTCTGTTGCGGTATGCGACGCTCAACGCGTTTGTCAACGACTTTGCCGAAGCTGCAAATATCAACAAGCCTCTGCCGGGCGGTGAGGCGGTTAATAACTATCAGTGGTATGACATTCACTTCTATGGTCAGGATGAGTGGAAGATGAGACGCAATTTCACCCTGACCTACGGGTTGCGTTATGAGCGTCCGGGTGAGGCCACCCTGAGCTTACTGCCGGCCAATGAGCGGATCGTAGGAATCGCCGGCGGCGATGCGCGATTTGCTTTCACCCCGGTGCCTAAGATTGACAGAAACAACTTCCAGCCACGCATCGGCTTCAACTGGAATCCGCGCACCGATTCAGATGGAATTCTCGGGTTCCTGACCGGGGGAGATCGGCTCGTGTTCCGCGGCGGCTACGCCGTTACGCACGACTACACGTTCATAAACATTGCCTTGAACGTCGCCAGCTCCTTCCCTTTCATCGCGGCAGTCAGCTTGCCGGCGACTACGCCCTTCGCCGGAGCGCTATCCGTTCCAGACGCTTTCACTCGTTTGCCGAATGTGTCCAACGCCGGCGTCAATCCAAACGAGTTTACGCGCACCATCGTCGGTGAAGACTTCCGTTCGCCTTATTATCAGAGTTTCATCTTCGAGGCGCAGCGCGAATTGGGCACCGATGTTGTTTTCCGTCTGGGCTATGTCGGCTCGAAAGGGTCGGCACTATTTCAGACGCTTGACGGCAACCCTCGCCGCTTGAACACCCTCGCCCCTGCTGTCTGTACGCCTACTTTCACAGGGCCAAATCCTGATAGCTGTCGCGTTAATCCCAGAGCGGCTGTGGTCCGATTGCGTGCCAACGCGGCCTCGTCGATCTATCACTCATTGCAAGCGAGTTTTGAGAAGCGCCTTAGCCGAGGCTTCAGCGGCGGTTTGCATTACACCTGGAGTTCCTTTATCGATCAGGCTTCCGAGGTGTTCAATCCATCCAGCGGCGAAGTGGCCGTTTCTCAGGATTCCTTTGATCGCAGCACCGACCGTGGGCGTTCTGCCTACGACCGGCCGCACCGTCTCTCGGGCAATTTCCTTTACGAATTGCCTTTTTTCCAGGATCAGAAGGGATTCATGGGACATCTTTTAGGCGGTTGGCAAGTTAATGGGTTCTTCACGTTTCAAAGTGGGGCGCCATTCACCGTGCTGAACGGTTCTGACCCGGCTGGGGCTCTGGCCGGCATCAACACCCTCGTCGGAGATGCCATCCGCCCGAACCTCAATACGAATCTGGCGCTTGGCGGCATGACGATCCCTGAAATTATAGCGGCTGGTGGGGCGGGGTTATTCCAGCGCATCACGGCCGCGCAACGTGTTGGAAACGCGGGCCGCAACATCCTGCGGGCCGATGGTATCAACAACCTGGACCTGGGGATCTTCAAGAATACAAGGATCGCTGAGAACCAGAGGCTTCAGATTCGCGCCGAGTTTAACAACGCAACCAACACCCGCGACTTCGGCATTCCCGAGGGGCGGGTCAACTCAGCCAACTTCCTTAACCAGTGGGGTACAAACGGCGGTAACCGCCGCATCGTGCTCGGTCTCAGGTACATTTTCTAAGATGTACAATGATGCGGACGGCCCTGCCATTGGGTCGTCCGCATCGCCCGCTCCGCGCTGCGCGATTCCCGGCTGGAGAAGAAATCGTTCTCCGGCCATAATTTTTCCAGGGTGGATTTGATCCAAATCTGCGTTCAGCCAGATTCATTTCGTGGGCCGCGAGTTTTTCAAGTACGAAGGAGGGCACGCGATGAAAGCGATTCTCCTGTCAAGTTTGTTTCTGTTGGCTGTGTTTGCATCCAACGCGCAAACACCTGCCACGCGCGTTGACAGGGCAGAAGTTGAGATCGTCAAGTTCAATTGGAGCAAGGAACGAATCAATTGGGACCAAAACCCTTTTGGTGGCCCAATCGAGAATTTTCACGAGATGCAGTTTCGCGCCCGTGCAGAAAGGCGCGCCAGTGATGCCAAGCGAGTAAACTCGCCGGAGGCAGGCAAATTCGAAAAAGATGCGCGCACCGATGCTGCCATAATCCAGGCTGAGCGCCAGAAGAAAGGGCCCCCTCGTTACATTTTCCTCTACCGAACCTCGATCAAAAACACCAGCGATAAGACAATCAAGGAAATTGACTGGGACTACATCTTTCTCGATGCGTCGACGGGCGAAGAATTGGGCCGGCGCCAGTTCACCAGCGTCCAAACCATTGCCCCCGGCAAGAGCAAAGATCTTTCGTTCATGCTACCAACTCCGCCCATTCAACGCATCAGTGTATTCGCACTCGACAAGAAGGAGCGGGTGGGAATTGTCGAGCGAGTAGTTGTTTTGCGCGTACAATACTCAGACGCTTCGGTATGGCAGGGTCAGTAGCTGTTTGACCCTTGCCAACAGTTCGTTCAATTTATAAGTAAGGGTTACCCGTTGGCCTTGTCGTCGTTCGACTAAGTTCATAACACCCCTCGTGATAATCAGACGCGCATCACCCGAAGACAGCAGCACGCTGACCCAGATCGCTCATGATGCCAAGAAACATTGGGGCTATCCTGATCATTGGATCCAACACTGGCGAGACGACCTGACCATCTCAGCCGATTTCATTGGCAGCAATCCGGTCTACGTCGCCGAACACGAAGGGACCTTAGTTGGGTTCTATGCTCTGGTGGTTCGTCAGGATAAGGCGGTCCTGGACCATTTGTGGGTGACTCCCAACCACATCGGGTCGGGTATTGGAAAGCAACTGTTCCTTCACGCAATGCAGGGTGCGGCAGGACAAAGCGTTTCGGCAGTTGAAATTTCCTCAGATCCGCATGCCGAAGGTTTCTACCAAAAGATGGGCGCGCATCGCCTGGGTGAAACAGTTTCCGAGATTGATGGGCAGCCGCGAATTCTGCCTCTGTTGGAAGTTGATCCGCGATCCAAATAACCCCACCGCGATTGATAGCTCTTCCTCGGTTTAAAATCGAAGACAAAGATACAGGTCACCTCACGCTCGCGATTCTGTTGTATTTTCGTTGCTCGCGCACCAGGCGCTTGAAAGAGCAGTAAGATACCAACATGAAATACTCAACAGTTTCAGGTTTCGCGCTCTTGATCTTGATGTTTAGCTACAGCAGTGCTTTGGGTCAAACCAGCGCCCAGGAGCTGGCGTCGAATCTCCGCAACCAACTCATCGAACTCGAAACAAAACAGGCAGCGTTGCAGACACGCCTCCAGGAACTCGAAGAGAAGTTGAAACCCGGAAATATCGAACAGAGTCTGGCGGGAGTTGGCAGCACGCGACCTGAAGATCTACGCGAGCAAAAGCGACGGCAATTGGAAATAGAACGCAGCGGAGTGCAGAAGCAAGTTGACTTGCTCGCTACGAGCCGCACGCGGCTGGAAGCATCAATTGCGCGAGCTGACGCGGAGGCTTATCGACAAAGCGCCGCGCCTCAGGTTGTCACCTCTACGACGACCGTGGAACCCGCAACGGGATCAGCGGTGGTCGAGACCAAAACCGTCCCAGCCGTCAGGCGCCGGCCTCGCCGTCCGAGAGTCAGGCGAATACGACGCTCGCATCATCTTGTCCCTAACGCCTCTGTCCAGCTTTCGCGAAGTAGCCGGGACGATAGCGGAGTCTCAATTGATCCTTTTGCAGCGCGGGGTTAGTTATCTCGATTTTCATCCTGCGGTATGAACCATCGTGGTTCTTATTGGTCGAGGAATAGGCGATCAGGTATTGCGAACGCAATTCCTGCTCAATCTCTGCGAACGCAGTCTTCAAGTCAGCATCGCGTTTTGGAAAAAAAGCGCGGCCGCCAGTGCCTTCAGCTACTGCGCGCACGGCGTCGTGATCAATCCCTTCATACCTTTTGTCACCAATACCGATAGCATAAATTACAGTCTCAGAGGCGAGCGCCTGGTTCACTGCCTCACTCCGCAACAACCGGCTCGATGTGTCATGGCCGTCCGTTAAGAGAATAATCGCGCGCCTTCTTTGGTCCTGACTGGGTCCGAGAACTTCTCGTGCGGTGAGAACGATGGCTTCCCAAATCGCGGTTGACCCCTCGCGCGGCGGCGCCTTCATTCCCGGCCCAGAAGATATCCCGCTAATCTGACGACCTGAACCGAGATAGGCCGGCATGGCTACCTCAACCCGTTCGAGCGCTCGGTAGATACTAAAGACATCTCGGGTCAACCCCTGCTCGAGAAACGCCGCTCCGGTAAAAGGAATGATTGCCGCCTGGTCCTTGCTGGAACGGATAATTGTTTCAATGAACCCGCGCGCCGCGGCTTTCTCCTGGCTGAGGGTGCGCTCCTGCGAACTGCTTACATCGATCAGAAAAGCAATCGAAAGGGGACGATCGGTTTCGCGCTGAAACGTGAGGATCTTTTGCGGCAGTCCATCTTCGGTGACTCGAAAGTCTTCCTCGCGCAGGGTGGTAATGAAACGCGCGTCTTTGCTGCTGGCAGTGAAGAACAGATTCGTGAGATCGGTTTCAACGCGAATGACGTCGTCCTGATCGGAAGGTGTTTGCTGCGCGAAACCGTTGTGCGGAGGCGAAGAGAATAAGGCGAGGAGGGCCAACGATAAAACGAGGACAATTGATTTCATTTCAACATTACGGGGTTAGTTCTTCAATGCCTTGATGTTTGCAGGTTTGGCGAAGAGATTATCAGCCAGCGGTTTGTTGTATTCGATCGACTCGTAATTGACGCGGCTGGTTTGGACGCCTTCAACATAGTGGTCGATGATCCATGCTGCGGTGATTCCGTTGAGACTCATCGTCCTGGCGATTCGATCCTCCTCGTTTGTTTCAACTACCTCCTCAGAGTCGACCTTCTTTTTCGATTTCTTGTAAATCATCTTGGCCGGCAAGCCATCCTTCGCGCCAAATTCATATTCGATCCAAAACCCCTCGGGATAGGTGAGCCGCACCACTTCGTTTCGTTTCGCGAGTCCGGCTTCCCGCCGGCCAACGTAGCTCAGCGTCGCCCCCTCTTTTCGCCACCAGCCGTGCAATAGATTTTCGACGCTGGTGCGCATGCCTCTTTTGAAATCCTGTATCTGCTCAGGTTTCATATCGGAGATGGTTTTTGTGGCGCCGTCGAAAAACCAGCCGGTGTCCTGGCTATTCGTCTGAATTGTGCGAATTCCCGACGCGATAAACTCGGTCCGCTCTCGATCAGGATAAGAAATGTAGTCCACAAACCGTGAGGGAACCTGCGAGATGCCATCCAGGAAAGGAGTGTAGTAGCCCCTGCCCAAAACGGTTTTCACATTTAGGTAATTGCCGCCGCCGACAACTTCAGTTGCTCGCGTAACAATCTGTTCAGCCTTGGCGATATTTTCAGCCGTGGGTTTGGGTTCAGCCGTTTTCACGGGCTTGTCGTCCTGCGCACTGACGGGTGCGGCGACGAATACAACGAACAACACCATCCCGAAAATAAGCAGCTGCAGTTGACGAAAAGCTGCCTGGGAAAACGATGATAAGTAAGACTGTTGCATTTCAGAGTGTAAGAGGCGCATTTGAATGTTGCGGTTGCAAGCCGAGCCGTGGCAAAGGGTTCAATTACAACATGGAGCCCGCGCGTTAGCAGGGGCTCCAGTCGAATTCAAAATAACATTGCCTTAATGCGGGAAGTTTTATGACCTTGGCAGGCCCAGGTTTTTGAGCCGGGCCCTAGCCAACACGTCTGCCTGCGATCCGTTAATTCAGCTGCGCGTTAGTGCCTTCCACCGCTTTCACCACGGTTTCGCCATTTTCAACTTCAACCACGAAATTCGTCGCTGACTTCCACAGCGCAGTGATCGGCAGTTTCACTTTTTCGTCGATGTGGCGTTTCAGAAATCGCGCGCCATATGATGTGTTGTACCCTTTGGCTGTCAGGAGATTAAGCGCTTCATCGCTGACGCTGACCTCTTTGCCCTGCCGTTTCATCTGTCGTTGCAGCCGGTGAAGATATAGTTCGGCGATTTGACGCACCTCATCCATAGTCAGTGGCGCAAACACGATGATTTCGTCAATGCGGTTTCGAAACTCCGGCGAGAAGCGCGCCTCGGCGGCCTTCATCACCTCTTTGTTTACAACTCGGAAGTCGCCGGCCGTTTTGGTGCCGAAACCCAGCGGCTTCTCGAATCGCTTGAAGCTATCGGAACCCAGGTTTGAGGTCATTATCACAATCGCGTCAGAGAGATAAACTCTCTTGCCGCGACCGTCTGTGAGCCAGCCTTCGTCGAAAGCCTGCAGAAACAGGTTCATTAAATAGGGCGAAGCTTTCTCCACTTCGTCGAGCAACAGCACCGTGTAGGGGTTCTCCCGCAGTTGCTCAGTTAAAATTCCGCCGCGTTCGGAGCCAACGATTCCGCGCGGCATGCCGATTAGCTTCTCGATGCTCACAGTGCCATCGCTGTACTCAGACATGTCGATGCGCACCATCTTTTCTTCGTCGCCAAACATGAATTCGGCTACGGCCTTCGCGAGCTCCGTTTTTCCGACGCCGGTTGGGCCAAGGAACAGCAGCACACCGTCTGGTTTGTAATGCGACTCCTTGAGCGGGCCCTTGTTGAGCCGTAGTCGCTGAGCTACCGCCTTGATCGCGGCTTTCTGTCCAATCACGCGCTGCCCGAGCATCGCTTCGGTCATCGAAAAACGATCGCTGGTATCGCGGAAGATCATGTCGCGGGGAATGCGAGACTCCTGCGAGATGACGTCAATTACGTGTTCAGGCTTGACCACCATCGTCTGCGGTTCGTTGATTTCAACTTTGACCGCAGCGGTGTCGAGCCAGCCAATAGCCTTGTCCGGAAGGTGCAGGTTGCGTATGTACTTCGGCGCCATTTCCAACGCCATGTTGATGGCGTCATCGGAAATCTTGACCGAATAATTTTTTTCCAGCCGCGGGCGAATGCCTAAAAGAATTTCGCGGGTTTCGCTGATCGAGGGTTCGACCACCTTCACCAGGCGGAAACGCCGGGCGAGCGCCTCATCTTCACCAATCGATTCTTTGTACTCATTAAGCGTGGTGGCGCCGATGATCCGCATATCGCCGCGCGCCAGCGCCGACTTAAACATGTTGGCCGCATCAGACGATGTGCCGAGCGCCGCGCCGGCGCCGATGATCGTGTGCGCTTCATCAATGAAGAGGATGAGGTTGTCGCGCTCTTTTACCTCGTCAATGATGCCTTTGATTCTTTCTTCGAACATGCCGCGCAGCATCGTTCCCGCAACCAGTCCGCCCATCTGCAGTTGGACCACGTGCGAACCGCGCAAGCGAGCCGGAACTTTCTCAGGTTCCAATTCAATCAGGCGCGCCAGGCCCTCAACCACCGCGGTCTTTCCGACGCCGGGTTCACCCACGAGCATCGGCGAATTGGCACGCTCGCGATGGCAAAGAATTTCCACCATCTGCTGGATCTCTTTTTCGCGTCCGATTGTGGGAGGAATCTTGTCGGCGCGGGCCAGACGGTTTAGGGAAACGCCGAAGTGCTTCAGATAGGGCGGCAGCTCAAATTTCTTGCGATACTGTTCTTCCTCACGTTCACGCCTCTCAACCTGGGCCTGAACATTCTCAGTTACGGCTTCAGGATTCGCGCCCATGTTTCTCAAAACTTCAACAAAGAGGCTGTCCTGATTGGTCAACGCGGAAAAGATATCAGTCGCTTCGATTGTCTTGCGACCCTGTGCGCGCGCGCGCTCCATCGCGCGTTTGAATAAATCCGTGGTGTCCGGAGAAATGCGGAAACCCTTGCCGACGTGTTGCTGGCGCGTGCTGTCTAACCGTTTGTCGATCGCAATCTTGACAGTGATCGGATCCAACGACAGCTCGCGCATCGCAGAGTTAAACATGTCAGGCTCTTCGTGCATGAGCGCCTGCAAAATGTGCTCAACCGCGACGAAGTTCTGATCGCGCTGGCGCGACTCGCTCAATGCGTGCTCGAGGATGCGCTGCCCACTATCGCCAAACTTGTCTTTGTAAGATCCTAAATCAGCCATTGTCTTGCCCTTCAAACTAGATGGGGGAAATCGCCCTGCATGATTTTACGACAACAATCCCTGCGGGTTCCCCGTCGTTTTAGTGCGTTGGCCGTTGTCAATCTCCAACCAAACGCGTGTGGTTGGATGTCGTGAGCATATTCGCCGTTGCGTTTCGATGCAATAAGAATTCTCCTGACACTACCACTGCAAATTTTCGGCCAGCACACCGGATTCATATCACTCAACCCGAAGCGCGGCCGATTTGATGCTCGACTTACCCCGAGTAGTGCTTAGTAGTCGTAATCCTCGCCACCACCCGGCATTGGCGGTCCTGATTTCTTCGGTTCAGGAGCGTCAGTAACTGCTGCATCTGTGGTTAATAGTAAACCGGCGATTGAAGCGGCATTTTGCAGAGCAGTGCGCACGACCTTGGTCGGATCAATGATTCCTGCCGCCAGGAGATCTTCATACTCACCGGTCGCAGCATTGAACCCCTTATTGCCTTTTAACTCTTCTACTCGCCCGACGATAACCGCGCCGTCGAGGCCCGCGTTTTCAGCAATGCGCCTCAGCGGTTCCTGTAACGCGCGTCTCACGATCCGAATTCCGGTTTGCTCATCGAGGTCATCAGTGGAAAGTTTGTCGAGCACCTGGCCGGCGCGCAGTAACGCTACACCACCGCCAATTACCGTCCCTTCCTGGGCCGCGGCTTTCGTGGCATTCAAAGCATCCTCAACCCGCATCTTAATTTCTTTCATTGCGGTTTCAGTGGGCGCGCCGACTTTGACCACCGCAACGCCACCCGCAAGCTTTGCCAATCGCTCCTGCAGTTTCTCGCGATCATAGTCGGAGGTCGTATCTTCAATCTGTTTCCTGATTGTCGCCACGCGACCCTGAATAGCTTTGCTGTCCCCGCCACCTTCGACGATTGTAGTGTTGTCTTTGTCGACTATCACTCGCTTGGCCGTGCCCAGATCCGCCAGTTGAACGTTTTCGAGTTTGACTCCCAGGTCTTCCGTGATCACACGCGCGCCAGTCAGGACCGCCAGGTCTTCAAGAATCGCTTTGCGCCGATCGCCAAATGCCGGCGCTTTGACGGCGCAGACCTTGATGGTGCCGCGTAGTTTGTTAACTACCAATGTGGCCAGCGCGTCGCCTTCGATGTCTTCAGAAACGATTAGCAATGAACGCCCGCCGCCGGCGGACTGTTCGAGTATCGGCAACAGATCGCGCATCGCCGAAATTTTCTTTTCGTGCAAAAGAATTAGCGGCTGGTCCAGCACACATTCCATTCGATCCTGGTTCGTCACGAAATACGGCGATAGATAGCCGCGGTCAAACTGCATTCCTTCTACGATTTCCAGCTCGGTTTGCAGTCCCTTCGCTTCTTCGACTGTCACCACGCCATCCTTGCCGACTTTCTCCATCGCTTCGGAAATCAGTTGCCCAATTCCGCGATCATTATTCGCCGACACGCTGGCCACATTCATCAGGTCTTCTTTGTTTTTAACTTTCCGGGAGATGCGCTCGAGTTCCGCGACCACCGCTTCTGTAGCCATCTGAATCCCGCGTTGCAACGACATGGGGTTAGCACCAGCCGCAACATTCTTCACTCCGTCGCGGAAGATTGACTGTGCCAGCACGGTGGCGGTAGTGGTGCCGTCGCCCGCCGTGTCATTTGTCTTAACGGCAACTTCGCGCACCATCTGCGCGCCCATGTTTTCATATCTGTCCTTGAGCTCGATCTCCTTCGCGACCGTGACGCCGTCTTTCGTTATCACCGGAGAGCCATAGCTCTTTCCAATAACTACGTTGCGTCCTTTTGGACCCAGCGTCACGCGCACGGCGTTTGCCAGCGTGTTAACACCCTTCAACATCGCGTTGCGCGCTTCGACACTAAACTTAATCTCTTTTGCAGCCACGTTTTCTCCTTCAAGTCTGATAACGCAAACTGTTAGTTTGCATTGCAAAGAATTCCGCTAATCGCCTGCTTGCTTACCCATCGCCGCCGGACGCCCAACTTTAACACGCGCCGGGCGCAACAGCCTTTCACCCATCCGGTAGCCAGGCGCGTGCTGTGCGATCACCCTGCCCTCATCGTCCGGCGCCACTTCCACGGTCTCAACGCCCTCATGAAATTCTGGATCAAACTGTTCCCCAACGGCATTGATTGGTTCTACGCCGGCAGCGGCCAGAGCTTTTTCAAAACTCGCCGCTGTTTGACGAATACCCTCTGCAATGATTTCCGGCGAACTTCCGCTCTCGGCGGCCTCGGTTGCGCGTTGCAAGTTATCGAGCACCGGCAGCAGAGCGGCGATGAAATCGGCCTTCTCGCGCCGGGCCCTTTCGTCAGCCGCCTTATTCAAGCGCTGGCGAGTTTCATCTGTTTCTTTTTGCAACTGCGCGCGCAATTGCTCAAAACGAGAATTCACTTCCAGAGTCTTTTGCTCCGCGGCGCGGACTCGCGCCTCCAGCTCTTCTACGTAGCTGGGCTTCAGAATTGGAGACTCATCAAGGTCGCCGGGCAAGCTATCTGCGTCACCATCTTCAACATGAATTCGGCGTCGGTCAGTTACACGAATTTCCTCCGGGTTGTTATCGCGGTTTCTTTCATCAAAAGGGCCTCGCCTGTTTCTGCCGAACAAATCTCTAGCCATTTAATCCTTCACTTTCAACTCAGGAGTGGCACGCGCATCTGGCGCGTGATGATCACGGGCGGGACGCCCGCGCCACTAAGTCACTTTAATCTCGATCCGCTGGGCCTTGCGTTCCGGCTGGCGCGGAAGTCGGACCCTCAAAACCCCGTCTTTATATTCTGCCTTGATCTCGCTTTGATCAACGGATGCGGGTACGTCAAATACTCGCACAAAATTTCCCTTTGGGCGTTCGCCCGGTTGCTGAGTCGAATCATCTTCAGCCCGCTTGCCTTTGATCGCCAGTCGATCATTGTCGATGCTGATGTCCAACGTGAAGCGGTCAATGCCAGGCAGGTCAACCGCCACGACATATTCGTCCTGGTTCTCGAAAATATCTGCGGCCGGATACCAGGCAGATGTTTCAACTCCTTCGACGCCGTCGGCTGACGGCGCGCCAGCTGGCCCAGCCGGCCCACTCTTACTTTCGCTTGTGCGTCGCTGCGTCGCGTCCTCAAAAAGCCGATTCATGCGATCCTGCAAAAACATTAAATCGTCCAAAGGATTCCACTGCGCCATCTTCGTACCTCAACCAAGTAGGACAGACATTCTTGTCTGTCTACTCTCATTCTCTCCCACGAGAGACAGGCAGGAATGCCTGTCCTACCACTAAACCGCAGCCGCCGCGGCGTCGTGCTTAAACTCCAACCTCTCGCCCTTAGTCGTTACAGTCACCGTCGTTCCCGGCAGAATTTCACCCTGCAGAAGTTTTACTGCCAGTGGATTCTGTATCAACGTTTGAATCGCTCGCTTCAGGGGCCGAGCACCATACATTGGATCGTAACCCTCGCGCGCCAGCAGGTCTCGTGCTTTGTCATCCAGAACCAGGTGAATGTTTCTCTCCGCCAGCATCTTGCGCAGCCGCTCAAGCTGCACGTCGATGATCTTGACAATCTGAGCACGTGAAAGCTGGTGGAAGATAACAATGTCGTCCACACGATTTAGAAATTCCGGCTTGAACTGGGCCTGCAGTTCCTGCAGAACAGTCTCTCGCACCTGGCTTTCATCGCCTTCCGCTTCCTGAATTTCGCGGGAGCCGAGATTCGACGTCATGATCAGCACAGTGTTTTTGAAATCTACGGTCCGGCCTTTCGCGTCGGTTAGCCGGCCGTCGTCCAGAATCTGCAGGAGCACGTTAAAAACGTCGGGATGCGCTTTTTCAATCTCGTCGAAAAGTACAACCGCATAGGGCCGGCGGCGAATTGCTTCGGTTAGCTGCCCACCCTCCTCGTAACCAATATATCCGGGAGGCGCACCGATCATCCGTGCCACGGCGTGCTTTTCCATGTACTCAGACATGTCCAGCCGAATCATTGCGCGCTCGTCATCAAACAAAAACTCGGCTAGCGATCGTGCCGTTTCAGTTTTCCCGACGCCGGTTGGACCAAGAAAAATGAACGAGCCCACCGGCCGATTAGGATCCTGCAGTCCGGCGCGAGCGCGGCGCACTGCGTTGGCCACGGCCGCTAATGCTTCTTCCTGCCCAATGACGCGATTGCCCAGGCGTACTTCCATCGTCACCAGCTTTTGCATCTCGCCTTCCAGCATTTTGGAAACAGGGATGCCCGTCCACTTCGCCACGACCTCGGCAATGTCCTCCTCGTCCACCTCTTCCTTGAGCATTACGCCGTCTTTTTGAAACTCCGCCAGCTTTACCTGCTCTTGAGCAAACTTTCTCTCCAGTTCCGGAATTTGCCCATACTGAATTTCCGAAGCACGCGCCAAATCGCCGGCGTTACGAACCTGATCCAACTGTAGTTTTAACTGCTCGAGCTCGGCTTTCGCTTTGCGCATGCGCTCGATGGCCTCCTTCTCTGACTGCCATTTCGCCTTCATGCCCGACGAGGTCTCGCGCAGATTGGCAATTCGTTGCTCAATCTCCTGCAGGCGCGATTTTGATTTCGCGTCTTCCTCGCGTTGCAATGCCTGCCGTTCGATCTCCAGTTGAACGATTTCGCGTTCCAACTGATCGATCCCCTGCGGCAATGAATCAATCTCGATCCTGAGACGCGAAGCCGCTTCGTCTATTAGATCAATGGCCTTGTCGGGAAGAAACCTGTCGGTGATGTAACGGTTGGAAAGCGTGGCCGCGGCAACGATCGCGGAGTCTTTGATGCGCACCCCGTGATGCACTTCATAACGTTCCTTCAGACCGCGCAGGATCGCAATCGTATCTTCAACCGTCGGTTCGCCGACGTAAATCTGCTGAAACCGGCGCTCCAGCGCCGCATCTTTTTCGATGTACTTCTTGTATTCGTTGAGCGTGGTTGCGCCGACACAACGTAACTCGCCGCGAGCCAGCGCCGGCTTCAACATGTTCGAAGCATCGATTGCTCCTTCGGAAGCGCCCGCGCCGACGAGCGTGTGCAGCTCATCGATGAACAGAATGATCTGGCCCTGCGCCGCTTCTATTTCCTTCAAAACGGCTTTAAGACGATCTTCAAACTCCCCGCGATATTTCGCGCCGGCCAGCATGGCGCCAAGATCGAGGCCCACCAACCGTTTGTTCCTCAGTGTTTCGGGAATGTCGCCGGAAACAATTCGCTGGGCCAGGCCTTCAACGATGGCCGTCTTGCCGACGCCAGGTTCACCGATCAAGACGGGGTTATTTTTCGTTCGCCGCGAGAGGACTTGAATCGTCCGGCGTATTTCCTCGTCACGACCAATTACCGGATCCAGTTTGCCCTTGCGTGCCTGCTCGGTCAGGTCGCGAGCGTATTTAGAAAGGGCCTGGTAGTTCTGTTCCGCATTTTGATCCGTGATGTGCGACCCGCCACGCATTTGTTCGACTACCTTCAGCAGATCCTCTTGCTTGACACCGTGCTGCCTCAGTATTTTTCCCGCCTCGCCGTCCTTCTCGCCAACGAGCGCCAGCAGGAGATGCTCAGTCGAGTTAAACTCGTCCTTCATCTTGTCTGCCTGCTTTTGCGCAGCGGTAAATATTTGCGTGAGCCGCGGACTGATGTATTGCTGCCCGCCTTCAACCCGTGGAAATCGCGCGATCGCCGCCTGAACGTCGTTTAGCACTACCGGAACGTTAACCGCCAGCTTGCCGAGAATCGGGCGCACGATTCCCTCTGCCTGCTCAAGCATCGCCGCCAGCAAATGTTCGGGTTCAACCTGTTGATTCTGATTGCGCTCGGCTAGCTCTATGGCTGATTGGATTGCTTCCTGCGCTCGTAACGTAAATTTGTCTAGACGCATTTGATTTTGACTAACTTCATTGAATGTTAAGCGGGGCGTTCAGAAATGAAATCACTCCGAAGACGCCCCGCTTGCTTTGAACTCCGGCTAGCTGCGGTTAGGCAGTGCCGCCTGCTGGTTAACTACTCGTTGCTGTCTTCGACTTCTCGGTCGAGTCAGGTTCAGGTTTTGTCGCTTTGGTATCAATGGTCTTAGGCGAACCAGCTGTTCCTTCGCCGCTAATCTGTATGCGGCGGGCCTTGGTTTCCTCTCGCTTCGGCAACGTCACGCGCAGTACGCCATTTCGGTACTCAGCCGTGGCGCCGTCCGCGGAAACAGTTTGGGGCAACGTGAATGAGCGCGTAAACGAACCATAAGAGCGCTCGACCCGGTGATAGTTATCGGTCTCGTCCTTCTTTTCGAATTGACGCTCGCCGCGTAGGGTAATCACGTTGTTTTCCACAGAGAGCTCGAAGTCGTCACGGTTCATTCCCGGCAGCTCGGCTTCGAGGACAATCTGCTCCTTATTCTCATAAATGTCGACGCTGGGATTCCAGGCGCCGCGGCCGATCCCTTCTTCGCCAAAACCTCGAGTCAAATTAGTTGAAAACAGTCGGTTCACCTCTTCCTGCAGAGTGCGCAAATCGCGGAAGGGATCATAACGAACTATTGGCATTGTCATTCTCCTCCTTAATTACTTAGCGCGCTCACCGCAGACTTCAAAGAAACTTGAGCCACATCGGTGAGCGCAGAGGGATAATAATATTTGAGTCTTGCCCTGTCAAGTTAGACGGCGGAGGGCAAAACACTAACGAAAAGCACGAATTTGGGCGTGGCTCGCGCGCGGGGACGGCTGCCGGGTGAATTTGGGAGGGCTACTTCATGCCAAAAAATCGCTTGATTGAGGAGAGGATTCCTGCACGTTCATCTTCGCCTGACCCGGTGATTTCTTCGGCTGCGGCCAAGCCCTGGCGCCGTTCGGAGATGATATGACTCAGCGACTCGACGAGGTCGGGATTGTTGTCGAAAACGCTCTTCATGGCGGCATGGCCAATTTCCAGTACTTCGGTTTCTTCAAGGGCTACGACGCTGGCGGTTCTGGGTTCGCCAGTGAACAACGCCATCTCGCCGAAGAAGGCGCCGTCGCTCAGTGTCGCGACGGTGCGAGCGATACCGTTTTCGGTGATCTCAACACTCACTCGACCGTTGTGAACTACGAACATGGACGAACCCGGATCGCCACCGCGAATCACGGTCTCACCAGGAGCGAATACATGGCTCGTCGCCGCCTGAGCGAGCATGATGGTTTCCTCGGCTGAGAGGGGGGCAAATATATCGACGGCGCTGAGCCGTTCCGCGATCGCCCCACCGTCGGCTTCAACCTCACCTGGTTTCGGCGGACGTTCTACGATCAGTGTGCGAGTCGGAAAGGCAAAGTTAAGACCGGCCCGGCGAAACGCGTACCAAATTCGCTGACGAACCAGAGCGTCGGTATCATTGTGACTGGCATAGTCAATCGGCCAATATTTGACCTCATACTCGACACCGCTGTCACCGAGATTCCTGATGCGGACGATGGGAGTTATCTTTTGCGAAACGTTGTCCGCCTCGCGTACCGCCTCTCTGACGACGTGGATTGTCTTCGCCGGCGAATCGGTGTAGAGCGTGTTGAAGAAAACCAGCCGCGCATTCAGGTTGTGGCGAGGGCAAACTTCAATCGGCTCCTTCGCGGCAGTGCTGTTACTAATCAGCACAATGTGGTTTGAGAAGGTCCTGATCTTGATCGCCCGCCAGGTTATTTCCTCAACCACGCCCGTCTGCCGAAGAACACCTACCGTGATTACGTCGCCGACCTGAAAAGGCCGATCCGCCTGCAGCGAAATACCTGCGAAGAAATTTCCCAGCGTATCCTGCAGGGCCAGGCCAAGAATCACACCGAAGATTGCCGAGGTCGTAAACAGCGCTCCAAGATTGGCGCCCGGAAATATCCGGCTGAATATCAGAAAAAACAATGCTGTGAAGGCGATGATCGTGAAGATGTTTCGCACTAAAGCCGGGGCTTCAAACCCACGCCGGAAACGAAAAACGAGACCAAAAATGAGTGAGTTCAGCGCCCGCACCAGGAGGTAGGCGAGGATCGCAAAAAAGACCAGGCGCAGAACACTTACCATTGTATTGGCGCTTGATTCGCCGAGGGCAATTCGCGTGGCGAGCAAGTCTTGCAACGAATGGTGGAAGGCATAAAGCAGGTAGAGCGCCAGGACCACGAACGCTGTGGCGACCAGGAAAGCTATGATTTTTTTCTTGGTGCGCGTGCGGTTCACGTTTCTACCGAGGTCTGCTCGCGAAAAACGAAAGGGTCAAAGTGATAGCGGTATCTTTTATCACTGATTCCCTCAGTTGGCGAGAAGGATTTACTGACCTCAAAGCGGCGGAAATTCGTCTGCAATCTATTGCTACCGGCGCAAGAGGTTTGGGAAGAGCGTTACCACAATGAACAGCAAAGACAGGGCTGTAACGATTATTGCAGTTAGTCTCGCACCGATGTTGTAAAGCGGTCCATTCACATACTCGCCCATCAATTCGCGATCGTTTACCAATCGCAGGATGGCAAAAAGAATAATCGGCAACAGCAAACCGTTGATTACCTGAGTAACGAGCAGGACCTTAATCAACGGCAGGTTCGGGATAACCGCGATGGCCGCGCCAACTGCCACGAGAAAGGTAAACACTCCGATAAAGATCGGAGCCTCGCGGAAGCTGCGTGACACACCTTTCTCAAAACCAAGGGCCTCGCTGATGGAATAGGCCGTCGCCAGGGGCAACACGCCGGCGGCGAGCATCGAAGCGCCAAACAATCCAATCGCGAATAATTTTTCCGCGTAAGGACCGGCGAGTGGACTCAGAGCGCGCGCGGCGTCGGCAGCGCTCTCGATGTGCAGTCCGTGTTTATGCAGAGTCGCAGCCGTAGATACCACGATAAAGAAAACCACGAGGGCCGCGAGAGTTGTTCCTACCCAGACGTCGGTTCTCGTACGCCCATACTCTTCGGGCGTTACGCCCTTATCGACAACGGACGACTGAACGTAGACTTGCATGTATGGTGAGATCGTGGTGCCGACAACTGCCACTATCATGAACAGGTATGCGGGTTCAAAACTGAAACTTGGTGTCACCAGCCCCGCCGCGACTTCGCCCCAATCGGGCTTTGCCAAAAAGGCAGACCCGATATAACCAAGAAACACGAGTGACATGAGCAGAAACACTCGTTCCACGCGTTGATAGGAACTCTTTACAACCAGCCACCAGATGGCCATCGCTGAAAGTGGCACGGAGACAAATCTGGGTACGCCAAACAACTCCGTGGCTGCGGCAATGCCGACGAATTCAGAAACCGTCACCCCACCATTCGCGATCAAGAGCGCCAACATCACAAATGCCGTCCAGCGCACGCCGAAACGTTCGCGGATCAAATCGGCGAGTCCCTTGCCGGTAACAGCGCCCATGCGAGCGCACATTTCCTGGACCAGGCCGAGGCTGATTGTGATCGGGATCAGTATCCAGAGGAGTCGATAACCTTGTTCGGCGCCTACAGAGGCAAAGGTCGCAATGCCGCCGGCGTCATTCCCCGCGCTCGCGGCGATCATGCCGGGACCCAGGATGGCCAGGTAAGCGATCAGCCTTCGGCGCAACGCGAAGCGAGGCTTCACGCCTCCTGCGCCGCGTCGTAAGAAACGACGGTGTTTGGCCTTTGCTGCGGATTGGTCCGCTCCCGGTGTTTCGGCCACTTGGAGGTTCTCCGTCAGTCATATGATTTGTCAGAGCCGCCTGCATAAGCGGCGGCCCGCAGCCTGCCAAAGAAAGAATGACCCACCCGCTTACGCAGGTGGTTCTGAAGAGGCGTGGCTAATCAGTGTTACCCGAACAGTCGCGGCAACCGTTGCCGCCAGTCCTTCGGCAGCAGGATCTCCATCGCATCGTCTACGGTGATGATTCCCAGAATATCGCCCGTTTCATCCATAACGGGCAAGGCGAGCAAATTGTATTCAGCGATTCGCTGGGCCACCTCGCCCGCCGGTTCATCCGGATGCGCTCTTTGAAATTCCGTGCGCATCACGTCTGCCAGCGGCACGGACGGATCGGCCAGGATCAAGCTTCGCAAGGCAATCACGCCTGACAACTTCCAGAGCCCTTCGCCTTCAACCACGTAGAGGTAATAGATCATGTTTGGCGTTTCCGCCATCTCGCGCAAACGCGCCAGGGCTTCACCAACCGTCAACTCACGCGGCAGCGTGACAAACTCCGTGGTCATCAGTCCGCCGGCCGTATCGTCTTCATAAGGCAGCAACTCGGCAACGTCGGCCTGTTCCTCGCTCTCCATCAGTCCGAGGAGTTCTTCCGCTTTCTCCTCCGGCAAATCGCCGAGCACGTCGGCAGCTTCGTCGGGCGACATCCATTCGAGAATGTCGGCCGCGCGTTCCTGATTCATGTCACCGATGATTTGCGCCTGTCGTTCCGAGGGCATTTCCTCCAGCGTCTCGGCCGCGGTTTCATCGTCAAGCGATTCAACCACTTCGGAACCGTGATGATAGGAAAGCGCCTCAGCCAGACGCGCAATTTCCACCGGATGAAGACGCGCCAGCTTGCCTTGCGAAGACTTGAGCCGCACCGCCGCCTGGTCGGTAGCCAGGTAACCTACGTTGGACCAGTCGATTACTTCCACTGCCTTGCGCGTGCCCATGAAACCCGCCGGCGCGAGACGACGCCAAAGCCCCTGGAGACTGACGTCAGCGCCGGTCACGCGCCAGTCGCCGGCGACGTCGATCAGTTGCACATCATTCACGCGAACCACTCGCTTGCCATCCACGTCGATTAATTGCTTGTCGAGCACGTTGCGCGCAAGCAGGACTTCGCCCTCGCGACGCACAAACGGACGCAGGTTGAGTTTGTCGGAATTGAGTCGCACGCCGTGCTCGTTAAGCTCGGTGATGCGCCAGCGGGAAAGGAAAAACTCACGCCGGCCGAAGCGCGCCACCAGTCCCGTTACCGGCGGGTGATCCTGTTCACCCAAACGCACGATTACGTCCTTGACGGTGGCCACACGCTCACCTTCAAGGTCGCGTATGGGGCGACCCAAAACTTGCGACAGATAAAGCATTGTTGATTACCTGCGGGGTTCGAAAACGTGCGCGAATCATAGCATGAGCTGTTGTGGACTCGCCGATCCAGTTTGTTATTCAGGTCTGGACGGAAACGATCTAGAGGCCCGAAAGATTGTGAGAATCAAATCACTTTCCCAACTCGATAAACGATCCGATAGGGCGGCCTGATAATTTCGCGAAGATCCTCGCGTGGCCGTTCTGGGATTTGTCGGCCCATCAACGGGAATTGTTCGAGCCGGTCAATCGCAGCCAGGAGATCTTCGACGATCATCTGAGCGTAGTGGGGCGAGTCGCGTTCTATGAAATCGTAGATGGCCTGAAGATCGTCGGCTCCCTGCGGTGTCCAACGAACTTCAATCACCTTACAAACCTGGCCTTGATTTCATCATGTGAGATTGTCAGGTCGGATTCAGACTGCTCAAGACCACGTTCGATCTTTGCGAGAAAATAGAGTCGCTCCATCGCGTCTTCCACCGTCGCGTCTTCCGGAAGATCCTGAATCGCTCGGATGATCTCACTCTTCACTTGTGGTGCTTCCATAAGGTTCAGCCTGTTTCAATTCTACTTCCACTTCAGTACGTCAGCGCCGTCACCATTATCTAGCACACGGATAAACGGCTGGATAGGTCTTGGGATAAACTCTGCCATTGCTACGCTCATAGTTTCTTGGATTACTAGTTTACCATCTCGAAACGTGAGCAGCAGGAACTCAAGTATAATTCAAGCATTAATCAAGCCGAAACAGAGAATAGGATTATGGAGTTCGCCAGATCAGCCCCGCCTGTCTCAAAAGTTGGGGCGAGAGTCATCATTCTAGTCTTCATTTTGTTGATAGCACGCTCCAGCGCGCGGTCGCGGCCTGAATAAAGATCAGACCTTTCGATTTGCACGAACTCGTCGGGCTTGACGCCGCGTCCTTCCAACCGAATTCCGGCAGCAGTGCGGTAATCAAGCTCGCTAACGTCGAGCAGGCCTCCATCGGGTAGTGCATGCCGGGTACGAATGGCCAGCACACACCCGCAGGTTTCAGCGCCGATTACACTGGCGCGTCCTGAAGCCTTCATCGCCGCCACGAATATCTCCGCTGCGCTGGCGGTACGTTCGCTGGTGAGTACAACCATCGGCAAATTCGTCGCGGCAATTCTCTCCGGCGTCAATGCCGACTTTGATCGCGTAAACAATGTGAAGCTGAATCTGGAACGTTCGGTGAATTGTCCGAGGCTGGAACCGGCTCCCACCACCGCGGACGCCATATCGGTCATTGCTTCCGTATCGCCGCCGCCATTTGAACGAAGATCCAGAATGACACCGCGCACTCCACTCACTTTTTCTTTCAGCGCGCGCGTAAAAGCTGCTGCGATGGGTTTTGTGAAAGCGTCGATTTCAATTACTACATACCCTGATTCCCGCCTGGTTCTTAGTTCAAGCTCACGTTGCTGCCAGTCGCGCCGGAAATGCGCCGTCCGTTCCTTTCCATTCTTACCCAGCCAGCGGATCTCAACCGAACTGCCTGCTGGCCCATCGAGCAACGAGGCAAAGGCCCGAAACCTGCTCGTCGTAGCCGAGGTTGATAACAACCCTGACGCACTTGCGTTGGCCAGCTTGCTCTTCACCAGGGCAGTAGCTGATTGGCCGTTTATGCTCTCGATCAGGTCGCCCGCTCGCAGTCCTCCGCGTTGAGCGGCAGAGCCTTTTTGCACCTGTCCGACAACCGCTCGTCCTTCTATTTCCTTTAGCGTCACACCGATGGTCACGAATCGCGGTCGCCACCAGTCAAACTTTTCTTCGGGCGGGTAGATGCGAGTATGAGAGTCGCCCAGAGATGCAATCATGCGTTTCAGCACCACGTATAGTTCCCTGCTGGTGCCGGCCTCGGCCGCAAGCCCGCGGAAGTTAGTTTTTTGGGTTTCCCAATCGACGCCATGAAACTGCGCATCGTAATAGCGCTCATTGATCGTGGCCCAGACATCATCGAAAACGGCGAGACGTCCTTCACGCGTTTCAGTGGATACGAGTGTGGAGCCGTTCCCCCCCGCGCGCGCCGGGGAAGAATCAGGGGAACTGTAGGAAGGCGAAAGAAAGAGAGCCAGCAAGACTGCAGCGATCAGCGCCTGCCTGGATCGGTTAGATATGAAAAGGTGGTAACTCATGTCTTGCTTTGCTTCACGCATCATAATGCTAATCACTATCAGCGAGGCGGCTTGCGAAAGTTGTAACGAAGCATGATACGCATGGGTACTGCCGCGCCGTTGCGCATCGCCGGAAAGAAATGTAACTGGCGCACAGTTTCAATCGTTGACTGATCCAAACCGAAGCCCGCCCAACGATCTACTTCAACGCTTATGACCTCACCCTTCGCGTCGAGATCCACGAGCACATCAACTGTGGCTACTGCTTCAGCCAGCGCCGCAGAATTGGGATATGCAGGCGCCAAACGCCGGAAGGGTCTCGGTAATCGCAATCCTTCAGACTCGGCAAGTTTTTCGTCGTCCGGCGCTGCTTCGATGATCGGAACCTGCCTTGCGGATGTCAGCTCCCGATCGGCCTGTTCCTCTTTCTGCGCCCGTCCGATTGCGGCCCCAAGACGGCGGCTCGCATTGACTCCCGACAGTTCCGTCATGAGAGATTTTTCAGCTGCCTCAGGGTTATCCGCGCGAAAGTTTGGCCTTTCCCAACTGATGAGTTTACCCGTGCGCGCGCTGACCAGGAAAATTGAAGCGTACGATTCAAAATACACCGGGCCGGTGGAAGGCGAGCGCCGCAGCGTTTGCGCATCTCCGAGAATGTAGAAGTCACAACCCAGGGCCGCACCTAGATTGTGCGCCTCGGTCCGTGAAAGATTCAGCGAGCCGGAATAGGAAACACCCAGAGCGGCTGCCCGTGCAAGATCAGGATCAAGGATCGAGAAACCCGTTTCCCGCTTTACGTTGGCAGCAAGCTGATCCGCAGCGAGGCGGCCCAAAGGTGAATTTCCGAAATGCAATACCGCTATTTTCAACGGTCGATCCGGAATTTGCGACGAGGCGTTCACTTCCTGAGCCGGGAGGATGACGAGGAGTGCGACCGAAGCGACTATGGCGAAAAATGCGACGATCTTCATTTATTGATTCAGGAACGCCAGGGATTGCAGGAAGGTGAATTCGTTCGCTAACTGTTCAGCCGGATCCGGTTAGTTATGAATCTCTCTTCCACAGTTGCTGTGACGGCACTCGCAGGGCGCGATTGAATTTGCTCGACGAATTCTCCCAGGCGACAATCGCGGTCAACTCGACGATCGCGTCGTCATCATAGTGAGTCCGCAAGCGAGCAAACAGTTCGTCGCTCACATCCCGCCCGGTAATCGTCATGGCGTCGGCAAACTCCAGCGCCACACGTTCTTCATCAGGGTAAAGCTCACTGCCGGCGTAATCGGATAACGCATCGATCTTTTCGTTTGTAACCCCGAGCTGGCTGCTCACGGCAGCGTTGATGTCCTGTCAAAACTCGCAGCCGTTAAGCGAAGCGACTCGCCGATTTATCAGCGCTGACAAAGCGGGCGAGATGAGTTTCGACCCATCGATGCCGGTCCACATCGCGCGGGCCCCCCGAAAGATCGTGGGCCGGCGCGCATAAACGAGATGATTCAGGAGCGGAGCACCCCACGCTGCAGCCTGCGCATCGAGGACAGTCTTTATTTGTCGCTCAACCTTCTCTGGATCTACTCCTTTAATTCTAGCCATCGCAATCCATACCTCTTATCCAGCCGATTGACCGCCCACAGCCGAGCGGCCACCAGGCGACAGATCGTGATAAAGCTTATAAACCTCAGTTTTCACTTGCGCCGGAAAACAGACTCGATGGAGCTCGTAACCCCGCTGCAGGCCCCTGACGACATCGCTGACTTCAGTAATCTCACGGATGCACGGCCGAGCATAACCGTCTTCGACGTAGATGCGACTCTTGGGTTCGGCGCCCTGGGCCGTGTAGTAGTTGTAGTAAGGCACGTCGCTGGCGCGGTCTTCGATGAAGTAGTACTCCGGATCGTAACCGGCCCGCTCAACACACTCGCGCGCGGCGGCCAGAAAAGCGGCCCGCTCTGACTCGGGCATGTCGAGGTCAATCGCTTTGAATAGGCTGCGATTGGTGAAACGGCGGCTAAGGTCTGCGAGTATCGGATCACTCGCGCGCTGCCACTGCTTAACGTGAAAAAGAACGTCCGAATCGTCAATCTCGAGATGCTCGGTGACTGTCAGCGACTGCTTCCGTAAAACTTTCTCAAACGCAGTGTCGCGCGCATGCCAAATTTCCTCGTCGCTTTCGAAAAGCTTGAGCGCGCGTCGGAGCGTAGATTTCAGTACTGCCTCGGCTGAGCGCAAAGTGCGGTGAAAATAAACTTGCCGGAACATGTAGTAGCGGGCCTGGAGATATTCTTCAACTGCATACAGACCACGTGCGGCCACATAAATGCGGTCGTTGTCTTCGTCAATCGCCAGCGCGTTGATGATCCATTCGAGATCGTAGATCCCATACTTGGCGCCGGTCATCAGCGAATCGCGCAGCAGATAATCCATTCGGTCAACATCAAGCTGCGAAGAAACCAGTTGGGCCAACGCAGCCGGCTGCGAAGTGCCTCCAATAATTGCTGCCACTTTCCCGGGCAGTTCGTCTGAGTAAGAGCGCAGCAGTTTTCCGATCTCAGTTGTTTCACTGAGCATGACTTCCATGGTCAATTTCTCATGGTGAAAACCGAGCACCTTTTCCATGACGTGAGAAAACGATCCATGACCCACGTCGTGAAGCAGGGCGGCTGCCCGCGCCGCCGCCCGATCTTGTTTGTCGATGGTGTATTTTTCGCTGAAGCGATCGAGCACGCGACTCATGAGATGGAATGCGCCCAACGAATGTGTGAAGCGAGAATGCTCGGCGCCCTGATATGTGTAGAGTCCAAGTCCCAGCTGCTTGATGCGTCGCAGCCGTTGAAACTCAGGGGTGTCGATCAAACGCATCATCAGCTCGCCTTCGTCAGTGTCGGTGCGAAGACGAATGATGTTGTGAACTGGATCTCTATAAATACGCTCAGACATGTGCGCTTCTTAAATACCCGCAAAACCTCCTGAAGGCAATACGTTGCGCGTTTCAAAGGCACAACTCCAAAATTATGGAATTTTTCTATAACTTCGGATTTACACCTCTTGGTTGGGGTCGGCGAAACCCCGAAAAGCTTGCAAATAGAGCAACTAGTCATAGTTCCGGTACCGGGCATACAACTTGCGTTTTCGGAACCTCAGATATAAGTCTCGATCAGGTTAAGCTCAAATTCATAGTCTGAAGCAATAAAGCAGACTGACTGGTTTCAGCAAAAGCTGCCTCACAGTAGTTCCATCATGGGAAATCGCGAGATTTCATCTCAGTTTAATAGGCCCAGTCTCTGACCCCAGAAGAAGGAGAATTCCAATATGCTTCGATTATCAGCGAATTTGAGAAGCGCCTTTAGGCTTTTTGCCTTAACGGCCCTCTTAGCCCTTTGCGCACCGCTGGCTTTCTCGCAAGAGAATGCCGGGAGTATTCAAGGCAAGGTTCTAGATTCCAATGGCGCAGCAGTTTCCGGCGCTACAGTTACAATTGAAGGTCCCGGCCTGGTTCGACCGCTGGAAGCCACCACGAGCGGGGACGGCTCATACTTTTTCGGAAAAGTCCCTGTTGGCATTTACACAGCGACTGTCACCCAGAGCGGGTTCAAATCCTCCAAGCAAGAGGCGGTTCAGGTTCAGCTTGGTCGCGAAGCCAGAGTCGACTTTGATCTTGAAGTAGGAAACGTCTCCGAGACAGTCACAGTCACTGGCAGCTCAGAACAATTGATTGACCTGACCTCCAGTAAGACTGCCACCAACATCAACGAGCGCTTTATCGAAAACACGCCGAAAGGCCGTGGGTTCAATTCGATTCTGACCGCTGCTCCAGGTGTCTTGTTTGACACGCGCTCTGGTAGTGCTGGTGCAGGCGCCACTGGTACCTCCGGCAACAGCCCGGGCGGCGGCGTCGGTGGATACTCGGTCAACGGCGCCAGCGGTTCCGAGAACGCTTTCGTCATCGACGGTGTTGAAGTCTCTAACATTCGTAACGCAGCACTTGGGCGCGAGAGCGCGATTCCGTTCGAGTTTGTTCGCGAGGTTCAGGTCAAGAGCGGCGGATTCGAAGCGGAGTTTGGCGGCGCCACCGGCGGCGTGATCAACGTCATCACCAAGAGCGGCAGCGACGAATTTCATGGTCGCGGCTCACTCAGTTTCAGCAATTCGTTGCTCAACGCGGCTCCGCGTGGCTTTTGGCAGAGAAATCCCGGCAATCAAGATAGTGCCGAGTTCTTTGTTCCAAAGGAAGATGACTATTCGAGCTTCTATCCAGGCTTCTCGCTGGGTGGTCCGATTATCAAGCAGCGTCTCCATTTCTTTACCAGTTATTTCCCGGAGTTTAGCCGGACGGAACGCAACATTGCTTTCCTGGCTGGTGCGAAGTCAACCGTCAACCGGATTACGCGTCACTATGGGCTGGCCCGAATTGACTATGCGCCAACTCAGAAGATTCAATTCAACTCATCGTTCCTGTGGACGCCGATTCGCAGTCGAGGCGGGCTGACCGGCCTTGACCCGCGCGTTGCTCCCCCGACAAACGATCTCTCCGTTCTGGGCGGATATACGCCGGCCAACGCAACCACGTTCTCTTTCACCTACACACCGACCTCAAACCTGGTTTTGAGTGCTCGTTACGGATACAAGTACCTGAATGATAAGGGGAACACATATGGTCTCCCCAGCGGGCCGCTCACACTTTACGCGCGTCCAACAAATGGAATTCCCGGATCAACATATGTAGGCCCGCCAGTTCCCCCGTCGCTCGTCGGAGCGACTGGTAAACAGAACATCAGCAACCCATTCCTGGTTTTGTTTGACATTACCACGCGCAAAAATCTGTACCTTGATGCGTCCTACCTTGCCCGTGTTGGCGGACAGCAACACGTTATTAAGGGCGGCTATGCAGAAAATCGTATCGCCAACCGTCTGGAAGATGACTATCCTGATGGCCGGTTTGACATCTACTGGGGTGAAGAATTCGAGCGGGGAGATCCTACGAACCCAGCGTATATCCCGCCCACGCGCGGTACCTATGGGTACTACAGATGGGAAGATGGCGTGAGGCACAAAGCCGGTGCCAACAGCCTTAACAAGGGCTTTTACATCCAGGATCAGTGGCAAGCCCACCGCCGAGTAACCCTTAACATTGGAGTTCGTTTCGAGAACGAGTTCCTGCCACCTTTTAAAGCCACGACAGAGGACGGCACTCCGATCCCGAACCCAATCTCCTTTGGCTGGAGGGACAAGGTAGCTCCGCGGTTTGGCGTTGCGGTCGATGTGCTGGGTAATGGTAAGTGGAAACTCAGCGGAAGCTGGGGTCGGTTCGTCGACACTCTGAAGTATGAGCTCGCACGAACCTCATTTGCCGGCGAATTCTGGTTCTCGCACGTTTACAAGCTCGATGATCCTGACATCACGAAACTTAGCAAGGCTACCGCGGGTGCCCTGGGCGCGAAGATCATCAGTTTTGACAACCGCTCCGCTCCGATCAATGCTGCGGGTGAACTCGATGGTATTGACCCTGATATTAAGCCCATGTCCAGCGACGAGTGGACAATCTCTTCAGAGCATGCTCTCGCAGCAAATTCGGTGCTCTCCTTCCGTTATACGAATAAGCATCTTCGTTACGGAATTGAGGACATCGGCGTCCTTGATGTATTCGGATCCGAAGTCTATACCATCGGCAATCCGGGCTTTGGGCTAACCTCTGCTGACCTTCCAGGTAACCGGACGGCCAGCGGTGAACCACTGACTCCAAAGGCCAAACGTGATTACCAGGGCTTTGAAGTTCGCTTTGACAAGCGTTTCACGGAAGGCCATTTGCGCAACTTGAACGTCTTTACCTCGTATCTGTACAGCCGCCTCTTTGGTAATTGGGCGGGTCTGGCCAACTCAGATGAGGCCGGAAGATCACAGCCTAACGTAAGCCGTGCATTCGATCTCTCGCCGGGCAATTTCGACGGTCGAGGCAAGAATGTTTACGGACTACTGGCAACTGATCGTCCGCACCAGTTCAAGTTCTTCGGAAACTATCTGCTGAACACGCGCGCAGGTGCGACGACCTTCTCGTTGTCGCAGGTTGCCTTCAGCGGCACCCCGCTCAGCTCAGAAGCTACGTTCATCGTGCCGGCCTTCTATAATGGTCGCGGAGACCTCGGCCGGACTCCCGTATACACGCAGACCGACGTGCTTCTGGCGCATCGGTTTGCAATTACCGAACGTGTTGCATTGAGGTTTGATGCCAACATCATCAACCTCTTCAACCAAGCGGCCGTGGTCGCCGTAACGACTCGTCGAAACCGCAATGGAAACCTGGGTACCCTGGTACCCGATCCCTATGGCGGTTACGATGCAGAAGCCTTAATTCCTGTGACTCGGAAGCCCGGCAATATCAACCCGGCGACAGGCTTGCCTTGGGTGCTGCCGTTCTACAATCCGATTTACAACCTGCCCCTCTCATACCAGGGAGGCCGTGATATTCGCTTAGGTGTTCACCTCGAGTTCTAGCCCTGGCCCCGAAAGGGCTAAGACCCGAGCTCATTAAACTAGAAGGGCTGCGCATTCAACGAATGCGCAGCCTTTTTGGCTGTGTCGAACATCTTCCAATAAACGATTGGAAGAAATCCTACTTTACTTGCCTGAGCTTCTCGCGCAACCGTTCGATCAATCCCTTGATCTGAGTGCGATCTTTGACGCCCTCTGCTTCCTTTAAGAACAACTCCAGCTCACGTATCGCTTCGGCATATCTTCGCTGTTTATTGTAAATACCGGCGAGATAGAAATGAACGTCGGCTACATCGCTTCGGCCGCCACCCAGAGCGTTAGCTTTCTTGAAGGCCTGCTCCGACTCGGCCAGCGAACCGAGATTGCCGTAAGCAAGACCCAGCATCATGTGCACATTTGGGTTTCGAGGATTCTTGTCTTCGGCGCGCAGCAACCAGTTTATCGCTTCAACCGATTTGTTGGTTTTCAAGTTCGCCACGCCAAGCGCATAGAGGCTTCGCGCGGCGTTTGGGTTCACTTGTGTGGCACGCGTCAAAACCGGCACAGCTTCACTAAACAGCTCTCTTCTGACGTATTCGGTGCCGAGCAGTTCCAGTGCCAGGAAGTAGTCAGGGAAAATTTCGATTGCTTTCCGAAGCGCCTGCACGGCCCCTTCCGGGTTCCGTCCGTTAAGGCCTGCCTGCCCACGTCTAAACTCTTCACGCGCGAGTTCCGGAATCTCCTGGACAAAAATAACTCCAGGCGCCACTTCCGCCGCCTGTCCTCGCTTTCGCCGGAGACGAAAATCAACCGCGAACGGTTCTTCCGTGGCGGAACGTCGCGGGGACATCGATTGTAATTCTATGGTCTGGGATTCCTCTTCGTAAGGCGTTCCGGCGGGCTCGATGCGAATAGTGTAGATGCCCTGGGGGAGATTCCTGAATTGAAATCGGCCGGAGCTATCAGCAAATACAGTGCGCAGATTCTGGAAGTTCTCGCCGAGCAGCGAAACCCTTATAGTCGCGACCGGCTGGCCACCAGGGTCGCGCACACTCCCAATAATCGCAAACCTGGATTGAGTTGGAACCAGCGCAAAAATGAGGCCGAGCAGTAAAGGAATAATACTCATAGCAGACGCTCTAAAGGTGGCTTACCGAGCTTCAGACGAGAGGCAGGGACTGGCGAAATCGAAACTGGAACTTTGCTTGAGCTGCCAAACAGGATCGCTACTTTGGGGTTTTGGCCTTCTCTTTAAGCTTAACGATCAGCCCTTTAATTTGGTCGCGATCCCTGATGTCCTTCGATTCTTTCAAGAACAACTCAAGCTCCCGGACGGCGTCAGCATACCGCTGTTGTTTGTTGTAGATCCCAGCCAGATAAAAATGGACCTCAGCCACATCGCTTTTGCCCAACAGGTAAGCTTTCTTGAACGCGGTTTCCGACTCGCCATACGCACCAAGATTGCCGTGGGCCAGGCCCAGCATCATGAATGTGTTGGCACTCTTCGCATCCTTGTCCGCTGCCCTTTGCAACCAGTTCACCGCCTCAGCGGAACGGTCTGTTTTCAAGTGCGCCACGCCTAAAGCGTAAAAACTCTTCGACGCATTCGGATTGAGCTCCGTAGCTCGACTGAGAACCGGCACCGCTTCGACGTACTTCCCGCCCTTTACATATTCGGTGCCCAACATTTCAAGAGCGAGGAAATAGTCAGGGTATAACTCGATGGCCTTCTGGAAAAACTGAATCGCCGATTCAGTTTTCTTGTCATTCAAGCTACTTACTGCTTTGTTAAATTGTTCGACCGCCGCTGGTGGCACCGGTTGAACGAATATAACGCCAGGCACGCCTGATCGCCCCTCTTCTTTTCTTACCTTGAGGCGGAAGTCAACCATCCAGGGATCCTCTGTCGAAGAGGACAAAGGAGAGAGTGATTGCAATTCAATTCTGTGGGTCAACTCCTCGAAGGGTGTCCCGGCAGGCTCGACGCGGACAAGATAGATTCCTTCACCCAGATTCGGAAATTTGTATCGTCCGGTGTTGTCGGCGAAAACGGTGCGTAGCGTTTGCTCATTCTCATTAAGAAGCGAGACTCGTATCGATCCTACGCCGTTGCCGTTTGCGTCTCGAACCTGTCCAAAAATAGCAAACCTGGATTGAGATGGGACCAGACTAAACAGGAGACACAAAATCAAAGCAGCTTTATTCATGGTGACAGCTCCAGTAGCGAATGGCGCGTGAACGACTAGAAGGATCCAAATGCCTGGGAGTTCTGATTGGCTCTAATTATAAGGCCAAAATACCAACGATCATAGGTAAAAGGCCGACATCCTGGTCGCTTTTCGCGTGATTCGCGAGGATGCTGACGGCAGTCTCCACATTCTGTGGAAACAACTGGCCGGTTATCCCAAGACGATCCTTACACGTAAATCAAGAAAGTGGTTCAGCGGTTATGCGGGCTTATTGAAATCCAGTAGATGGCCCAACTTTTCCTTCTTAGCGCGTAGGTAGTTAGCGGCGTTTTCTGTCGGCGCGTAAAGGCTGCTGCGCGCGCCGGCGCGATCGTGATTATCGATTGTATTTTTCGCTCAGACGATCAAGCTCACGACTCATCATTTGAAACGCACCCAGCGAGTATGTAAAACGGAGAATGCTCGGCGCCCTTGTAGGTATAGAGCCCAAGCCCAAGCTGCTTTGATGCGTCTTAATCGTTGAAACTCTGCCGTGTAGATCAAACGCATCATCAACTCGCCTCGTCAGTATCCGTGTGAAGGTGAATGATGTTATGGACGGGGTCGCGACAGATACGTTCTGACATTTTGTAATTTCCTTAGATACGCGCAAAACAGTGGAAAGGCAATTTCAGCAGGAAAAGTCTCGCTGGCCTGACGTGTAGGATTCCTCACGAAGTCTTAAAAGGGCTGCGGTTGTGATTTATGGATTCTCCCCAAGTTTTTGGATTTTGGCCTGTGCTCCTGCGCTCAAGTGCCGGAGCTAAGTCCTTGAGAATCAAACGTTCGGGCAGTTATCCCATTATGGGCATAAGACTTGCAAAATGGGCCAACGACTAATGCCGTTTTCTCCAGAACATATTCACTCGTCAGTCGTCGCACCCCCTCTGGAGGGTCAGGCTAAACCGCGAATCAGCGCTTTAGACCAACGTCAGATGAAGATTCAGCTACGCAAAAAGAACGAAAGGACAGCAAGTATGAAAATCAGTATGAGATTTATTGTCCTGTCGATGTTTGTATTGTGCATGGCGCTAAGCGCATTCGCCCAATCATCAACGACAGGTTCGATTTCAGGAAGGGTCGTTGACACCAATGGCGCCGCCGTGCCGGGCGTGGTCGTTACCGTCACCAGCCCGAACTTGATTCGCCCGCAGACGGCCACAACTAACGATTCGGGTAGTTACACTATCGGTAACCTCCCTCCCGGACGGTACGCAGTAGCGGTCGCAGCGACGGGTGGTTTTGGTGCGTTCACGCGAGATAACGTAGAAGTTAATCTCTCATCGCAAACGACGGTTGACGTGGACCTCCAGGCAGCCGGCGCCACCGCTACAGTAGACGTCACTGACGTTTCCGGCGCGGCGATCGACACTGCCGCGAACACAACCGGCACCAACGTTTCGTCAGAGCAGTTTTCAAATTTCCCAACCCAGCGCACGGTCCAGTCGCTCTATTCGATCGCACCGACCGTTACCCGCTCTGGTCTTCGCGACTCCTCAGGCCGCGATCGCGACCCTTCGGTCGGCGGTTCGTCTGGTCCGGAAAACAACTACATTCTCGACGGCGTTAACGTTTCCGATCCCGCCTTCGGTGGTTCGGGCGCGAACTTGCCCTTCGAGTTTGTCCAGGAAGTCGAAATCAAGACCGGCGCATTCGGCGCTGAGTATGGTAAGTCAACAGGCGGTATCTTTAACGTCCTGACCAAGAGCGGTTCCAACCAGTTTCGCGGCGATGCCTTCGTGTATTTCACGCCGACGAGCTTTGTTCGCGAGGTTAAGACCGACGCGATTCCGCGTACCGGCTCCGCAGCCAACGGCTTCTCAGAAGTTGACGCTGGTTTCGACATCGGTGGCCCGATCGTTAAGGACAAGCTCTGGTTCTTTGGTGCCTTCAATCCCCAACGGCGCACGAATCACTTCCTGACCCAGACGTTCCTTCAGGACGTTGAAAATAAAGTCACGACTCCGTTCTATGCCGGCAAGCTTACCTGGGGCATCAACGAAGGCCACACTTTGACCCTTTCAACCTTTGGTGATTTCACCAAGCAGGAAGGTCATTTGTTTGGTTTCTCCGGTTTCGGTGCGGATCCCAGAAGCTTCCGTGGCACCACGGAAACTGGCGGTTCGAATTACGCCGCGCGTTTGAATTCAACCTTTAGCCCGAATTTCATTGGTGAATTCTCGGGTGGCTTGCACTTCCAGCGCGCCAACACGCTTCCTGAAGATCCAAGCACGAGCCTGGTCACGGATCGCTTTGCCGTTCTTCGCGCTGGCGGAGTAGTAACCCCGGTTGAGAGCGCTATCACCAACGCCGGCGGACTTCGTCTCGCTTTCGTTGAAGGTTCAGGCGGCACGATCCAGCGCAACTTTGTGCGCCAGGGTTTTGGTCTCCAGTCTCTACAGAATCGCGATCGCGTGGAGTTTGCTGCCAGACTGCAGAACACCTGGAACAGCCACACGATCAAGTACGGTTTCGAGTTCAACCAGAACAAGTACAAGATCGACACCAACTCAACCGGTCCGGATCTTAATTACGTCGGTTCCGGTAATCCTGCGGGACCGCACCGCATTGAAAACCGCTTTGCGATCTGCCGTCGTGACGGCACCAACGTCGTTTGCCCAAGCGCATCGCGCACGGCCAACGTTGAGTTGCTGATCGCTGGTGGCGCTCTTGCCGGCACCGGTATTCTGACCGCTACGACGGGCAATGTGGGCGTTAACGACGCTAACCCATTCCTGATTCTCGACGTAGTTCGTGCTCGTGATTTCAGTCTCAATACCCAAGGCGAGTTCACGAAATCAAACGTTGAGAGCTTTTACGTTCAGGATGATTGGAAGATCACGAGAAACCTCCAGGTCAACCTTGGCCTGCGCTGGGACTTCCAGCAAGCCTATACAACAAGTGGAAATGAGTATTTCAATCTGAACGACTTCCGCAGCAACATGCAGCCGCGTATCGGCTTCACCTGGGATTTCACGGGTGAAGGTCGTGGCAAGGTGTTCGCCAACTTCGCGCGTTACATCGAAACGCCGATTCCACTTGATATCAACGTCCGCGCCGGCGGTGACGACATTCAGAACGATTTCAACCTGAACGTCAGCCGTCTGAACGGTCCTTCGGGTTCCAATGATATCGGCAACTTCGGCAATTTGGGCAACCACATCACGCCGTTGGATCCGGGTATCAAGCCCCAGTCGGTCAATGAAGCGACCGCTGGCTTTGAATACGAAATCGCCAAAGATTTCGTGCTCGGAATGCGCGGCGTCTATCGTGCGCAGGATGAAGTCATCGAAGACGGTTCGTTCGACGATGGCACCACCTACTTCCTGTTCAACCCAGGCCGCCGCGGCAATGGTGAGACCACGGAAGACCTGGCCTGCAACGATCCCGCGATCGGTTGTTTCGGTCCAGCTCGTCGTTACTATCGCGCTCTCGAGTTGACGGCCACGAAGCGATTTACGAACAACTATCAGTTCATCGCTTCCTACGTTTACTCAAGCCTGATCGGTAACTACGAAGGCCTGTTCCGCAACGACAACGGCCAGTCTGACCCGAACATCACGTCGCTGTTCGATTTGGTCAGCTTGCTCAACGGTCTCTATGGCCGCCTGCCGAATGATCGCCCGCATCAGTTTAAGTTTGACGGTAGCTATCGCTGGCCGTTCAAGCTGCTGACGAGCGCTTCATTCCGCGCGCAGTCTGGTATTCCTTTCAACGCTTTGGTTCCGCATCCGCTCTACGGCGACAACGAAGGATTCTGCATCGCAGGTCTCAGTTGCGTACCGCGCGGCACGGCGATCAATCCGTTCACCGGAAGCAATCGCACTCCGACGACCTTCAACCTCGACCTGGGTGGTTACTACCCCATCCAGATGGGCGAGAATCGTCAGTTGCGTTTCCAGTTCGACTGGTTCAACGTTTTCAACAACCAGCGTGCAATCCGACAGGATGAGACCGCGTTCATCAACAGCGGAGCGCCTGGCATCACGCCAGTTGCCAATCCGTTCTTCGGCACGGGAACGATTTTCCAGTTTCCGTCCGCTCTGCGCCTCGGTGTGAAATTCCAGTTCTAAGCTGGTTTTCCTGACACACTCTCCGGAGTGTATGAGGCTTGAATAGGGGAGGCGTATAACCTACGCCTCCCCTTTTGTTTTGTGGTAGTCTCAGGTGTTCACTACAAGTCCCCGGCATATTCACCCCTCGGCAACTGCTACTTCCAGAGGTTATCGAGATGTCTCTAAATAACTACTTCTTCAAGAAAACGTTTGCGGCGGGTTGTCCGTTGCTGGCTGCGATTCTTTTGCTGTCAATTTTCTCGTCGATTCAAGCCCAGGGTGGTGGCGTCGAGAGCGGAGGAACCGGCGGGCGCCATGTCATCCGTGGCCGGATCGTTTTTCCTTCGGGACAGCGCGCTGACTTGCGACTCAAGGTTCGTTTGGAAAGTTCAGGCTATGGTGAACTTTCCGTCTTTTCCGATTCGAATGGGAGCTTCACCTTTCAAGCGCTAACACCCGGCAGTTACACCGTTGTTATTGAAGGCGGTGAGTTTTACGAAACCGCGCGGGAACCGGTGCACATAGAGCCGCCTTCAGTGGGTACCCGGCGGCCCGCCGGAATGATTCCCATCTCCCGGCCTTTTACAGTCCAGGTCTACCTTAGACCCAAGCCCGACAGCAGCGATAACAGATTGGGCGTGTTGAGCGCCACACTCGCAACGGCTCCCAAGCCTGCTGCAGCCCTTTACATACAGGCGATGGAGTCTGTCGCTAAAGGCATGACTGACAAAGCAATTGCCGAGTTAAAACAGTCGCTGACTCTCTTCCCGGGGTTTGGCCTGGCCCTGAACGAATTGGGCGTGCAATACATGAAGCTCGGGCAAATCGACAAGGCCGCAGAGGTTCTCCGCTCCGCAGTCTCGCTTTTACCCGACGCTTTCGAGCCCCGCTTAAACTATGGAATCGCCCTGCTCAATCAGAACAAGTTTGCTGAGGCAGAAGGCCAACTGAGAGAGTCGTTAAGGAAGCACGGTTCCGCCTTTACTCCTCATATGTATCTGGGAATCGCGCTCATTAATCTTAAGAATTATCAGGAGGCTGAGGCGGAACTTTTAAAAGCAATCAGCCTTGGCGGCACGCGAGTGGGCCAGGCTCACTATTATCTTGGCGGTATCTATTGGAGAGCCAGAGACTACAAGAAGGCCGCGATTCATCTCGAGAAGTATTTGGAAATGGAACCCAAAGCGGCTAATGCCGAAAAGATCAAAGCAACTATCAAGGACCTACGCACTCGATCCTAATCGGGTGATAAGAACACCACAGCCTAAGTTGAAACAAAAAGGGGGGAGCTCGAGGCTCCTGCCCTTTTTTTGGCAAACTATCTGGCGTTGAGATCGAGTAGATGCCCGAGCTTTTCCTTCTTCGTTCGCAAATAGCCCGCTGCCTTTTCGGTGGGTGGGACTTCTATGGAAATGCGCTCGACGATTTTCAGCCCTGCTTGTTCAAGCGCGCGAAGCTTTAAGGGATTGTTTGAAATAACCCGAACCTGGCACAAGCCCAAATCAAACAGGATTTCAGCACACTGCTTGTACTCACGCAGGTCCACTGCCAGTCCCAGTTGCTCGTTGGCTTCCACGGTGTCTGCGCCATGATCCTGTAGAGCATAAGCACGAATCTTATTCAGGATTCCGATCCCGCGCCCTTCCTGCTGCTGGTAGACGATGGCCCCGCGACCCTCGGCCTCAATCATCCTCATCGTTTGATGAAGTTGACCTCCGCAATCACATTTAGTAGATCCAAAGACGTCACCGGTTAAACACTGAGAATGGATGCGAACCAGCGTGGGAGTTTCTCGGAGCATCTCTCCTTTGAAGAGCGCTACAAATTCCTCATCACTGACCATAGAACGGTAACCCGCGATCTTAAAGTCTCCCCATTCAGTAGGCAGCGCTGCGACCGCCACCTGCTGCACGGAAAGGTTTTCAGTGGACCACGAACATGTGGGAGTTGGTAGTTCTGTCAACCCAGATCTCCTTCTGACTCTTCACTGGAATAGAATAGTAAGACTTATCATCGAGTTATTAGGAACTTTGATTATAAGAGCAGGCCACACTTGCCACAAGCAGGCCTTCCCGGGCGAGACGCGACGCGAGCCCAACTCCACCGCCGCCGACATTAACGTTGCTCCGTCTCTGGGCGCAGGCTAAGATATTGCCGTTTCTCTAACTAAAGTTTTGGAAACGAAGCTTCGCGGCCGCAGATTGTTCTAAAAAGCCAGGATCGCATGCCCAGTGAAAAGATTAATGACGACGACTCGGGCCTCACGCGGACGCTTGAAGCAACTTCAATTCAAAAACCAAATCAGCACCAGCGACGGCCGGCACTCGTCTCGCTTCGCGGCGAATTGCTGGCGGTTCCGATCCCTCTCGAGCGGGACGAAGTAACGATTGGCCGAGCGCTCGAGGCTGACGTGCGTTTGAATGATTCACGCGCTTCCCGGCTGCACGCGCGAATTTCCACTTATCGGGATCTCAAAGGCGAAAGCTATCGGATCACTGACCTTGGCTCCACTAATGGCACCACTGTTAATGGCGAGATCATAAATGAAACTGCTCTCAACGATGGAGATAAGATTGTCATCGGTGATCATCTTTTTCGTTTTGATTTGCTGGATGAAATCGATCGGGAATTTCAGCAGCAGATACATCGCCTCATCGCTCATGACGAGCTGACGGGACTACTGACCAGCAAGTCGTTCTTTTCCGAACTACGTAGGGAAGCCGCTCGAGCCGAACTCGAGTCGCGTCCATTCTGTGTCCTGATGATGGACCTGGACCACTTCAAAGACGTTAATGATACTTACGGTCATTTGGTGGGCAGCAACACCCTCGAAGCGTCTGGCCGCGTGATCAAGGAGTCTCTGCGCGCCGGGGATGTGGCCTCCAGGTTTGGCGGCGAAGAGTTTGCCGCTTTCCTGCTTGATGCAAATTATGCACAAGGCCTGGTAGCGGCTGAACGCGTACGGGCGGCTATCGCCGGCCATCGATTTTCGGCCACCAAAATTGCCACTCCGGAGATCGAAGCAACTCACAACATTACGATCAGCATTGGAGTCGCCGCGTTTCCTGACGATGCGACCGATCCTATCCAGTTAGTAGAACTAGCCGATTCGGCGCTGTACCGGGCTAAGCGGAGCGGTCGAAACCGAGTTTGTGCTTACCGTCCATCTTTGGCGGGAACCGAAGGGCCGCTGCACCCCCGGCGTAATTCCTGAATACAACGAATCTGAGCGTAAACGCGTCTTCTTTATGAAACGCTGCGTCATCTCGTGCGTTAGACGTAAAGGAGACTGACCTTTTCGCCCCTGGTTGCGCCCGCTTATTTGAGCCGTGTATGCTTCCATGCGAAGGAACACGTGAAGAAAATATAGAGACCCCCAGTGCCAACAAGACTTAACCTCGCAAATAAGCCCTTTACCAATCGTTCCCTGCCATGGGCAGTGACGGCGTTGGTGATTTTCGTCTCACTCATTTCGCTATTTTTCATTGTTCGTGCTACCCGGCAGACAACTCTCGAAGCCCAGGCAATCCAAAACGATATTAACGGTTTGCTTCAACAGGAACAGTCGCTCAAGCAGCGAGCCGAAGCCGTGAAGGCTTCGCTCACTCCTGAGCAACAGCAGACGCTTACGGCAGCTCATACACTTCTTGATCGGAAGCATTTTTCCTGGTCACTCCTTTTCGCAGATTTGGAAGCGGCGCTTCCTGGAACTGTCCGGGTCAAGCGAATTGATGTGCGTGGTGTGACTAAGCAAGGCGACCAGCTCCGGACTGAACTAGAGCTCGCCGTTATTGCCAAGAGTCCGGCCGTTATTACCGACATGATTGCGCAGATGGATCGCGCCGGCATCTTTCATGCTGAATTGCGATCCCAGAATCTGCAAACGGGTCGCGGCGAGACTGGAACGGAATATGAGTTATTCGTAGTTTATAGACCGCGCGCCGGAGCGCCCATTGAACCGGCGGCAATAGCAGCGAACGGAAGCTCAGCTGGGTCGACCGAAGGAGAAGCGCGATGAACGAAAATCCGGCGCCGACCCGTCGCACCGCAAGTCGCGATTTTATTCGGACGCGACTTGAGACGCTCAACGTTTCCCGGCAGAACGGCATTGTCGGTCCGGCCGAACTCGTAGCCCTGGCAGGCAGTGGCCTAATCCTGGTGCTGGTAATCGTGAGTTACCTGTATTTTCTCGTGCCTGCGCGATCGCGTGTTGAAACTCTCAAATTGGAACGCACACGATTACAAAATCAATTAAAAAGCTCGCAGGCATTGGTACTTCAGGGACAAACCACCGAGGCTACAGTTCAGGGTATAACGCAGAGTCTTGATGGCTTCGAGAGCAAGCGGCTTGTTAGTTCGGATGCGGGGCGAATGGGCCTCTACGATAGTCTGAACCAGTTAATCCGCAAGAATGGTTTGCGCAATACATCAGGCCCTACTTACACGCCACTGGATCCCGCTGGGCAGAAATCATCGAGCACTGGAGCGAAGTCTGCGAGTGCTAAGTGGCAAAGTATCTATCCGGGAATCGCCATCAGCGTGACGGTGGAAGGTCAGTACCAGAATCTTCGTCGATTCGTGCGAGACCTCGAACTGGATAAGCAGTTCATCATCATTAATAGCGTTGAGCTGGAGAGCGCTTCTGAGACAAATAGCGCGCCGACTATGGAAGGCGGTGCTGCCGCTCCTCGCGGGTCACTGGTCAGCCTGCGCCTGGAGTTGGCCACCTATTTCCGGCGCAGTAGCGGGGAGTTCGTGCCGTTGGATGTGAGCCACTAGTAATATGCCGATTGAGATTAACAATCCGAAAGAGCGGAAGAAAGTGATCGGAGCTGCTGTCCTTGGGCTCGTGGCGATCATTCTACTTTGGTGGACGTTCTTCGGCTTCGGCGACAGTTCCAGCCAGACACCCCCACGTGCAGGAGTTACCCCCACACCAACTCGCACGACCCGAACTGCCAGCAATCCAGCGCAGGGGCAGGTGCCAGCCGAGTCCAGGGGTGATCTGTTAGATCAGCTGCGGCCCGTGAACTGGGACTTCGGGAACCCGGCAGTCCCGGAGGCCAGGCGGAATATTTTCGTTTATTACGAACCACCAGTGGTGATCCCAAAGCCGTCCATCATCCCGACGCCGACGCCGACGCCAATTCCGCCGGCATTGCTCGCAAACCTGTCTCCGGCGATGGTTTTTGCTCGGACCGGTGATTTCACGCTGGAGATAGCGGGCGATAAGTTTACTCCCGGGATGCGCGTGGTGATCGACGGAAATGAACTCCCGACCCGGTTCCTGAGTCCGCAACAGGTTTCCGCAACTGTTCCGGCCTCGCAAATTGCCAATCCTGGCTCGCGCCAGGTGATGCTGCGAACACCGGATGGCAAAGTCTATTCAAACAGCGCGACACTCAACATCGGTGCGCCACCTACTCCTAACTATACCTATATTGGAATCATCGGCACGCCGCGCTACATCGACACTGCGATCCTGCAGGACAAGTCGAGTAAAGAAATTTTGAATATTCAGCGCGGCGACCTGGTGGGAGGGAGATTCCGATTGACCAGCATCTCGGAGAAAGAGCTGGTGCTGATAGATAACAATCTGAAGATCAAACATACGCTTGCTTTCTCAACTCAGGGTGATCGAAGCAACCCGCTGCAACGTCCGACGCCAAGGATCGAAAGTGAAGACGATGAGCCTTAAGCCGGATGGACCACACCACAAGATATTGACAAAGGAGTCTGAAGCAATAGTCTGGAGGATTGTATTCGACAGGACTTCAGCGCGCGGCAATGAGCGAGGTTACGCTCTGGTAGCTTTGCTCGCGGTAATGACAGTGCTAGCCATCGTCGCGCTGGCTGCGGCCCCCAGCATTCGTCAGCAAGCCGTGCGCGAGCGAGAACGCGAAGCGATCTTTCGCGGCGAACAATTGGCGGAAGCGATTCGCCTTTACCATTTATATCAGACCAGGCTAGGCAGACCAGCAGGCCCGGCGGCACTCCCCACATCGATGGACCAGCTCCTCGAAGGAGTTCCCAGCGGCACCAAAAAACTGCAAGTGCTTCGACCTTCAGCAGCGATTGATCCCATTTCTAAATCGGGCGAGTGGAGATTGATACGTCCCGCTGGTCCGGAAATGTCTGACTTTGTGCGCGAGGTTATGCTCTACTCTGAGAACATTCGCCCGAACACCAGCGACCAGCAACTCAAGTTGGCTGAACAGTTTATGGCCCCTATATCATTTTCAGGGGGCACCGGTACGAGCGGTTCGGCGGCGGTTAGAGACGATAACTATTCTGGCCCATTCATTGGCGTCGCCAGTCGCAGCGATAGTAATTCCGTTATTTACTATTACGGAATCGCGCGTCACGATGGTTGGATCTTTACTCCAATTTTCCGCTGACCTTATTGGCAAGACTCAAATAACAGTTACCATGCTGCGTGCTTCTCTACTCTTTGAAAAAAGAAAAACTCGTCGACTGGTCCATTCCTGGTAGCAACCTCAGCGATGGACCAGATGGTCCAACCCCAGCTCCTGCTGAGTAAAATTGCAGCCGGCATCGTGCAGCTCCACTCTTCAGCCGCGGAATTTATTTTCACGCTATTGTAATAAGTTGTTGACATTAGGGGCGATTGCGTTTATATAGCAAGATGTTGTGCGCCGTTTACTCTAGCCCACAAGAGAGAATTACACACAGTATCTTGTGGTTGGTAACCGGAAACAAAATTCTTGAAGGAAGGAGCACATAGAGCATATGGCAACTAAAAAAGGTGGAAAGAAGAAGGCCGCGAAAAAAGCGGCTCCCAAGAAGGCAGCCAAGAAGAAAGCAGCCAAGAAGAGATAGTTCAGAGCAGTACGTTACAACAGCAACCCTCGATTGGCGCACACAATCTTCGGCCAGCAGGGCCTTTCAAAAGGAACGACGAGCACTTCAAGCGAACCTCGTCGTTCTTTTTGTATTTTGAGCGGCATCGCGGGTCGCCTGCCGCTCGCAACCTTCCCTGGTGGTCCATGATTAGTTGATTCAATCACTCGATGATTCGCGTAGCTTTAGTAGAACCAGAGATTCCGCCCAACACCGGCAACGTCGCCCGGTTGTGCGCCGCCACTAATACTCCTCTTCACATTGTCGGGGTGACCGGCTTTCGCCTGGACGACAAAGCCGTTCGCCGAGCGGGTCTGGACTATTGGCCCGAAGTCCAGTTGCATCGGCACCAGAGTTTACCCGAACTTGAGGATGCGCTGCCCGCCTGTCGCTTCCTGTATTTGACCACCAAAGCCGACAAGAGTTACGCCGATTGGACTTTTGCAGAAGCCGATTGCCTTGTTTTCGGGCGAGAAACTCGCGGTTTACCTGAGGGAATCCTTCGCGCAAACTGGGAGAGATGCCTCACAATCCCGATTCTGAATCCTCATATTCGAAGTCTCAACTTAGCCACTGCGGTGGGGATTGTCCTCTACGAAGCCCTGCGTCAAACGAACGCCTTCCCACGCCTATCCAGCGAGCGGTGACCATTGCTGAGTGCTGTCTTTGGAAGTTGGGCGCTGCCTTGCTAAGATGGGCGGTTTCGTCCAGTCGAGAATTTTCAGCTGACCGGTTCTGTGCAAGGAAACAATGAGTCAAGAAAGAAAAGATATCCGCAATATCGCAATCATCGCTCACGTTGACCACGGCAAGACCACTTTGGTGGATGCCATGTTGAAACAGTCAGGAACCTTTCGGGAAAACGAAGCGGTCCGCGACCGGGTAATGGATTCGATGGATCTGGAGCGCGAACGCGGCATCACGATCATGGCCAAGAATACGTCCGTTCACTACAAGGATGTGAAAATTAATATCCTTGATACTCCGGGCCACGCCGACTTTGGCGGAGAGGTTGAGCGAGTATTGAAAATGGTGGATGGCGTGATGCTGTTGGTCGATGCCGCCGAAGGCTGCCTGCCCCAGACGCGTTTCGTCTTGCGCAAAGCACTTGAAGCACGTCTTCCAGCTATTGCAGTCGTCAACAAGATCGACCGGCAGGATGCCCGTCCCGAGGAAGTAGTAAACGAGATCTACGAACTCTTTCTTGATCTCGACGCTACTAATGAGCAAATTGAATTCCCCATCCTCTATTCAATCTCGCGGGAAGGTATCGCCAAGCGCCTGATGGCAGACGAGTCGAAAAATCTGCAGCCATTATTCGATCAGATCGTGGAAACGATTCCTGCTCCTAAACAGATTCGAAGCGACTCGCTGCAACTGCTCGTCGCGAATCTAGACTACAGCGAATATGTCGGCAGGCTGGCGATTGGAAGAATCTTTTCCGGAGAGATTGCGCTTGGCGATCAGGTCTCGGTGGCCAAGCCTGACGGCTCATTCCAGAAGGTTCGCGTTTCCCAGCTTTATGCTTTCGAGGGCTTAAAGCGTGAGTCGATCCAACGTGCCGGGTTTGGGGAAATTGTGGCGTTGGCCGGCGTCGACAATGTCGAGATTGGAGACACGATCACTTCGGTCGAAAATCCTCAGCCTTTGCCGGTTATCGCGGTTGATGAACCGACTATTTCTATGATTTTTGGGGTGAACAACTCACCTTTCGCAGGAAAGGACGGCAAGTTTGTTACGTCGCGGCAGGTAAGAGAACGACTCGAGAGGGAAACCCTGGGCAATGTTGCTATCCGGGTAGAGATCGAGCCGGAATCGCCGGATCAGTTTAAAGTTTCGGGCCGAGGCGAATTGCAGTTGTCGATTCTCATCGAGATGATGCGTCGCGAAGGATATGAAATGCAGGTGTCCAAGCCCGAAGCCATTACTCGAGTGGTTGATGGTCGGACGCTCGAACCAATAGAGCTTGTTGTGATCGACTGTCCCGAAGAATTCATCGGCGTGGTTACCGAAGCGGTCGGTCGGCGCAAGGGACAGATGACCAAGATGATCAATCACGGTTCGGGTCGGGTGCGGCTTGAGTTTGAAACGCCTTCTCGCGGTCTCATCGGCTTTCGTAACGAGTTTCTCACGGAGACAAAAGGCACCGGCCTTCTCAATACGATGTTTCTGCGCTGGGGCGACTGGATGGGTCCGTTACGCGGGCGCGCCACCGGTTCACTGGTGGCCGACCGCACGGGGGAAACGACGACGTACGCGCTATTCAATTTACAAGAGCGGGGAACTTTGTTTGCCCGTCCGGGGATAAAGGTTTACGAGGGCATGATAATTGGTGAAAACGCGCGCGCGGTAGATCTGGATGTTAATGCCATCAAGGAAAAGAAACTGACGAACATGCGCGCAGCCTCGGCAGATGACGCTATGCGCCTGGTGCCACCGAAGGAGCTGTCATTGGAGCAGGCAATCGAATTCATTGGTGACGATGAGCTGGTGGAGGTTACGCCGCAAAGCATTCGTTTGCGAAAGCGAGTGCTGCGATCCAACGAGCGCCCAAAAAAGAAAGAAAGTTAAAGCCGCATCGTCATGAGTTCTCCTTTTCGAACTGCCCTGGCCGGAACGCGATTCTACCCGCTCACAGATCGTTACCTTTCAAAACTTTCGCACGCTGAACAGGTCGCACATCTCGCGCGGCAGGGAGCCCGTCTTGTTCAACTCAGAGAAAAACTACTGTCGCCTGCTGAATTCTATGTGGAAGCTGCCGCCGCGATACGCGTAGGGCGCGATTTGGGCGTCAAAATCATTATCAATGATCGCGTAGACATCGCATTGGCGCTCGAAGCGGATGGAGTTCACCTCGGTCAGGACGACCTTCCACCCGAAGCCGCTCGAAGTATCCTTGGTGAAAAAGCGATTATTGGGTTCTCGACCCACAACGTCGAACAAGCTCGGCAGGCTTTACAAATGCCGGTTGACTATATTGCTACCGGTCCCGTCTTTGCCACCTCGACAAAAGCAAATGCTGAAAAGCCGCTGGGACTCCTGGAATTGAGCCGTATCCGGGAGGTTGTTGGAGAAACGCCACTAGTGGCCATCGGTGGGATCACGTCTGAAAATAGCCAGAGTGTAATCGAGGCTGGTGCGGACGCAGTTGCGGTGATTCGCGACATTTGGGCATCTCAAAACAGCCTGGCCGACCGTACGTCTTATCTGCTCCAAACGCCTCAATAGCTCGCCTTTTGGAGGAATTTAGATAATGCTTGCGTTTAACCACGTTTTGCGAGAGAATCCCTAGGCCAATCGGGGCGACAGATGCCCTCCACCTCCTTCGTTTAATCCCCCTTTCCGGAGTCACAAAGCTAAATGAGTTTTTTCGACCTGCCGCCCATTATCGAGCGAATGCTGCTCGTCTCGGACAAAATCAGCGATCTGAACTTCTCGGTCGGCCAACTCCCACAAGTTGAAGTGAACGGGAAGCTGACTCCCGTGCAGCCCATGGGAATGCAAAAGCTGACTCCTTACCAGACTGAGATCATCGCGATGTCGCTGATGCATGGCAATCCCGATGCAGCTGAACGGTTAGCGACGACGGGTACTGCCGACCTCAGCTATTCGTTACCGTCTCGGGCGCGTTTTCGCGTGAATATCTTTCAGCAACGCGGCGTTTATTCAATTGTGATGCGCGTTATTCCCACCGACATTCCGACGTTGAAATCTCTTGGTCTTCCCCTGCAACTCGAGGAAATTGCCGAACTGCGAAATGGTTTAGTATTAATGACTGGTCCAACCGGGTCAGGAAAGAGTTCCACTCAAGCGGCGATCATCGACATCATCAACGAGAAGAAGCATTACCATGTTGTGACCATCGAAGATCCGATTGAATACTTGCACTCTCACAAGAACTCGACCATTAACCAGCGTGAAGTTGGGCACGACACCAAGGACTTTCCGGCGGCCCTGCGTGCAACTCTAAGGCAGGCGCCAAAAGTTATTCTCATCGGTGAAATGCGCGATTTTGAAACCACTGAGATCGCACTTGAGGCCGCTGAAACCGGCCATCTGGTCCTTTCAACGCTGCACACGATTGATGCTTCGAAAACGGTGGACCGAATAATTGGGCTGTACCCGAAGAACGAGGAACAGGTTATCCGAACTCGTCTGGCGCAGACCTTCCGCTACATCGTTTCCCAACGACTGATTCCCAGGGCGGACAGCCGCGGTCGAATCGCGGCGGTTGAGATTCTGCGATCGAGTCCGCGCACGCGTGAGTATATTGAAGCAGGCGAGGCGGATGGAAAGTCGTTGCTCGACGCAATGCGAGACGGGAAACTTGATGGCATGCAGGATTTTGACAGTGTGATCAAAGAAATGGTGGAAAACGGAACGATTTCGCTTGACGATGGACTCACCTACGCGACGAACCCGAATAACTTGCACCTCTCTCTGAAAGGCGTGACCGGTACGGATCCTTTCGTACAACGCGGTGGCCCCAGCGGTGTACCGATGCCGGAGTTAGCGGAAAGTGGATCCATGTTGAGCATGATCGAATAGCTCTCAATAAAGAAAAGCGTCGTTGAAAACTATGATTATCGTCTGCCAGGAATGCAATTCGCGCTTACAAGTCGATGAAACTAAAGTTCCATCGCGGCCTTTCTCGGTTCGTTGCCCCAAATGCAACAGCAACATCAATTCGGCTTCCAACGCCGGACCAGCAGGACATAGTGCTTTGGCTCTGGGCGAATCGCCCGCCACCGACCACCCGCGACTGGAACACCCACCCCTGCCCGCTCCGCCGTTTGAGCTCGAACCCAAGAGCGCCGAAGTCAAAGCAACGGCGCCTGCCACTGAAAGGCTGGCTGAGTTATTGGCAGATCTGTTGAACCAGCAGGGGAGAACAATTAGCTCTGTGCCGGGCACTCGACCGTCCTGGAACCCAAGGAAAACGTTGGTCTGTGTTCCTGAAGATGTCCGCGAAAAAGTCGCGCGCAGTCTGGCCGAGATTGGTTTGCAGGTATTTGTTGCCCAGGACACAAGCCAGGCAGTTGAACGGATGCGCGAAAATCAGTTGGATATAGTGGTGCTTGACGCGAGATTTGATCCGGTGGAACAAGGCCCGGTGTTCGTGACCCGCGAAGTCACCATGCTCAGACCAGCACAACGCCGCCGCTTGTTCGTCGTCCTGCTATCACCTTCACTTCGCACTCTGGATGCACATGCGGCGTTTCTGAATAACGTCAACGCGACGGTTAACTTAAACGACCTCGACGACTTGCCACAATTGCTCGAACATCGCGTGAGGGAATACAACGATCTCTACAAAGACTTCAATACCGTTCTGGGCCTACCTGCGCTTTAGTCTGACATTCCTTTTCACATAATATGCATGCTGCCGTGGGCCACTAACGTGGCCCTTTTCATTTCCAACAGAGATGCCAAATGATCGGCAGGTGCTGATCGGTTCCGCCAAAGCTGACTATCAAAGGCGTGTGTCCAATTCAGCAAGCATTTGGTAAGCTGGGCGCGCTTTCTTTCCTGGTTGGAGTCTTCCGAATCGATGACCCAAAAAAGTTCCTCCGAAAAACGCAAGTTGGGCCTCGCCACAATTGCAGTGCACGGCGGCGAGCGACCTGATGAGCAGCTTTTTGGCGCAGTCGTTTCTCCTGTTTTTCATTCTGCAACTTATGCTTTCGAGAGCTTTGATGAAATGCGCCGCTATGCGCGTGGTGAATTGCCGGAGGCTTATTTTTACTCGCGCTATGCCAATCCAACTGTAGCGGAAGCAGAGAGAAAAATTGCCGAACTTGAGGGCGCTGAAGCGTGCGTTGTTACATCCTCGGGTTCAGCAGCGACATTCTGCGCGCTGGCTGCTCTGTGTGAAGCCGGCGATGAGATAATTGCTTGTGACTCGATTTACGGCGGCACAGTAAAGACGCTAACGCGGGTCCTCAGCCGGTTTAGTATCCGCTCACGATTCATCGCGCTCGAAGAAATCGGCAGCCTGGACGCAATCAAAGGCGAACGGGCACGCGTTTTCTGGTTTGAAACTCCGGCGAACCCTCTGAATCGAATCGTCGATCTCCGAATGGCGGCCGAAGCTTCGCAAAAGGCCGGGCTGTTCTCCATTGTCGATAACACATTTGCTTCACCTGTTCTGCAACAGCCGCTCGCGCACGGAATTGACGCAGTGATGCACAGCGCCACGAAATACCTCGGCGGTCACTCTGATTTGACCGCCGGCGCCGTCGCGGGGAGCAAAGATTTCATCGATCGCGTGCGGCAAATCTCGGCGATGGTCGGCCCCACGCTCGATCCATCGGCCGCCTATCTGCTTTCGAGGGGAATGAAAACACTGGATCTTCGCGTTCGCGCGAGTTGCGATAACGCGCTCCGCGTCGCGCTCGCGCTTCGGCAGCATCCCAGGATTGCGCGAGTTTATTATCCGGGCCTGGAAGACGATGCGGGACATGCGCTGGCAAAGCAACAGATGAATGGTTTTGGAGGCGTCGTCGCGATCGACATTATCGGTGGTGAACCAGACGTTGAGCGGCTCTTCAATTCGTTGCGACTTGTGCGCACGGCCCCTTCGCTCGGAGGAGTTGAAACACTCGCAAGCTATCCGCTCTATTCCTCCCACGCCGGTTTCTCCGATGAGCAGCTGAAGGCGGCGGGCGTTTCACCAGCGACCGTGAGGTTCGCTGTTGGAATTGAGTCAGCCGAGGATATCATCGCGGATATCACCCAGGCGCTAGACAGTATTCCATGAACTCCGGGGCGGCTCGCCATAACGCACGAAACCGAAGACAACTATGGAAATAAAGCTTCTCTTAACTCTGGACCTACGTGAGCAAGCAGCTCTCCAGGCCGCACTGGTCACTCATGGTGCGCCAGACGCACTCGTAACCCTGGCCCTCACGGGTGCATGTCGAATTTCATCGATGGAAGAGGCCCGCCAGCTTCGCAAATGGCTCGCTGAGGCGCGGACTGCGGGCGAAACGGACTTTGCTTCGCTGCACGTCATCGAACGCGCTCTGGTTGAATTTGGGGCGTGATGACTGAGATTCAACTGAGTTATGGTCGCGGCACGCAGAATTTCGCGTTTGACGAACATCGCTTTCAGGGTCTGGGTGAAAACTCTCCGCCTGAAAAACCGCTAACCGACATCGAGATCGGCGACGCCTTTAGCGCACCGATTGATTCACCGTCGCTCGACGATCTCTTCTCTCCCGGTGACTCCGTTCTGATTGTTGTGTCTGACGCAACGCGAGCAACCGCAAGCGCGCAGATCGTTAATCTGCTTGTGCGCAGGCTGATCCAAAACGGAGTGATTCCCGGAGACATCGCGATCATCTTTGCTACCGGGATTCATCGCGCGGTCACACCCGCTGAAAAGATTGAGTTGCTGACGCCATTCATTACGCAGCGGCTTAAGACCCTTGACCATTCGGCCCAGGATCCCGCCGCGGTGATGCGGTTGGGCGTAACCGAGCGTGGGTCACCAGTGGAAGTGAATCGAGCTTTGCAGGAGTTTGATCATGTGGTCTTGACGGGAGCGATTGGATATCACTACTTCGCGGGATTTACTGGCGGACGAAAGTCGATCTGCCCGGGCCTTGCGTCTGCAAAGACTATCGAGGCGACCCATATGCTTGCGCTCGACTTCGAGAAAGGTGGACGCCGGTCAGGTGTTGGCACAGGGCTACTGATTGGCAACGCCGTGCACGAGGAATGCGACCGAGTAACCGAAATGATCCAGCCGCGTTTCAGCATTAATACAGTGGTTGATGACCGGGGACGAGCGGTCGGCATTTATGCGGGACACTGGCGCAACGCTCACGCCGTCGGTTGCAAAGAATACCTGACAAACCATTCAACAGAACTTAACGCGACTCGCAACCTCGTAGTAGTTAGTTGCGGTGGTTCACCCTACGACATCAATCTAATACAAGCTCATAAGGCGCTCGACATGGCAGCCCAGGCCTGCACGGAAGGCGGAACCATCATTCTCCTGGCTGAATGCCGCGACGGCCTGGGGCACCCGAATTTCCTGAAATGGTTTGAGGCAGAAAACTCGAGCGCGCTTGAGACTCGCTTGCGTCATGCATACGAAGTCAACGGCCAGACTGCCTGGTCATTGCTTACGAAAGCAGAACGCTATCGAATATTCCTGGTTTCCGAATTACCGCCTGAGGACGTAAGGATTATGCGAATGTTGCCCGCGCGCTCGTTAACCCAAGCCCTCAATCAGGTTGAGCATGACGTCGAGGGTTATATCATGCCGCGCGGTGCAGCCGTCCTCCCGCTATTTAATTCGCGGCAAGGGTCTTAATCCATGGTCTCTGCAATAACTCGGCGTTTTCGGCGTTGAGTATTTTTGCGATAGTGTATCCACCGAGGCGCAGAGAACGCTATGACGACGCTGAGAAGAACTTCAAATTAGATCCCAACCCTTGGGAAGTAGATTGATTGAGAAGCTGTTGAGCATTAGAATCGTTATCTCAGCCGACAACTAGTATTTGCAGTGAAGGAGATATATGAAGACTCTTCTCGCGTGTATGGTTTTCCTGGCAGGTTCTTTCTGCGTTGTGGCTCAACCCGCGTCTTCTCCGACTGAAAAAGCAGTGGCGCTTACACAGGCAGCTGTCGCGCTCGACGGATCCGGCGCGTCGGCGCTTGAGGCAACTTTGAAGACCACGGCATTGAATGGGGCTGTCGATTCACCGGTAACCAACATTCGCATGGTGGTCCGCAACACCAGCGGAATTGCTTACGCATACGTTTCCGGACAAGTTACGTTCTACGATGCCGCTGGGGTGCGGTGTGCTGAGGGCTTGTTCAAAGCTGATGCAGTCGCTCCCGATGAATCCTTCGAGGCCGATGCCCCCGGCATTCGTATTCGCTGCGCACCTGCAACGTGGCGCATCGTGGCTACGAATCTGCTGCCGCGCGTTTCTCCCAACAGTATCTCCACCTCATCCGGGAGTGCACCGAGTTCCAGTTTGAATCTGATAATTAGTATCGATGGCGAGGAACATCCCATTCAAATAGATAAACCGATGGTGCTGACAATGGGAGACTCCAAACGCACAATCGTGGTCCGTCCAGCGCCTTAAGATAAAAGACGATTCATTCTTGACCACACGAATTTTGAGTTCTAGGATGATGACGAAGGCAAGAGCATTTCAAAAGGCAGGATAGTCTTATGGCAGAGAACCAGGTAAACAAATGCGCTCATCCAGCTTGCGATTGTCCCCCGGAAAAGGACAGCAAGTATTGCGGCGAATACTGCGAGGAAGCCGAGAAGGCGCATGTCACCGAGATAGGTTGTAATTGCCAGCACGCTGGTTGTTAGACCAATTCGGAACTTAGATAATGGTCGAACGAAGTCCGCGTCACCCCCGGCGATTCCCTCATTCTCTGGTTTCCATTTGCAATCAATTTGCAACGCTAGCGTCTCCCCGCTGACGGCAACGCCTCTTAGTGTTATCTCATCCTGACAAACAGCAAAACCAACATTCATCATGAGTGATATTGACCGGTGGGATCCGGCTGGTTTTCCGAACGTAATTCAAAACGCGCTCGCAAAGGCGCACACTAAGAGGTGAAATCATGAAGAAGTCTATCCTGGTAGTAAGTCTGTCGCTCGCATGCGCAATCCTAGCAAACGCTCAGAAGGCGGAAACCCGAGCTACTGGCGACGCCGTCAATCAAACGTCGGCCGGAGTTAACAGCGAGGAGAAAAGCATTAGTCTTGATTCCGGGACCCGGTTGAGTGGTGAACTGCAGAACGCTGTGGATGTGCGCAAGGCCAGGGTTGGTGATCGGGTAGTGCTGAAAACGACACAGGCGATCAAGTCCGGCGGACGAACAGTCGTTGGTAAAGGTGCGAAATTGATAGGTCATGTGACTGAGGTGGCTCAAAAGACCAAGGGTGAGAGCCAATCCCGAGTGGGAATTTTGTTTGATCGACTGGAGCAGGGCTCACTGGCGGTTCCCATCTCAGCGACAATCAGTTCAATCACAAACGGCAGCGCCACTGTTCGCCGGAATGACGAAGATGTTTTTGCCACTGGTGCTTCCAGCTCAGCGCGTTCAAGCAGCTCAACCAGCGCTGCTGCAGGAGGCGGACTACTTGGTGGAACTGGTGGCGTAATCAACTCGACGACGTCCACGGTGGGCAATGTTGTCGGCGGCACCACCTCAGCCGTAGGCTCGACCGTAAACTCTACGACGAATGTGGTCGGCAGCACTGCCGCGGGTGTGGGCAGAACTCTCGGCCGGATTCAGATATCTGAGTCAACCAGCACGTCGGTCGAAGGCGGCTCAGTGTTGTCGCTGCAAGGCGAGAACCTACGATTGGAGAAGGGTACAAACTTCAATCTGATATTGACACAGTCGGCGAGCGCGGGCACGGCGAAAAAGCAGTAGGCTGCGCGCAAGACAAAACGAGGAACGGCGACGCGAGCGATCGCGCCGCCGTTTTTTAGTGACCGCTGATTCGTTTGCGATTTTTTTGCAGTTCGACTTACTATCACTGCCATGTTAGGACGTCCCGAACCACAAGAAGCTGCAACACAGTTCCACGGCTATATCAACCGCATCACCAGCGACGATGTAGTTGATGTGCTTGAAAAACAACTTGAAGAAACCGTTGCTTTCCTAAACGGAATATCAGAAGAGCAATCACTCTATCGGTATGACGCGGGAAAGTGGTCAATGCGACAGCTGCTTAATCACATCAACGATTCCGAGCGGATTTTCGTCTTTCGCGCGCTTTGGTTTGCGCGCGGCTTTCCGAACGACTTGCCAGGTTTCGATCAGGATACCGGAGTTGCAGGCGCTGACGCCGATGAGGTGCCCTGGCGGATTCAGGTGGACGAGTTTCGGGCGATTCGACAAGCGACACTCTCGTTTTTCCGCAACCTTGCTGACGATGCCTGGCTCCGCAGTGGGATAGCGAACGACAGCCCGGCCACCGTGCGCGCAATTGCGTACATACTCGCAGGCCATGTCGATCACCACACCGCGATCCTCAGGGAGCGTTACTTGTAACAACACTTACGCTCCGCGCAGATCGACCCACTAAACTACTACTGAGTAAGGAACTCGCGGATCAAGCGACGATGATTTTCATCCTTGATCCGCGTGAACACCTTGTCGCCGAGCTTCTTGATTGTTTCGGGGCGATCGAAAGGAAGGCTGGAGTACATTTGGCCGCCGCTGAAATGGCAGGGCATGCACTTCGATTGAAATATTGGTTTGATTTGAGTCTCGAAGTCCACCTGGTTTGACGCCGAAGTCGCGGTTTCGTCCGGCAAAAACGCTGCGGCATTGCTTTGCGTTCTATGCCCCATCCAGCCGTAAAGCAGGAATGCTAACGCAAGCAGGAGGATGATAGTCCGCATGCCGAAATACTACGCTCGACCAAATGCGAAGACAACAGTTCGCCTACGGATTGAGCACGGCCGACAGATGACCAGCAACCATCTGCCAACGGTTGTTTCGCTTCGCGAATACCAAGGTAAATCTTAGTTCACCTTTTTCGCCCTTCTTCGAAACTCCATTCGCGCTTACCACGGCAGCGTCACCGAAAACACGCGCTTTCAAATTCGAGGCGCTGATCGCCAGCCCTGATTGGCTGCCTTCTTCCGGGATCACGTCAACCTTGAAGATGGTTTGACCACCCGGCGCCGTACCCCGGAAATCATCGGCAATGATTCGCTCCAGAGTGGCACGATCGTTACTCTCTTCGGCCGCCAGCCATTCGCGCGTTAATTGGAGAATGCTTTCCTCAGCAGTTGCGGCTGATTCGGTTGGTTTCGGCGTGTTCTGAGCGAATGCTTGCGAGGCGGCGACAGTAATCAGTCCGATTACTAGAAATAACTTGCGCATGTTGGCTCCTCTCGAAATTTGGTTTGGTAAAAAGACACCGCGCGGCGAGGAAAGTTCCTACGAATTACCACGAGAACTTGTGGATCCGGAAAGTAAAAGATGGGGCGGCCCTTCCACGAACTAGGGGAGAGGTTTTGAGAGCACTGTACTGATCAATTCCTTTAGGCCGGCGTCTGAATTGTTGTGAAAGCCTTTGTAGAGCGAGGTCAATTGTTCGAGGATCTTGTTTCGTATCTCGGGAGGAAGCTTGGTGCCGCTGACGTTTGTGTTTGGCTCGCTGGAGGGATCCGGGCGATCACTCAGAGCAACAGCGCGCGCGTATGCGTCGAGTGCCTGGAGGCCCAGTTTACTTATTCTGGCCAGCATCTCCTGCTGCGCGGCAGAAGGAGGCTGTTTCTGATACTTCTCGCTGTATTCTTTGGTGAGTTGGGCAAACTCGCCCCTGAGGATCGCAATGCCAAGTCGATGATAGGTTAACGGATCTGTGCGATAAACACTGTCGGACTGCACGGCTTTCCTGAATGCCTTGGCTGCTTCAACCGGCGACTTCTCTCGGATCAGCGCGCCGACTGCAACATTCAAGAAACCCCGCCCTTCATTCAGATCATTAAACGGCTCGGGCTTGGTAACCTTGCCGGACTCGAGCAGCGCCAGGGCCTTTCTCGCATACTCCAATGTGGGTTCGTTCAGATTCGTGTTTCCACTCTGCGTGTTTTCAATACCAGCCTTCGTCAGCACGGAGAGTATAAAAAAGTTTTCCTGGTCGTGTTCGAGACCGGCCCTTCCGAGTTCGAAAGTCTTCGCGTAATTCTTCGATTTGTAGCTGTTGAGTATTTCAAGTTGTCGTCCCGGTCTTTCATACTCGGTTACATAATCTCGCACACGGCGCGCATCAGGATCTTCGTCACCACCAAAACGTTTCAGATACTCGATGGCGGCTTCATACGCCTTCCGGCGGCTGTCGGCGGAGGGAAACCGCTTGAGATCCGTGAAGGTGGCAAAATAGCTTTCCTTCTCAGCATCGCGCTGTTGATCCACCATGGGAGGGTTTATTTGAGCACACACGCCAACTGCAAAGACTGCCGGCATTAGGGCGGTGGTCAATAGAAAAACAAGGTAACGCATGGAAGAAGGGTAACCAGTGAAACGTGAAAAGTGAAGCGTGAAAAGTGAAGGGTGAAGGGCGAAAAGAAAGCTGATCCGTCAGGTAGCCAGCTCTCTTCGGCTTTTAGCTTTTACCATTCACCCTTCACTGCTTTTACCGGCCACCCGGCGTAAGTTTCTCATTTAGGTATCGAGTCAGTAGCCCATAAAGGTGTTTGCTCGTGCCCGGGCCTTCGTAGATGCCGTGCGAACGGTTTGGGTAAGGCATCACGGTAAACGGCTTGTTGGCGGCCACCAGCTTGTCAATCAACGCCTCGGTGCCCTGGTAGTGAACATTGTCGTCGCCCGTGCCGTGAACAATCAGAAGATGTCCTTTCAACTGCCCCGCGAAGGTGATCGGCGAGCTTTGTTTCCACTCTTCCGGATGGTCCTGCGGCAACCCGCCGTAGCGTTCCTGGTAAATCGTGTCGTAGAGACGAAGATCAGCAACCGGCGCGACCGATAATCCGACCTGGTAAACATCCGGGTAGCGAAACATTGCATTCAACGTCGCCGAGCCGCCACCGCTCCAGCCCCACATGCCAATTCGAGAAGGATCAACATGCGGCCATTTCCCAATTGCCTTCGCGGCATTGGCTTGATCCTGGGAATTGATGATTCCGGCGCGACGGTGAAATATCTTGCGCCAGGCTCGACCGCGAGGCGCGGGGGTGCCGCGATTGTCGACGCTGGCGACAATGTAGCCCTGCTGGGCCAACATCATGTGCCAACGCAGATTCAGGCCGCCCCACGCATCCACCACCGTCTGCGACCATGGCTCTGTGTAGGCAAAAAACAAAACCGGATAACGCTTTTGTGGATCGAAGTCGGGAGGTTTGATCATCCACCCATCGAGCTGCACGCCATCGCCGATATCGACTTTGAAAAACTCGAAAGGCGTCGGTTTCAGCTTCGACATCCGTTCCTGCACGGCTTGGTTATCGATCAGGCTGCGAACAACCTCATGCCCCGGCAGGCGCACAATGTCAGTCTTCGGCACTTTCATGAACGACGACGAGACGTGAATTGCCAAATCGTTACGTGGAGAAATGTTGTAGCTGTGACTGCCGGCGAGCGATGCTGGAGTTATGCGTTCCATTTTGGATACACCTGCGAGCGGCGCCCGATATAGATAACGCTGCGTCGCATTGGCCGGAGAAGCTTCGAAGTAAATCCAGTTGTTGGCTGTATCCACTCTTTCGACATTGATCACGTCGAAATCGCCAGGCGTAATGTCTTTTACCTCACGTCCATCGCGCGAAATTGCGTAAATGTGCCGCCAGCCGTCGCGTTCACTGGCCCAGAGAAATCGCTTGCCGCCGTCGATCCATTCCACATCGCCGCGCCCCAGACCGGTCTTGTTCCAATCGAGATCGCCCCAGGAGATGTCTACCCACGCTTCGTCCTTCTCCGTCATGATGGGCCGCACCTTTCCGGTCTGAATGTCGCCCAGCATTACGACGTTTGTATTCTGGAGGCGATTGAGTTGTTGGATCACAACTTCGTCAGAACTGGCCGCCCATTCCATGCGGGGCAGATAGTTGTTGCGTGGATCCCCGGCGATTTCAAACCAGCGGGGAGCGCCACCGGTTGACCGAACCACGCCTACACGTGCGGCTGAATTTGTCTCCCCGGCTTTCGGGTAAGGAAAGGAAGTGATAACCGGATAAAGCCCGGCGGTGTTGTTAACGAGGACAAACTCCTTGACGCCTTCGGTGTTGAGTTGCCAGAAAGCAATGTGCGCGCCATCGGGACTCCAGCGCCAGCCGTCGCGACAGAAGAGTTCCTCCTCGTAAACCCAATCGAAGGTGCCATTGACAATGTAACGTGAACCGTCATTGGTAATTTTCGTAATGCGCTTGCCGCGGGCCTCGAGGTCTTCGACGTAGATGTTGTTTTCCTGGACGTAGCCAACCTTTCTTCCATCAGGCGAAAACTTGGCAAACATCAAACTGGAAGGTTTATCCTTTGCGGGCAATCCACCCAATTGCCAGATTCCCGCGCTTTCGAGATCAACTATCCAGTAGTTGCCGCGGGTGTTGCTGCGCCAAACGCGCTCGGTGTTTGTAAAGATGAGCAGTTTGCTTTCGTCTGGACTGAGAATGAATTCCTCCACCAATAACGGCGCCGCGGCTCCCGCAGGCGTTAGTTTTTCAACTGATACTTTTACGGTTCGCGCACCGCTAATAGCGTCGTAGCGGATGATATCAACGAATCCTTTTTTGCTTGATGGCTCGAGTGCGAGATACCCACCGCCATCTCGTTCCCATTGCACCGGACCGAGCGACTTCGTTTGATAAGTAAAAATGGAATCGACGCTTAGCAATTCGCCGCTCGCGGTCGTGGTCTGCTGGGCAGAAAGCTGCATGGCCATGACTAAAAGCAGGACAGGGATTAGAAAACGGGTGCGTTTCATTTCTTATCTCCGGAAGATGGATAAAAATCTAAATCAGAAAGGAGTCGGAGCGGCAGATTAACACGGATGAAGCAAATTTGAAGCGATAACTAAACCGGAAAAGGTTACGAGAATTCGTTTCAGGACCGTGGGCCGGAGTTTTCCAATTGAGGCCGCCGCCTGAAAGGCGGTCGAGACACTAGTTGCCAGTAGTTGCAGGCGGTTTGCTGGATCCGGCGCTTTGGGGATTGCTGGCGCTGCGCGCTGCGCTGACGTGAAGACGGGTGCGCATGCGCTTTTGCCACTGGCTGCGTTCAACGTCGATGTCTTCAATTTGATCCAGAGCTGCGCTCAACGTCTCGCCGCCCATCTGGCGCATCTTGAGGTAAAGCAAAGCAGAGACGATCGAAGCGAGCGGGATGATGAAAATGTTTACCAGGCCGGAAACCTGTTGGTAAATCTGATGCGACAGGGATTTGTTCGTCACATGAATCTCGCCCTGACTGTTGCTGCTGACTCCTATGCGCCCGAGCAGGAAGCTGACGGTCATCGGCACGAGAAACTGCAGGCACACGATAATGATAACCGTGCGCCACGAACGTGATGCCAACTCGCGGGCGCGCTTGAGCGCGGCTTTCTTCTCCAGTCCTTCCATCAAAACCACCGGCGCGTAAAGCATGTAGCGGGTCGATACAATGAAGCCCGGGATCACAAACAGGATGAACCCGATAATCTGACGAATAGTGACGCGAATAGCGGTCTTGAAAAACGCTCGCCAGCGTTTCTTGAGCACCGCAAAGGCGGTGTTGAGTTCCATTGGCCGAAGTGGGGCGACCGAAAGTTGGGTGACAATAACTGTCGTCATTCCTGAAATGGCCGCCGTGGCCACAAAGTAGGAAGCAACCTGGACAAGTGCGACCACCGCTACTGCAATAATAAACAGAACCTTCACTACCGTTATGCCCGATCCCCTGGGTATATAAGTTCCCAACAATTCGAGACTGATCAACAGCAGGACTGAAGCGATTACCGGAAGGTGTGCAATCAGGGACATGCGGAAGAATTTCGGGAAGTGTTCGAAATAGAGAGCAAAGGTCCTCCGGTAAAGGGTCCCGATTCCATCTGCCTCGGCGCGCAGTGAGTTTGCAAATGCAGCAGCGGTTTGGGGACGTTCGGCTGGATCCTTCGCCAGTGCCGACATCACGAGTCGCGCGGCGCGTTTGGGAATCTTTACTCTGTCGCGTAAGGGCGTCGGGACTGATTCAATATGGCCCTTCATCACACTGGCTGTGTTGCCGGCAAAGGGTGGCTCTCCCGCGAGCATTTGATAGGCAATCACTCCGAGGCTGTAGATATCTGAACGCGCATCGAGATCTTTTGCGGCGCATTGTTCGGGTGACATATAAAGCGGCGTCCCCATGATGGCGCCGACCTGAGTCAATTGAGTGGTCTGCGTAATCGCGGCCGACAGAGTGGGCTTTAGACCATGATAGGCGCGAGTAGCCTGGTCGAGGCGAAGAGTTTTGCCTTCTTCATCATCGATGGATGGGGAGAAGATCGCCGTCGCCGCATCAACGCTGGTAGCGGCCGTGCCCGCTGACGCAGAACGCGCGAAAGCCTGGGTCTCGTTTCCCTCAATAACATCAAAATCAGATCCGATACTGGTGGCCTCTGGCGCTCCACCCATCGCGAGGGTGGCGTTTGCGGGCAGAATTTGAGTTTCGGCGCCACGATCTCCCGGGCTTCCGAGGCTGGTTTGGTTTGAGGCTATTCGGTCGCTAAGCTCGCCTCCGTCTGGAGGCCTGACATCAGGGTCGGTTTGACTAGCGCGATAGAGCAGGGTTCCCTTTTCCAGATCTGCCGTTGAGTCGTGCACCACGAATTCGCTTGCGGGCGCGTCCGAGTTGAGCGCAACAACTGATGCATCAGTCGGTTGAGTCGAACCCAGTTTCGCGATGCCGAAGTCGAGGACCTTGACTCGGTAACCGCCCAGCCGGTTTGGTTCCAGCCAGATGTTTTCAGGCTTGAGGTCGCGGTGGACCACTCCCTGCAGGTGCGCTTCATGCACAGCCGAACAAACCTGTTCGAGAATGTCGACGACCCAATCCAGCTGCAGCCGCTTTTCTTCGCTCAACACATCGCCAAGCGTGCAGCCATCGAGATACTCCATCACGAGGTATGCGACGGGTGCCCCGTTAACGTGAGCAAATCCAAAATCGGTGACATCAACCACGTTAGGATGACGCAAACGCCCGGCAGCCCTCGCCTCACGTTTGAACCGCTGGACGAATTCCTCGTTCTGCATGAACTGTGGCGTGATTAGTTTTAGTGCGACGTAACGCTCAGTGCCGAGATGAGTGGCGAGATAGACGGCGCCCATGCCGCCCTGACCGAGCAGTCGCTCCAGCCGATATTTTTCGTCGAGCACTTCCCCGACGTAATGATCCAGCGCCATCATGTGTTGGGTATGCTAACAGCGAGAGTGGTGAATAGTGAAGAGTCCTACGAAAGTGCACGCCTTACCCGAGGTAGGGCGAGCACGGTCATGAGAAGGGCGGGAAGAAACACGCCGGGAATGTCGATAAGCCAGTGAGTCGTAGGCAGATGTCCGGTCGCGATGTCGAGAAGGTGAATGAGCGCGTGACCGGTGAAGAAAATCGTCAGACCAATGTGAACGGGATACGACCGATCGATATTTCGCGCCGACCAGGCGAACGATACGCCGGCAACCAAAAAGGCGACCCCCAGGTCGCGAACGAAGTGTGCATTGAAGGGTCCGGTGTGTGGTACGTCGGCCGGAAGATCGTTGTACCAGGACTGCGGAAACAGCAGCATCCACGCGCCGTTGAAGAGATTCAGTAGACTGAATAACAGGTAGATAAACTTGAGCATGAATTGCGCGAAAGTCTTTTTTGGGCTGTCGGTAAGGCGAAGCCTTACCGCACGGAAGTCGGACCGCCGCTCAGAGAGCGACCCTCAACTGCCCACTGGCGGCGGCTCAACTTTTCTTTAACAGTTTGTGTTTATCCAGGAAAGCAATCACCGCATCGTCAAACTGCACCGGCTTCTCCATCTGCAGAAAGTGGCCCACACCTTCCCACATCACAAAATCGAGCTTAGGCGCGATGCTCCGATAAAACTGCTCTGTATCGGGCGGCCAGAATGGCGACTTAGCCATCACAGCGAGCACCGGGACATTGATCTTATCCAGGCCCCAGATTGAGTCGTCGGCCATCCCCTCCATTGCGCTCACGAGCACATGCTGCGGAGTATTTAGAAATGACGCCTGGACTCGGGTCATGATTTGCGGGGCAAGGTTTGGACCCGCCATACCGGCAAACATTTGCCGCCCCACTTCTTTGTAGTTTGGGCCACGGAAACCGGCAAGGAAGCCATCCATCAATTTCTTGTCGCCAAACGGACGGAGAGAGCCATCAACGATCACGATTCCCAGGGTCTTCTCCGGATACTTGCGATAAAACTGCCTGGCGATTGGAGTTCCCATACTGTGGCCGACCAGCACCGCGCGCTTCACCTTTGCTTCGCGCATAACAGCTTCAACCGCGCGCGCGTAGTAATCCATGCTGTAGACAGTTTGCGGGATGTTACTCTTGCCATGCCCGGGCAGATCCACAGCCAGCACGCGATCGCGCGTCCGCCGGAGATGAGCTATGTGTTCGCTCCAGAGTTCCAGATTGCCACCCCAACCATGAATCAGGACGATAGCTTCGTCACCCTTGCCATAGCTCATGTAATGAACGCTCGTCTCGTCGAGCTTGGCGTGCATCGAGACGCCATCGAGTTCCATCACCTTTGAGGGCTGCTGGGCCATGGATACGCAGGCGCCGATGAACACCAAAGACAGGCACGCTATCAAGCGCGTGTGAATGTGGCCGATTAGTTTATTTCTCATAAGTTCCTTTCCGTATTTCACTTCAGTTGGTGATAGTTTTTTCGATACGACGATCTGGAACCAGCCAAATGATTGCCACCAGCACATACAAAGCGCAAGCGAGCCACCACTTCACTAGCGCCAGCGGAATGGCCGCCAGACAGATAACAATCGATACCTTGCCTTTGAAATCGCGACCCATCGCCGCCGCCAGCATCGAATCTTTTCCGTGCAGCTTCAGGAGAGTGAGCGTCAGGATCGTGTAGGCAATGGCTGCTCCTAACAGGATGATTCCGTATAACACCAGCGTCCACGGAGCAAAATGGTTCTCGCCCATCCAGGCGGTGGCAAAGGGAATCAGAGATAACCAAAACAAAAGGTGCAGGTTGGCCCAGAGCACGCCTCCACCGACGTGGTGGACCGCATGCAACAAGTGATGATGGTTATTCCAGTAGATGCCAAGGAAAATAAAACTCAACAAGTAGCTGAGAAATACCGGCACGAGAGGCGTTAGCGCCGCAGGGCTGGGGTCGTGAGGCACTTTCAGCTCCAGCACCATGATGGTGATGATAATTGCAATCACCCCATCGCTGAATGTCTCCATTCTTGCTTTAGTCATTCCCTACTAACTACTGACTGGAGTTGAAGCTGCCGGGCATCGTTTGCCGATTTGAGAGCCACTCGCTAACTCTTGATTAATCGCTCCACCGCGAAGAGGCGCCATTCGCCGGGAACCTCAGTTAGTGTATGCAAGCCTTTATCCGTGAACCTGATCCCTGATCCGGCTACCAAATCCTTCACGGTGCTGGAGACTAAAATCTCGCCCGGCGCTGCGGCGGTGGCCACCTGGTCTCCAATTTGCGGAGCAATGCCGCAGACCTTCATGTCGCCCGGTGTTCCCATCATTTCACACTCCCCTGTGTGAAGCCCCAGCCGCATCATTATTCCCAAACGCGAAGCATACTCGCTAATCGCGATCGCACAACGAATGCCCCGGGCCGGACCATCGAAAATCGCCAGCGGCCGATCGCCAATCAGGTCGATTTCGCGTCCTCTAAACCACTCAACTTCCTTCCGCACATGGTCACGCAAACGATCCAGCAGCGCATACCAACGCTCATTTCCCAGCCGCTCGATATGTTTTCGCGAATCCACGATCTGAGTGAACAATACGGTGGCCAGAACTGTGTCGGGCTCGAGCGTGTGACGTACGCCCGTCAAAAACTCTTCAACTTCGTCCAGAATTTCATCCTGGTTGCCGACAAATGGCAGATGGTCCTGACCCGGCAGTTGTACAAATTTCGCACCCGGAATGTTCTCCGCCACGTATCGTCCTTCTTCCACCTTCAGGCAGCGGTCATCAGTGCGGTGAATTACCAGCGTCGGCACATGAACCGACGGCAAGATGCGGCGCACATCGATCTCCGCGTTCATTTGCGTCAGTGCCAGCGCTGCCCCGGGACTCGCGCCCATGCGGAGATACGTGGCCCACCATTCACGGAATTCCCGGTCATCTGCCACGCTCGGGGCGCGTTCTTCCAAACCTACCGGCCCGCCCCATTGTTGACGCATCTCTTCGAAAAAATGTTGACGCTGTTCAGTAGTCGGCGCCCACGGGTAGTCATCGTCACGAATGCGCTTCGCGTAAGTGCCAATCATTACGAGGGCCAGCGTCTTCTCCGGATACGTGGCGGCGAAAAGGCTGCACATCGGACCGCCTTCTGAAACGCCGCATAGCGCTGCGCGCTCGGACCCGACCGCATCCATCACCGCGCGTACGTCGTCCATTCGTTGTTCGAGCGTCGGCAGTTCATTGATGGGCACACGGTCAGAAAGGCCGGTACCACGCTTGTCGAAAAGGATGAGCCGGGCAAAGGAGGCGAGACGAAGCAGGAAACGCGCAAACCGCGGCTCGCGCCAGAAATATTCGAGATGAGACACCCAACCCATGACAAACACGAGATCGATCGGTGCGTTGCCAATCACCTGATAAGCGATATTCACGTCGCCGCTTCTCGCGTACATAGTTTCAGGGAGACGATCAAGCGTTAGTTCAAACCTCGGTGCTGCGTCCGCACTGACTGCCGGGCTGGAGTCTGGCGAAACGTCGATTACTGCCGGCGGACGCCGCGCAAAAGTCTGCAACGTACCACTCGACGAAGGCCGATCTTCGCTAACCGGTTGAACGCCGCGCGCTGTGGCCGGAGGTTCACTGATCTCCGCATCGTCTCGAATCTCGCGAACGTCGGCGCAAAAACGATATCCCCGCTTGGGAATCGTTTCGATATATTTCGCTCCACCGCTACCGAGCACCTTCCTCAAGGTGGAAATGTTCTGGGCCAGATTGTTGCCTTCGACAAAACTATCAGGCCAGACCCGCATCATCAGGTCCTCCGTGGTGATCACGCGGCCACTGTTTTCAACCAGAACGAGAAGTGTGTCGAAGGCTTTGGGAGTCAACGAAATGGGGCCTTTTTCGTTGAAGAGGACGCGCTCTACGGCATCCACGCGGAAACCGCCGAAGACATACGAAAGGCTGGCGCGAGCTTTAATCATCGTTCTCACAACTTCTTGAAAACAATCTCAGAAGGATTTCAGAGTTTCCTAAGTACGCCGCGGCACGACTGCACGTATCGTCCATCTTGTTAAGGAAAACAGCGCCGGGGTGGCGATTGAAAAATTGATTGCTCGAGCGCCTATCTTAGTCTGAAAAGCGGTAACAGGAAAACTATTCCCAACCTATTCCCAATGTATTCAACGCCCGATGACGATAAGGAGTGCCTTTTAATGAAGACCATTGCATCCGTAATTCTTGTCTTGTTCCTGGTGGGCTTTACCGCCCCAATCGCGAATGCCTCCAGCCCATCGGCCAGCGGCACCTACAGGTTTGTCCTTGATGACGACTTCAAAAAGTCAGTTGAGTTTAGCGCCACATCGGACGAGCGCGGAACCACTACCGGTCAGATGACCTTTCGAGACGAAGCCATCCTTGAGCAGCAGGATCTGGACGGCGCCGGAGGCGAATCAGAAGATCCGAAACAGGAATTCTTTATGACCGCAAGTCTCGACAGCATGAAGATAGAAAACAATCGCGCCGTGCTCGGCGGGACCGTTACCGATTCCAGTCACCGGAGTTACGTCGGCAAATGGGTGCAACTGGTTGTTGAAGACAATGGTGACGGTCAGGAAGTGTCCGACAAATTGAGCTGGTGTTTTTGCCAGCCGGAGGAAGGTGGTTGGGTGCCGTCCGATGCCGAAGTTAAGGAAGATGAAGGCGCCTGGTACAAATGGTGGGCCACTGACGCGGAGGTGAAAGACGACGCCGGCATTCAGTCAAAAAATATTATTCCCGGCAACAAGAAGAGTTGCGAAACGTTTCCGCTCGCAGCGTATGAGTTTGCTGAAATCAAGAGTGGTGAAGGACAGATTCAAGTTCAACCGTAGTGCGGCGGAACGGGGTCTTCCGTAACGCGGTTGCTAAGACGCTCCGTTTAGAAGTGGAGAGATGTTCTCCCTTCTAAACGGAGCTATTTGCTGTTGACTTGTCGTCGCTGGCGACAGGCTAAAGTTTGTCGAACATCAGGCCACAGTGTGCCGCGCCCGTAATAGGTGTTAGGATGGATGAAACTAACAGGAGGTGGACGCGATGGGATGGGACGGCGACGATCTGGCGGGAAAGATGGAAGAAGTCTTCGAACGCCAACAAGCGGCGGCAGACGCGCGGGCAAACCGGGGCACGTCTTCCGTGGAGGAACGCGCCAAGAGCGCGACATTTGAATCTCTGCGGCTGTCCCGCTCACGGATAATGAGCCAGCTGGCTAGCGCTACCAGCCCGCCGCATCGCACCATGCTGGAGCGGGCCTTGAAGTCGATCAACGACGAGATGGCGAAATAGCCAATCAAGGTTGAATTCTGAACGCGCCCCCTGAATCGACCTCCGAATCGTCCCCTGAATCGAAAGCCCGCCGGTTCCGGTCTAACTCTACCTAGCAGTCAAACCCCTCATGATGCCGATGTGGCCCTCAAGTATTCCGTTTGTCTGCCCGGCGTTTGGTTCGAGTGACCAATCATCGTGGTCAAATGTGCCGCCGAGAATAATTCCATCGCGGCGCGGAAACATATAGCCGGAGCCGGAGATGTAGCAATAGTCAATTTCCGCTTGAGGCAGCAACACTTCGAGCTGGCCCCGTACGGGACCGAGCTTCTGATCGTCAAACAAATCTCTCGCGCCAAGCCCCGTGCAATTGAAAACTACCTGTTCGGAGAGCCGGGCGATTTCTTCCCGTTTCTTAAACTCCTTAACTACTACCTTTCCTCCGGCGACGTAAAAGTCGCGCAACAGCGCCCGGAGGTAGGTGTGGGGCTCAATCAGCATGCTGCTGAATTGCCGAACATAGGGGAAGCCGAAGTACTGCTCGGGATCACGATGGATTTCAACTTGCGGATAGAGTGCGTTTCCTCCGGCAAGTTCGCGAGTTAGCTGTGCCTCTCTCGTTATCAACTCCAAACTATCTATCCAACGAACTCCATACTCGGGGCCTACCAGTTCCTGAAAGGCCCGATTTGAAATCTGACATGAAAGGCGAAACTGTTCGAGAAACTTTGCACTTACCATTTGTGAATCGTAAACCGAAGTCGGAGACCACCAGGCCCCGGCGATATTCGACGTCGTCTGTGGCGGGAGGTTTTTGGCGTAGATCGTTACCGACGCGCCCTCCCCCTGAAGCCGTCTTTGTAGTAATCGTGCCGTGGACAGTCCAATCACGCCACAGCCCAGGACGGCGAATCTTAACGGAGACCTTCGCGAAAGCCGGGGAGGTCTTGTCAGAACCCCCTGCGTTAGCGGGCGGGCCCCTCTTGTTACCGCATTCGGCAGCGTACGCGTTTGCAGAAAGTCTCTGGCAATATCAACCGCCAGCGACGAAGTTCCCCATGAAAGCGTTACGCCAGCGCCGCCGTGTCCGTAGTCATGGACCAGCAGCTTGTCACCCAGGCGCTCTGCATCGACGACAAATCCTTCATCACGATATGGACGCAGGCCAACGATCGTGCGAATGATTCGGTTTCGCGCAACTTTTACGGGGGCGAAGCGGCGTGTTTGCAGCCCCTGAGAAAGGAGACCGGGCAGCGATAGCGGCGCGGCATTGCTCACTCCGGCGCGAGCAAGAGCGCGTGGCCCATCGGCCACTGCCAGAGCGCCGGCTGCCAGTGCTGCTCTAAGAAAGTTGCGTCGATTTGTTTCCGGGCGGTTCATGGCTTGACCGGGTTAGTGGATCCCTTATCGTCCTACGACGCGTAGCGTCGACATGAGCGTAGCCCGGCCTTTCAAGGCCGGGGATCGAGAAAGAATATCTTTTTCGTCGCGTCAGCGTCGATTGATGTCAACAGGGGCCTTAACTCATTATCAATCATCCCCGTAGATAGCGTTCATCATACTCAATCTCATTCTCGTGCAGGAACTCCAAATATTCCTCTTGAAAGTTTTGTTGCGATGATGCTCACGCTGATTCTGGATGTATTTGAGGCCGGGATAGATTCAACCGTCGCTCCGCGACGAAGGGACCCGCTGGTGCGTCGAAGGTTACGAACAGTTCTTAAGTAAGACAGGCGGAACCGACTCAGCGCCTATCGGGTGGGTGGTGACCTAAACTAATTTCAAAGGTACCGATGTTCGACCATCAGGCATCTGTCCTGGACCACTTTGATATCTTCTCTGGCGAGTATCTCAGCCACGGCGTCGTTGCGGATTCCTGATTGGAGCCAGACGGCTTTGGGTTTTTTCGCGAGGATATCGTCCAGGTGCGGTTGAACGTCCTGCGAACGGCGGAAGACATTCACGAGATCCACTTCAATCGGTATGTCGCTCAGTTTGCGATAGACCGTTTGGCCGAGAATTTGCGAGACCTCAGGATAGTAAACCGGCACCGGGATGACCTGGAAACCGGCGGAATGCAGATACTTCGGCACGTAAAAAGCCGGCGCACTCGCCTGGGCCTCAGTTTTTATTCCCAACACTGCAATAGTCCTGGTGCCGGCAAGCAGATCCCGAATTCCGGAGGCGTCTGTGACGATGTTTTTTTCCCAGTCCATTGGAAAGAAGTATACGCTCGGAGCCGGCAGGCTGGGAATCGCACGGGATGCGAAGAGGATGATATTATTTCGCGCGGAGGTGAGCTATGCATAAGTTTGCATTAACAACTGGGAAACGTTTCGGCCGGACTTTCCTTTTACTACTGGTCGGCTTCGGATTCGTTTTCTCAGGAACGTTGCTTCCGTCTGAAAGTAACTGGCCGGCCAGTCCGTTGGTCATTGCCCAGAACAACGACGAGGCTTACGACACTGAGTTACAAAAGGCGAGGGATATGTTGCGGCGGCGGCAGTATGAAGACGCCTTAAAGAGTTTCAAGCGCGCGAATGACATGCGTGGCAAGAAATCGGCTGAAAGTTTATTTGGAATGGCGCAGGCCTATTACGGCCTCGAGGCTTTTAAGAGTGTCGCCGAATCCGCTGACAAACTAATTGCCGTTGCAGGTGACGACAAGAAAATGTTGTTACAAGCCTACAATTTGAAAGGCGTCGCATTGCAGGCACAAGCTGAGATGAAGAACGAGAAAAAACTTCAGGAAGCGGAAGCAGTTATTCGGCAGGGCCTGGCGCTGGACACCGATGGTGATCTCCCAAGCCTTCACTTCAATTTGGGCTTCGTATTGATGCAGCTCAATCGTGACGCGGAAGGCGCCGTAGCGTTGAAGAAATTCGTCGAGTTGGATCCGAATGCCCCGGACGCTGAACGAGCCACCAGGATGATCGAGAATCCGCGGCGGGCCCGCGAGGCGTTCGCGCCCGATTTCTCAATCACGACTGCCGAGGGCGAGCACATCACGCTTGAAGACCTGCGCGGGAAAGTAGTAGTGCTGGATTTCTGGGGCACCTGGTGTCCACCGTGTGTCGAGTCAATTCCATCGTTGCGCACACTGCATAAGAAATTTTCGAAGGAGCCGTCCTTTGTCTTGATCGGAATCAGCACAGACAACGAAGAGGAGGTTTGGCGGGACTTCACCACCAAGCAGAAAATGATTTGGCCCCAGTACTGGGATCGTGAACGTCGCGTGGTGCGAGCTTTTGGCGTTCGTGCCTATCCCACCTACATCGTGATAGACCACGAAGGCATCATCCGCTTTCGCTCGAGCGGGACCAGTTGGGAGCGTTCAGCTTTTTTGACTGATGCTATTAAGAAGTATGTGAAGATCGTGGCGAAAACAAATGCTGTGAATGAGCCTTAGCTGTCTTTTTTCTTAGCTTTTCCATCACTCAATACCGCTCAAACCACTTAGCAGCGCCAGGACAAATGGATGCAAACATTACCTTGCGATAGCCGGCTACGAACGACTCATCAACAGCAGTTTTGATCTCGCAGGTTTGCACCTGCCTCCGCTGGAATTTCCAGCCCCCACCAACTCTGTGCCGTGCTCGTCAACTTTCTTTTTAACTTCCGGAGTCAGCGCGAGGGTCGCCAGGCTTTTACGGAGTTGGCTGTTGAAGGTCTGGAGCATCAATCTTCCGAGGACCGCTATCGCAAGTAACCTGCGGTGCGTGATCTGCCACGCTGCCACTGAGCTCCGGATTCAGCAAACAACGATCTTCAGGCGTTTATCTTAAACGCTTCCAGCTTGGTTTTGATGTGGGCCTCCAGATCGCAGAAATCTTTCTTGTCTGACCAGTTATCTTTTCGGGGAGGAACCTCTCCGCGATCCAAGGGGAAGATTTGCTCAATCGCGTGTAAGCCCAACATTCGATAGCTCTCAAACTGCTGTTCACTAAACCACTGATCGCTGGTTGACTCGTGCGGAAAATCACGGTTCTGCGCGTAGTTGAAAACATCGGTCGGCTCGCCTCCTGCAATAGCCGGCTTGATATAAACCAGAAGGCCATCCGAGGATTCGCCCATCCTCGAGTAAAGGATTTGACCCAACGCACAGTAAGCATTTGGCTTACTTGCATTCCGGGGGTACATAAAAATATTGCCAATCTCAATAGTCACACCAAGATCAACGCGGATGGTACGAATTGCATTTCCAAGATTCTCAAACTTGTAGTCCGGATCCCGGCTGGCGTCGACCACAAAGATGTAATGACAGCGTCTCAGGACCATCTCATAAAGTCCCAGGTTTTCGAAGTGTCCTCCGTCCGAGAGATAAGTGTAGCGTTTCTCGTCATCAGTTAGTCCGAAAGCCTCTTCAAACATGGGCCATACCGCTACCCTGGGACCGGACCTGCGATAGTATTTGTTATGTTTTGGGTTCCCGAGCCACCATCCCAGGCGGGCATTGAACAGCGTCATGAGGAAGGTGATAGAGGGGGACGAGTGGTAGCCCATATTCGGGCTCGCCGCCGCGCCAGAAATAGTCAGCGCCGTGCCCAGCGTCAGGGTGTCCGGATCGCCACCATAAGTATCTGTCTTACGGTAGCCGTACCGCGCATTACCACAGTGCAGAGGGGATACGGTAAAACTCACAGCCTTTCTGTTTTGCCAGGCGAGGTTTTTTCCTCCGACCAGGTTCCAGGTCATATTAAGAATATGAAACAGAGGTTTGCCCGGTTTTTGGGAAGTGGGACGCCGATTGGGCCACAAGTCAGACATCTTGAGATCATCGTTACGATCGAAGCCGGTAAATGGTTGAGCGTCTCGCTGATGAGAGGCGCCCAAATACGCTCGGATAAGCCGGTTGCGATACATCGAGTGAAGCGAGAAATCATTGATGTCAATTCGCTTTGCCATAAACCAGCCGATGAGTATCAGGGCTGTGAAAAGACCTGAGAGTTCCAGGAAAGATGAATCGTGAATTTTCGAAAGGTGTGCCAGGTTTGGGAAGAAGTCCCACGAATGGACAGGCTGATTGTAAATCCTCTGTACGATTCGAATCAGAAGGATCAGAACGTCGGTGAGAAGCGACAGAACCATGACCAGAAACAGAGCGAATAGCGGCGCCGCCAGCTTGACGGCGTAATCCATAATGACTGTTAGCCTTCCGGCTTTGTCTAGCGGATTAACAGTCGCCGGTGTTTTGGAACTTAGCCCGAAGAGGATAGTAATAAAGCCAGAAACTAATCCCAGCAATACAACCAGATTTGTCAGCTTATTTTGTAGGGATCCCCAGTCTCGCTGTTCGAACACCGTTAAGGCATAAATCAGCAACTGAGGGCCATAGATCACCAACGAGTTAAATAAAGCCCAGAACACAATCGCGAGTAACACCCACGCTCCGGCCCGAGCCCACCATTCTCGATCCTCATCGTCAATCGAGTGGCTGCCAATGCCAATGGAAAGTACGCCCATGAAAAAAAACACCATCATCAGAAGCGGTCCGTCCAAACAGGCAAAAATCTCAGGGCGATCAGATGGTAGATTCCCATCCTCATAAATCTTGAGCATATTTGCGGGGATTAACAGGAGCCAGAGGAATACGCCGCCCAGCGCACCGGTAACCAGAACCACGAACAATTCAAGCAAGCGGTGCGGCCAAGTAGGTAAAAGCCGCGCGTAAAGAATCCACGCCAAAAGGTGAAGGAGCCCGCCAAAGGCCGCAAAATTTTGCAAAAGCCCGTACCCACTCGCTCCACTGTTGAGATACCAGGCGCGTCCTATGGTCAACAAAATAACTGAGCCGATTAGCGGGATCATGCACCGTAGGAGGAAGTTGCTCAAATTGTTATCCGGGTCGCTAGACTGGGACGAAACTGGTTTGCCGGGTTTCTTTTGATCTGTTGACTCTTTCGATGAGTCTGCAACCGGATCACGAAACCTATTTCGAGCTCTTCTGAGACTGGGACGATGGGAGGCAATGTAAGCAAGGGCAATTGATCCCAGGACAATGCCTAAGCCCAGGAACACGAAGCTCGTGAACAAGAAAGCGTCGTTTGGTTTGGCGATTGGTGCGGTCAGGGGTTTCTGGCGAATCGCCCAGACATACAATCTGGGAATTATCAATACCGCCAGGAGCAGTGGGACGAACACTAGCCAGTTTAGAAACAGGTTTCGTAAATAGATGGCCACCAGAGTCCACGTATCCACAGAGAAAGCGCCGACTCTTGGGCTCAGATAATTGCTGTAGGAACGCAAGTGACTAATTTGTTTAGGCTCAGGGGTAATTTTCGATGTTGGTTTGTCACGCAGTGCGTTCATTACTTTCTGGGATCCATCACGATGAATCCACGCAGTGAGCCAACTTCCGATGTAGCCACCGCCTGAGACTGTAGATAAGTAGTCAAACTTACCGAGCATGTTGCAGCGGGCCAATCCCTGCAAGACGCCGAGACAGAAGGTGGCGCTGCGGATGCCCCCACCCGAAAGACACAAAGCCGAGCGCTTTAGTGGCTGGTCATGAATCGATTGGTAGATTGCAGCCAGGCGCTCTTCCTCCGTTGCCTTTTTCTTGTCCTCGGGGCGAGGGACCTCCGGGTTAAGTTTAAAAAACTCTTCTTCCAACACGTCCGCCTGGCAGAGGAGAGGACTGTCCGGCTCTTCTTCAAATGTTGACATGGTGTGCTCCTCGGGCAGCATCTTCGATTTCGATGCGGCTCAAACGGCGCTTTTTGTCGGCGCTTCAGGGAATGCCAAAAACTTGCGGGCCGCAGGAAGTCATGAGAATTGACTAGAGAATCGGCGCGAAGCAATTGACCTGTTAAGACGATGACCGCACTCGATGCGAGAGAAACAGGCGCGAGGGAGTGGGCTGCGAAATACTAATTCGTGAAGGGCAAATAGTAAATAGCTGGCGCAAAAAGAGGTAGATTGCGTTGATCCTTTCAATGCACGGTTGAGTTCAAAACGCCAAACCTTGAAGCGCCGGTTTAATGCGTCGCGGTGCCCGGGCATTCAGGTAGGTGTTCACACAAAACAGACTCTTAGCGGGGAGTTAATTAAGGTTGGCGGCCTGCGTTGCACAAAAAGTAGGATTCGAGTCCAGGTAGTATCTGCATTCAAGCGCCAACGGCGCGAAATGTAATAGCCTGGGCCAGCGGCCCAGGAGTCAATCGAGAGCAAAGATACTAAGCGCTGAAAGCGCGGAATAATGGTTACTTAGGAAATCGCGGCCATTAGTAGGGGGGGTATTTCGCGCCTTCAGCGCTGGAAAAATGCGCCGTCATTACCCCAGGCCGTTGGCCCGGGCTTTTACATTTCGCGCCGTTGGCGCTAAAAGCAACCATCAACGACTTTTTGTGCAAAGCCGCACGTGGGGCTAACACTCTGCCCGGCAGCTTCGCAGCCTCGGTGAAAGCCCTGTTGGAATTGAGGGACATCGCCGACCGCCTCGCGAGTGTGATTGTTAAGCGACAGATGTAAGTTTGGATCACCTTTTGTGATCGGGAAGGCGAGTTTTTCCCTAGAGAATATGGGTTGTTGCACAGACCTCTCCCATCGATTGTAGCTTAGGAATACCGCCTTAGTTGGCATTTCTCAGTCCCAACTCCCCAGCCGATGCTCAGCCAAATCTACTTCCCAAACCGCGACGCCGTAAGCACCACATCCGCACGCGCCCAGGCCTTCTTGAGCCGGGCTTCGACTAGCGCGGCATCTTCATTCTTGCCTTGCGCTTTCAAAGCCTGCATCAAGCCATAAAGCGCCCAGCCGTTTTCACGATTGCGGCGCAAGTCTTCCCAGTAAACAGTTTCGGCTTCGGGCGCGCGATTCGCTGCCATCAGCACGGCCCCGAGCGCGTGACGCGGCGGATAGTGAAACTCCGCAGGTTCGGTATAAACCAGAGCATCTTCCAAACGCACCGCACGTTCGAGATGGAGTATTCCTTTATCGAAATCTTTTTTTGCCGCGGCGATCTCACCCGCCAAAACTTCCTGAGCGATCGAGAGGATCGCGCGCCCGGTGTTTGGCGAGAACAACGGCTGTTCGAGCGACTCGTCGTCCATTATCTCTTTCAACTTCGCGAGTTCCGTTTCCGCTTCAGTCGTTTGACCTTTGCCGAGGAGAGCGGTGCCGCGCGCGTAATGCCAGGTGCCACGCATGTATGCGCTGGTTTCAGGCGGCTCAGGCTCGGCCAACATTTCGTCCCACTTGCCGAAACGCGTTAAGGCAAAGTAAGGCACTACGCGAAAGCCTGCGAGCAGAGGAACGGCTTTCAAAGTCTCATCATCAACTCGCGATGCCGTCTTCCGTGCATTCTCGATTGCCAGCTTGCTGCGTCCGTCGGCTGTCGCGGCGAACCAGAGAAAGTGTAGGTTGTGCGGGTAGTAAGCCATCGGGTAGAGACCCTGCGCACGACACTGCGAGATGTAGTCCTCATCGGCGGCGATCGCCAGCTCATTGCTCCGCGCCGCATCGGCATAGCGGCCCACGCGCTGATAGATGTGCGCCGGCATGTGCACCATGTGACCTGCGGCGGGCATCAGCGTAAGTAGTCGATCGGCTGCAGGTTCAGCCTTGAACGGCTCATAGGCTTCCATCAAGTGAATGTAAAGATGCAGTGCGCCCGGGTGGTTAGCGTTCCGGGCGATCACTTTTTCCGTGAGTCCGACGATTTCCGTGGTGCGTTCATAAGGCGTGCCGTCGCGTGTCCAGTAACCCCAGGGCCGCAGGTCCATGACGGATTCAACGTAGAGCATTGCGATGTCCTGGTCGTCCGGAAATTGTAGATGCACTTTGCGCATCGCGTCGGCGTAAGCAGCGTCGCGCGCTTTGCGATCTTCAGCCCGCCCTGAATAGCGATGCACCAACGCATCGATCAGCGCTTGCTCGCGCGGTGAAGCTTTTGACTTGAGCGCGACGGCTTTTTGAACGACCTCGAGGGCTTTCGGCTCGTTTGCCGGGTCCATCGGCGCGTTGATGTTTGGTCCCAACGCGAGTGCTTCGCCCCAGTAGGCCATCGCAAGGTTTTCGTCTAGTCGCGCCGCTTCGCGATACGCGCGCCCAGCTTCGGCGTGATTAAACGCATAGGAAAGATTCAACCCCTGGTTCATGAAGAGTTGCGCTTGGCGGTTTTTGGTGGATACAGGGAATGCGTGGTTCCCAAGCTTTTGCAGTCGTGGCGCCAGGGCACCGGTTGGCGACGGCTTATCCTGATCGACGGATTTTGTGTAGTGAACGTGACCAGCGGCTGCGGAGTCGGTCTGAGCTAAACAAGTATGCTGATACCCAATCAACGTCGAGCCAACGGCGATAGTGATTAGGAGAACTCGAGTGGGTCGCATGGCGGTGCTCCTTTTATTTGAAGATTGGTCATTCGGGTTGCGCGGATCTTACAGCGGTGGGAGTGTCTGACTCAAGGGCATCCCTGCTGAAGCGTTCTGTTTTCTCTTCAATAGAAGTTGCCCGTAAGTAATTTGCACGGTGAGTTAAGCAGGACTCGAATTTTGCGACACACTGGTTAAAAGCCTGTTGCGCTGTTCGAGACTTCCGCGGCAAAGCCTCGAGACATCTCAAAGATCAATCGGCTTCGCCGTTGATCTAGTTCCGATCCCGCCACTTGGCCGACAGGTCCCGCGCGGCCTCCGCCCAATTCGGAAACCGGAACTGGAAACCTGACTCCAGCAACCTGGTTGGAACCACTCGCCGGCTCTTCAGTATCAATTCAGTTTCGCTTCGCAAAACGAAAGCGCCAATCTCGAGCATCAACTTCGTCGCGGGAAGGCCAAAGGAGATTCCCCACGCTTCACGCAGGTATTGCATGAACTCTGCATTGGGTAACGGACGAGGTGCGGACAGATTCACTGGACCGTCAAGGTCCTCGTGTTCTATTAACCAGATCACTGCGCTCACGAAGTCCTGATAGTGGATCCAGGAAACATATTGCCGGCCCTTTCCGGCGCGTCCGCCCAGTCCAAACCGCACCAATCGCAGGAGTATGTCAAATGGCCCATCCGGATCCGGACTCATCACAATTGCGGATCGCATTAGAACCTTTCGCGTTTCCGGTGTGGCCGCCGCGTTGAATTCCTGCTCCCACTTCTTGACGACATCGATACTGAAGCGCCATGTATCAGGCGCCGTAGGTTCTGAGCCACCGATGATTCCATTCGCTTCGTCATTCGGTGCGTCGTAGCGATGCGCATAAAGCGTTGCCGTGCTGGCCTGTAGCCAGACGCGAGGTGGACAACTTGCTTCGCCGATTGCCTGACCCAGAATGCGCGTGGATTTCACACGGGAGTCGATAAGTATCCTGCGGTTCTCCGGAGTGTACCGGCAGTTGACGCTTTGACCAGCCAGATTAATTACGACATCTGCGTTCTCAATTTCAGCTGCCCAGTCGCTTAACGTCTCGCCATCCCAGTTGACGAAGCGCCATGGTGCTGTCGCCGATCGTCCTCTACTAAGAATGACTACGTCGTCACCACGTTGATGAAAGGCGCGAGCGAGAACTGTTCCGACCTGTCCCGAACCGCCCGGAATAACTACCTTCATAAGTTGCTCCTCCCGGCACCCACCTAAACACTCAATCTACGCACTGCATCTCTATGCCAGAGCGCTTTCAATTGTGCTGGCGGCTTCCGGGGCGGTTTCAGTCCCGAGCAGTGGTACATGGATCCTTGCCAACTCATACAGCGTGCGCCGCTGCTGGTACAGAATCGCAGCCTTTTCACGTGAGGAGGCCAGCGGCCGCGTGGCGACCTGTGCCTCGATTCTTTGCCAGCAAGTCTCAAAGGGCGCATCGAGCCACACTGTGACGCCGTCGAGCCGGCCGATCAAATCCCGGTTTGTCTTTATGGTCCAGGCGCCGCCACCGAGTGCGATAACGCGAGTGGTGTGGTCGCCAGACTGCTCATTTAATACGTGCCGAAGCGTTTCGCCTTCAATTCGGCGAAACTCTGCCTCGCCGCTTTGTTCGATGATCTCTCTCGGACCGCGACGTTCCCGCTCAGAGATCAACTCATCCAAATCGATGGATTGACATTCCAGCAAACGCGCAAGCTGCCTGGCTATCGTCGTCTTGCCTGAGCCCATGAAGCCGACGATAACGATTAACCTGGGCGCCTCGTCGTTCATCATCGTTCCACCATCGATTCAAGACATTCGAAAAACTCAGGAAAGGAAACTGCTACGCATTGACTGCCGGTTAATTCCGATTCGCCTTCCGCAATCAGTGCAGCAACTGTGAAGGCCATCGCAATGCGATGATCGCCGTAAGCATCGACGTTGGCACCGTGAAGCCGCACCGGTCCATTTGTTTTCAGACCATCTGCATACTCCTCGACTTCCGCGCCCATCGCGCGAAGATTTGCAACGGTTGCCGCAATCCGATCAGTTTCTTTAAGGCGCAGTTCACGAGCATCGCGAATGACGACTCCGCCGGAAATTTGAGTCCCCATCACGGCGACGAGAGGTAGTTCATCGATCAATGCAGCCGTCGACGATCCCTCGATTATGAGTGGGGCAAAAGGGTTAGGATTGTCCGCCATAGCTGGTTCGTCTGACTTCAACGCCAAAGCGTTACGAATTTCCATCCCGCGTATGCGAAGATTCCCTTGTAACTCGTTGCAGACTTCGCTTTCTTCCAGCGTCTCAATCTCCACGCCCATGGCGCGCAACACGGCTAACAACTGTCTTCGAGTTGGGTTCAGTCCTAGTCCTTCAATTTCCAACTCTGACCCCGGCAAAAGCGCCGCAGCAGCGATCAGGAAAGCGGCTGACGAAAAATCGCCGGGGATCACGACATCGCTTCCCGAAAAGCTCGCTGGGCCCTCGATTGAACAACTGCTGAGCTCTGCACCGATTCGCGACGAAGCAACAGTTTCCACCTTCACGCCGAACCACCGCAGCATTCTTTCAGTGTGATCGCGAGTGCCGCCGAATTTCTCAATGACTTCCGTGCGCCCGTTCGCGTGTAGGCCCGCCAGCAGCAGGCAGCTTTTAAGTTGAGCACTGGCTACTGGGAGTTCGTAGCGAATTGCAGATAGTGGCTGATGACCCGTAATGCGCAGAGGGGGATAGCCCGTTTCGCAATTCACCCTCGCGCCCATCTTTTCCAGCGGCTCGACGATACGTCGCATAGGACGCGCGCGCAGGGATTCGTCGCCCGTTAGTGTTGCCGAAAATCCGTGACCCGCAAGGACGCCGGCCAGCATGCGCATGGTCGATCCACTATTACCGCAATCAAGTGAATCGCGCGGTGCGGAGAGTCTGCCCACGCCCACACCTTCGATGCGTACGTCATTTCCACTTCGTTCGATTCGAATTCCAAGCTGCGCGAGGCAATGGAGGGTGGAGGCACAGTCGCTACTGGTCGAGAAGTTTGTCAAATGCGAATCGCCGTTTGCCAGGGCCGCAATCAGTGCGGCGCGATGAGAAATGGATTTGTCTCCAGGCAGACTAATACTTCCCCTGAGACGTCTGGCTGGTGCAATCCGCATGGTCTAATCTTAGCAAGCCGCGCCGTTGCAAACGAATGCTAAAGACCCGCTGGAAAAACAGTTAACGCCTTTCGGGTAGGGCGATTTCGCTGAGGTGACCTTCTTGACACGCGGTAGTGGAGCATGTTAAACCCTCGGTCTCCCAGTAGTTTTGGAGTTCATAAACAGCGAGACCTACATCCTAATGGATCTTGCCGCGGCTAACTCTTTCAATTGTGACCCAAGAGACGACTGAACTCAGATTCGCCAGCCGTATCGAGGCTGTGGCCGAAGCCGCTGCTGCAGTTTCTGAATTCCTGAATCGAGTGGGGATAAGTGAGGACACAGCCTTTGGGATCGACATGGCTGTCCGCGAGGCGGTCACAAACGCGGTGCTCCATGGCAATAAACTCGATAGCGCTAAATTTGCTGAGATTGATCTAAGAAAGTCGCCTGAGACTCTTGAGATTAAGGTGCGCGACCAAGGAAAGGGCTTCAACCCCAGCGAGGTTGCAGACCCGACCAAAGACGAGAATATTCTCAAAACTTCGGGTCGCGGCATTTTTTTCATGCGTAATTTCATGGACGAAGTCGACTGGACTGTGAATCCCGAGGGGGGAACCACGGTGCGCATGATCAAGAATCTGTGACTGGTTTTCAGGCAGTTTCCCGCGCGTGACTGCGAGGGTTTGTTATTGCGACGCAAGAGCCCGACATTTGGGCTTCTGCCGCCAACCGTTAAGGAGATTCTGACAAATGGCTGAGCTAAATATTTCGGAGCGCCAGGCTGGCGATGTCACCATTCTGGATATGAATGGAAAAATCACGATCGGCGAAGGCAGCGTGGCTCTTCGCAGCGCGGTGCGCCGTCTGCTGGAAGAAGGGAAGAAGAAGATTCTGCTGAATCTTGCGGGCGTGGGCTATATCGATTCGAGTGGTATTGGAGAATTGGTTTCCAGCTACACGGCGATCGAAAAAGAGCATGGTCAGTTGAAACTTCTCAATCTTACTCAAAAGCTCCAGGACTTGTTGACGATCACGAAGTTGCTTACCGTTTTTGACGTGTTTGAAAGCGAAGAAGACGCCCTGAGCAGTTTCAGTTGATCGGCAGGTCAGACAAACTTCGGTTTGTCGTGTTCTAAAAATTTGGCGGCAAACCGAAGTTTGTCGGACTAAACAGGGGGACAAAGATGGCAGAACTCGATATTCGTGAACGACAGTCAGGCGACGTGACCATTCTGGATTTGAATGGTTCGATAAGAATGGGCGAGGGCTGTATATCTCTGCGCAATGCTCTTCGCGGGCTGGCGGAGGGTGGCAAGAACAAAGTTCTGCTAAATCTCGCCAGTGTCAAAAACGTAGATTCCAGCGGGATTGGGGAATTGATTGCCAACTACACGTCGCTTACTCGCGACGGCGGCCAACTCAAACTTCTTAACCTAACTGAGAAGATCCGCGACCTGTTGGTGATCACAAAGCTGCTGACTGTGTTCGACGCTTTTGAAAGTGAGACGGAGGGCTTGAGCAGCTTCAAATAAGTAAGACAGGCATTCTTGCCTGTCTCCTCAAACAGTAGATGACAGGCAGGAATGCCTGTCCAACAAATGTTTCGCGCTTCCATTCGCCGTTTGCTCACCCTGGACGATCCTCCTGAGCGTACGGCGCTTGCTTTTGCTGTCGGCGTCTTCATTGCTTTTTCTCCCTTCCTCGGTCTTCACACCATCATGGCCACGCTGGCCGCGTTTATTTTCCGCTTCAATAAGATTGCTATCTTCTCCGGGACGTTTATCAACAACCCATTTCTGACCCTCGTGCCGATCATCATTGCCTCCTACGCCACGGGCGCCTTTCTCCTCGGCCGGCCTCTGCAGATTTCTCCCGAGGGCATCCAGCTCTTAAAGGAACCGCACCTCCTCACGGGCGACTATTACCGCAGACTCGCACAGGAAGGTTGGCAGGTAGTTTGGCCGTTTACTGTCGGCGGAATGATACTTTCAGTGGTTTGTTCGCTGGTTGCTTATCCAGTAACATTCTGGCTGTTGCAAAGGCGTGCGGATAGGATAGAGAACAACGACGGCTAAACGCGACTCGAGTGGGCGTTCCCGCTGGTTGTCCATGCCGGACTGGCATCTGTTGACCCTTTCGCTCGCATCTCTAAACATTCCCCATCGAGTAGACAATAAAAAGTCAACCTGGTTCAAAGCGTTCTTATGAAGATTATTCCGCTAGCAATTGTTCTGGTATTGGGTTCCATTGCAGGGTTTTCCCAGTCGCCGGCTGAGGTCAAGCCTGGCTCAACGGCTGCACCGCGGGCATCCGCCACTCCGCCAGTGCCAAGACGGCCACCGTCGGGGTTCGAACTATCGGAATATGGTGTGAGTTTTCAAAGCGAGCCGCGGCTAATCATCATGATGGCGGCTCTCGAAGCTGCGGGATTTGATCCAGCGTCTCCGGGCGGAACTCCCTCGGTCTTTCGTGCGCAGGTGAGAAAGGATCTGGCCGACCTTGAGCCTGACTTGCGTAGCCGGCTTCGCAGTTTTTATGAGCGCAATAGGTTGCCCGCACCAGCCACTGCCGCGGACCAGGCGGCGCGCTATGTGTCGTTAGCGTTTGCGCTTGGCGCGCCGCCTTCCCTGGAAGCGCCCGCGCGCTCCGATGAATTGCCGACCAGCCTGCTTGAAGTGCTCGACTTCGCACCGCTCGTGCGTGAGTTCTACCAGAAGTCGCGCATCAGCGAAGATCTGGTGAGCTATACCCGCGCTTATCAAGCGGAAGGCGATCGCCTAAGAAAGCCAACTGCCGAGGTGGTTCGATCAGTGCTGACTTACCTGCACACGCGGCCAATTACGAGTTCGATTGAACGAGTGCTGGTTACGGCGCCTAACGCAGGCAAGAAACAGAACGCCCCGAAAAACTATACGACCAGGGAGCGCCCGAGGCAGTTTGTGATTGTGCCGGATCTGCTGGGAGCGCCAGGCGCTATTAACTTTCGCGTGATTGGTGATGAGTATTATGCGGTGCTGCCGGAGGGGACGGATCCCGCTTCTTCTGAGCTGAGGCGCGCCTACCTGCAATACGTAATCGATCCGCTGATGCTGAGATTTAACCGTGACATTGCAAACCGCCGAGAGGCAATCAAACAAGTGCTTGCGGAGAGGACTAAAGCAGGTGTAATCGTGAGCCCCGACGTCTTCCTGGCCGTCTCGCGATCGCTCGTAGCTGCGGCTGATGCGCGCTACGAGGAATTAACAAGACTGGAAGCACTCTCAAGTGAAGCGCGAGTCAGGATAACGAATGCCGCGGATGATCCGGCGCGCCGAGCGATTTCAAGCGACTTGCAACGGGCAACGGCGGAAGTTCAGGATGAGAGCATTGCCCGCCTGGCTGAAGAATACGAGCGCGGTGCGGTGCTCGCCTTCTTTTTCGCAGAGCAATTAAAGGGAATGGAAAATTCAGGTTTCGACGTGGGTAATTTTTTAGTCGACATGATCTCTTCATTCGATCCTGCGAAGGAAGCGCGTCGCCTTGCTGACCACTCGGCAGTTCGTCAGAGAGCAATCGCGGCCCGGCAAGCGCGACTCAGCGCCAGAAGGGCTGCGACCGAAACGCCGGTTTATTCGGCAGCGGAAGCCAGAAAGGCATCGTTTCTGGTGAAACAGCTGGCGGAAATAGAGCAGACGTTGCGGCTGAAAGACTACCGAAATGCCGAAACCCGCCTAAAAGCTTTGATCGCGGATTATCGTGGGGAACCCCGGATCTTTTTTGCGTTGGCCCAAACTGCAAGCTTGGCCGCCGCTGATGCTACGGATGAAGAAGTTCAAGCTGAACGGTTAAACCGGGCGCTGGGAAATTATCGTTTCGCAATTGAGGCGTCTTCGCCAGAGACCGACCGCGCCATCATCTCGCGCGCTCATGAAGCGATGGGACGTATCTATGCGTTTATGGAAAACGCGAGCGAGGCGGCACGTGCATTTGAAGCGGCGATTGTGATAGGCGACGTTCCGGGCGGAGCTTACAAAGAAGCCGTCGAAGGCAAGAGGAAATTGGTCCAGCCAAATAAGTAGGACAGGCATTTCTGCCTGTCCACTTTCTAACTCAGCGAATACCTGCGAGAAAAAGACAGGCAGGAATGCCTGTCTTACCAGTTAGATCGGCTGTCGAGATCCGCTGCGCACTACTCGCACCTTCGGCATCACTACATTGATCTCGGGGATTACCGGCAGATTGATCTGCGGCGTCGAGATGTTGATCGCGGGAATCGTGCCAATTGAAATTGCCGGGATTACGATTTGGTCGTTGATATTCTTTCGAATCGATTCACGAATTTGATTTCGAATTTGATTCCGAATAACGGCTTTGTCCGCCACGGTTCGGCGGATTAATGGACCCGTTCCGGGCTGAACGGTCGGCGTGATAGTTTTCGGTGTAACGGTGATCGTCTTGGTGTCTTTCTTGCGAATGACGGTCAGGATTACATCACCTTCCTTCTTCTTGTTTACGATCCGGCTAAGGTCTCCTGCGCCATCAATTTTTTCGCCGTCAACCGCGGTGATCACGTCGCCCGCTTTCACTCCGGCCTTCGCTGCCGCCCCATCTTCAATAACAGCTGTGACGAGGACGCCAGTTCCTTCAGCAACGCCAAAGTAGTCGGCCAATTGCTTGGTCAGCTGCATGGTGCTGACACCGATGCGACGTTGGTTGCCAAAAGCCCAGACCATTCCGTCACCACCGGGCCCCTGACCTTCCCACTTCCAAATATTTCCCGGCGGGGTCATCATCTTGAAACCTTCCAGGCCTTTGAATTCTTCAAGGTTCTTAAACCCTTCAAATTCCTTCAGGCCCTTCAGACCTTCCACGCCTTTCGGAAATTCAAACTTATGCCCGGCCCCAAACGAATTGTTTTGCTTACCCATGGTTACCGCAACTTCCTGTTCTCCGCCGCTGCGACTAATCGCCAGCCGGATGTTTTGATCCGGCGCGACTTCCGAAACGAGTCGCGTGAGCTTGCGCACACTCGTCACACTGTCGCCCTCGAATCTCAAAATCACATCGTCTTTTCTCAAACCGGCCTTTTCGGCGGGACTGTCTTTAACGACTTCGGTAATCCCTACGCCGCGAGCTTCGCGCATTCCATAGCGGGCCATGTTTTCCTTGTTTACGTCTTCGGCATGCACGCCCAGAAAGCTACCGCCGTCCATAAAAAACGAAAATGTTTGGGGTGCGCCAGGGGTGATGCCAATCGCCGGGCGATCCGGAGGCGGTGCCGGAGCCGGTTGCTGCGCGAGGGCAACACCGCAGGTCAGGAGTAGGGAAACCAATAAATAGAAAGCATTCTTGCGATTCATAACTGGGTAGAGTCCTTCCGGATAGAATTTTGAAGGGTTACACGCAGGCGTGGTATGGCGGGTTCCAAAAAGAAGACTATCCGCTGATTGGAAGAGACATCCGCAGATTTCGCAGATTCCTTTAAAACAACGGCAGCGCAGCCTGAATTGACTGCTTCGCTATTAAGCCGCCCCGTCCCAAGCCTTGCGAACGGGTCTTTTGATCGCTCCAGCTCAAATCTGCGGAATCGGCGTAATCTGCGGATAGTTGTTCCTGAATACAGGCTAATTTGCAGAGATGCGGCGGTAAACTTCCTTTGATTCAGCCAGTTCGAGCTCGATTTTGCCTTCCGAATGCGCCAGGTCGAGGTGAGCGACGGCTTCCGAAACGGCAAGAAACCGGTGAACGTCATCAGCGCCGGGAAACATTTGCATGGCCACATCCCAGGCGCTGGCGCCGGCTTTAGGAACCAGCTGAATCACATCGGCCTGTCGCTCCCGAATCGCTCGGAAATAGCGATTGAAGAGTTCCTCGAAATCGTGAACCGGCTCTCCGTGTCCTCCATGAACGAGCGTGGGCGCAAAAGTCCGCAGCCGGGCCAGGCTGACTAAATATTCAGCGAGGGAGGGAAACCGCTTCGATGAATCGATTGGGTCAGGTGACAAAACCGGATTTGGTGTTATTCGCTTCAACACGCAGTCTCCGGCTATCACTGTGCGATCTGCTTCACGCACAAATGAACAGGAACCAGGCGTGTGGCCGGGTGTGTGGACCACGCGCAACGCTCCGCTCTCAAACTCCAGTTCAGAATCGTCACGCAGCTCGCTGTATTCGTCTTCCTTAAATGAGTCGGCATACTGGCGCACGCCTTCGTACATCTTGCGCATGCCGGCAATTTCATTCGCCGGCACGCCCGCACGTTCGAGCAGTGAACGATGCTCGGCATACTCGAGCCGGCCGATGCGGTGACCGGTTTCCCATTTGTGAACCAGCACTTCGGCGTCTTTCGCTTCGTCACGCAGGGAGTGTGCGAGGCCGCAATGATCTTCGTGCGCGTGCGTTAAAACAATGCGTCGAATATCGGAAACGCGTATGCGGGCTTTTCGCAACCCTTCGCGCAGCGCCTCAATTGCTTCTTTTGTCTTGGGCCCGGTATCGATGAGAGTGATCGGATCCTCGGAGATTAGATAAACGTTAACCGGGCCAATGTAGAAGGGCGTGGGCAGCGAGATGGGGATGATGTTCATCTGGTGTTGCGGTTCTTTGATAGTTCAGAGTCACTGATTGCCAATGCAAAGTCTCTTTCAGTGGGCGTAAAGTCAAACCCAATGCAGCAGACTTGAGAGAGGAGCGAAAACTGGATAAATATTTAATTTCTTGAGTGGTCAAGCACGACTTTAAACTATGAAATACTCGCGCTTTGAAGAATTACCAGTGTGGCAAGCTGCGATCGATCTTGCCGTTAAGGTGCATCACTTGACTGCTCGACCAGCGTTCAAGGGCCACTATAGTTTAAAGGATCAACTTGAACGCGCGGCCGTTTCGGTTTCAAACAACATTGCTGAAGGTTTTGAGCGCGGCACCACTCAGGAGCTCCTCACTTTCCTATACATTTCACGAGGCTCATGCGGAGAAGTGAGATCGATGCTTTGCTTGCTGGAGCGCCTGTCAGATTTCGATGATTTGAAATTTGAGATCTCAAATTTGAAATTGTTCTCCGAGGGAGTGTCACGACAATTGCGAGCTTGGGCTAATTCGCTACAGAATTCGCCGATTCGAGGACAACGGTACCTAACAAATAAATCGAGAACCAAAACCAAAGAAGCGCGAGAACGGGAAGAATTTCTCAAAGAACTAGACGAAATTCGCGCTCGCAAGTCTTAGCGTGACGTCGTTTCGAAAAGAGTTAACGCTCGGTTGGTTCTGAGATCTCCGATCTGAGATTTCAGATCGCTCACGAGCCGTCGCTAATAAGCGTATTTATTCGCCCCGATCAGCACATCAGCGATTCGCTGGCGCGCGGTGATCGTATTCATCGGGGTCATTTTGGTGAAACGCCTGAGCGCGGCCAGCAACGTGCGCAGCTCATCACCTTCAGCGATTCCCGCCAATGTGTTTTTAGCGCGGGCTTCAATGCGCTCAACCGCATCGTTACAGAAGACCTGCGTCATGTCGATATATCTTGCCGCAGCTGCCTCACCCTGAGACGCGGCGAGTTTTTGAGTGCGTAGAATCGCCGACTCCATCGCGTAAGCATCCATGATGATGTCAGCGATGCCCATGAGGACCTCCTGCTGATCCCCGAGGGCCATCATGTATTTTTGGGCCGCGGTTCCGAGCGTCATCAGCGCGACTTTCTTGGCGTTCTTCGCCAGCTTTTGTTCCGCTGCCAGTACACCTTCGTCGTCGTCAAAGCCGGCCATCGGCGGTGAAAGGATTTCGTCCATCAGCCCCTGGGCCGCCGGCAGCAGCGCGAGCTTGCCACTCAACGCGCTCTTCATCAGCCGGCCGGGAATCAGCATGCGGTTGATCTCGTTCGTGCCTTCGAAAATTCGGTTGATGCGCGAATCCCGGTAAGCACGCTCCGCCGGGTAGTGTGCGGAGTAGCCGTAACCGCCGTAAATCTGAACCATCTCATCGACCACGAAGTCGCAGTATTCAGACAATGCAACTTTGATGATCGAGCATTCCGCCGAATATTCCTCGATGGCCTTCATCTTGGCATTCGGGTCGTTGGGATCCTCGATGGCATCTTCAATCATTCCGAGGGTGCGGTAAGTCATCGCCTCACCTACCCAGGTGCGAATCGCCATCTCGCCGAGCTTCGATTTGATCGCGCCGAATGAAGAGATTGGTTTACCAAACTGCTGACGCTCGTTCGCGTAACGAACTGCTTCATGGACCATTAACTTCATACCGCCGACGCACATGGCGCCTAGTTTGAACCGGCCAATATTGAGCGTATTGAATGCAATCTTGGCGCCCTTACCCACTTCGGCGAGCATGTTTTCAACTGGCGCAATCGCATCAGTAAGCACCAGAGGCGTCGTGCTCGATCCCTTGATGCCCATCTTGTGCTCTTCGGCGCCAGGCTGCACCCCATCCTGCTTTTCAACGATAAACGCGGTGAACTTATCACCATCAACCTTTGCGAAAACTATGAAGATGTCGGCGAATCCGCCGTTGGTGATGAACATCTTCTCGCCGTTGAGAAGGTAGTGGGTGCCATCGTCGCTCAACCGCGCAGTTGCTTTCGCAGCCATAGCGTCAGAGCCTGACCCCGCTTCGGTCAACGCGTACGCCGTGATCAACTCACCTGAAGCAATCTTCGGCAGATATTTTTGCTTGGCCGCTTCCGTTCCGAAATAGATGATTGGCAAAAGGCCGATGCCGCTTTCCGCGCCGAGCGTGGTGGCAAAAGAAGCACAACGTCCAATGTTTTCGCCCACCAACGCGCCGCTCGTCTGGTCCAATCCGAGTCCGCCGTATTCCTCAGGGATGTTTGCACTAATCAAACCCAGATCCGCAGCCTTCGCAACTAACTCTCGGGCGAGGTTCCAGTCGTGTTGCTCGAGCTCGTCGATCCGGGGCGCGACTTCATTATCGATAAACTGCCGGGTGGTCTCAGCAATCATGCGATGCTCTTCGGTGAAGTCTTCCGGGGTAAAAATCTCGTTCGTCGTTCGATCTTCAATCAGAAAAGATCCACCCTTGACGACCTGCTTTTGTTCGGCTACGGCTGACATAGTTTCTCCTTATAGGCCTTCGGTCTTGGGGCTTTGGCCTTTGAGCTCACTTGGTCTTCAGAGGCCGAAGGCCAAAGTCCAGAGACAATTTCAAAGTTCTAAGCACCAAGGACAGAGTTCAGATTCGTTCAAAAATTCCCGCGGCGCCCATGCCACCGCCCACGCACATCGTCACCATTCCATAACGTCCGTTGCACCGTTCGAGCTCACGCAGGATTGAAGCCGTAAGCTTGGCTCCGGTGCAACCCAGTGGATGCCCAAGGGCGATCGCGCCGCCATTTACGTTTACCTTATCGATGTCCAGTCCCAGCGTCTTAATCACCGCTAACGATTGCGCGGCGAATGCTTCATTCAATTCGATGACGTCGATCTGATCGAGCGTCAAACCCGCTAACTTGAGGACCTTCGGAATCGCAAACACCGGTCCGATGCCCATCTCTTCCGGAGGACACCCGGCGGTGGCGTAAGCGACAAAGCGGGCCATCGGCTTGAGTCCCAAACTCTGTGCGCGCTCGGCCGACATGATTACGGCAGCGGCTGCACCATCAGACATTTGCGACGCGTTGCCGGCTGTAATCGTTCCCTTGAGGTTGAAGGCCGGTTTTAGCTTTGCGAGTCCCTCAATTGTGCTGTCGCGCCGCACGCCTTCATCCGCATCGAAAACTACTTCGCGTTTCTGTTTGCGACCTTTCTCGTCGAGTTCTTCAAACGAGACAGTGAGAGGTACGGTTTCATCCTTAAATTTGTCGGCGTCGAGCGCCGCGGCCGCACGCTGGTGCGAACGCAAAGCAAACTCATCCTGCTCTTCTCGACTGACATTGTATTTCTTGGCGACGTTTTCGGTAGCCAGTCCCATGTTCAGGTAGAAGTCTGGATAGTGCTCGACCAGGTATGGATTCGGGCGAATAATGTGGCCGCCCATCGGGATCATCGACATCGTTTCGAGTCCGCCGGCGACGGCAGCCTCGGCGCTGCCAGTCCTGATACGATCGGCGGCAATCGCAATCGACTGCAAGCCGGATGAACAGAAACGATTGATGGTCATTGCACTGGTCCCAACTGGCAGCCCCGCGCGAATGGCTGCAGCGCGCGCCACGTTCATACCCTGCTCGGCTTCCGGCATCGCGCAACCCATGATCACGTCTTCGATCTCGGAAACATCGAGACCGGGAACTCGTGCGAGCGCTTCCTTGATTACCGCCGCGCCCATTTCGTCGGGTCGGACATTTCGCAAAGTGCCCTTGGGAGCCTTGCCGACCGCGGTTCTAACAGCTGATACGATTACTGCGTCTCTCATATTTTTAAGTCCAAAGTCCAAAGTCCAAAGTCCAAAGTCCGCTGGTCCAAACTGACTTTGGACATTAGACATTGGACGTGGGACTAATTTCTAAGGGGCTTTCCCGTTTTCAACATCGCTGCGAGCCTATCCTGCGTTTTGCGCATTCCGGCGAGGGATAGAAACGCCTCGCGTTCAAGGTCAAGAAGATACTGTTCAGAAACGCGGGTTTCGTGATTTAAGTCGCCGCCCGTCAGGATGCGTGCCAGCTTTTCGCCAATCACCGCATCGTGATCTGAAATATATCCGCCGCGTTTCATTTGATGGATGCCGAGCTTCAACGTTGCGAGCGCTGGATTTCCCAGCGCCAGGATGTCAGTGCGCTGCTGCGGCTGTACATACCCGCTAGCCGCCAGCGCCAACACTTCCTTTTTCGCGTCGCTGATGAGCCGGTCCTTGTTCATTGAAATCGTGTCGTCTTCGGCAAGGAAACCCAGTTGCCTGGCCTCCGCCGCAGACGTGGCAACTTTGGCGAGGGCAATCGTTTCAAAAGCACGCTTAACAAAAGGGAAAGGATCGGCGTCAGTAACATTCTTCGGAATCGAATCCAAAGTGCGCAGCAGCATCTCTTTCGTGCCGCCGCCCGCGGGAATAATGCCCACTCCCACCTCAACCAGGCCGATGTAAGTTTCAGCCGCCGCGCGCACGCGGTCGCCGTGCAGGACCATTTCGCAGCCGCCGCCAAAGACCAGATTGAACGGAGCAACTACCACCGGCTTCGGCGAATAACGCAGGCTCATCGTCGCGCTTTGGAAGGCGCGGCCCATCATGTCCAGCTCTTCCCAATCTTCTTCCTGGGCCCCCATCAACATCAACATGATGTTGGCGCCCACGCAGAAGTTCGTTCCCTCGTTGCCCACTACCATCCCGACGAAATTCTTCTCAACTTCGGCGAGCGACTGCTTCAACATCTGGAGCGTGTCGCCGCCAATCGAATTCATTTTCGAGTGAAACTCGAGACAAGCGACGCCGTCGCCGATGTCGATCAGCGATGTTCCGGAGTTCTTCTTAATAACACCGGTGCGGTCTTTGACCGACTTCAGCACAATAACGCCGGGTTGTTCAGGAAGAAGTTGATATTGGCTTGAGACAAGGTCGAAGTAGAAGTCCTGACCTTTCTCCTGTTTGTAGAAGGACGTGGCGCCCGAGTCGAGCATCTTCTGCACGTTTGCCGGAATTTCCTGCCCTTCTTCTTTCATGCGCGCGACCGACTTCGTCAGGCCGATAGCGTCCCAGGTCTCGAAAATGCCGAGCTCCCAGTTGTAGCCCCAGCGCATGGCACGATCCACTTCAACAATCGTGTCGGCAATCTCCGGAATCAGGTTCGCGGTGTAACGAAACGTGCGCGACATCGTCTTCCAGAGAAAGGAGCCAACGCGATCCTTTCCCCAGGTTAGTGCCTTGATTCGCGGCGGCAGATCTTCGACATTCTTTGCGGCATCGAGCGCAGGCAGTTTTACCTTCTGCGCCGGACGATACTCCAGCGTCGCATGGTCTATGGCCCAGATCTCTTTCTTGCCGCCCTCGCCTGCCTGTCGCTTATAGAATCCACCTTTGGTCTTGTTGCCCAGAATTCCGCGTCCCACCATTTGCGTCAGAAATTCAGGGGCAATGAAAATGTCGCGCTCTTTGTCTTCCGGAAGAGCCTCGTAAAGGTTCTTGATGACATGAGCGCCCACGTCGAGCCCGACCAGATCAAGCGTACGAAAAGTCGCGCTCTTGGGCCGGCCCACGGCCTGCCCGGTGATTTTGTCGATCTCTTCTATTGAATAGCCGTCTTCCAGCATGGTCTTAATCGTAACCATCGAGCCATAGGTTCCGATTCGATTAGCGATAAAGTTTGGCTGGTCTTTCGCTGAAACTACTCCCTTGCCTAAACGCTGATCCAGAAAGCCATAAAGGAAGCAGGAAACTTCCGGTTTGGTCCATTCGGTACGAATTGTTTCGACGAGGTGGAGGTAACGTGGTGGATTGAAAAAATGTACACCGAGAAAGTGTGCGCGGAAGTCGTCCGAGCGACCCTCTGCAAGTTGCCGAATCGGGATGCCGCTGGTGTTGGAACCGACGATCGCACCCGGTTTGCGGTGCGCTTCAACGCGAGAAAAGAGGTCGCGTTTGATCTCAAGGTTTTCTACCACGGCTTCGATGATGAGATCGCAGTCTTTTAATTTGGGGAGATCGTCATCAAAATTTCCCACTTTGACGAGCGCGGCGGCGTCAGGCGTGAAAAAAGCTGCCGGCTTGGCTTTCCGAGCGGCCTCGAATCCGCCGCGCGCGATCCGATTGCGAACTTCCCCCGACTCCAGCGTCAGCCCTCGGGTCTCTTCCTCAGCAGTCAATTTTGTGGGGGCAATGTCCAGCAGCAGCGTCGGCACGCCCGCATTAGCGAGATGCGCGGCAATTTGCGCCCCCATGGTTCCCGCGCCCAGAACGGCAGCTTTTTCAACCTTCATAGAATATCTACGTGAGCCTCGTGTTGGTGTTTTCGTTCTTTTTGCTAGTAAGTGCGGCCTATAGTACTGAATGAGTATTCATTCAGCAAGCTTTCAGGCGAGGGCTCGCCGGCAGCCCTTCGACGAAGAAGCCTCAGTGCGCCCGCGGCCCTCTGAAAAAGCTGATCAGCACTCCGTAGAGTGAAAAGAACTCCTGCTCATATGCCGAATGAGTAAAGCATCGAATTTCGGTCGACCTGTCTCAAGATAAGTGGCGTTAACCATCTCATCCTTATCGTCCTTCAATCCGAACGTTTGCACGCGCTCTTCTTGCAGGATAGTTCGTTGACACAACTCGAATCGTTGAGTAACCTGTCGACCGAATCTCGTAATCCTTGGCTGACTCAGCGGCCCGCTCATCTAATTGGGCCGAACTGTCTCACTCCAAAGGATAATCCTAAATTCAGGTTTGAGCGCCTCAAGCGCTTCGATCTCTCCATTCACCACCCACGCCCTCTGCGTGCCCCTCAGGAGGTCTCATGAAATTCGCAAAAAAGTTGTTGGCAATTTCAGCCACTCTCATTACGCTGGTCACCCTCAGCCCAGGAATAAACGCACAAGACTCTTCCAAGTCGAAACCCTCAGACCGGCCGGCGGCGGTAGTGGTTCCAATCGATTCTTCTGCGGACGCGGCGGGTCAGTCGTTAACAGATTCGGGGCGTTCTCAGTTAACTAATGCAATTCAGGCGCCGACTGCCGACATACCGGCGACGCCCGGAGGCACGCGAACAATTACCTTCGCCGTTCGTAGCAGTGAGACTGGCGCTGCGATACCCAACAGCAGCATAACGATTCTCCTGCAACCGGGAACCTTTAATGGCGGACACTTGCACAGTGGGTCTCCGAGGCCACTCGGGACTTTCCCAACCATGAGTTTCAATACCGGCTCCTCAGGAGTAGTGCCCTTGATCTACACGTCGCCGGCGATTGCCGGTGAGGTGATTTTGAATGGTTCCTGTACCTCGGGCGATGGGAATCCGTGTACCTGGGTTCCAGCAACCATCGTAGTCAAACTCGCCGGACTGCAAGAACTAGGAGCTTCAACTATCTACGAACTAACGGGCGCTGTCGCCGGCAAACACGTGTCCAATCACTGGGGCACACCCGGCACCATCGAAGGCCTCGCGAACCTGGCCTTTTCTTACTACTCCGCTCCCCAAACAACCAATCTAACGGGTAGTGCTGGAAAGCTTAGAATCAACGATATGAGCCTTCAATGGGGAGGGTTGTATGACTGTTTTCCGTGCAAAAATTTGAGCGGCGTATCGGGCGTCGAGTGGCAGACGCCTCATCAGAAACACAGGGAAGGCACGAATGCTGATATTAGCAAGGGGAATATTCCCTCACGATTGTACGCATTAGTTGAGCAGCAGATTAGAGCAGCAGGATTCACCTTTGGGAACGAAAAGAGTCATTGGCACGTTCTATACGTGGGCAAGCCCAAGCCGCCACCGAGTCCTACACACGAAGACAGCCTCACCGAGCCTGACAATGTAACGCAGGCGGCATCGGGACTCGCCGTGCAACCTTCCGTGCAGGTGACCAGCAATTCCGCAACGGGCATTTTCACTTACCAGTATGCATTTCGTAACGAAACCAACAGTACGTTGGAGGTTAACGACATCACTATTTCGTTAAACGGAGCTCAAGCCTTCAACGCGACCACTCCGCAGGGATGGACCGCGCTGATCTGGCGCGATGGTTCGGCGGTAAATTTTGGCGCAACCGATGCAGGTGATCCCTCCGGCGGCCCGATCGGCGACGGGATCTCAGTGCCAAGTCCGTTTCAGATAAAGCCGGGGCAAACCCTGGCGGGATTCTCCTTCCAGAGCGTTAGCCCGCCGGGGGCTTCCACATTCACAGCAAACGGATTCAAGCAACCTGCACCGAGTTTAGGCGACGACGCGGAGGAAGAGTCTGCTACGCCGGTCGTTGACTTCAGCGGGCAGTGTCCAGGGTCCGTTCTATGTGAAGACGGTCTCTAACGCGATTGACGACTCTCAATTTTTCGTCCGCCAACATTACTTGGACTTTCTTAGTCGTGACCCCGACGTATCCGGCTTCCAGTTTTGGTCTGGTGAAATTACGAGCTGTGGCACTAATCTGGGGTGCCGCGAGGTCAAGAGGATCAACGTTTCAGCCGCCTACTTCCTTTCGATAGAATTTCAGGAAACAGGTTATCTTGTCCACCGACTCAACCGCGCCTCCTTCGGCAGCCTTCCCCGCTTTCTGACCTTCCTGACCGATACACAACTCATTGGACGGCGTGTAGTGGTTGGACAAACCGGATGGGAGCAGCAGCTCGAGACAAACAAAAAATCCTTTGTAAACTTATGGACGAGCCGTGATGTTTTCAAAGCGCGATATGATGCGATGAGCAACTCACAGTATGTCGACGCGCTCATTGCAAATACGGGCGTGGCCTTCACTTCGGCGGAGCGCACAGCCCTGATAAACGGTCTTACGAATGGAAGCCAAACGCGTGCGACAGTCCTCCGTACAGTGGCGGAGAATTCGCTGTTCACAACTAAAGAGAAGAACCCAGCCTTCGTCCTGATGCAGTACTTTGGCTATTTGAGACGAAACCCAGACGACGAACCGGACGGCAACCTCTCGGGCTACAACTTTTGGCTGAATAAGCTAAACAGCTTCGGCGGCGATTTCCAACGGGCGGAAATGGTCAAAGCCTTCATCGTCTCAGTCGAGTATCGCCAACGGTTTGGTCCATGAAAGAGTAGGACGCTTTTCGCACTCTTTGCGGATCACCAAGGGATTCTTGTTAAGCACGGCAGCAAGGTGCAAAGGAATCGCAATGAGCATCCTCGATGCCGGCAAACTCGGCTGTTATCAAATCGCGGAGTCGCATCGTTGCTAGAGAGCCACCTTCAGGGATTCTTTTGCTTGCTGAACGCAAGGCTACGGTGAAGTCTTGCCTTAACGGATCGGCGGAAAGGCCCTGTTTACAAGGCTTTTCAAACGGAGGATGAGAAACTTTCAAGTTATGCCCGAAATCTGCAGGAATTCTCACCTTATGCCAGACAAGAATTTCATTTAATGACGGAATCGCCTTCGTAAGTTATTGATTTCAGGTGGAGGCGTTTTCACTTAATGCCCGAACTCACATCGCCCCTCACATAGCAAGAGCTTTACGCTCCGCGTCATCCATGTACTGCGCACGCGTTGTTGTCATCGGCGTTGGAGTTTTCTGACGGCATCGCCCACACGAACCGATCCGGGAGTGACCACCTTCGCGTTGATGCCACGTAAGTGAAGATCGCGTCCTAAAGTCGAATTAACAAACTTCATCGCATCCAGACCGAAACGTGAGACAAACTTGTTGCAGCCGAGATGAGGCAGCGGCGTGACTTCAACAACCGCCGAGCCGACCGCTAGTTGAGTTCCCGCGGGCAAGTTCTCAGCGCTCAAATCCAGGTCCACGAACAACTGGTCCCCTGCGAGTTGCCAGCGATCCTTCACTCCGGCGAGAAGAGCAATCACCCTGGAGTTCATGATGTTGAGTTGCATGTCCGGATGCGGAGACCCATCGGCAGTGCGTGAACTGCGACGACTCGTCCAGCTATCGCCGGCGAGACCCAGATGCAAGTCAAGCTCGCCCTCATTGAGGACTTCGCGTTCATCCACCTGTGGCCGTCGCACGATCAGTTCCAGCACACCTTTATCGTTGGGCGATTGGCGGATGTGGTCCAATCCCGCCTCGAGCTCGGTCATCGTCAAGTGTTTCATCTTTGGATTGTCGAACAGACTCTTTTGATCTTCGAACATTGATACCATTATCGAATTTGAAACCGATAAGTTCTTTTCTGTCAAATAAGGTTGCAGTCGAATACCTATTTTGCGAAGGTCGGAAACGTGCTCGATTTATCAGCGTTTCCTTCGTTCCGTTAGTTGAGATCGTCGGGGCACTGGGATTCGAACCCAGATCTTGCGCTTATCTGGCGCTAACACCGCTTATAAGGCGGCTGCTCTGCCGTTGAGCTATGCCCCGGTTGGTTGACTCGACGGGGCTCAAACCCGCACCTCACGGCTTAAAAGGCCGCCGCTCTGTCACTCGAGCTCCGAGTCAGCAACATTGCCGATTTCGAATTGCCGATTGCCGATTGGTTTCGCGCGCGGAGGTAACACGCGATGGTCTTCGATCGGAAATCGACAATCGACAATCGACAATGGGTTTGGCTGTGGCGGAAGGATTCGAACCTTCGATGGCCGCATTAACAGTGCGGTGCCTTACCGCTTGGCTACGCCACAAGAAAGTAATGAAGGATGAGGGATGAAGGCGGAAGGATGAGGGATAAACGGATTCACGCGTGCGCTTTCATCTTTCATCCCTTCGCCTTCATCTTTCGCTTTTGGAGGCGACGAAGGGAGTTGAACCCTTATCGTCCGGTTTACAAGACCGACGCTCTTGTTTTTCCAGTTGAGCTACGTCGCCGGAAGTGAGTCGCGAGTCTTCAGTCGTGAGTAGTCTTATCTCTTTTGACTCTAGACTCACGACTGAAGACTGTTTTTTGGTGGAGCTAAGAGGAGTCGAACCTCTACGTCCTGCTTGCAGGGCAGGCATCATGCCGTTAGATCATAGCCCCTGAGAAGAGTCCAAAGTCTCAAGTCCAATGCCCAAAGTCGCTTTTTGAGATTGCGCACACCTTGGACGTTGGACCTTGGACTTTGGACCGCATTGGTCGCGGAGGCGGGATTTGAACCCACAACCTTTCGTTTATGAGACGAACGCTCTTTCCAGTTTGAGCTACTCCGCAGCGAGAAGGGATGAGGGGTGAAGGCTGAAGGATGAAGCGGACGAAGGCCCCACTTTATTCATCCATCATCCTTCCAACTTCATCCTTTTGTTTGGTGGTCGGAGTTGGAATCGAACCAACCTCTATTCCTTTTCAGGGAATCGCTAATCCGTCTCAGCTATCCAACCAGGGCGACGCGGACTATGCCTGTCGCCTTTGCTCTTCATGGACGCGTTCGACGATCTGTCGATCATCGTGCACGTCCATGAAGAGGTATTTACGCCACTCGGCACGCGCCTCGGCGTAGTGGCAGAGGACCACGCGTTCCAGCTTCACGCGCAAGGCCGACTGCGACGTGAGCAACGGCATGCGCGCCTCGGCCGGCGTGCGATCACTCTTGCGGTTATTGCATGGAACGCAAGCAGCGACGACATTCACCGGTGAATTATCACCACCCCGCGAACGCGGCTGGATGTGATCAAGGGTGAGTTCCGCGGCAGTTTTCTTGTCACCGCAGTACTGGCAACGAAATTTGTCGCGCATGTAAATCCGCAGGCGTCTCGTGCCGGCAACTTCCCGGCGCCGCCGAATGTTGATGTAAGTGCGACGTCGAATCACGGATGGAACCGGAAAAACCTGGCGCGCCGAGCGCAGCACCCGGTCACCATCCAGTTCCTCGACGGTCACAGTGTTTTTGAAAGTCATCACTATTGCTCGCGCAACGCTAACGGTGCCGAGCGGTTCGTAAGTTTGATTGAGTAGCAGTACTCGGCCGTTTAGTGATATCACCCGGCACCTCCTTTCTGGGGAATAATGATGAATAATGTACGAGGAGCGATGAACAGTTCATCGTTCAGCGTTGATTGAATTGGAGCGCGTGGTGAGACTCGAACTCACGAATATCGGAGTTGCAATCCGGTGCCTTAGCCGCTTGGCGACACGCGCAAGTAGGACAGACATTTCCCGTCTGTCCCTGGTTAGGTAAAAAGGACAGGCAGGAATGCCTGCCCTACGTTTTTGGAGCGGGAGGAGAGGTTCGAACTCTCGAAGCGAGTTTGGTAGACTCGAATGTTTCCAGCTACATCACTCCCGCAGGACATTGTCGATTGCCAATTGCCAATTTCCGATTGGCTGGTTCCCGAAAACAAGGACCTAAAACAAAAAAGCAATCGGCAATTGGCAATTGAAAATCGGAAATGTTTGGAACTCCCGGCAGGGCTCGAACCCGCAACCTCGACGTTCGAAGCGTCGCGCTCTTCCAGTTGAGCTACAGGAGCTTAAGACAAGTCCAAAGTCTCGTGTCCAAAGTCCATAGTCTTCTTACAAATGATGACTTTGGACCTTGGACATTGGACTTTGGACTTTGGACCAGGATTGGTCGGGGTGGACAGAATTGAACTGTCGCCACGAGTTCCCAGGACTCGGATGCTCGCGTTACACCACACCCCGAAGATGGTCCAAAGTCTCAAGTCTAATGTCCAAAGTCCTCTACCGACTCTGGCTTTAGACTTTGGACCGCGGACTTTGGACTATCCCTTCACGCAGACCACCTGCTTGATCTCGGCAACGATTTTCACCAGATCACTCTGGTTTTTCATCACCTGCTTGATGTCTTTGTAAGCGCCTGGAATTTCATCCAACACGCCCCGGTCCTTACGACACTCGACACCTTCCGTTTGCAGCGCCAAATCGTTTTCCGTGAAATTCCGTTTGGCTGCGGTGCGCGAAAGCTTGCGCCCCGCGCCATGCGAACACGACTTGAAACTCTCGGCCACGCCTCGACCCTGGACGATGAACGACTTCGCGCCCATTGAACCCGGGATGATGCCGTAAACACCTTCGCCCGCGTTGATAGCGCCTTTGCGCGTGACGAAAACTTTTTCGCCGTAATGTTCTTCAAGCGCGACGTAGTTGTGATGACAGTTCACCGTGAGTTCCGGTCGAAACGGCTGACGATGGTTGAACATCTTATTAAAGACGTGTAACAGCTGCGTCATCATGATCTCGCGGTTTTTCATCGCATAGCTCTGCGCCCACTTCAGGTCTTTCCAGTAAGCCGCAAATTCCGGCGTGCCCTGAATGAAGTAAGCGAGATCGGGTGAGGGAAGTTCTGACAACTTCCACAGTCCTTTTGCGGTCGAGATGTGTCGCTCGGCCAGTTCCTTCCCGATGTTGCGCGAGCCGGAATGCAGCATCAGCCAAACGAAGTTTTCCGTATCGAGACAAACTTCGATGAAATGGTTTCCGCCACCAAGAGTGCCCAGCTGCGTCATCGCTTTGCCCTTGCGGTCCTGGACGCCACTATGAAGTTCACCAAACTCTTTCCAACCCTCCCAATGCAACGATTCGTCGACTGACTTGTCGTGAGCATTGAAGCCGACGGGAATCATTTCCTCAATCTTCAAGCGCAACTCCTTCAACTTGCCGTCGAGAATGCCGCTCTTGAAGGGTGTCTTTACCGCCATCATGCCGCAGCCGATGTCGACGCCTACGGTGGCGGGAATCACCGCCTCTTTGGTCGCGATTACCGAGCCGACCATGCTTCCTTTCCCGAGATGCGCGTCCGGCATCAGCGCGACGTGTTTGAACAAACACGGCAGGCGGGAAACGTTGCGCAACATCGACTGCTCATCGAAACTGAACTCATGGTTGGCCCACGAGAGTATTTCCTGTTTTGCGCCGCCAATAGGCAGCTTTTGATACGGCATTTGCTTTCTCCTTTCTAAAGAATAAACAGAAGATGCGATCCCCTGCGGTCGGGCTTCTGCTTTTTGTGTTGCAAAATGGACAGGCAGGAATGCCTGTCCTACTACGTTGGCGGGACTGACGAGATTTGAACTCGCGATCTCTGCATCGACAATGCAGCGCTTTCAACCAACTAAGCTACAGTCCCAGAGTGGTAAAGTGTGATGTAAACGCTGGTGTGGCCGAAGCAGCCTTTGCACGTTCGGGTTTTGCGGATGCAGGTTCGGTGTTTCCTGTTGCTGCTCTGAGTTCGCGCGCGTTGCGCGATTCGACTTCCATTGCGATGCCCTCGCGAACTGCGTTTACAACTTCGGCTATCAGCGTGATCTTCCGCAGGCTGTTGGCGCGCTGTGCGGCATCGTACATGGAAAAGTCAAAGCATACTCGGCGGTAGCAATCCGCCAGATCCAGGGTGATTGTTCCGCCATTCCAGCGACTATCGGGATCGCCATCGGGGATTGCGCGGGTGTCTTCGACAATGCCGATGATGAACGCCGGCAGGTCCGGATCTTCGTTGAGAAACTCGCGGCGGCGCACGTAGTATTTCTCTGTTCTTTCTTCGCCCATTATTGTTTCCTTTCTAAGCTGCGGTGCAGCGGTTTTGTTACCTCATGTTTGTTTACCTCCTTGATCGTTAGTGTTACTCGTCATCTACATGTCTCCTTTCGTTGTGGTGTAGGACAGACATTCCTGTCTGTCATTCTTTGATCGCAGCAGGGACAGGCAGGAATGCCCGTCCTACAAATGGCAGGGGCGCTCGGATTTGAACCGAGAATATCGATTTTGGAGACCGGTGGTTTGCGCGATTAGCCTACGCCCCTATGAGTCGCGACTGCGGCCTCCAGACGTTTTGCACGAATGCAAAATGAAATTCATTGTGTTAAAAAACAGATGAAGGCAGAGAGATGGGCCAACGAAACACACTTCGAGGCACACTTCTCCTGAGGATGGCGACGCTCGGGACTCTCGCAAAGCTACGGCGGCGTCGTCCAGAAGGCTCCCTGCCTTCATCCAAAGACTCCACGTGCGACTAGCGCGCGTGGAGTTTTTCGCAAATAGGTATTTCGATTGTCAAAAAACTAAAAGAGCGGGCTTTAAGCCTCCCAGGGAAGCTGCCCGCTCCTTCAATTCTCTTGCGACTTTTCTTTTGAGATTTGGGAGCGGGAGTCCGCTCCCGCGAATTACTGCCTGATCTGACGGCTATTTATAAAACTCGCCGTTCTCCGTCCGAGTTTGCCGCCCAAAAAATCGGGGGACATATTCAGACTTAAGCTACAGACGACGGCGGGCATGCCGGCACGCGGCTGCCACTTGATGGTCTGTTCTGGTTGTGTCCGAATAGTCTGCATTGAAGTTTTTTCCTTACCGCGCGCTAGTCACTGACTTCACGCGAGCGTACTTGTATAAAGTAGGACCATCGATCTGTCAAGCTGTTTTTGTTTGCGTCGATCAAAAAGTGATCCAAAAGTCGCTACAACTCTCGGATCACTTTGGCCCATCAATTGGTTGCCCGCCGGTTGGCGCAACGAAGAAAAGCCCGGATCCAATTAAGGATCGCGTGTATTGAAAGAGTCGCCCTGGCGAATGTCGCCGGTTTCAAATCCTCTGCGAAACCAGCGGATGCGTTGTTCGGAACTGCCATGAGTAAACGAATCGGGCACAACGTAACCCTGGCTCTCTTGCTGTAGTCGATCGTCACCGACCGCACTTGCGGCGCCGAGCGCTTCATCAACATCGTCGGGGTCCAGCAGGTTCTTTTGTCGCGCATGGTTGGCCCAGAGACCGGCAAGGAAATCTGCCTGCAGCTCAAGCCTGACTGAAAGTTGATTTTCCGTATCTTTGCTAACCCGACCGCGGGCAGCGTCAACTTTATCCATCGTGCCGAGCAGGTTCTGGACGTGATGACCCACTTCATGGGCGATCACGTATGCCTGGGCGAAGTCTCCGGGTGCTCGAAAGCGTGTTCTCAACTCATCGAAAAATGACAGGTCGAGGTAGATTTTTTCGTCGCCGGGACAATAAAAAGGCCCCACCGCCGCGCCGGCTACACCACAGGCAGACTCTACCCGACCGGTAAACAGTTGGAGCTTAGGCTTGCGATACTCGCGCCCCATCTGGCGAAACGCACCGGTCCAGTAGTCCTCCGTGCTGGCCAGCACCACGCGGACAAACTGCACCAGCTCATCTTCCTGTGGGTTGTTGGGTCGAGAGGTTTGGGTCCCGGATGTGGGGTCGCCGGCAGGTAATTGTTCCAGTAATTGCCTTGGGTCGGCGCCCATCAACAGCGCTATGACCAATAGCACGATCCCGCCAAGGCCGCCCCCGATAATCTTGCCGCCGCCTGACATGCCACGACGATCTTCTACATTGTCGCTCTGACGCTCCCCTCTCCAGCGCATCTCGCTCGCCCCCCCTTTGAATCTTGAATGATTGTGATGTGCGCAAATTACGGCACGCTGGGGGACCCGGGGGAAAAAACCAAAAGCTTGATGTGAAACGCGCATGCTGCGCGCAATTCAGGAGGGGGAATCCACATATTACATCAAACGCGGAAATTATCGGCGCGCCAGTTCTTTATCGCTCGCTTTATTTCCGCAGGTTGCGTGAGCCTGCCTTCCACTACTTCGGTCACCAATGCTTCGAGTTCTTCGTCAGGAGCAAATCTCAGGGCAATGTATTGTCGGACGCGCAGACCGCCGGCACGTTGAGCGAGAACCGGTGGTAATACTCGCTGACAGCGAAGCTGCTCTTCAAGACGAATTACCCGGTCTTGTACCTTCAGAGAATTGGTTCTCACAAGAAACATCATCACCAAAATACCCAGTGAAAAAACGACCCACCAGCATTGAGTCCAACTGGGATACTGGTAACACAAGACAATCGACCAGATAAAATTGATTACCATGATCGGCACCACGAAAAAGTGGAAGAGCGGATGCCAACGCGTGTGGCGCTCGTAGCTTTGCGTAGGAGTGGCCATGTTTTTCTCCTATAGGTCGAAAAGAGTACCCGCAGATTATGCAGATAAAAGACTGAGACTCTTCAACTCGTATCGCGGTGTAATCTCCGGACAGCAGCTGCCGTCAAAGATTGGTATCCGCAGTTGCGGGCGACCCGGCGGATGCTAATGCCTTCGCTGGCTCCGGAGTGAAATCCTCACCGGGATTGATGAACTGATTTCGTTCAAAGTGATACTGCTTATCGTAGAGCTGTTTATAGCGTCCGTCGATTGCCAGCAATTCTTCGTGTGTGCCGCGTTCGACAATTTCGCCATCTTCCAACACCAGAATCTGATCCGCGCTGCGAATGGTGGAGAGTCGGTGCGCGATGACGAACGTAGTGCGGCCGCGTCGTAATGATTGCAATCCGTCCTGGATCAAGGCTTCGCTTTCGCTGTCGAGGCTGGAAGTCGCTTCATCAAGTATGAGTATTCTTGGTTCTGCCAGGATTGCGCGAGCGATGGCCACGCGCTGTCGTTGTCCACCTGAGAGCTTCACCCCGCGTTCACCGACGATGGTGTCATAACCGTCAGCGAAGCCGCTGACAAATTCTTCGCAGTGGGCAATTCGGCCGGCGGCCATGACCTCTTCCCGGGTCGCGCGAGGATGTGCAAAGGAAATGTTCTCAGCGATCGTGCCGTCAAATAAGAAATTGTCCTGCAGTACCACGCCAAGTTGAGTTCTATAGTCTCGCAAACGGATCGATGCCAGGTCTCGACGATCTACAGTCACGCGGCCCGAAAGCGGCCGATTAAACGCCATCACCAGACTGATCAGGGTGCTTTTTCCGGAACCACTCGAACCGACCAGCGCAGTAGTCGAACCGGCCGCTGCCTGAAACGAAATGTGTTTCAAGACAGGCACGCTCTCGTTATATTCGAAGCTGACATGTTCAAACGCTATTTCGCCGGCAATGGTCGCCAGCGGTTCTCGGCCTTCTTCGTCAGCGTCTTCAGTGGCCATTCGTTTGATCTCGCGGATGCGATCAAGACCTGCAAACGCCTCGGTAATTTGAGTTCCTATGGACGCAATCTCAACCAACGGCGCGGCCACGAGGCCGGTGAAAATCATGTACATGAAAAAGTCGCCGAGCGTCATCTGGCCGGCCAGAATGGAACGCCCGCCAACCAGGATCAGGATGACACCGATGCAGCCGACAATAACCGTGGAAAATGCCGTGACGCTCGAAACACCGGTCATCGACCGCGCCACATTGCGAAACAACCGATGCGCACCGCGCGCAAAAACGAGTTCCTCGCGTTTCTCAGCAGAATAGGCCTTGACGATGCGAATCCCGCCGAGCGACTCGGCCAGGCGACCGGTAACTTCTGCGTTGATCTTGCCGCGCTCGCGGAAGAGTGGTCGCAAGCGGCGGAAGGCCAGCGCCATACAGGCCCCGAAGGCGCCGAGCACAACCAGCGTGATCAGGGTCAGGCTCCAGTTAAGATAAAACAGAACGAGGAGTGCGATCGAAGCTGTAACCAGACTACCGACGAGTTGGACCAATCCGGTGCCAACGAGATTTCTTATCCCTTCGGCGTCGGTCATGATGCGCGAGATCAGGATGCCTGTTTGCGTCGAATCAAAGTAATGGACCGGCAAGCGCGCAATGTGTTCCTGCACGCTTTTGCGCATTTCGGTGATCGCGCGTTGGGCGGCGACGCCCAGCACTTGCGAAAGCATGAAAGAGCTGACGGCCTGGATCAGGGTGGCAACCCCGGCAGCAATTGCCAGCGTGAGGAGCAGCTCGCCCCGTTGCTTGATGATTACTTCGTCGATGAGGTATTTCGAACTGGCGGGTAACACCAATCCGACGAGCCGGTTGATGAGCATCAGAAACAACCCGAGCGCCAGGCGATAGCGATGGACCCAGATCAATTCCTTCGCGTCGCGCCACGCGGTTGAAAGCGATAGCTTTTTCTTCTCTGTCATTCAGCGGTGAAGCCTTTCTCAAACACGCGCTAATCGTACAACTTTCCGCCACGATCGGCACCGGGGCAGGAAGACATAGCGGTTGAGCGCAACGGTATTTACAGTTAGAGCTGAGATCTATCGCACCTTTTTAAAATGGCGCTGTTTCACCCGCACTAAAAAAGGAAAGGCCGCCGAAGCGGCCTTAAAGCAATTGTTCCTGGTGAATTCCAACTTACAAGTGCAACAGCGGAATTCGTTTCGCTCCAGGGGAGCGAGATGTTTATAGCTACCGGTATACCCAAGGATCTCGTTCCTACGGAGCGAGGAGCAAAAAACACCCGGCCCGGCTATAAACATCTCGCCCCCAAATGGGGCGAAGCGCAACAAATGTTTTGTTGCCCTTCCAAGTTGAATCCGCTATTCACTAGAGAACCGAAGACGGTTGAAGTGGTAGCACTTCCGGGGCTCAGAAGTGTGACACTCAGCTGCCCGGCACTGATGGGGCAGATCGGGAATCACGGCGCGCTTTATCACTGATCTGGTAGATTGCCTCCATCACGGCGGAACGCACCTCGGTCGGTAGGGAACCCTTTACGGCGAGGCGACGAAAGGCGGGAATGATGTCCGGTTGGTTGCTGAAGGTGAGCAGCTTGACCACCGATAGGCGGATCTCAACGTCGTCGTGTTCCTCAACCGTCTGGAGCAATGTCTGCACCTCTCCAGCCTTTGCCATCAGGAACAAAAGTGAAAACGCGTCATAACTCTTCTCGCGACCCTCACCCAGAAGATCTTGAATAGCTTCGGTGGCGATGCCTGAACGGTCCATGGCTGCCGCAATATTGCGGCGTCGTACAACTGAGGCTTCGCGCATCACACGGGAAAAAGAGCCAGCTCGTTCTGCTTTGAACTCGTAGAGCGCTCGCGCCGCGGCACTTCTGGTTTCCGCAGAACCATTGTCAAACAAACTTCCAAACAAACTAAACGCATCATCGTCGTCCCACGATTTCAATTCCGTGAGCGCGGTGTGGCGCCGGGTCGCCTCGCTGCTCGTCAGACCTGGCGTCAACGCCGCGATTGAGAGGGCCTCGCCAACCGGTTCAATGCCCTTGTCAGCCGGCGGCACCACCGGGGTTTCAGATTCCTCGACAGCGACCTGGAGATCCGCATGATTCTCCAGCGTCTCTGATTCACTGGTAACGGGAGTGAGCTCAACTTCAGTCTCTAAACCGCCGGCGGCGGCGAAGAGACGCTCTGCCTCAGCTGCTTGCGCGGCGACTGCCGCTTCGTGAGTGCGCAAACGCGCTCTTGCTTTTTCGATTCGTTGGAGATGTTGAACTTCAATCTCGCGCAGAGAATCAATCCGGGCCTGGAGCTGCTGTTCAGTCCTGGGGTATTTCCGAATTTCGAGTGCAGCTTCGTCGCCGATTGCCTCAAGCCGCGCAACTCGATCGATCTCGTCCTGCACCTTCTTGCCACTGGTCTTGAGGGTTGGCTTGGTGCTCGATTTCCTGGTTTTGGTGAAGGTTGACTTAGCTGCGGTTTCCTTCCGCACTTGCGCTTCGGCGAGCAGTCGCGCTTCCACTTTTTGCACGCGCTTGAGTTGAATGCTCTCGGCCTTGCGGAGCGCCTCAATCTGCGACTTAATGCTTAGTTCCTGCTCGGGCCACGCTTGTTCGTTTAACTCCACCTGAACGCGAAGCGCTTCCAGTTCTTCCCGTAACTTCGTTTCATTGTTGGCCTGAGCGCGCGCGGTGGCGTCAGCCGCGGCCCGTCGGGCCTCGAGCTTTTCGATCTCTTTCAGACGCTTGACCTCAAGCTTGCGACGACTTTCAACCTTCGCCTTGAGCTGTCCAGCAGTCGTGGCGGCTTGTTCCAGCTGGGCCTCAGACTCGTTTCGCATTGCTTCGAGTTCAGCGAGTTGCTTCGCGGCCTCAGCAGTTCGGCGCGTTGCTTCCACTTCGATTGCTTGACGCGCCTGCTCGCGGGTCAAGAGCTCAGCTTCAAGAACCTTGATATGCTTGACTTGCTCAGCTTCGAGCGTCTCTATCTCCTCGATCTTGCGGGCTAACTCTTGTTCTTTCTTCCGTCGTAGCTCAATCCGGGCGGCTGACTGACTCAGGACGAGCTCGAGTTCCGCACCTCGTTGTTCTTCCTCGTGAGCCAGTAGACGCGCGGCATCTTCAGCTTGTGCAAGGGTTTCCTCATGGGCTTGCCGGAGCGCCTCTGCATTCGCTTGTCGGAGTAGATCCTCCTCCGCTCGCACCAGGGCGAGTTTTTCCGCCTGACGCAGATTTTCTTCTTGCAACATCCGCATGGAAGCTTCAGCTTCGCAGATTTGGTCCGACTGTTTAGCGTCTACTTTTTGCAGAGCCTCGATCTCTGCATTGAGGGTTTCAATCCGTTGATTGCGAACCTCCGCCGCCAATTCAGCAGCGCTGCGAATGCCTTCCAAACGCTCTGCCTGTTGTTGGTCTGCAAGTACCTGTTCCTGTATTCGCGCTTCTTGAGCGCGGAGCTGATCGGCCATTGCCTGAGCGCGATCTTCTGCCGCTGCCTGGGCGCGAGTTTCTTCTTCAACTTGTGCCCTTACTGCTTCCGCGGCCAGGCGTTGAGTTTCGGCCTGAGCTTCCGCCATTCGCTTGAGTTGGATCGCCTTCGCCTTTCGCATCGCGGCGATGCCGGCGTTGAGCTGCTGCTCGGTTTCTTCTCGGTTAAGCGCCTCTGTTTCGATCTGACTGCGAATATCTTCAAGTTTGGCCAGGCGTTCTGCTTCTTCTTCCGCCCGGCGCTGTGCCGCAGTCTCGACTGATCGCCGTAAATCATCCGCTGCAACTCGGCGCGCTTCAGCCTCCTGCTGATGGAGAACTTCTGTTTCGAGCCGCAAGCGACTTTCCTCAGTCGCTAGTTGCACTGCGCTCGCCTGACTCTGCAGAAGGCGAGCCTCGGCCTCAGCAATTCGCTGGAGCTGCTCGCCTTCAGCCTGGCGCAGAGTGTTGATCTCACGGTTGAGTTGCGCTTCAGTTTCACTGCGAAGCTTCGCTGCTTGTTCAGCTTGGGCTCGAAGCGTTTCAAGTTGGGCCTGGAGTTTTTCTGCTTCTTTCGCTTGCTGGTGAGCGTTTGCCTGTGCCTGCGACAGCTTTTCTTCAGCAGCATGTTGACGCTCCGCTTGCTCGGCTTGCTGCCGAGCCTTTTCTTCAACGCTTAGACGAGCTTGCTGTTCTGCCAGGTGGCGCGACTCCGCCACCGCGTCGGCAATGCGCCTGGTCTGGGCTTCTTCTGCCTCACGGAGAACGGCCAGCTCGGCGGTAATTCGCTGTTCTCTTTCGGTCTTCTGGCGCGCTTTAACTTCTGCCTGATGGCGCGATTCCTCGAGGGCGGAGAGATTACTTTCGACTTCGGCCAGACGCTTAACCTGTTCAGCTTCCAGCTCCCGCATTGTCGCGATCTCCGAACGCAGCTGCTCTTCTCTGGCGGCGCGTTGATGCGCATCCACTGCGGCCTTGTTTCGAACGGCCTCGAGTTCAGCGATCTGAAACTCTTCCCGTTGTGTTTGCTCACGGGTTTCGGAGGTGGTCGCCTCGATCTGTTTCAGTTGCCGTGCTTCAGCCTTGCGCAGCACTTCAATGCCTGCGTTGAGCTGTTGCAACATTTCCGCTCGGTGTTGCGCGCCCACTTCAGCTCGCTCACGAATGACTTCAAGTTGAGCGATCCTTTGCTCTTCTTCCTCGGCCAGGGCAGCAGCTTCCGCCTCGACTCGAATGCGCTCTTCGTCGTCGGCCTCACGCCGCGCTTGGTTGTCAGCTCTCTGACGCGCTTCGCGGGCGGCGCGCAAGCGAGCCTCGTCTTCAGCCAATCGCCGTGATTCAGCCTCAGCTGCAGACAGAAGGACTTCCGCATCATGGATGCGGCTGATTTGTTCGGCAGCGGCAGCGGTCAGAGCTGACAGCTGCGAGTTGATTTGTTGTTCCTTCTCGGAACGATCCCGACCTGCAGCTTCCGCCTGAAGGCGAATAGCTTCAAGTTTCTCCAACTCCTGCTCTGCTTCCGCTGCCTGACGCGATGTTTCTGCTTCCGCGCGCTCCAACGCTGCGGCGGCAGCTAACTCGCGAGCCTCGGCACTGGCTTGGTAACGACTCTCTGCTTCCTGCTGAAGCCGCGCTGATTCCTCGTTCAATCGCTGAGCCTCTACTGTCGCGAGCTCCAGGCGCGCAAGTTGATCTGCTTCGGTTTGCCGGAGAACCTCGAGTTCGGCCTCAAGCTTGAGCTGACGCTCGGCGCGTTGACGAATTTTTGTCTCGGCGTTTTGCCGGGTTTCTTCCAGTGCTGACAGCCGCGTTTTGGCTTCGTCCATCAGCGCAATCTGTGCTGCTGCAGAGTCGCCAAGCGTCTTGAGCTCGTCTTCAAGTTTCTCGTGTTTCGCGGCACGCTCCCGCGCTGCCGCTTCGGCCTGAACACGAATAGCTTCAAGCTTCTTCAACTCCTGCTCTGCTTGCCCGGCCTGACGCAACGCCTCGGCTTCCGCGCGCTCCAACGCTGCGGCGGCAGCTAACTCGCGAGCCTCTTGGTCCGCCCTGTAAAGGCTCTCTGCTTCCTGCTGGAGTCGGGCTGATTCCTCGCTCAATCGCTGAGCTTCAGTTGTCGCCTGCTCCAGACGCTCAAGTTGAGCTGCTTCGGTTTGCCGGAGAACCTCGAGTTCGGCTTCAAGCTTGAGCTGGCGTTCAGCGCGTTGACGAATTTCTGTTTCCGCGTTTCGCCGAGTCTCTTCCAGTGTCGACAGGCGGGTCCTGGCTTCGTCCATCAGCGCAATCTGTGCTGCTGCTGAATCGCCAAGCGTCTTGAGCTCATCGTCGAGTGTCTGTTGCTTCTCGGCGCGCTCCTGCGCTGCCGCTTCGGCCTGAACGCGAATAGCTTCGAGCTCCGCAATCGCCGCTGTTTCTTCCTCAGCGTTCGCCAGGGCCTCAGCTTCCGCTTGCCTTCGTTTTTCGTCCAAAGCTTGACGGGATGCTGAAGCAACTGCGAGTCGTTCGAATTGTGCTTCTTCCGCCTTTCGCAGAATCTCGATCTCTGTGGCTAACTGCTCCTCCGCTTGATCACGATTCTTCGCCGCGGCGGCAAACTCAGCGCGAACGGCGTCCAATTCGCGCACCCGTTGCGCATGTTGTTCACTTTGCGAACGCGCTTGCGTCTCGGCCTGTAGACGCGCACTCTCCTGCTCCGCCAATTCAGCTTGAGCTTTCTGAATCCGGTCCAGCACCTTTGCTTCAGCGCTTCGAAGTGAATCAATCTCGGCAACTAGAAACTGTTCAGCTTCCCTTTGTTTTTGAAGTTCAACATTTAATTCCTGTTGAACTGTGGCTAGCTCGCCGAGTCGTTGCTCGTAGTTCTCATTCTGCCGACGCGCCTCAGCTTCGGCTTTACTGAGTTGCTCAACTTCGGCAGCCAGGGCTTGTTCAAGCTCAGCTTTTTTCTGAGCCTCGATGGCAATTTCGTGGCGCTTCACCTCAAGCTGCTGAAGTCTCAAGGCGCGCTCTTCAGTCTGACGGAGCGCCACGGCTTCGGCCTGTAGGCGGGTTTGCTCCTCGGCACGGAAAACGATCTCCGCGGCTTGCACACGATCAGAAAGTTCTGCGTCAGCTTTGCGAAGTTGTTCGATCTCAGCTGCTAACTGCCGTTCTCTCTGCTCTTGTCGACCAATGTCGGCCTTTGTCTGATGAAGGATCGCTTCGACGTTTGCGACGCGTTGCCGCTGTTCGTCAATCTGGCTGCGCGCTGTTTCTACAGCTCGTTCGTGCGATGCTTCCTGCACACGCAAAGCGGCTTCTGCTTCCTTCAGTCGTTTCGTCTGATCGATTTCAGCAGTGCGCAGGAGTTCAATCGCGGCAAGAAGCTTTTGCTCGGCAGCATCTTGTGCCTGGGCTCCCGCTTCAGCTTTTCGGCGGGCTACGTCCAACTCGGCCAATCGTTGTGTTTCGAGGGCTGCACGTTGCTGCGTTTCTCGTATTGCCAGATCTTCCTGGCGGCGGGCGTCCGCTTCGGAACGCTTCCGCACCTCAGCGGTCGCTTCTTGAATCCTCTTAAGCTGATCCGCTTCCGCGCCGCGCAAGGCTTCTATCTCGGCGGCGAGCTGCCTTTCCTTCTCAATTCGGCGTTGTCCTTCCACTTCAGCCAGGCGTTGCGTAGCTGTGATCGCGATACTCTGCTTTTCACGTTCATGCTGAAGCCTCTCTGCTTCTGACTCGCGACGCTCCAGATGCTGGTATGCTTTTCTAACCGGAGTTGAAGAAGGAACGTCACGATTCAACGAGAAAGAATTTTGATCGGATTCACCTTCCGCTGCACTGGTTTGCAGCGACGCGGATAAGCGGAGAGATCGCGCGGCAATGGTTTCAATAGCCTGGGAGATTGACTGTTGCAGGAACGCATCCTCGGTTTCCCGCTCAAGCAGCTGTTGAAGAGGCTTAAGGGAATCCTCCCCGCCGATCTCGGATAATGATTCGACGGCTGCCTGGCGAACCTCTGAGGCGGTGTCGCTCAGGGCGGCGACCAGGTAGGCTGAGGCCAAAGGCATTCCAAGGTTAGCCAGCCGACGTGCTGCCTGGGCCCGGATGGATGGCGAACCTGGCAAGAGGAGTTCGTTAGTAGCTTCCGCAAAGTCGCCCATGAACAGTTGCGGCGAAAACTCTGTCGACGAATTGTGATCTGGAAAGGGGTAGTCCATAAGGTGATCGTGATTCTCAGGGAATCGTGGGAACCCTGGAAGGGCCGGCCGTCTACGCGGAAAATCGACCAGGGTATCCTGGACTCGTGGGCTGTCGAACTGTTGGGTGTTTGCAAAACCCGACGTGGTTAATCGATGGTTTCGCGGTCCTGGGAAGCGTGGGATCCTGAGGTCAGGTCGGGGATTTCAAGTCGAACGTTGGTGCGTCCGAGCCATTTGGATTCTCGTCGATCCTGTCTGGAACGTCAATAGACTTGTCCCAGAACTGCAATTTCCTCAATAGTTTCCTGGTTTAGAACCCCTGCGACGCGTTTTGCCGAACTCCTGAACGGACCTCAGGAGAACGAATCAGAAGCTGCAATGGCGCGCGTGCCGAAGACCTCGCGGACGAGAGCATTAAACTTTTCGGGGTGTTCCTGCTCGGGCATCATTCGGCAATAATCAAACACTTCCAGTCGAGCACGCGGATTCAACTCCCGCAGCGACTCGCCCTTGTCCACCGGAATTGTCGGGTCCTGCTTGCCCCAAACCAAAACCGTCGGTTGGGTCAGCCGGGCGAATGGGGCGCGAGTGTCGGTGTTTAGATAGCCCGACAGGAAAGCAGCGATCGCGTGCTGAGCGCCCTGCTGGTGGCTGGTGGCATAAAGATTGGTCACAAACCTATCCGTCACGCGCTTGTGATCGTAGAAGAGATTGTCGCGCGCGTAATCTCGAATGCTGCGTTCGCTGGCCATGACGTTGTAGAACGACGTCCCGAGCACGGGAGACTGCAACAATCCGTAAAACGCGGCGCCCGCCATGCCCGGACGCCGGTTCAAAGCGTCTGCGCCGGTGGCGGCATTGAGGATTAACGAGTTGATCAGTTCGGGATGTTCGTCAGCAACTCGAATGGCATAAGCCGCTCCGAGAGAACTCGCAACCACGTTTACTGGGTAGCCGGAAATTTCGCGAATGAAATCCGTGATCAAATCCACGTAAAGATCAGCGGAGTATGGCACTGTGGCCGGCTTGTCGGAGAAACCAAATCCGAGGAGGTCAAGTGCGAAGACAGGGAAGTCGCGGGCGAGTTCATCAAAGTTTTTGCGCCACATGAAGCTGGAAGCGCCGGCGCCGATTCCATGAATGAAAACCACCGGCGGCCCGGGGTTCTGCAAACCCGAAACTTTGTAGAACACCAATCCATGCTTCCAGGGGAAAAAATTCGCTTCGCCGCCAAGCGCGCTGGTGTCAGGTTCGGAGGCGTTACGCTGAATGGCGGCGTTAAGCGCCGCCAGAGCTGCGACGCCGGCGCCGCCTGCCAGCATTGTCTTCCAGAGATTTCCGAGTTTTCCCATGGGCGTTAGATGTCAGAAATCAGAGGTCAGAGATCAGAGATCAGACGTCAGCGATCAAACTAGAGGTTGGACTCTCGCGATATTTCATGACTTCTGACCTCTGCCCTCTGCCCTCTGATCTCCGTCTTAAATGAACGCGAAATCAAATTGCTCCTGATGGATGGTCGCGTCGCTGGTTATATCAACCGGTCCCAGATACTCCTCGATCTCATTGAGTACGTCGCGTTCCGTGCTGCGGAGCGCCTTCGCGACTTCCGGATGAATTCGCAACGTCGTTTGCTTCACACCGCGACTGCCGTTCATCGATTTTCCAAGTGTGCGCGCCTGCTCGAGCAGTTCGTAGCAAACCGTTTGCGGCGACTTGATAAGTCCTGCGCCCTGGCAATACTGACAGGGGGCGCAGAGGGTGCGCTCGAGCGACTGTTTCACGCGTTTGCGGGTCATGATGACCAGACCGAAGTCATTAAACGAAAGCACCTTCGTGGGCGACTTATCACCGCGCAACGCATCCTGAAGCGCTCCCATCACGCGCGTTCGATTGCGGCGATCTTCCATGTCGATCAAGTCGAGCACGATGATTCCGCCAAGATCACGCAAGCGAATCTGGCGCACAATCTCATCAACAGCTTCAAGGTTGGTGCGGGTGATCGTATCTTCCAGGCGGCCGCTGCCGCGACCGACAAATTTCCCGGTGTTGACGTCGATTGCGACGAGCGCTTCAGTCTGGTTAATTACCAGATAACCACCAGACTTGAGCCAAACACGCGGCTTGATTGCCTTATCAATCTCCGCCTGGACACCGAAGCTCTCGAGGATGGGTTGTTCGCGCGTGTAAAGCTTAACGCGCTTGACCATGCGCGGCTGAATGCGATTGATGAATTCCACAATCGCTTCGTATTCCTCTTCTGAATCGACGCGGATGGCCGCGAAGTCCTCCGATAATTGATCGCGAAGAATGCGCTGGACCAGGTCGAGATCTTTATGAACCATCGTTGCCGGTTTGGTCTTCTCGGCAGCAGCACGAATATCGAGCCACGTTCGCACCAGGTAGCGAACGTCTTCGCGCAGGTCTGCTTCGCTGATTCCTACCCCGGCTGTGCGAACGATAAAGCCGCCCGAAGGAATATCTTCACTGCCGCGTATCAGGGTGATTAGTTTACGCAAACGCTGGCGCTCGCTGTCGGACTCAATCTTTCTTGAAACGCCCACATGCTCGACTGTGGGCATGTAGACGAGGAAACGTCCGGGCAGAGCAATGTGCGAAGTGATTCGCGCGCCTTTCTTGGCGATCGGCTCTTTGGCAATCTGGACCAGGATTTCCTGGCCTTCCTTTAAAAGATCGGTAATCGTCGGTTGATTACGATTGTCGCGGCGCGGAAAGCCTCGTTGACCTTGCCCGCTACGCCCGCCGCTGCGAGTCTTATCGCGGTTGTCGCGGCCCTCGCGACCCTCGCGGCCTTCGCGTGGAGCGCGAGCAGCTGCAGGTGCTGCTGCCGCTGGCGCCTCAACAATGGGTTCCTCCGGGGCGATCTCTGCAACTTCGGGGACTGATTCTGTTTCAGCTTCTACGTCACCCTCAGCAGTTTCATCCTCGGCCGGCTCGGTCGCGCCGGCAACAGCTGACTTGCTCGGACGGCGACGTCTTCTGCCGCCGCGTCGCGTCGTGGCAAACTCGGCGCGTGATCGTCCTTCATCAATGCTCGCTTCCGCGTCAGGCAATGTTTCCGCTGCTGACTCCTCTGCAACCTCCACGGGTTCAGAATTTTCAACCGCTATTTCCCTGGCTGGTTTCCTGGTTGATGCTCGTTTGGTGGTTGCTCTCTTTTTACCTGTAGCGCGCGCGAGCAGCTTTCCTATCTTCGAGGTCGGGCTCGAAGCTTCAGCAGGCTCAGTCTCATCAATCGCTGTTGACTTCGACCTGGCGGCTGGCGCCGGTGTTTGAGATTCGGTTGATTCGTCGTCGCTCACGCGTTCGAAGCTACCTTGCTGCAGAGTTGTTTCATCAACCTGATCATCAAAACTTTCGATGTGCGCGGCTACAAACTCGCGGGTCGTCGGGGATGCAATGTTGGTGGCGCCGGAGGCGTCGCCGTCGTCAACGCGCTGGAATAAAGGATCACGGTAGTCTTCGAGCGAGAGCACTGACCCAACCTCCGCTGAACTGAAGCTGTCCTCCTCCAGATTGAATTCACCAGCACGAATCTGATCGGTGAGTCGCTCCTGCAAACGGGCGTCTTTAAACATTTCGCCGTTAACTGCGGCTGTCTCCTCGTCATCAATGATTCGCTCGATCGAGGGATCCGCGGCGACAAACGGCGTATCAATCTCTTCAGGCGTGATCCTTCTACGTCCGAAGTCAGATGTTTCGCTGGTCTGTGATTCGTCCTTTGTATCGCGCTCGTCTTTGCCGCGCCCGCGCCGTCGCCCACGCCGGCTCCGTCGTTTGGTTTCTTCGGCAGTTTCTGCTGTCTGCTGAACCTCGGTGGCTTCTTCCTCCGGCGCTTCATCCGTAAGATTGACGCCTTCAGTTTGTTCCAGCTCGCGCAGCGGTTCGACGCGTTCGTGCGTCGCTTCGATGTGACGCTCGCGTTCAACTCGCGCGAGGGCGATTTGTTCGGCCGCAACACGTTGAGCTTCGGCCGGATCCACCTTCTGCGACTTATCAATTACGATGCGCTCAAACTCTTCTTCTTCGTCGAAAAAGTCTGACACATACAGAAATGCATCGCGCTCCAGGCCGATGTCGACGAAGGCCGACTGCATGCCGGGCAACACGCGCATGACGCGACCCTTGTAGATGTTGCCGACGATGCCCTGATTCTGTTCACCGCGCTCGATATAAAACTCGGTGACCTTTTCATTTTCGATGATCGCGATTTTCTTTTCGCGTCCGTTAACGCTGACGATTAACTCTTTTGCCATGATTGACTCGTGTCTCCTGAAGCGCCGGCCAAAAACCTGAAGTTCAAAACACGCACTGCTTTCGTAACCCCGAGAACGGTGGCGAGAAAACATGGGTGCTGGTTGGACAGCGACGTTTCTAAAATGTGTGATTGGACCGGGTAACGCTTCAAGCTCGGAAGCGAGGCGCAACGGCCGCGACGTAACGAAGCGACTCAACGCCTCGCCGTAGAATGCAGTGAAGAAAATTAAGTGTTGATTGTTGAATCCGGACGGAGAACGGGAATGAAGGCAGGAAACCTCGGGCCTCATCAATGAAAAACTGAGACCTGATTGTCGCTCGCGCCCCGCTGGGTTTCGGTCTGGACTTGTGTCCAGAACGCGACGGTCACTGGAACTCTTCAAAAAGGAACCCTAACTAGCCGCTTCGCTGTCGCGGGCAGCACGGGCAACAAGGGGCGCGTTTTATCAAAACGGCGCAGGCCTCTCGCTACCTCTGAACATCCGAAAATCGGCGGATGTTAGGAAGCGACCTGTTGCTCTCGAACTGCTTTCAATGTTTATAGGACGCGCGTCCCATCAATGTTTCCTGGCCTGAAGCCAGGGCGGCTTACAGTAAAAGTTGATAATGTGTCGTCTCCGTTTTGACGACAGAAAAATTCTGGCTCGCTCGTTGTAGCACGGTACTCAAACGAGTTTTCATCATGCTGTCTTCTGGTTTCAAAAGCGACTTGTTGTTGAAGCGCTGAAAACGAAAGACTCCGAGGGGCGAGCTTGGGCGAGTATAAACCCAAGCCAGCGCAAAAGGGAAACGAACTGAGATCCGAATCGGCACGTTGAGAGCACAAGACAACTGGCTAATGGGCCTTCAAGGGTCATTTTCGAGACTGGCTCATAAGCTTTCGTCTTCGCCCCAGCCCCGTTTAAGGGCTTTATCGCAAGGTGCTGTTGGACGTATTTGAGAACCCACTCGGAGATCACGAAAACCAATCCACAACCCATCTTCTCAAATCGGCTCTTATCAATAGCAAGATTGCCGGGGGAATGACCGTTGAGAGTAGACCGCCGAATATTACTCGCGGCAGCGGTGAAGTAAGAAAGGTCAAGCTCAGGCTTCCCACCAGCAGTCCGGCCCCGGCAGCCGCCAGGGTAGACCCTGAAATTCGCATGAGTTTTGATGAGATGCCAGGAATAATCTTGTTCAAGGCTACAATCCGGTTCACGCAGGCAAACGCATAAGCGATCAATCCGGCCCATGCCGCACCGGTTAATCCGAAGGCAGTTATCAACGGATAGAGCGCCGCGAGAAAGGCGACCGCTTCCAGAGTTTGTCCCGCAGCTACTTGTCTTGGTCGGTTCAAGCCAAGAAAAACAGTCGAAATGATCTGAGTGAGTCCGCGCAGTGGCATGATCAACGCCAGCACCCGCAGAACTGACCCGGCGCTCGTCCATCGGTCGCCGAAGAGTAGTTGAACTATCTCACCGGCAAACAGGAACAATGGCACTGTGATCGTGAGCATGATCGCAGCGGCAATTCCAAAGACTTTGGTAAAGGCCTCCTCGAGACGCTTTGGGCTGTGCGCTGTAATTTCGGCATAGACGGGAACGAGCACGCTGCCAAGAGCAAAAATAATTACGCTGATCGGAGCGCTGGCAATGTTGTAAGCCAGCGAGTAGTTGCCAAGGGCATTGGTTCCCAGTAAACGTCCCACCATGACATTGTCTGCCATCGTGATCCCAAAAGAAGCCACCGCAATCACCAGCGAGAACTTTCCAAATTTCAAGACGCGGCGAAGAGCAACCTTCTCGAACGCCAGACGCGGCCGGTATGAGTGAAAAACGTAGGAGAGGACCGTCCCCAGAATTGCGGTTAACAATAGCCCGATCACCAGCGCCCACACACTTCGCATGACCAGAGCCAGGGCAACAGTCAACGCCATTCCGGTGATGTTTGTGGCGAGTTCGTACCAGAAGATCCTTGCGAAGCTTATCTCCTTGCGGAGGATCACGAGACCGATGTTCCGAAACCCATGGACGAGGCCTGCGAGGCTGAGAATCGGAATGATGAATTTCAGTTGTGCTTGTCCGTAGAACCGAGACAACGGAAAAGCGGAAGCCGACACCAGAACTGCAATGCAGAGACTGCGAATGAGTTCGGCCGACCACACAGTGTTCAGGTGTGCATTCAACTCATCTCTCGTGTCGAACTTGCTTGCAAGAATTGTCCGGTCTAACCCCACCGTTGTCAGGGCGTTCAATGCCGCCACGACAGTCAGAGCCATGCCAAACAGTCCGAAATCCTCTGGCACCAACAGCCGCGCGAGAAGGATTGACCGGATGAAACGAATTAACTCCGCGACCAGCGAGGCCGATACATTCCAGCTAACGCCGGAGCGAACTCTTTTCGCCAGCGGTATGTCGGTCACTCCTGTCAGGTCATTCATTGTTTCAGACCGGCGCAATCACTTGCCGAGGCAAGGGCTACAACCTCGGCCCGCACGCGTGAATAGTTTGCGTTCAAATCAATTCAGCTGAAGTTCCTTTTCGGCTGCCTCCAGTCAGGCCGAACCGCGCGACTCTTATTGCCAAGAACAAACCGAAACGTGAACGGAAGGCAGAGACTAATAGCATGAATCAGAGAAAAATCGATCGCTCGCAGAGTGGAAATCAATTTGACTTGAGCCGTAAGGTTGCGTAATACAATCTCGTTTTCAGAATTTGAGCGGAGGGAACCAGGATTGAGACAACAGTTAGGACGTTTTTTGGGCCCTATTTCTAAGTATGTTTCAAGCGCGCGCAGCCTCGCACAAATCATCTATCAAAATCCGCGCCATGTACCAAAACTCTTATTGAATTCAAGGTTTGCGCCCGACACGCAGTCCCAGCCTGATGTCTACCCGTTTGCCGCGTACCTGGGTGAGCGGTTCGGATGTACTCACGCGATAGTGGTTGGCCGGCCAACTGCAAAAGATCTAATACAACTCTATCCCGGTTTTGAGATCATCGGGATTGTCCCCAGAGCAGAGCTCCAGTCAGTCCGAAATCAATTCGGATTCGGAACCTGGCTGGAAGACAGTGCGAGTCTCGCTGGCGCACTCCCGATACCCGAAGGCGTTCTGAAGCGTGCAGTCATCATTTGCAACGACCTGGAGCAGTTTGTTAGTCCGGTGTCTATGTTGAAAACTTTGAAGACCTGGCTCGATCACGCTCAGGTTTGCATCGTGTCTAGCATCGATAGAGATTTAGATCAGCCAGGCAGTAATGGATTCCTGACAACTCCCACTCGCCCGGGCAGATGGAAACTGACAGAGCTTGATGAATTGTTGCGCGCTGAAGGATTCAATCTTGAATTCATCGGGTGGACGGCAAGCGATAATGTCAACTATGCAAAGAAAAGAGCCCTGGCGGTCATTGCGAACAATGCTGATGGAACACAAATATGGCAGAGCGCGCCCGACGATTTTAAGGTGGTTGCGTTCATGGCGGCTTACAATGAGGAGGACATCATAGTCCAATCGATCACGAAGTGGACCGACCAGGGGATCAGTGTGCACGTTCTCGAGAACTGGTCCACAGACGCCACATATGATTTGGTAAAGGAGTTGGAAAGCCGGCTCCCGGTCACGGTGGAAAGATTCCCTAACGATGGGCCATCAAAGCATTTCGATTGGGGAGCGATGCTCGAAAGGATCGAGGTCCTTTCCACAGAGATCGAGGCCGATTGGTTTATACGACGCGGCGCTGATGAAGTAATGACGTCCCCATGGCCTGGAATAAGTTACAGAGATGGCCTTTATCGCGTGGATCAGGCGGGCTTCAATTGTGTGGATCATACAATTATTGAATTTTATCCGGTGGACAATGGGTTCGAAACGGGCATGGATCACGAAGCCTACTTCAGGCATTTCGACTTTAAGAATCTATCTCATCCCAACCAAAGAAAGGCCTGGAAAAATTGTGGCCAACCCATCGCGTCGATTGCATCGGCAGGACATGATGTCATATTCGACGGCCGCCGGGTTTATCCCTTCAAGTTTTTGTTGAAGCACTACTCCTTCAGATCACAAAGTCATGGAGAGAAGAAAGTCTTTCGCGAACGGAAAGCCAGATGGAATCCCAAAGAGAGGGCGAGGGGATGGCATATACACTATGATTCCATACAGGAGGGCCACCGATTTGTGCAGTCACCTTCTGTGAAACCGATTTTCGACGAAGACCATTTTAATAAGACTTACTGCGTAGAACGGCTGTCCGGTATCGGCACTTATCGTCAGACAAAGTAATCGAGAACCGTTATTTAGCGCTGACATTTCTGTTAGTCTCGCGAAAATGAAATGGACGACTCTTCGGCAATTTTCAGTTCGTCTCTGCCAGACACGCGTGCAGCTCTGGTAATAGGCCATCCTGGCCACGAACTGCGGGTCCACGGTTGGCTCGAAGTAGCGCGGCCCGTGGTCTTCGTATTTACCGATGGTTCGGGACGGGCAAACCAATCAAGGCTGCCTTCAACTACCAGGATACTTAGCCGTGCCGGCGCGACGCGCGGCAGCATTTATGGGCGGTTCACGGACGCAAACGCCTACGCCGCCATTCTCAATCACGAGTTTGATGTTTTCGTCGAACTTGCGGAGGAACTTTGCGAAGCGTTCGCGGCGGAGCGAATTGATTACGTTGCTGGGGATGCATTTGAAGGGTACAACCCAATGCATGACGTCTGCCGCTTGATCATCAATGCGGCTGTAGCTGCTGCCCAAGGCTTGAGGGACCATCGCGTTGGGAATCTTGGCTTCTCCCTTATCGGACAACCGACCGCTTGTCAGCAAGCGCCTCATGCCGATGGGATTTGCCGGCGATTGGACGACGTGGCGTTTGCAAGAAAATTAGCGGCGGCCAAGGGATATGTTGAACTTGCGGGCGAGGTCCATTCGGCGCTTGAGCACACATCAGCCGATGCACTTAGAGTGGAATGCCTGCGTCCAGTTGGGTCAGCTGAAGACCTCAGTGATCAACCTCCCTTCTATGAGTCCCACGGTGAGAAACAGGTCGCAGCCGGTCTTTATACTAGAGTGCTTCGCTACCAGGAGCACATAGCGCCGCTAGCTGAGGCACTTAGACGCTACGTTGAACGTAGCATCTAAGAATGCCGCCGGGAGCTATTCGAACATCGCCCAACCAATCCGGTCCGCGCGAGCCATTCGTCGACGACTATTCTGATCGCCATTCGTAGGGTCTTCCGTCTTTTACTCGCACGCCAGCAAGAAAATCCCGCACACGGATCGATGAACGCAGGGCAACTCTCAGAGTAGACGGGCTAATATGGCCCAAAATTGCTGAAGCCAAAATCATCATTGTCTTGAGATTCCACTTCAAAGATTTTTTCTTGAGCAGGGGCGCGAGCAACTTTGGGGGCTCGCCCGCCCAAAGGCGCATCGCCCCAAGCATGTAAAATGCAGCCAATGCATCGCCATTTTGAGAATGGTTCTGGCCGACTGCGCGCCTGCCATAAAAGAGCGTTTCGTTACTTGAGTGATAACGGTAGCTGTAAAGAACGTCCGGAAGCGTTACCACTTTACCGCGAGCTGCCATCCTCAAGAACAGATCCTGATCCTCGCCGCATTCTGCAGTCTCGTCGTATCCACCAACCAGGTCAAACACTTCGCGGCGAAACATCGCCGAGCCATGTGGGAAGGGAATGTACCCGGAACGGCGCACAAGCCTCCAGCGATCGCGAGGGCGCACTTCTCGTCCGCTGGCGTCAATGCCGTTGCAGAGCGTTCCAATAACAGCAACATCCGGCCGGCCTTCAATGATGTTCCACTGACGCCTAAGCCGATCGGGATGCGCGATATCATCGGCATCCATGCGCGCTACTATGGGACTACGCGCCTTCGAAACTACCGCGTTCGAGCTGCCCGACAGGCCGAGCTGCTTTTTGCTTTCATGAAGTCGTATTCGCTGATCCCGGCTCGACCATTCGCGTAACCGCTCGAGTGAACCGTCCGTCGAAGCGTCGTCGAGAATCACAAACTCAAAGTCGGTCAGAGTTTGTTCGAGAATGCTTCTTATGCTCTCGTCAAGAAATGGAAGCGCGTTGTATACGGGCATCACAACGCTTATGAGAGGATTCGCCGGCAATTTCATAGGAGGTTATTATTAAGACCAGCTTAAAGCAACACTCTAATTGTTCAGTCACCTTTTTGGCGAACTTGGCAATGGAACGTGGCCCTTGATCATTCGTTTTGCAACACGCTGGTGTTCCAGATTGCCTGAGTGGTGGAAACGGAATCGCCTAGTTCACGAATCTTCTGAGCTGCACGCTCATCGCAAATCCAATCGCGATGAAGGTGGCGATCAACGAGGCGAGTCCGGCGCTCATTAGCGGCAGCGGCACTCCGATCACCGGCAGAAGTCCCAACTCCATCCCAATATTGATGAATATCTGACACGTTAACCCGCCGACGATGGCCATGATTACCAACATGCCCATCCGATCCGGAGCGCGTTTTGCCCCCACGATCAGGCGCGAAAGCAGCAGGGCATAAGCAAAAAGAGTCAGAATGCACCCGATGAAGCCTGCGTTTCCGGCGGTCACTGCAAAGATAAAATCGGTGTGTGGTTCGGGGAGAAACTTTAGACTGCTTTGCGAATGCCCCGACGTGCGGTCAGCGCCCCACAAGCCGCCCTCGCCCACAGTAAGGATCGATTGCCAGGTGTTGTAACCAAAGCCCCGACGATCCGCCTTCTCAGGATCCAGGATTACATTGATGCGTTCCTGCTGGTAGTTTTTGACGAAATTGGTCTTTACCCCAACCCAATATGCCAAGGGCAAAAAGACAACGCTTAACACCACGGCTGCGACCACGTAACGCAGTTTGATCGCAGATAAAAACAGAACGGTGATGAGAATTGGCAAGTAAGTCAAAACCGAACCGACGTCAGGTTCGAGGAGGATGAGCGCGATAGGCAACGCCAGTATCAACGCTCCCACGGCGACATCTTTCAGGCTTAGCGCTCCGAGCCGGCGCTGGCCGAAATAGCGCGCCAGCATCATCGCCGTCGTAACCTTCACAAATTCCGACGGCTGAAACTGTCCAATACCAGGAACCCGAATCCACGCTCGCTGGCCGTTGATCTTCAAACCAATTCCCGGAATGAGGACCAGCACCAACAACAATAAGCCGAAAACGTAGAAAGCCGGCGCGATGTTTATGAGTTTCCGATAGTCACTGAACGCCACTAGGAGCATCGCCACTACTGCAATGCCCAACCCTATGAGCTGCTTAACCCAGTAGGCCTCGGTCGGTTGCGCGTGACGAATCTGGACGGTGCCAAAACAGACGATGCCGATCGCCAGCAACGCCAGCAGCCAGTCGAAATCACGTAAGCCTTTCTTGGGAATTCTTGCGACCATAGATCAGAAGTTAGAAGTCAGAAGTCAGAAACCGAAGTATTAATCGACCGTCGGCCTCGCTTCGCTAGTGCGTTTAGCAACCGGCAGTGCTCCAGGCGGCTCTTCTTTTCGTGTCTTGCGATAGTAAACGTCGTAGACGCGACGGACTGCAGGCGCCGCGTGATGTCCGCCGAAACCGGAGTTTTCAATTAGTGCGATCATCGCAATCTCAGGTTTGTAAGCCGGCGCATACGAAACAAACCATGAGTGGTCTTTGTTCTTGCCAATATCCTTACCGAGACCAACTACCTGCGCTGTTCCTGTCTTGCCGGCAATGTCAAAGCCCGCCATCACGATCGCTCTGCCGGTGCCGCCCTTGTTCACCACGCCCCACATACCTTCGACCACCGCGTGATGAATATCCTCAGGAATCGGCACGATCTTGGGATTCGGTCGCGACGCATCAATCGATTGGAAACCACGACCGGCGCGAAACTCAGCCTCGTTTGCCGCCCCGACTGGTTTCACTTCCCTCAGGAGGTGCGGGATGTAGAGCTTGCCGCCTATTCCTATTCCGGCAACCGTGCGCAGCATGCTTACAGGTGTCATCTCCTCATAGACCTGACCGAATGAAGCGAAGACCGTGTCGATGTCTTTCCATTCCTGATTGCGTCGATCAAGGATTGTTTTGAACTCAACCGGCGTGCGGCTGGCTACCTCATTTGGCAAATCGATGCCGGTGCGTTTGTTGAGATCAAACTCTTCTGTCATCGCGCTAATGCCTTCGAGTTTCATCTTCAGACCCAGCCGGTAGAAATAGCCGTCACAGGAATGCACGATCGCCGTTCCCACATCGGGCGATCCATGGCTGCCCATGCATCGCGTAAATTTGGTTCCAACCCAGATACCACCTCCGCAAGCAAGATTTGAATGCTCGAGCGTGATCGCGCCCTGCTGCAGTCCCGCGATCGCCATCGGGATTTTCCAGGTTGAACCAGGTGGATAGCGGCTCTGAATTGCCCGGTTAATCAACGGCTTGTCGGGGTGATTCAAGAGGGCCATATACTCGGCCCGCCCTTCCTTGGTCCCGATCCGTTGCGAGAAGAGATTGGGATCGAAAGTGGGCGCCGAAGCGAGCGCGAGAAGTTCACCATTGTTTGGATTGACGGCGACGATCACACCTCGCTTGGTTGATGAATCGCGCAGTTGTTGTTCGGCGGCCATCTGCAGGTCGAGATCGATAGTAGTTATGAGGTCGTGGCCTGGTTGCGGCAGAACGGTTTCGATTTCGTCCTGAATTCGGCCGCGGCTATCGACGATGACTTTGCGGTAGCCGTCGCGACCGCGCAGGTAGTCGTCATAAGCCTGTTCCAGGCCGCTCTGACCAATCACATCACCGGGCTTCAGGTTCTTGTCTTTGTAAGTTTGTTGCTTGAGCTGTTCGGCTCCTACCTCACCTACGTAGCCCAGCACATGCGCTAACAAACCATTGGGCGGGTAACGACGCTGCGGTTGCTGCTCCACCCGGAGCTCGGGAAACTCCAGTTCGTGCGCTTCAACCCAGGCGATGTCTCCGGGGGTTGCGTCCTGCTTCACCAGGACCGATTCAAAGGCGGGCTGTGAACCGATCTGATCGAAGCGCTCGCGGAGTATGTCAGCGTCCAATCCGAGCGCATCGGCAAACGGGTTTACCAGCGAACTGAGGTTTTGGCCTCGCAGATCTTCTCGCGACAGGATGACGTTATAGATGGGCCGTGAATCGACAAGCGGGTGCCCGTCACGGTCGAAGATAACGCCGCGCGGTGCGACTATCGGTAACTTTCTGATGCGTTGGTCCTGAGCAATCTCAGCGTAGTGCTTGCCACGCACCAGTTGCAGGTAGTAGAGCCTGACGCCAAGGAGGGCGAGCATCACAAGTACTGCGCTCTGAACGAACCAGAGCCGCATGCGAAGGTTTTGCGATGAATCTTCGAACTTCATAAAGACAGAGAGAAATCAGAGATCAGATGTCAGAGATCAGAAAATCAGAGATCAAAATCAGAGATCAAGTGAGCAGACGTCGATAGATCATCGCTGCCAATCAGATGTTAACCGAATTCCGTGATTTGGAGATAACAGCACCATGCCCGTTCTTTTCGCTGAACTCTGACACCTGCTCTCTGACTTCTGATCTCTGATCTCTCTTTTCTTCCTACCGCACTCCTCGCCGCGCGCCTTTTCGGCGTGAAGCAAAGGATCGACGGGTCCGCGCCCGCTCGGTAAAAAGGTAATCCAACAAGAAGAAAGCCAGCGTGCCCGCAATAGTGGTTGCGATGATCCGGTACGAGGTAGTTTGGACAAACGGCACATTGGGAGAATTTCCGAGGGCGCGATGCCAAAATACATAGATCGCCGAATCCAGGAGAGTGGCAGCGGCTAATACGGGAATTCTCATTAACGGGTTTTCCAGATTAACTCGCGAAGCAACAAAGAAAATCAGGTAAGCCGTCAGCGTTTTGGAAAACCCACCGGCGCCGATAAGTCCGCCGCTGGCCGCATCGATTGTCAGACCGGCAATGGTGCCCACGATCAGCGCATGCCATGCGTGACGCTGCAGGGCGATATAAACAACCACCACCAGCGGAAAATCAATGTATGCCAGGGGAAACCAGACTTCCCTAAGCGACAGTTGCAGCAGCAGGGCAAGTGCGAGAACGGCCGCGATTTTTAGCTGGGGCATGAGCGATTTTCGATTTCCAATTGCGGATTGCCGATTTGCATTAGTCCAAGCCGCGCATCAGCTGCGAATTCAACGAGCATCACTACAATAGGAAATTGACAATTGGAAATCGGCAATGACTCGTCACTGCTTCTTCTTATCTACGTTTGGCAGGGTCTGTTCGGGGGCAGGCCGCTGTGGCGGATGATATAGCAGCACCGCCACTTCTTCCAGTTGATCGAGTTTCGCGCCAGGTCTGATTAGAATCTCGTGAGATTGCGTGGCCGTTCCATGCTTGACCTGGACCACTTCTCCGATGCGCAAGCCCGGCGGATAAATGTTGTCCTGGCCCGTAGTCAGGATGTAGTCTCCGACGTCGACTTGCTGAAGGCCGGAAACATAACGCATCTCGATTAGTCCACTCTCTCCTGAGCCCCTTACCGATCCAAGCGCGCCCGAACCACCGAGTTGACCGACGATGGCGCCAGCAGCAGCCTTCTCGTCAGTAATCATCATCACCTGGGCCGTCCACGGACTCAACGCGATCACCCGGCCCACAATGCCGCCGGCGGTCACCACCGGCATGTTCAGCGCAACACCTGCTGAACTGCCGCGATCGATAGTCACCGTATTAAACCAAATCGACGGATCGCGAGCGATTACTCGCGCCGCCACCGTGTCGTAACCGGTTTGCTCTTTCAAGCTCAGCAAGCTTTGCAGGCGTTCCTTTTCGGCCGTCGCCTGCCGCGCGTTTTGGAGCGCCACCTTCGTGCTCGCCAGTTCTTTCTTTAAACCCTCATTTTCAAGTGCTGTCTGCCGAAAGTTCACGATCTGGCCGATCAGTCCGGAACCAGCCCCACCGGCTTTAGCGAAGATGTTTTGCACTGGAGAAGCGAAGGCCTGAATCCAGACTCTAAACATTCGCTGATGGGTGGCCTCATCGCGAGCTCCGACCGCCATAATCCCGAGGTTGGTCAAAAGGAGAATGACCAGCCAAACAGGGGCTCGCTGGCGAATCTCTTTTTGAGTACGGGTGGCTGCCATATGTCCGGTAAATAGTGAATGGTTAATGGTAAATGGTTCGCGAAGTAAACGTGTCTATTTACTATTCACCATTCACCATTTACCGCGTTTCGCTACATGCCGCTGGTCATCGTATTTTCCCAGCGCACTCGTTTGAGGAGATCGAAATCAGAAAGCATCTTGCCGGTGCCCAACACGACCGAGGCCAGTGGATCATCGGCCAGCGAGACCGGTAGACCAGTCTCTATCGACAGGCGTTTGTCCAGGTTCTTCAGCAAGGCGCCGCCTCCCGTTAACACAATGCCGCGCTCGACGATGTCGGCGGAGAGTTCCGGCGGAGTGCGCTCGAGTGCCACGCGCACGGCGTTAATAATTGTGGAAACGGAATCGGCCAGCGCTTCACGAACTTCTTCATCCGTCATCGTAATCGTTTTTGGAATTCCTTCGATCAGATTGCGACCCCGAACGTCGTAAGACAGCGGCTCGTCCAGCGGGTAAGCTGAACCTAATTCAATCTTGATCGCTTCGGCGGTCCGTTCGCCGATCAGCAGATTATACTTTCGCTTGATGTAAGAGATGATCGCTTCGTCCATCTCGTTACCGGCCACGCGCACCGCTCGCGAGTAAACGATGCCGCTCAGACTGATCACTGCAATGTCGGTCGTACCGCCGCCAATATCCACCACCATGTTTCCGTGGGGTTCGGTGATTGGCAGTCCGGCCCCGATGGCCGCAGCCATGGCTTCTTCAACCAGATAAACCTCCGAAGCTTTGGCGCGGTAAGCAGAGTCTTCCACCGCACGTCGTTCAACTTGTGTGATCTCAGACGGGATTCCTATTACAACTCTGGGACTCACCCAGGTCTTGCCGTTGTGCGCTTTGCGAATGAAGTGTTGCAACATCTTCTCAGTCACTTCAAAGTTAGCGATGACACCGTCTTTCATTGGTCGAATTGCGACGATGTTCCCCGGTGTTCGTCCCAGCATGTCTTTCGCGTCGCGTCCGACGGCTTCAACCTGATTGGTGACCTTATTGATCGCCACGATTGACGGTTCGGAGACGACGATGCCTCGTCCTTTTGCATAGACGAGTGTGTTTGCTGTTCCCAGATCGATGGCGAGGTCGCTGGAGAACAAGCTGAAAATCGATTTAAAAGCCATTTAATTTGATCTCTTCCTGATGAATTAACAGTATCGGCGGGGGTAGGCCACCATCGATTGATGATGATCAGATAAGAAAAGCTTGAGGGTTTTCCTGCTAAAGCAGGATATCCACTCCGGACAAACTAACCGCACGCCAGCTGCTCTTTAAAACTACTTTGTCCCAACCGATCAAAGATAACTGATCTTCAATCTCTGCGCTATTCACGAAAAGGCTTTATCGTCATCTGCTTGCAGCACATCGTTCGCCAGCGGGACGTCGTTGCCTGGTTTTGAACGGGGAGATGATTCCATTGAAAACCGCACGCAGTCTTTCCTGGCAGCCTTTGCTTCGTACATTGCTCGATCGGCGCAGGCTATCAGTTGCTGCGGCGAGGATGCGTGTTGAGGAAATGCAGCGACTCCAAAGCTGGCAGTCAACGACAGTTTCAAGTTTCGGCCGCCGTTGAACGAATGACGGGAAATCATCGAACGAATGCGTTCGGCTACAGTACCGGCGAGTTCCATCCCGGTGTCGGGCAGCACGATTACAAACTCGTCGCCGCCATAACGCGCGACCGCGTCGGTGTCACGAATCGAAGAGAGAATTACGGCGGCCATTTCCATCAGCACATGAGAGCCCGCGAGATGGCCGTGCGCGTCATTCACTCGCTTGAAGTCGTCGAGATCAAGGAACAAAGCCGCCACACTGTTGCCATAACGGCGGGCGCGCCGGATCTCGTTAAGTAGAAATTGTCGCAGGTAACGTGCGTTGTGAAGTTTCGTCAAATCGTCCGTTTGCGAAAGTCGTTCTGCTTCGCCGATGCGAACAGCGTTGGCCAGCGCCGCAGCGACAGGTCGCGATAGCGCGTCGAGGATTGCCACTTCCGATTTTTTGAACGAACTGTTTGCGCGAACACCTTCCAGCACGCCCAGCATGCGTTCGCCGCAAATCAATGGCACTGCGACCACAAACCTGTTGCGCTCTTTCCTTTTGTTCACCCCCATGCCGGCAGCGGCGAGACGAGTGGCTTTGCTTTCTGAACCGGGTGGGACGTCTGCCGCTCCTGCCAATACACGTCGCCAATTCGCCGTCGAGACCGCAGCCGCCTCATTATCTTCACGGGGCTGGTCACCTGCTTTTAGTGAAGCGATTGCCTCCAACGCGGAAGGTGTGACGCCTTTAGCTTCGAGCATGAGATAGATGGTCCAACGATCCGAATGAACCAGCGGCTCGAGTCCAGCGAGCGCAGCATGCGCGGCCCCATTCTGATCTCCGATAAAATGCAACGATGAAACGAGTTTGAATGCCGCGCGTAACTTCCGGGAGTTTAGGCCGGCTGGAAGGAAGAGATTGGCGGTGGGCGCGGGCTGGCGAATAATATCCGGCAATGTGAGTTCGCCGGTCGCGCCGTGGCCCTCGATTTCACGAAGGATTGCGGGGATCTGTGCTGCCTTGTCCGCAATTGCACGAAAGCCGAGGCGTTTTAACGTGGCGCCGTCAAGACTGCGAAGGCTAAGCCCATGATACCCACTTGAATGCCGGCGGCAGGCGATGAGAGGAGTTTCGGTCCAAAATGTTTTCGCATGTTCGATCGCTGCCTGCAGCTCAACTAAATCTGCCCCCGCCACCACTTCGTAAAGCACGGCGATGGGCGATTGATCGGAGGGCTGATCCAGTAGTTCTCCATATCGCTCACGTTCTCGCGGACTCGGTGTGGCTTCCGCGCCAGCCTCCCTCAGCCCTTCAATCAGGGTAGTTACGCCGGCCAGGCGCAACGACTCGATCAGATCGTAGGCCGGAGCTTCGTGAGCATCAGTTAAAAGAATTACGTGACGTGGCATTAACTCAGTAAATCTCCGTTAAGTGCGTTTCCAGAAACTCAGGATTCCGCTGGTTGCCTGCTAATCATCCCCGCGCCGGCCACCGGGAAGCGATAGGCGATAGGGACTACTGTTTCCCTGCGGATCGATAGCTTCGACCGTAATCTCTTCGGTTCCTGAAGGCGCTGTTGTTTGCAGTTGAAATGTTCCTCCAGTGGGAACCAGCATTTCGCGTCCGGCGATCCGAATTGTCGTACCTGGCGCCGAGCGACCTCGAATCAAATAAACGTTGCCGTGTAGACGCTCAGCCGCCAGGTCAGAGACGGGCACGCTCGATCCGGTTCCTCGATTGGCAATGATGAACTTCTTTGGATCACTCCAGTCGCTCGCTTGCCCAGTTGCGGCAGTGGCCCGAACTCGCCAAAAGTAAACTCCCGGGCGGAGATCGCTGGCGGTGAATTCAGTCGATGCCAATTGATCGCGTCCGATGACAATTCCATCTGCCACGAAGAAGGGTGAAGTGGCGACCTCAACCCGGTAGAAAGCAGCGGTGCCTGATTGCGGCCGGATCCATTTCAAAGAAACGTTGGCTGCATTATTTCCACCTGCAAAAACGCGCTGGAGATCGTGAGGCTCAGACAGAAGGGGAACATCCAGGAGTTTTTGCGGACGGGAGATCGTGCCCGAAGGATTTACCGAGACATAATCGCCTGCGCGAAAAGTTGTTTTCTCACCGGAGCGGCTGGTGGTTTCAACGGCGCCAGCATTGATGCGAATTTCTTCCGTACCCTCCGGTTTGACTCCGAAACTCGCCTGAGTCTGGTCTCCAATCCTGTTGCTGGTCTTCGGAGTTTCCACCACGTTGTTTGTACCGGCCGGCTGGTTCTCGGTGCGCACAGACATTTGTCCGCTATCTACAACCACGTGCACGTTGGTCTTCTTGCCGTTATCGTCGCTGGCGTTGTCGCGAATGATGATGGTGCTGTTGGGTCGAACAAGAAGAGTCGAGCCGTCGGCCATCGAAACACGGGCGCGACCGCTGGCCAGAGTTTGCACCGTGTCTCCGGGAAAGAGTTCAGTGTCGCCGCCGGGAACGATGGTTTCGCGGGTGGCGGCCCGAATTACGCGCACGTCGCCTTCAAAGGCTATGAATCGAGCGCCACCATGAGGCTTGGTGCCGGTGCCAACGTTTTTGAGAGGATTTCCATATTTCCAAACGTAGACAGCCGCCCCTGCCGCCAGGCCGCATAGCACGAACAACGCCACCAGCAGGTAGACGATGCGCTTCTGTATTACCCACCAATCAAAAGCAAAACGATTGGATGTGTTCGCCATATTTGGAGCTTTTGCTAAAACCGACTGGCAACTGAAGAGGGCGAGAAGCTTGTGCCTGCCAATCAGGCACAGCGCCGGATCAGGGTTACAAGGTGAGAAAGGTGGCAGCTAATACGCGGCGAGCGTGCCCGCCGTGGGTTTCAAGTGGCATTACAACAGCAAAGAACGCCAGAGAGAAATTAACACAACCGCAAGAGTGGGTTCAAGCTATAAGTATTTGCAGCGACGCGGTTTGCAATACAGAGCCTATCAATTTGAGGGAGCGTCGGGTGGCTTGTTTTCGTCATCGTTGTCGGAAGGCCGGCCGAAATCTTCAGGTAGATCGTGCTCATCAGGCTTGTTTTCGTCATCGTCCTGAAAAGGTGCGTCGAAATCCTCCGGCAGATCGACGTCGATCTTCATTTCAGAATCCTTCGGCCAAATCATTGAGGCGGCCACTGAACTGAGAAGGACTACGCCCACAAAGACGAGCGATATCCAGATTGGCACATGAATGCCAACCGCAACCACCAGCATCTTCAGCCCAATGAAGGTCAGGACAATGGCCAGTCCCATCTTCAAATACTGAAACTTCTCTACTACACCTGCCAGCAGAAAATACATCGACCGCAGACCAAGGATCGCGAAAACGTTTGAGGTATAGACGATAAACGTGTTGGTGGTGATCGCAAAAATTGCGGGAATCGAATCCACTGCAAACACCAGGTCTGTGACCTCAACAATCACAAGGACCAGCAATAGCAGTGTGCCGGTGAGCTTGCCGTTAACCCGGGTAAAAAATTTCTGTTCCTCATAGTGACGAGTGATGGGAATAAAGCGAGTGACCAGCTTCACCACCGGATTTTCTTCCGGTTGGATGTCCAATTCTTCCTGGCGAAACATCTTGATCCCGGTGTAGACCAGGAAAGCTCCGAAGATATAGATGATCCAGTGGAACCGGTTGATCAGGGCCGCGCCGACGAAGATCATCGTGAGACGCATTACCAACGCGCCCATAACACCCCAGAACAGGACGCGATGCTGGTACTTTCCGGGGACCTTGAAGTAGGAAAAGATCAGGAGGAAGACAAACAGATTATCTACTGAAAGCGAAAGCTCAATCAGATAGCCGGTGACAAACTCCAGACCCCGAGTGCTGCCCTGGTAGTAAAACACCAGGCTGGCAAAGATGCTGGCGAGCGTAACCCAGACACCGCTCCAGATTGCCGCTTCGCGATACTTGATTGTGTGGGCTTTGCGATTGAGGAGTCCGAGGTCCAGACTCAGCATGAGTAGGATAAAAACGGAAAACCCGATCCATAGCCATGTTGAGCTGCCCATCGCGTTCATGTAAGAGAGTTAAAATAGCATTGCCTCATTGCCTGCGCAAACCGAGCTCAAATCGGAGTAATGCTCCGATAGTGTGTCGGGCGCACCCCAGGGAGTTTATCGGCTAACACATAAGTGGAGCATCACCCAAATCGGGCCGTTCTTGCAGTGCCGCTCGCGCTCCTTTACAATCCGCGGTTTGCTAGAAAGGTAGAAAGTCATGCTTAAACAACTGTCGCGGCTCGAACGGACCCGCAGCATCGTAATTATTGGATTTGCGGTCTTGATGGCCGTAAGTTTAGTTTTCTTTTATGCCCCTGGCCGTAACGCTAATGTTGAGCCAACCAAAAGCACCCAGGTAGTTGCCGAAGTCGGTAACGAAGAAATCACGGTCGGTGATCTCGCTAGAGAGACTGCAAACTTCCAGCAGATGTATGGCGGCCAGATTAGCCTGGCCCAGCTCGGCGGCACAAAGCGTTTCCTGGATGGTTTGATTCGGAACCGCGTCGTCGCGCAGGAAGCCGCCCGAATGGGATTCAGCGCGAGCGATGGCGAGGTGGCCGAAAGAATTCGTAAACAGTTTTCGGATCCCTCGGGAAAAGTCGATATTGAACGCTACAAGGAATCCGTAACCGCGCGATATGGCGACGTGGAAAAGTACGAGCAGGATGTCCGTAACGACATCGCGCAGGAAAAATTGAGAGCATTCGTGACTGCGTCTGTGCGCGTTTCCGATGAAGAGGTACAGTCGGATTTTCAACGGGAGAACACCTCTTTCGATCTCAGTTACGCAGTGATAGCACCTGATAAGTTGGCAGAGAAGATCCAGGCTTCCGACGACGAACTTAAGAGCTATTACGACCAGCATAAGACTGACTTTCGGATTCTCGAGCCGCAAAAGAAAATTCGCTATGTTTTCATAGATCAGGCCAAGTCAGGCGCAAAGGCTTCGATCAGCGACAACGACCTGCGTGCCGCATTCGATAAGCTGCCCGCTCCAAATAAAAGTGCCGGCGTAAAAGTGCAACAAATTGTTTTGAAGGTTGCTCGCAAAGATCTTGATGCGCAGGTTGAACAGAAAGCCAAGGACCTGCTGGCAAAGGCAATGGCGGCAAAGCCCGAAGAGAGTGAAAAAGTCTTCGCCGATCTGGCGCGGGGTAATTCCGAGGACCCGGCCACTGCCAAAAACGGCGGCTTTCTGCCGCGACCAGTTAAGAAAAATCCGAACAAGATCGATGCGCTATATGACCGCGCTGTGGATATGGAGGAGGGCGTCGTATTCGATGTCCCCATCAAGTATGCGAACAATTGGTATCTCATGCGTCGCGGCGCCGCGGTAGAAAAAACGTTTGAGGAGGCCAGGCCTGAATTGATGGCCTCGCAACGTAACACCGCCGGTTATACGGCTGCTCGCCAGATTGCCGAGCGTGCCAAGGCGCGTTTGAAAGAAACGAAAGATCCGCAGAAAGTTGCGCAGGAGTTGGCCAAAGACGCGAACATGCAACCAGGTGAAATGGTGAAGGAAACACCCTTCGTCAAACCTGGAGACGATGTCCCTGGAATTGGCAGCAGCCAGCAGTTTGAAGCGGTTATTGAACCACTTAACAACCCGGGCGACACTGGCGAACAGACGGGCGTGAAGGGTGGCTTTGCAGTGCCAATGTTGGTTGAGAAGCGCGAGCCGCGCATTCCGGACTTTGACGAAGTCAAGACTGACGTCGCGAAAGCGGTGAAGGTGCAGCGGGCGAAGGAACAATTGGACCAGAAGGCCCGGGAGATTGCTTCGTCACTAAACTCGGCGGCGGACCTGAAAGCAGCGGCGGAGCAGGCCGGCTTTGAGGTTGCCACACAGGAAGGCTATAAGCTGGGTTCGCCACTCGGCAACGCCGGCACCAGCCCGGCGCTGGACGAAGCAATCTACGCTTTAAAAACCGGCGAAGTGACGAAGACGGCGATCAAAGTAGGGGATAACTGGGTTGTCCTTGGCGTCGTAAAACGCGAGGAAGCTGACCTGGCTGAGTTTTCCACTAAGCGCGATCAACTAACTCAACAGGCCTTGAGGACCCGGCAGAGCCAGGTTTTTGAAGACTATATTGGAGCTGTCCAAGAACGGATGAAGCAGGCCGGGGATATTACGATCCATCAGGACGTTTTGACCGCGATGGAGGCGGCCGAGCCTGCGGTAGCACCTGGCCGTCCGCAGTTTCCACAGTTTCCCTTACCGGCCCAATAGCATATCGCTCAACAAGTAAAAGCCCGACCGCCAGCGAGGTGGTCTCTGACGATTGGGCTTCTGCTTTTCTGCAACTAAACCCCGAAACTAAAATCCGCGTATCAACGGCGCGACTTGCGCCTGGGCGACGGCAGTCCGGATCTGAAGTTCGTTGCCAACAGTAGTGACTTTCAGATTCTTCATCGCGCTTCGTGCGAGAGTTTCCCTTACTGGCGAGAGCCGGCCGAGAAATAGCGTGCCCAGTTGCACTAAACCTTCAAGCGTGTCGCTCAAGTTTTTCGCCGATGCCGGGTCAACCGTTTTCGCAGCCAACATCACTTCCAGGTCTGCGCTCGTCATACCCACTGAACCATAGACCTGACGCACTGCTGTCAATTCACGCGCCCAGCGATCGTTGCTGGCACGCAGGTTTTGCATTAGCGCCTCAGACACATTGCCGCCAAATCCCATGATTGCATTCGGATCGCGGCTGGCTAAAGCGATCAATTGCGGGTTGGCAAATTTGCGCGTCCGGCTCGCTTCTATCGCGCCCTTTACGCTCTCCAGGCTTCCCATTGCCAGGGTATTTCCGGTGAGCGATGTAACTGCGAGATCACCTATTTTCAAGTTCCATAAACCAAGCAACTTCATCTCACGGTCGAGAGAGAATAAGTAAATCGTCTTTCCCTGAAACTTCTGCTCGGCGTATTTTCCGTTTGCCGCCAGCCGGCCGGCCGCCACCATCGCGCCGGCGTTAAAAGTTCCACTGGCAATCGCAATAGTGTTCACCTTGGTGATGCGCTGGGACGGATAAGTGAAACTCATACCCAGCGCGATCTCGTCAAACGATCTCGGATCGATGCCCGTCTGCGTCTTAAACTTGGCCAGCTCTTCGCTAACTTCAGTAACCCGTGCCGGATTCTCAGCCAGCAGATTCGGCAACGCTTCAGCAATCACCCGCTTAACTTTAATCAAAGCCACCGCATCAGATGGCGGCAGCGAAGCCAACAGGTTGGACGACTGCCTGGCGCGAGTATCATTGCCCTGCGCCAGAGCAACTCCGGCAAAAAGAGCGCTCCAGGCGAGCGCAGCTGCGACCGATCGAAAAATACTATTCTTCACTTTCATCCCTTTCTTGAATTCAACGCCGAGATATCCCGGCTAATAATTACATCAGTCAAACCAACATTAACTCGACCTACGTCCACAAGCTGTTGTCCGATGCCGGCACGGCGGTCGAGGTTGTGCCCTACACGCTTTCCAAAAGCATCGCTATCCCCATACCTCCGCTCACGCAAAGAGTAGCGATGCCTAATCGCGCGCTCCGCTTTTCCATTTCATGCAATAACGTGGTGGTAATCCTTACCCCGGTGCATCCGATTGGATGGCCCAGGGCAATTGCACCGCCGTTAACGTTCAAGCGATCGGCGTCGAATTTCAACTCGCGGTCACAGGCAATTACCTGTGCCGCAAAAGCTTCATTGAGTTCGATCAAATCAATCTCGGCCAAGGTCAGCTTTTGCCTCGTCAGTAAAGTGCGAATTGCCGGCACTGGCCCAATCCCCATGATCTCCGGTGCAACTCCGGTGACTTCGTAGTCAACAATTCGTGCCTGCGGAACCGCGCCGCTTTTCGTCATTGCATCCTGGCTCATTACCAGAACTGCCGCGGCGCCGTCAGTAATTCCCGAAGAATTTCCCGCAGTCACCGTTCCATCTTTGGAAAACACGGGACGAAGTTTGGACATGTCCTGAATCGTGGCGTCCTTGCGGGCATGTTCGTCTTCCGCAAAAGTTTTTGTCTCGCCTTTTCGGCCGACGATCTGAAGAGAGAGCTTTTCAGCGTCAAATCTTTTCGCATTCATCGCGGCTTCTGCCCGTTGCTGCGAACGAAGCGCATACTCGTCCTGCTCTGCGCGCGAGATTTCATATTTGCGCGCGAGGTTCTCGGCGGTTTCGCCCATCACCAATCCGGAGAGTGGATCGTTGAAGCCGTCTCGATACATGCCATCCACGAGTTCGGTGTTTCCCATTCGCATGCCCCATCTGGCGCCCTCGGCGAAGTAAGGCACGCGCGACATGCTCTCGGTGCCGCCGGCAAGCACCACCTCGGCGTGACCTAACATGATCTGCTGCGCGGCAAGAATGATCGCTTGCAGCCCCGAGCCGCACGCCTGATTGACAGTGAAAGCCGGCGCCTGCTCAGGAACACCCGCGCGATAGGTGATCTGACGTGCGACGTTTGGGCCGCCGCCAGCTTGCCTCGCGCAACCCCAAATCGATTGTTGAACTTCAGTGGGGCTGACGGACGCGCGCCGCATCGCTTCTTCCGCGGCCACCACACCCAAATCAGCAGTGGACATCGCGGCCAGCGTTCCGCCAAAGCGGCCAATCGGAGTGCGGACGGATCCTGTTAGATAGACGTTTCGCATGAATCTTTCGTTAGCCTGGTTTTGGATTTAGTCTGCAAAAAAGGGTAGCACTATCAGAACCGGAAGCGGTAATGCGCTCACGTAAGGGTTACTCCGAACCTGAGGAGGGCACTAGTCCGACCGTGAGGGAGGCTCTAACGTAGGGGCACGGCATGCCGTCCCCTTTGTTCGAGCACGCGGAGCGTGCCTCAGCATAAAGCCTGGGGTGGAGCGAAGCGGAACCCCAGGTAATTAATTGAAGAATCAAAAAGCCCGCGAAGCGGGCGACAGTTGTAGTTTTGATAACCCTGTCGCACGCTCCGCGCGCTGGTTCTTTTTATCTTCCTGTTGGTCCTGGGGTTACGCTTCGCTCCACCCCAGGCTCTATGCTGACGCACGCTTCGCGTGCTCCCGTCTCTACGCGGCGATTTCTGAGTTTATGTCGTCAAGCAAGAACCTTTTTATTGGGCGAGAGACAGAACCCCGACGGGTCGGGGTAGCGACCGGGTTGTAGGTGCGATATAGAACTGTGGGTGCAATCACCGAATCTCGAACGCGTTACTCCCGCGCGCCTGGAAGCGGCAAGATCCGCGATTGCCGAGCTCCTGAGGGCTCACGTCGAATGGTTCTTCACTCTCGACGGCGGAAACACACAGGCATTGCATCGAAGCGAACTCGACATCGCGGTTACTCACCAGCGTTTGATTCTTACCTCCTGGGCGGATTTGGGAATCCGGCAGGGAAGCCGAGCATGGAAAGTGTTTGCCTGGGAATGGACCGGCGACAAGCTAACTTTACAGGTCTCACGTCGAATGGGGGCCGAGCGTCCGCTGATTGAATTGGTTCCGAGAGCCTCAGCTGCGTCTATCGCACTGACTGTTAAGACGGCCCGTCAGACGCGTTGTGATCAACTAGCGAGCGTTGCTTGTTCACTTCAAGCCGGAGCAAAAGTGGAACGCTCTCGATTGAGTCCGGGTGCACGTCGCGGGCAGCCGGGTCGTTACGCGCGAATTATCCTGCGACAGAGACACCAGCGAATTGCCGTCACCGGATGCATCGCAGCGAGCAAGGCGAGTGATGCCGACGCCTTTCTCTCAGCGGCGTTGCTGTGGTTTACGCGCGCCAGCGAGCGGACGCGCGCGCCCTACATTCAGCAACTCTGGCTAGTAGTCGAAACCGCGTTGCTGAAGCCCACGCTTCAACGAATCGCCCTGCTTCGCGACAGTCTGGGACAAGCGATCGTGGTCTATGAAGATGCTGAGGGCTTGACGCAGTTGCGACGAGCTCAAGTTCCCACTCGTAAAGAGTTGTGGAAGAAACGGACGGCGCGGTTTCCACCGATCCCCGAGAGCGTTTCGTCAGAGATTGCAGAAAGGATTATCGCCGTGGCCCCTCAAGCGATCGATATTGTAAGTGCGCGCCACGGTTGGACTCTTCGCTACTTTGGACTGCCCTTCGCGCGCGTTCGTCAGTTGCTCGGAGTCGAGCGTGTTTGGTTTGGTGTCGAGGGATCGCGGCGGCGCATGTTGGATGAAACGACTGAAGCCGAGTGGCTGAATTTGTTGACAAACCTGATCCAGCACCGTTCAGCCAGCGCCGCGGACCATTACCATGCACTTTATCAAAATGCTGGTGAAGCATGGCTTGAGTCGTTATTGCGTCGCGACATTACGCGATTGGATCCAGGCCTGATCATTGCGCCGGTGCATGCGCAGTTCCGAACAGCTCGCGGCGGCGTGACTGGAGTTCGACCGGTAGACTTGTTGGCGTTGCGCCATGACGGACGTTTGGTGGTGATCGAGCTAAAAGTTACCGAAGCGCGTGAGCATGTCATGCAAGGTGCAGATTATTGGCAGCGAGTTGAAGCGCATCGACGGCGAGGGCACATTTCCCGCGCCAAACTCTTCGGCGATCGCCGGATAAAAGACGAACCGCCGCTCATTTATCTGGTCGCACCGACCCTGCGCGTCCATCCATCATTCACCACGCTGGCGCGCACGATCGCCGCTGATATTGAAATCTATAGATTCGACATCAACGACGATTGGCGCGCCGGCGTCCGCGTGATGAGGCGAAACCGCGTCAACTGAAAAGGACGCCACTTTGCCTTACGAGAGCCCCAACCTTGCCCGATACTCGGTTGAACGGAGGAAGGCGCGGATCATTTCATTGTAGTCACCGTCGAGAGAGGGCAGGCGCCCGTTGATTTTGTTCACCCAGAAGTTGAATCCTTCGGCATCGCAAATCTCCGGATCGCAAGTCCTTTGCAAGTAGGTGAAGTATGCCTGCTTGACGAAGGCGCGATTGTATTCGGCAGTCCCGTGCAGGTTTTCGGCAAGCTCTGGGTGCGCCGCAATAAACTCGGCCGAATAGTAGAAGGCCCGCGAAACGTCAACGCTCTTGTTGTCCCTGCACTGCGCGTTGTCGCCGCATTGTGTGATTTGGCCTTGCCAGAAGTTCCAGCCTTCGGCATCGGGTTCGCGAAGAAGGAAATCCCGATAGTGACGCCTGACTAAGAGTCGTGCAGCGTCTACGCGTAATACCTGGCCGGTGAAGATCGAGGTGATGAAAATGTCACCGGTCGACCTGTCACGCGCGACGCTGGTCGGCGAGATGAGAGGAGCGGCGATTATGACCGGCGCGGCTGTAGGCGTTTCGTAGAGAGACAACCTTCCCGGCGCCGCGCTCGGCTGGGCCAGCATGTTGGTGCTGAACTCGAGCGTGAAGAATTCCTGGCCATTCAAGACTTTCACGGGTTGTACGTCAATCGCCGCAGTCAGTCCTGTAATAAACGACAGCTGGCTGCCCGAAACTATGTCGACCTTCCGCACTTCGGCAAGGCCCTGCGGGAAAGGGAAGCCGGTTAGAAAAGTAATGAGCAGTTGGTCGCCGAAAAGGCGGACGCTATCAGGCACAGCTTCCACTACCGGTCCACCCGGCGGCGGCGCTGGAGTCGGGCGCGGAATGGGCGCGAAGGTAGCAAGCGTTGTGGTCGAACCGGATTCTGCGCCTACTGTTTTGACGAGATTATGACTCGCGTCCACGACGTAGAGCACGCCCCCGGACACAGCCACGCCAAACGGATTCGAGACGCGTACGTTGTCGGGAAAATCGGGCCGCGGGTTCGGAATGGAATCAGGGAAGTCCGCAACGAGTCTGATGGTCAGCATGTCGCCGCTCGCGTTTATCAAGATCACCTGTCCGCCGCCCTTAAGATTTGAATGGTCTCCCGAGTTGAGCGCGCGGAAAGCTTCGGTCGAAGCTTCGACTCCTGAGCTTGCGGTAATTGAAAGGACGGAACTGAAGATAGGTGACGAGGGATTCGGATTCGTCATCTCCGAGCCCGGCGCGGGTCCACGCAACACGGCGTCGCCCTGGCCGATGGTCATAAAAAGAGTGTCGCCGCGCAGCGCCAAACCCGAAGGTCCGGAGGTCCCGCCCTCGAGGTTCGCGCCGGCCGGCAGGCCGTCGAGGATCGTGCGGCGAACGCCGGTCTTCCGATCGACGAGCGAGAGACGGCCTGTATTCGCCCCCGCGCCAGACTCGGCGACCAGCAGATTGCCTCGCCCCGTGAGCACCATCTTTGCGGGCGCTTTCAGACCAGTCGTAAAAACGGAGGTGGACTGCGCGCCGGCTTTGCCGCCGGTTAGGGCGCAGATGATTGTGAACATGATGAAAAGCCTGTGTCGTTTGAGATTCATAATTCTGGTTCCTTTCTGACTCCCGACCACGCCTTGTCGCGCGGAAGAAAAACGTACTGGTTATCTCAAGTCTCGCCGCATGCTTATGCTTAAGGCGTAGTTTCGGACGAACAACCAGCTACGCAATCGAGACACTTCAGGGTTCCTGGCCGCCCTCGGCGGCAACCAGCGGCTCGTTTCGTTGGCCGAGCGACTTCAAGCAGAAGAGCAACAGGCCCTCAGGAGTCTCGGTGAAATGTATGAGTCCTGCCTCGGCCTGCCGAAAGAGGGTGCGCGCCGGAGTTTGCGTCGCGAGCGCCGCAGCTATCGGGTAAGCGAACTGAGTTTCTCCACCGCACGCCTCGCACCAGAGAGCGACCGGTGCAGCTGAGTGTTGGACAACGTAAAATTCGTCTCGCTCGACGATGATCTCGGTCGTCTTCGTTCTCTTCATTCGCCCCTTCTCCCAAATTCCGGTTTGCCGCGTTTCACTCTCAGGCGTTAAAATCCGACCCGAAATCGATCCCGTCCTCGCTACGCACGCATCATCCGCGACGCCAACGTTTCGCGTCCTGAGAAAAGGCTCAAAAAGTTCCTGGATATTTCCTAAAAAGTTCTGATGACGAATAAAGACAGGCTTCCCAACACCTTCTACGAATTTGGCCCCTTCCGCCTGGATGTCAGTGAACGCATCCTGAGGCGAGGGAACGAGCCGATGACGCTGACGCCGAAGCTCTTTGACACGCTTCTCGTGCTCGTTGAGAGGAGTGGGCACATCGTCGAAAAGAGCGACTTGCTTGAAGCGGTGTGGCCAGACACTTTCGTAGAAGAGAGTAATTTGTCATCGAACGTTTCGCTTCTTAGGAAGGCGCTGGGGGAGGCTGAGGGTGGCCGGCCGTACATCGAAACAATTCCGAAGCGCGGCTACCGTTTCGCCGACGTCGTCCGCGAGTTGACGCCGGATTATGGTGGCGACGACGTGATCGTCAGCCGCCACGTGCGGGAGCGGGTCGTCGCGCGCGAAGAGATAGAGATCGGCGACGGTGATGAGGTCGCGAGTCTCGCCGGTCCGCCATTCAGCGCTATCGATGTGTCGAGTGCGAGGGCGATTGGCGCTGGGCGAAGAAGTGGACCCGGCACTAACGCGTTAATCCTCGGAGTGTTAATTATTCTGGCGGCCGGCGGGGTGATTTACATGTTTGTGTATCCAGGCAGGCGTGAGCCGCCGGCGCGTAGTGCCGAAGTGAAGAGCCTTGCCGTACTACCTTTCAAACTGCTCGGCGGGGGCGCAGGTGACGAACATCTTGGGTTGGGCATCGCCGACGCGTTGATTACAAAGTTCAGCAATACCCGGCACATCACTGTGCGTCCAACGAGCGCGATGCGTAAATTCGACATCGGCGAACAGAACGCGGCAACTGCGGGGCGAGAGTTGGGAGTAGAAGCTGTGCTGGAAGGAACTATTCAGCGCGCCGGTGATCGCCTCAGGCTCACCGTACAACTAGTGCGTGCTCAGGACGGCACTCCTCTCTGGGCGGAAAAGTTTGACGCGAAGTTTTCCGACGTATTCGCAATGCAGGACTCAATCTCTGAGCAGGTGGCGACCGCGCTCATGCTTAAGTTGACCAGCGAAGAACGCCAACGTCTCGCGAAGCGATATACCTCTAACGCAGCGGCATACGAAGCATATTTGAGAGGCCGTTACTTCTGGAGCAAACGCACCCCCGATGCCTACAAGAAAGCCATCGAATATTTTGGACAAGCTATCAGCATAGACCCGACCTATGCGCTGGCCTACGCAGGGCTGGCCGACTGTTACCAGATACTTCCGCCTTACGGAAGCGTTCCACCTGATGCGCGTGCGAAGGCCAGGTCGGCGGCGCTAAAGGCGCTGCAGCTGGATGACAATCTAGCTGAGGCACACGCGTCAATGGGCGTCATCAAACATGCGTTCGATTGGGATTTCGCTGGAGCTGAAGTTGAGTTCAAACGCGCAATTGACCTAAATCCCAACTACCCGCTCGCGCGCCTCTGGTATGCGCAACATCTGGCGCATCTGGGCAAACGGGAAGAATCATTCGCCGAAGCCCGCCGCGCGCGCGAACTCGATCCGCTATCTATGGTCATCTGGTCCGAATCCGGCTGGGTCTATTACATTGCCGGTGAGCACGACCAGGCGGTCACACTCTTGAACAAGGCGCTTGAGATCGATCCTGACTTCGCCCGCGCGCATTACATTCTCGCTATCACCCTGGGCGAGAGCGGGAAGTTGGAAGAACAAATGGCCGCGCTCAGGAAAATGACCGCTCTGTCAGGCGGTGACCCGAAGGAGTTTGACAGAGCCATGGCGCCGACCCTGGAGGCTTTCCGGGTGGGAGGTGCGAAGGCGGCGTGGCGAAAATCCGCCGCCACCCTGGCGGAGCGGATAAAACAGAATCTTACTTCGGCGCGCGTTGTGGGAACGCACTACGCCCGCGCCGGGGACAAAGACGACGCGTTTTTCTGGCTGGAAAAGTCTTATGAGGAACGCGACCCCGGCCTCGTGATGCTGAAGGCCGCTCCGGATTTCGCCAGCCTCCGCTCAGACTCGCGCTACACAGACCTGCTCCGTCGCATCGGCTTTCCTGAGTGATGAACGGAGAATTGAGTGTTGCGGCGTCTAGTCACAAACAATTAGATATTGAGAGAGCCCAGTGAGGCGTATGTAGTCCTGAATGCGCCGGTCTGATCGCAGAACATTCCGGCTGGCGTAAATGGCGCGTCGGCGTGAGATGACGCGCCGTGTGAGTTATTAGATCTTCACGTCGATCAGCACCAGGTCCCAGATCCGCGTACCTCGATATTCTTGTGTAGGCCTAAGATTAACTTTAGGGCTGCGATCCTCCGGTTGCCCTCTTTGACTACCAGATGATCCGTGTTGTCGAGAACGATAATATTTTCTGTCGGGCTGTAGCCGTCGTCGAGAAGGCTTTCCATGAGCGCCCAAAACCGATCGGGCTCGATACCGATTAGGCGGTCACAGCGTGTTCCTCATCGGGTTGATGTACAGTGCGGAAGTTTCCTAAATCTAATCGAAGAGATTTGACACTCTCATGACGGCTCGCGGGCATATCAGTGGGACTCCTTCGAAGCGGTTGGCCTCGGTGGGATGGGTGGAGCAGGCGTACTTTAGACCTAGTAAAGCCAGTAAGATCTGGGGTCCGTACGTAGCCAGCAACACAGTTACGACCGCTGGCGTCGCGTTAGTCTGGTCAGAAAGATAAAAAGGAATGGGCAGGTTCGCCTGCCCATTCCTTTCACGTTATGAAAGCTCCTGGAAGAGCGAATATCGCGCGCAATCGCCGCCGACATCGAAATCTATCGATCATCAACGGCGATTGCGTGCGGGTGATGCGTCCACGTGCAGGTTAATTAGAGCGCGCTGAGAGAGGCTGAGATCCGAGACCAAAGACTTGCGGGTTCTCACCAATAATCGCCGCCGCAAAGAAGAGCGGCACGTAGTAAACACTCTCATTCCTGAAAGTGTCATCGAGTTTGCCTCTATCGGCGTTCAGCGCGCAGATGCTGCATTTCCTGTTCTGCTCGTTAAGTAACACTTTCAGATCGCCGGCTGTTTTGTTGGCGCCGCGATTGTAGGACAAGAGGGCGAGCGCCTCTTTCATCGGATCGTCCTTAAACTCTGCCATGCTGTCGGTGATATAACGCGCCGCCGCGTCAGCTGATTTGTCAACATCAAGTAGTTCCGCCTCTGACAGACCGTAACGCTCTCCTGTTTTCGGAAGAAACTGAAACATGCCTATCGCGCCCATGGAATTGGCCGAGGAAAGGTTTTTGAATGCCGATTCAATCCAGGGCAGGTAAATACCGATGAGCGGCGACACGTTGCGTGCTTTAAACGCCACACTCAGCCTGGGCGCTTCTGCTTGCCCGCGGGCGAAAACCGCACGAAGATCGCGTTTGGTCTCATCGTCGGTTTTACCCTGGCGATGTACCCATCGGATTACCGCTTTTTGAATGTCCTCTTCGAAGGCCGCTGTGAATTCATACTCATTACCCGAAATCTCACGCGCGATGCGGCGGGCCTCCTGGCCAACGAACGTCAGGCGTTCGGCACGAGACATATCTTCATAAGCCTTGGGAGTCTGACCAGTTCCCTGAATCGCGTTTGAGCTGAATAAAGTCAGGACCACCAGTACCATCAGAATCTTTGTAGTTTTCATTTTGTTTCTCCTCATATTCGCGAGTTTAAGAATGCCAGTTTCCGCTTGAGACATCGAATTATCATTTATTGTCGGCCTCAATCAATTTAGCGAGAACCGGAGCGAAAACTGTTCATAACCCGCGCAAGCGAGAAAATTCGTTCAAAGTGTTCACTCAATGTCCGACAAAATTCAGTTTGTCGAGAGCTGAAAAACGAACTACGACAAACTGAAGGCATGTCGGACAAGCGATGCTAGAATCCTTCGCGGATGACGACGCAGACAAAGCTGAACGAGGATAACCTAACGGGTTTACTCACCGAGTGGCGCGAAGGCGACAAGTCTGCGCTCGATAAGCTGACTCCAATAGTTTATGACGAACTCAGACGCATCGCTCATCGCTATGTGCGGCGTGAGCGCGATGGTCACACCTTGGCAACCACCGCACTCGTAAACGAAGCCTACCTGCGCCTGGCGGGTTTTCAAAAGTTTACCTGGGAGAATCGCTCGCATTTTTTTGCGGTATCGGCGCAGGTGATGCGCCACATTTTGATCGACTACGCGCGCCGGAACCAGTTTGCCAAGCGCGGCGGCGGCCTGCAACGCGTATCTCTCGAGGGTGCGGCCACCGATACCGCGCTGATGTCATCTGCGCGCGCTGCTGAACTGATCGCGCTGGATGAGGCGCTCGACGAACTTGCGAAAATTGATCCGCGAAAAAGCGACGTCGTTCAGTTGCGATACTTCGGCGGTCTCACCCTGGAAGAGACGGCCGATGTCTTGCAAGTTTCTTTGATGACCGTAAGGCGGGATTGGCGCGCCGCGAAAGCGTGGCTGTATAAGGCGGTGAAAAGTGGAAAGTGATGAGTGATGAGTGATGAGTATCTCGCTGCGAACGACTGTTGATTTTCACTCCTCACTTTTCACTCTTCACCGGAATTATGACTCCTGAGCAATGGCAAAAAGTAGATGAGGTGTTTCAGGGTGCGCTTGATCGCGCCCCAGGGGATCGTGCGTCGTTTCTCGACGAGGCCTGTGAAGGTGACGCCGAGTTGAGGTCGGAGGCTGATACCTTAATTAGCGCCCACGATCGGGCGGGCGACTTCATTGAGCAACCTGCCGTAACCGAAGACGCGCGAGTGTTGGTTGTCGCCCTGGACCACAACATCGGACGCGACATCGGCGCCTACACCATTCTTGAACGACTTGGGGCGGGCGGTATGGGCGAAGTTTATCTTGCGCAAGACTTGCGGCTTAACCGGCGAGTGGCCTTGAAGATTTTGCCGACGCTGTTTGCTTCAGACGATATGCGGTTGCGTCGATTTCAACGGGAAGCGCAGGCTGCTTCTGCCCTGAATCATCCGAATATCCTGACGATCCACGAGGTAGGAGAGCACGAGGGCGTCTGGTTCATCGCCACAGAGTTTATAGACGGACAGACAGTTCGCGAGTTGATCGAAAGAGCTGCATTGTCAGTGGCGGAGATCCTGGATATCTCCGAGCAGGTCGCGTCTGGCCTGGCCACTGCGCATGCCGCCGGCATCGTGCACAGAGATATCAAGCCGGAAAATATCATGAAGCGCGCTGATGGCCTGGTGAAGATTCTTGACTTCGGCATCGTCAAACTCCTCGAGCGACCGGCAAATGATTTCGAGGGTGAGACAGCTTATGTGACACAGTCGCACACTGAATTCGGCGAGGTAGTAGGCACCGCAGGTTACATGTCACCCGAGCAAGCGCGCGGCCTGGTGGTTGACGAACGTTCTGACATTTGGAGTTTGGGAGTGGTGCTATATGAAATGGTCGCGCGACGGGCGCCCTTCTCAGGCACCACGCGCATGGACACGATGGTGGCCATTTTGGAACGTGCGCCGGAACCGCTCTTGTCCCATGTCGAACAATCGCTGGAACTGCAATTGGTCCAGCAGGTGATCGACAAGGCGCTCGGCAAGGAACGGCAGGAGCGATATCAAACTGCCGGTGAAATGCTGGCGCAGTTAACCGGTCTTAAGGAACAACTCAAAGGAGCGCCTTCCTTCTTACCATCAAGTCAGCCGGTGAACGTTCCGGCGCACGCTTCGCCCCTACGCCGATTGCTGCCCCTGTTTGTCGGAGTCCTGGTTCTGGCTGCAGTAATCGCGGCCGTGTTTTTTTACAACGGTGCGGCCCCCCGACCTCAGGGGAACTCAACGGCAGTCACAGCTAAAAAACTTTATGCCGAAATGAATGAGGCTGATCAACTCGCGTATATCAGCGCGCAAGAGCAGCGCATCTCGGCGATGATGGGAGATCGGCCAGCAAAACTAAATGACGACGCTCTGCGATCGATTAAGGGTTACGTCGATTATTATCTCACTCGTAGTGACAAGGCATCGAGCGGCATGAACGCGGATCGCCTGGTCGAAATATTGACCCGGGGCCGCGCATATGCACCCCTTATTGGCCGCGAATTCAAGGCGCGCAAAGTGCCCGTCATTATCGGACTATACCTGCCAATGGTTGAGTCGGCTTATCACCCATGTAGTGAGAGCAGTTTTGGCGCGAAGGGGCTCTACCAGTTTCTGCCGGAGACCGCTCGCCACTACGGCGTTTCGCAAAATGAGATGTGCGACGTCGACAAGATGACGCCGGCGGCCGCGGCATATATTGCCGATCACATGGCTGAACTCGGAGACGATGCCGAAAGCATGACGCTGGTGTTGCTTAGTTATAATCGCGGAGCGGCCTGGGTGCGAAGCACGCTGCGGGAACTACGACAGACCGAAGATTACCAAAGAAATTTTTGGACACTCCTGGCGAACCGCCACAAGCTGGATGAAAGTTTTCGCCGGGAAAGCGCTGGTTATGTGCCCAATTTCTTCGCCGCCGCAATTATTGGTGAGAATCCCGAAGCGTTTGGAATCAACATGCCGTCGCTCTCGAGTTTCGCTGAGTAAGATAGGACAGACATTCTAGTCTTTCCTCGTTGCGCGAGTGTGCCTTCGATCCGCTCTGGCCAGGCAGGAATGCCTGGCCTACTGCTAATGCTTTACGATCAGTGATCGCTCGTCAGCAGGCGATGAAGCCTTGACCTCTTCCGGCTCCCTTCGGGTTCCCGCAATCGCCTGATCAGAAGACAAAATTCCCGAGGTGCGCATTCTGAATTCATCCGGATTGGTCGCGTTATGCAAAGCTTCTTCCATTGAGATGAGGCCCGACTGAAACAGATGGAAGAGCGACTGATCGAAGGTTTGCATTCCATACTGCGAAGCACCCGCGGCAATGGCTTCGCGAATGAGCGAAGTCTTTTCTTCGTAAATAATGTGGTCCCGGATCAGCGCGGTCGAAACCATCACTTCGACAGCGGCCACACGCCCTGCGCCTTTGGCTGCGCGAACGAGTCGCATCGAGATCACGGCCTTGAGTATTCCGGCCAGCTGAATACGCACCGACTTCTGTTGATGCGAAGGAAACGAAGAAACAATTCGCATGATGGTTTCAGTGGCATCAAGCGTATGCAATGTAGAGAGCACCAGGTGACCGGTTTCCGCGGCAGTCAGCGCTGTTTCGATAGTTTCGTGGTCACGCATTTCGCCGACGAGTATCACGTCCGGATCCTGGCGCAACGCACCGCGCAGCGCTTCAGAGAACGAACGAGTGTCAACGTCAACTTCGCGCTGGGTAACAAAAGACAACTTATCGCGATGCAGAAATTCGATTGGGTCTTCAATCGTGACGATGTGACCACTGCGGCGGGCGTTGATTCGATCGATCATTGCCGCCAGGGTTGTTGATTTTCCTGAGCCGGTTGCGCCGGTTACCAGAATTAGACCGCGGCGTTCTTCAGAGATCCGATCAAGCACCGGAGGCATTCCCAGTTCAGCCAGACTGCGCGTTTGATCCGGAATGACGCGCAGGACCATGCTCACCGTTCCGCGTTGCTGAAAAATGTTTGCGCGAAACCTGCCGAGGCCCGAGACGCTATAGCCGATGTCTACTTCCGACGCCTCTTTGAAGCGCTGCTTTTGCCGGTTAGACATCATTGCGAATGCCATGTCGAGAGTGTCTTCAGGCTTGAGTCGCGGCGCATCCGCTATGGGCCGCAACTCACCGCCAATGCGCATGACTGGAAACGCACCAACTTTCAAATGCAGGTCGGATGCGGCGTGAGTAGTCGCGATTTGCAGCAGATCATCAATCTTTACGGACATAGTGGGACAGGCCTTTCGAAGCGTTTACTAAAACCGGGGGCGATTGGTTTATTGACTTGCGCCGGAAGGGGCGACTGGAAACTTGCGGGGCGCGTCAACCTGGGGCAATCCGTTGACGCCTTTGGATAATAGCCTTTGGCGGAGATTAGCGTCAACGATAACGTAAATTACTGCTGTTGCGAGCTTGAAACCTATTCTTGGCGAAACTCTGCGTCCGACTTTGCGACTTTTGCGGTTTTCCTCGTTAACCGCAACGAACGCAAAGGTTTTCGCCAGGGACGCAAAGCAAACTGCATACGTATTGAGGCGTGAACCAGCGGCTCTCCGGACAAAAAAAGCGGTGAACGACCTTGGTCGCTCACCGTTTTCTCATTCCAGTAATCAGTTAACTATCTAATCGTGCGCAGTTCCGGCCGCCTGAAACTTCATCACAGGCTCTGCTGATTGATTGCCAACGCTTACATCCGTGCCGGTTTCCGGCTGCGAGCCATTACTGCCCGGTTGTGAAGCTTTCGCGGATTTGACGTAGGTTAACCAATCGCCCGGCGCTTCGCGTTCACCTTTCGTGATTTCGAAGAACGCCTTCTGAATTTTCTCTGTGATTGGACCACGTCCGCCGGCGCCAACAGTGATCCGATCAACCGCACGGATCGGAGTGATCTCCGCTGCGGTGCCTGAGAAGAAAGCTTCGTCGGCCACATACAACGCCGCGCGTTGAATGCTTCGTTCCTTCACTGTGATCCCCAGCTGGTGACAAATCTGAATCACACTATCGCGCGTGATGCCCGCCAGGATTGAAGACGAAAGCGGCGGGGTCAGCACAGTGTCGCCATTGACCACAAAAATGTTTTCGCCCGAGCCTTCTGAAACGTAGCCGCGATCGTCCAGGGCGATCCCTTCGGCAAAACCGTTAAGCAGCGCTTCCATCTTGATGAGCTGCGAATTCATGTAATTCGCGCCGCTCTTGGCCATTGCCGGCATCGAGTTTGGCGTTAGACGATTCCAGGTGGAAACGCAGACATCGACGCCCTTTTCAATTGCTTCATCGCCCAAATACTTGCCCCAGTCCCAGGCGCCGATGTAGCAAGCCAGAGGGTTGGGAAAAGGGTTCACGCCAAAAGCCGGCCGTTCCTCGTCGAGACTCCGGAAAAGTATTGGCCTGATGTAACACTGATCCAGACCGCTGCGGTCAACCAGTTCTACTGAGGCTTCACACAGCTGATTCAGATTCAAGGCGTGATCCATCCGATAGATCTTGGCCGAGTTCAAAAAACGCTGCATGTGTTCTTTCAAACGGAAGACGGCCGGCCCGCGTTTAGTCGCATAACAACGAATACCTTCAAAAACGCTGGAGCCGTAATGAAGTACGTGAGACATCACGTGCACGCGTGCGTCGTTCCATTTGATGAATTCTCCATCATGCCAGACGACATCGCTAATTCGTGGTGTTTTCACATCCTTCGATTCGCCTTCTTTGGAAAACATATTGGTCTACTCCTTAAAAGAAAACATTCCCGGGAAACTGACGGCGAGGAAGCTGGACAAATTCAATTCGATATCGGAAGAACGTCAATTCTACTGCTCTTCGCGTCCTTTTCTGAAGGGCTACTGAACGGTTCTGGAAAGCGCACGATACAGTAGATTTAGTTTGCTTGGCAAGCAGCGCGCTTGATCCGATTAAGGCTCACGGTTACCATCAAAAAGTCTTCAAAGAGCAAACACTATTAATCCATTACGCTTTCCGGTGAAGTATCAAGAGAGTCCACCGCACAACCTTCGATGCCGGCTAATTCGCTATCCAGCTTTGGCTGCGCTGGTCCTGCTTCTAACGTTTCCCGCCAGTTGCCGTATGACACAAACAACCGAAACCACCCCCAACTCGAATCGAGTTACCAGCGCCGTGGATGATCCGGATGTAATTCACCGGCGGGCTATCGCAATCGACATGCACGCGGATACACCGCAGCGGCTGCTTGATGAGATTGTGAACCTGCAGGAGCATTTGCCTGACGGCCACTTTGATACTGTGCGCGCGCGCGCAGGTGGACTCGACGCGCAGTTTTTCTCGATTTGGGTCGAGCCGCAACTATTTGGCGGCGGCGGTCAGACGGCGATGAAACGCGCCGACGATCAGATTGCAGCAGTAAAGGCGCTGGCAGAAAAATATCCCGAAACGTGGCAATTCGCGACCTCGGCGGCGGACATTCGCCGCATTGTTGCCGAAGATAAACTGGCGGCGTTGACCGGACTTGAAGGTGGTTATGCCATTGACAACGATTTGGCAAACGTCGAACGCTATTACCGCCTCGGCGTGCGTTACATGTCGCCGGCGTGGAGCGTAAGCACTACCTGGGCCGGCTCATCCGGCGACGCCGAGGGCCAGGCGCGAGGGTTGAACGATTTCGGCAAGCAGGTAATTCGAGAGATGAACCGTTTGGGAATGATGATTGATGTGTCGCACGTTTCAGACAAGACGTTTTGGGACATCGTGAACACATCGTCAAAGCCAGTGATCGCCACCCACTCGGGATGTCGAGCAATTGCTAACGTGCCGCGAAATCTGACTGATGAAATGGTTCAGGCGATCGCGAAGACGGGCGGAGTCGTAAATGTGATCTTCTATCCGGAGCATCTGGAACCAGGCTGGAGCGAAAAGAAGAAAATGGTGGACGCCCAGATCGCTCCGCAGGTGCAGCGGGCGTCTGAGGAAGAGAAGGGAAGTGTCGCCCACAAGAAACTGGCGCGCGACCGCGTCAGAAGTGTGGAGTATGCCAAACGACTTCCGCCGGTGAGCGTTATCCGCCTCGTGGACCACATCGACCACGTGGTGAAACTTGTGGGTATTGATCATGTGGGAATCGGTTCCGACTTTGACGGGGTGCAATCAACGTTGAGTGATCTCGCTGATGTTTCCGAGTTGCCGAACCTCACGCGAGAGCTGCTTCGGCGCGGCTATTCGTCCGGCGACATTGAAAAAATTCTGGGTGGAAACATGTTGCGCGTCATGGAAAAAGTGGAAGGGTATTGAGAGGGGTGATGCTTCATACGCCATCGGTCCGGAGGGCCGAAATATTTATAGAAGTCGAACTTTTTTGATGGACCTCCTTCGCTGAATGAAATCTGGAAATTTCCTTCCGCGAGAAGGAACTTGGGAGGAGGTAGGCTATAAACATTTCGTTCCTAACGAACGAGCGGTTGGTCCTTGCGACCACCTGTAGAAATAGTCGAATGTCAGTGTCGGACGCAGGGTCTCGGATGGCAGGGAATCAGCTTATTAACAAGAAAATCCGCGTCGGCTTCCACGCCCCAATCAAAGGTGGACTTCACGAGGCGCTGATCGTCGCGCATGACACCGGCTGCGATACAGTGCAGATCTTTTCTCGCAACCCGCGCGGCTGGATGGCTAAACCTTTAACCGAAGCTGATATCTCGCTGTTTCGTAAAACCCGCCGTCGCACAAAGATCAAGCCGGTAGTCATTCACTGCAATTATCTCGTTAACCTGGCTGCAGCTGATCAGTTGATGCTGGAAAAATCGCGCGCGTCTTTTCGTGAAGAGGTCGAGCGCTCGTTGCTGTTGGGAGCCGACTATCTTGTCGTCCACCCCGGCAGCTCGCGTGGTTCCTGCGAAGCGGACGGCATCAGCACCTGCAGCGCAAGCCTGCGAATAGCCTGCCGCGGTTTGGAGATGGGGAAGTTGCGAATTCTTCTGGAGAATACGGCGGGCCAGGGTGAATGCATCGGCCACCGCTTCGAGCATCTGCGCGAAATTATGGGTTCCTGTCCTGAGCTTAACCTCGGCGTTTGTTTCGACACGGCGCATGCCTTCACAGCAGGCTACGACATCCGCGAGGAGGATGGCTTACAGGCGCTGATCCAAAAAATTGAACGGACAGTGAAGATGAAGAACGTGCGGGCGATTCATTTCAACGATTCACGCGCAGTTTACAATTCACGGGTGGATCGCCACTGGCACATCGGACAGGGTCATATCGGCGAAGATGCCCTGCGCCGGGTGGCCCAGCATCCCAGGCTGGCCCACGCGGCGTTTATTCTGGAGACGCCTTACGACGATCCACGCGCGGACCTGCAGAACCTGAACAAGCTGAAGTCGTTCGTCGCGAGCTGACTCAACTAAATACTAATCATCCTTTGTCTTGGCGTTCGGCGTTACCGGCACGATCAACTTAATGCCATGGCCCGGCTCTTCCACGATTTCGATATTCACACTTGCGTAAGTCGGGCGGCCCTGAGTCAGGTTGTTTGAAAGTTTACGCCATTGCCAGGAGGGCGGTGGGCCTGCATTGGCTTGGGTGATGATTGCAGCTGCGCCGATCATTGCAGTACACAACAGAAACGCCGCCACTGTTTTTTGACTTCGTGTTTGAACCGAACGCGCCAGCCAAATTCCGCCGAGGGAAAGCGACAAAAACATCATCACACCCGCCATCAGTGTGCGCGTCGAACTGCCGGTTAGCCGCTGGGAAATTGAGCCGCCGCTTTGCGCGGCCGAGCTGTTTGCCGGTATATCGCCAAGGGCTGCGCGGAGTTCGTTAAGACTTTCTTTCGAGATTTGCAAACGCGCGTCGTAGGCCTTGCTGTCAGTTGTGACAACCATGCTGGTGTGCATTACGACCCTGGGTTTCTCCGGGTTAGATGGTCTGGCGATATCGGCATGGACGGGGGTGGCTGCGGCAAACGTTAGAAAGAGTCCGCAGGCTCCGAGTATTCGCTTGGTTCGGTTCATTATGGAGTTCCTCCGAAAGGTTTTGCAGGATTGTCCGTCTTACGGGTTACTTTGTGGGAACGCAGTATAGCGCAAAACTTGTAGGGCAACCGACGACTTTTGATTCGGCCCGCGCATTTTGCGCGCTAATTTTGCAATCGCCTTTCCACAGAGACTATTGAGTGCCGGGACACGCCCTTCAAGCCGCGATGTGCCTAATTCGTTTGCGCGATGTTAGAATCGCCTCATTCGACTCAAGGAGAAAAGCTTGGCCCGCGAACTGACCGTAATCAGCAATCCCAAACCGCGAGTCCCCAAACCTGAATGGCTCAAGATTCGGCTGGGCGATCCCGTCAATCAGAATCACGTACTAAAACTGATCGAGGGGCTTAACCTGCACACTGTCTGCCAGGAAGCGCGCTGCCCAAACATCTTCGAATGCTGGTCCGATCGCACCGCTACTTTCATGTTGGGCGGCGATATTTGCACGCGTCACTGCGGTTTTTGCGCGGTAGGCAAAGGGCAGCCGGGCTCACTCGATGCTGATGAGCCGCGGCACGTTGCCGAGGCTGTCCGGCAGCTCAATCTTGCTCACACGGTAATCACGTCAGTTAATCGCGACGATTTACCGGACGGGGGCGCTGCGCATTGGGCCGAGACGGTTCTCGAAGTGCGCAAACTCAATCCCGAATGCAAAGTTGAAGTTTTGATTCCTGATTTTAACGGCGACGAAGCAGCGCTTAACACCGTGCTCGATTCTCAGCCCGATGTGCTGAATCACAATACCGAAACTATCGCGCGACTTTACCGGCGCGTGCGCCCGGACGCTGATTACCAGCAGACGCTGACTCTTTTGCGACGCGCGGCGCAACGAAGAGATCGCGAAGGGCGCGGGATGCTCACGAAGAGCGGCATCATGGTGGGCCTGGGTGAAACGTTCGACGAAGTTGTCGACCTGATGAAAGATCTGCGCGCGGTGTCGTGCAACATCATGACGATTGGACAGTATCTTCAGCCGCATGCGCGCCGGCTGCCCGTCGAACGCTTTGTTACGCCGGCAGAGTTTGACCGTTGGCGGGAGTTAGGGCGGGAGATGGGTTTCAAGCACGTCGAATCGAGCCCGCTAACCAGATCTTCTTATCACGCACGCCAGCAAGCGGAAACTGAGCCACAGGTCTTCGCCGATGCTCACGGATAGGCAAAGAAACGATCCACTAAGTAACACGAAGTTTCACAAATGAGTTTAGTGTTGCTTAAGGGATCGTATTGCTTTCTTAGGGCTGCTGTTACTCAAAAAGGTTCATGAAAGCTGTAGTTTTCAATCAACATGGCGGGCCTGAGGTGCTTCAATACACCGAGGCGCCAGACCCGGTCATCAAGGCTCACGAGGTTCTGGTCGAAGTGCGAGCCTGCGCTTTGAATCATCTCGACATCTGGGCGCGTGGCGGTCTTCCCGGAATCGACATTCCTCTGCCGCACATTCTTGGCAATGACATTGCCGGTGTCGTGCGCGAGGTGGGCGCGCTGGTTTCGTGGGTCAATGCCGGCGACGAAGTGATGCTTCATCCGGGTGTCTCCTGCGGTCATTGTGTCGAATGCCTCGCCGGACGAGACAACCTCTGCCGCGATTACGACATTCTCGGCTATCGACGCAATGGTGGTTATGCCCAACTCGTGGCTGCTCCTGCGGTAAACGTCATTCCAAAACCACGCAATCTGAGTTGGCCTGAGGCTGCGGCGCTACCACTGGTGACGGTCACTGCCTGGCATATGCTGGTAACGCGCGCGATGCTTCAGCCGGGCGAAGATGTCTTGATTCATGCTGCGGGCAGCGGCGTCGGATCGATAGCCATACAAATCGCAAAGCTGCTTGGCGCGCGGGTCATCGCAACGGCCAGTTCCGAAGAGAAACTTACGAAGGCAAAGGAACTGGGAGCGGATGACGTAGTGAACTACAGCGACGAAGCCTGGCCCAAAGAAGTGAAACGCCTGACCAACAAAAAAGGCGTGGACGTTGTTTTCGAGCATACCGGCGCTGCCACCTGGACCGGCTCGATTGCCGCATTGAAGAGTAACGGACGACTCGTTACTTGCGGCGCAACCAGTGGCTTTGCTGCGCAAACCGACCTGAGACTAGTTTTCTACAAGCATTTAACGATCCTTGGATCGTTCATGGGATCGAAAGCTGAATTGCTGGCGGCAATGAAGTTTGTCGAGAGCGGAAAGATTCGCGCGGTCGTTGACCAAACCCTGCCGCTGGCGGAAGCGCGGCGCGCACACGAACTTATGGAAGATCGCGCGCAGTTTGGGAAGCTGGTGCTTGATACGGTGAATGGTAAATGGTGAATGGTAGATAGCTGCATAGGCCTAGCGGAAACGGCTTAGTGCGAACCATTCAACCCCGAAAGCTCTCCTGCAATTTTACTATTCACCATTCACTGTTTACTTCACTTGGCTGTGTAGTCCTCAACGACGAAGCGCTTCTTGATCAACTCGAGGTTTCCCAGAGCGAGATCGAAATTAGTTCCGGCAATTACCTTTTTGCCCTGTTCGGTGGTAACCCAATCAACTACCTGATGAGCGTTCGCCCTCAGGAAGGCGCCGTCGTCTTTGTCTAAGGGCTTCCCATCTTTTCGCGAGAAAACCCAAACGTAGGTGTACTGTCCTTTACGGACGTATTCCAGGTCCGCTTCAAATCCCACCTTGGGCGGAACCGGAGATGACTGCGCGGAGGAATTTCCCGGCAGAGAGTTTGTGCCGTTGTTGCCGCATGAGATGACGACGATTGTCGCGATCAGCATCAGTATGAGAATGAAAGGTTTTCTGTTCATAACGATTCAGATATTAATCCAAAACCCCGGCAGTCAGTAATGGGTGCGAGCGCAAACTCGGCCTCTTTACTGGGACCGCGGGCGTCCCGCCCGCAGTGAGCGCATAGCGCGAAAACGCGAAGACTTTTCACAGGATCAGCTTTGACTCAATTCGCGGATTCAAGTTTGAAGCGCAACGAGTTGGTGTAGTCGGATTTCGCCCAGCGGGCGAAATGTTTATAGCCCTATGCCACGTTTTTAGGCTCGCGCTCCGTAGGAGCGCAACAACTACGGCGCACTGGCCGGCCCGGAAACACATCTCGCTCCTCACGGAGCGAAGAGGTATTTTGGCGTGATTTGTTGCTATAAACATCTCGCTCTTGTGGAGCGAAAACGAATTCCGCTGTTGCACTTGTAAGTTGAATCCACCATTTCACATTTGCGGGCGAGCCGCCCCGCGGTCCAGTGAAAAGTCGCTCGTCATCCTGAAAGCGTCAGTAATCGCTTATGGCGTTGGCTGCGGCGTTGATTGAACTTCAGAACTTTCGTCCGTCTCCTCGGGCTCGGGTTCCTGCTTTTGATCGCGGATGTGGAAGATCGTGCAATCGCGGTCTTCGTAAACGATGTCAAACCATCCGCTTTCGCGCGCGTTGAGAAAGAAGTCGTCATGGGCCGAGTTGTCGGAGAAGACATAGCGGGCGCCAAAACGATCGCGAATCAGCGGACCGGGATCGTCCTCTTTGCCAAGCGTTATGCTGTCGTAAAGTTCAGATAGCTCTTTATCTCTGTCGTAGAGGTAAGTTGGGTCCAGACCGGTGATATAGGTGTGGGTCGGGTCGTAGTAAAAGAGTCGCGGAAAATCATCCCAGTCAGTATTGAACACTCGCTCGCCCGCCGGTACGTTGGCGCGCATCCATTCGGCTCCGGCCTTGTAAGTTTCATGACTTGCGCTCGTGGCAATGTCTTTGCTCATGGCAAAGATGTTGAAGAATAAAACCAAAGCGATGACAACGGAAATGAGGGCGACTGCAATCGTCTGCAGGAGGGCCTTCAGTTCGGTATCTTTACCGGGCGCTCCGGTTTGAGGCCGATCGAGAAACGATTCCAGTTCGCTGAGCATGTCCGGAGACAACCTGGTCAACGCTGAACGCGCGCCTTCGAGCCATGGATGGAGCGCAAACGCGGCAAACATCACCGCGAAAGGCGGCCAGTACTCGGCGATTCGTCGCCAGCGCGCCGTCATCAGCATCAGCACGGTTGCCAACACCAGAAAGAACAGTGAGTGATGAGAACGCTTTTGATCCGAAGGGTCGAAACATACATAGCCAACCAACATGGCCACGCAGGCGAGCAACGTGTTGCCGAGGAATTCCCATGAATCGTAGGGATACCATTCGTTACCAACCTTGGTGGTGAAGTCTGAAGCGGTGACCTTGATCCGCACGTGTTCGTAAAAAAGCTGAAGGTTCGTCGGAAAGTAGGGATTAATCACGAGACCTGCGATTGCCCCAGCCAAAACCCACGCAATGGGCCGCCATTCAAAGCGACGCTCAGTCCATGCGATTACTCCTGTCCAGATAAAGCTCGCCAGGATGAGCAACACAAACATGTCGTAGGTCAACGCGAAAATAAAACTCAGGGGTATGAGTGGCCAGTATTTCTTTTTGAATAGGAAATGAATTCCGATCACGAGGTAGATGATCGCGAAGGGCGGCGCCTTGGCCATACTCATGCGGTACAGAAATGGCGCGGAACAGGCGAGCAACGCGAGCAGCCAAATGAGTGGATAGCGAATGCGATAGCGGATTAACAGCCAGTAGCATGAAAAAACTGCCAGGCTGCCGAAGATCGCGGCGGAAACTTTTGCGCCCGTTCGCAAATCGCCAAACCAGGTAAACGGTATCTGGAAAACGTGGAAGAGCAGATGGTGGTCTACGTAGTTTTTCGGATCCAGCGTAGTGAGAGGCAGCCAGATAAATTTCGGGGGGAAGCCGCCATGCCGCAGCGAATCCCAAAGCATCCGGCTCCATTTGATGTGATAGTACCCATCGTAATCTCCACAACAAATCGCCTGGGTTGAGTATTGAAGTCTCCAGAAGATCAGGCCGATCGCAATTGCCCCGGCGACAAGTTGGACGCCGCGCAAGGCGGAATCCGATTGAAGCATGCGACGAAGGTTAGGAAGCTTGGGAAGGGTTTTCATCTACCGGCCAACTGTCTTATGAAAGGCATTCACACAAATGGGCCGTGGCCTATTCTCACAGTTGTTCGATAAGGTCGAGGAAGGTGCGCGGGTCAATCGGTTTGGTAACGTGTGCATTGAAGCCCGCCAGTAGCGACCGGTTGCGATCGTCAAACATCGAAAAGCCTGTGACCGCAATCATGGGCACCGATTCGTAGCCCGGCTCCGTTCTTAAGGCTTTGGCCAACTCATAGCCGTTCATTTCGGGCATGCCAATGTCGGAAATGATCATATCGAAACGTTGCCGCTGCGCCATAGCAATCGCCTCATGAGCTGAGGAAGCAGCCGAAACTTCGTATCCGGCGTGCGTCAACAGCACTGAAAGCATTTCGGTGACGTCAGAAACATCATCGATCACCAGCACCTTACGTCCTCGCTCAGAATGCTGGATCGCGGGCCGGTCCTCCAGTTGGGCGGATTCGCCCGACTCACGCTGGGACGGCAAGAATTGACTGGATATTTGACTTAGAAGACAGGGAATAACCAGGTCAGCAGGGGTGTTGCAAGGCGCGATCATGAAACGTTCCCGAAGTGCAGTTTCCGAAGTCGTAATCAAAGTGGAGGCGGGTAATGTAGCCGAAATATTAAACGCTGTCTAGGATTCTAATCATCATTGGGTAGTGGGGTAAAGTTACCCCACTACCAATCATTGGGTACTGTCCTACGACTTCAATCGGGATACGCATCGTGCCTAGTAGGTTCTCTTTCACTTCCTGAAAGGTCTTGCGGCACTGATTACAGCGATAGCGTTGATTTCCCTTGCGGTCTTTGCCTGATTTCTTAGCTTCGATTTTGCAATTGTGGCAGGTCACTATGAGCCTTGATTCTTTCTGCGATTAGGCTCACCATGCGTCTTGTCTGGAGACCCGATATGCGAGCAATCGCGTTAGGTTTTCAACTGGCCTCGCTGGTTGTTACAAGCAACCGGCGGGGCTTTCTCTTTCTGTCAACGCCGAGATTGTACATTTTCAGGACTTGCAAACGCAGCATAAATTGGGTAATATCTGGACAAAAGTTAGGTCAATATGACTCTAACCGTAGCTATAAAAGGAGTTACCTATGACAAAAGCTAAGACAAAAACAGGGCGTAAATTTGAGGTAACTCACCCTTGGATTACGTTTGACGTTGATTTGCGCTCTGCAAATCCAGAGCTGTGGATGATGCTAGGAGAATGCCAGTCGAAGTGTGAGCACCTAGCGAAGTATCCGTTAAGGCCCGACATAGCCGCTGAAATCCACAAGATGTACATGGCGAAGGGCGTCCTCGCTACTACTGCAATAGAAGGCAATACCCTTTCGGAAAAAGAGGTTCGGGAAATTCTCGATGGGACTCTGAAGTTAGCCCCTTCTAGAGAATATCTTGAACAAGAAGTGAAGAACATTATAGGCGAATGCAACCGAATTCTTAACCAGGTAAAACGCGGCAACGATCTGGTGCTTAGCACGGATCGGGTTATTGAGATGAACAGGACTATCCTTTCCGATCTGGTGCTATCAGAGGGCGTGAAAGCGGGGGAAATCCGTGGACATGAGGTTGTGGTCGCCATCTATAAAGGAGCACCAGCGGAGGACTGTAAATACTTACTAGATCAACTCTGTGAATGGTTGAATGACAAGGAATACTTCGGATCAACCACCGATGCTCGCGCAATGGTTAACGGGATTCTGAAGGCAGTACTGGCACATTTGTATGTCGCGTGGATTCACCCTTTTGGTGACGGCAACGGTCGAACTGCCAGATTGATGGAACTTCAGATTCTTATTTCATCTAGAGTGCCGTCACCGGCAGCGCAGTTGTTAAGTAATCATTACTACGAAACGCGGCAAGAATATTATCGGCAGCTACACATGGCTAGTCAGACTAAAAACATTCTGCCGTTTATCATGTATGCGGTTCAGGGCTTCCTCGACGGGTTGAAGTCGCAGTTGGAATGGGTCAAGAAACAAGTGCTAGAAGTGGTTTGGCAAAACTATGTAACGGATCAATTCTTAGAGAAAACAAAGGCTTCCGATCTTCGCCGTAGAGATTTGATTGAGGATTTATCGCGTATTGAACCAGAGGCAATCTCATACCAGCAGCTTCCGTTGATCAGTCCTCGCGTTGCCAAGAACTACGCCAACAAGACTACGAGAACACTGATTCGAGATGTCGAGGAATTGCACCGCATGAGGCTCCTGCAATATGACAAGGGTTTGATACGTGCACGTAAAGAAGAAATCCTAGCCTTCCTGCCCACGCAAGCCACCTTGCAGAAAAAACTGGAGAAGGAAACAAAGCGATCCAAGTCTAAGGCCAAAGGTGAGGAGGCGTAACAGATATGAAACCAACCGAATCAGAGGGCCACCAGCCACCACACTAGCGGAGCACTACCAATCATTGGTCCGGATCGACGCGGCAAAACATCAACCGTTCCACGGCTTCCATCAGTTCAGCGGGATCAATTGGCTTTGGCAGGTGCAGATCAAAACCTGCTTCGATTGCTTCCGAAACGTCCTTTTGAGATGCATAGCCGGTTAAGGCAATCGCCGGAATTGTCCGAAGGCTATCTTGCCGGCGCAGCGTTCGGATTAATTGGAGGCCGTCCATTCCCGGCATCGCAATGTCAGAAACTACTACGTCGAAGTTTTCGCGTTCTGCCATTAGGAGTGCTTCCGAGGAGGACTCACAACTAACAGTTTCAAAACCGCGCGCTCGAAAGTGAGCGGCCAGCATGTCCAGCGTATCGGGTTCATCATCGACCAGTAAGACCCGAGTGCGTTTTTCCGCTGAGACGCTCGCGTCGTCGCGTTCTTTGGCTGAGATAACTGAGTTCGTCGAGATTTCCCGAGGGAGAGTAATGATAAAGAGACTGCCCTGGTCTTTACCGTGACTTTCCGCCTTGATGTTGCCTCGATGCGCCGTTATGAAGCTCTTCACCAGGGCAAGGCCCAAACCCAACCCTCCAAAGGCACGCGTGCGCGAGCCGTCGGCCTGCCGAAATCGTTCAAAGACAAAGGGCAAAAACTCCTCAGTAATTCCACCGCCCTGATCTCTAATTTTTACTACTGCCTCGGAAGGCGTTGCCTCGCATGAGATTTCCACTGTCGTGCTTTCCGGCGAGAATTTGATGGCGTTATGAATCACATTGCAGAACGATTGCTCCAGACGAACTCGGTCGCCTTTGACATGTACGCCTCTGGCTTCGGGTTGAATGTTTAGTGTCAGCTTGACGTTGGCATCTTTCCCATACGGCTGCATGGTGTCGATTGATTCTTCCAGCACACCGGCGAGTGAAACGGACGCGTCTTCAAAGACCATCTTCCCGCTGAGGATTGCCGACATATCCAGGAGATCGTTTATCAACCGCTTCAGGCTGTGGGCGTTTCGATTCATCACGGCCAGGGCTTTAGGAAACTCTGATTCAGGAAGAATCCCGTTCATCATCATGTGAACCCAACCAATGATGGGAGTCAGCGGTGTTCGCAACTCGTGGGAAAGGATCGTTAGAAACTCGTCTTTTGCGCGGTTCGCGGCTTCGGCCTGCGTGCGCGCAGTGGTCTCCCTTTCGTAGAGCCGAGCATTTTCGATGGCCAGCGCGATTCGATCTCCCGCAAGTTGTAAGAGACGCACGTCGTCGTCGCTAAAGTTCGCTTGCTTCAACATGCCAACATGAAGCACGCCAATCGGATGACCTCCAGCAACCAACGGCACGCCAAGCAACGACTTAATGCCCTTCTCGCGCAGCAGTGGATTGAAAACATCCCCGTGGTCTACATCGGGAACTATCATGGGCTGCATATCCGCAATGATCCTGCCCGCAAAACCTTTACCAACCGGAATGCGAATGCCGAGTTCCACTTCTTCTTCCAACCCTTGCGCAGCCCAGGCCACCAGTTCGTCCCTCTCGGTTTCCAGTAACAGAATACTTGCGGTGTCGACGCTGAGCGCTTCGCGGGTTCGCTGCAGCGACTCGGAAATCACATCCTCCAATGAGAGGTGTGCGAGCGCAGCGTCTGTAACTGTCTGCAAAGCTGACAACCGGCGGGTGAGAGCTTCCGCTTCGAGCCGCGCTTCGTGTGCGCGCGCGAGTGCGGTGATGCGTTCGCCTTCAATATTCTTGCGCTCGATGAATTGACCGATCTGACTGCCAGTTGCTGCCAGCGTATCCAGCATGGCCGGGTCAGACTCCTTGATTCGATCGCTGAAGAGCTCGATTACCCCAGCCACTTCCTTGCGCAGCACGATGGGAAACGCAAAAGCCGAATGCAGGTTTTCACGCCCCGCAATTGAAGAGCGGGGATAGTGGTCGACGCCAAAGTCGTTAATCCAAATAGGTTTGTTTTGGACCCACACTTCACCGGGAAAACCCTGACCGCGAGAAAACCGGTGGCCGCGGCTCATCTCTTCAAACTCTGCGCCGGTAGCCGTAGACGGGTCGCGCCAGGTGCACACGAGGTGAAGGATGTTTTCGTCCGGGTCAACTTTCCAGAACGCTGCGATTTGCCATCCGAGGTGTGTGCAAATCCTTTTCAGCAGTATTGGCGCCGCGTCTTTGAGGCCGGGGGCCTCCGCCAGAATTTCGGTTACCGCGTGCTGCAAGGCGAGCCGGTGCTCGTCACGTTTCCGCCTGGTGATGTCACGCGCGACGCCAGTGAAGTATTTGTGACCTTCGCTCTGAAACTCACCAAACGAAAGTTCGAGCGCGATTTCTCGTCCGTTCTTATGAAGACCGGGTAGCTCCACTGACTCCCATGCAATATGACGAGTGCCGGTGTCGAGGTAGTTTTGGATACCGGCCCGATGAACGTGTCGCAGATATTCCGGCATCAACATCGTGAGATCGTTGCCAATCATCTCTTCGATTGAGTATCCGAAAATCTTGATGGCCGCGCGGTTGACGAAGACGATGCGGCTACTATGATCGATAGTGATGATCGCGTCTGAAGCAGTCTCAGCGATGATGCGCGAGCTTTCAACGTTGTCTCGAAAACTATCGCTGGACGCCGATCCGTAATCAGGTAATGAATTATCTTCTGCCATTCGTTGCTTAAGGTTTTCGATGATGCGATTCACCCTATCGCGGGTTACCAGGTCGGGCCAAACTAATCTTTCGAAGATTCCAAGTCAAACTATAGCCAGTTTAGTGACAAATTCGGCAAAGTTGAGTTTTGGTCCGCGTATCTGTCATTCTCTCGATCGATGTACCCAGCAGGCAATTTATTCATTCCAATCGGGCACGGCCGACTCGAAGCAATCGTCAAGGAGCCGCGTCTTGAGGTCAACGAGGGTGTGGCGCTTGTGCTGCACCCGCACCCACTCGGCGGCGGCACGATGCACAACAAGGTAGTCTTCCGTGCTGCCGGCGCGCTGAACGATGCAGGCCTAATCACCTTGCGGATAAACTTTCGCGGGGTGGGCCAAAGTACCGGGCAACATGACGAAGGACGAGGCGAGCTCGATGACGTGAGAGCCGGCCTGGATTATCTGGCGACAAATTATCCAGGGCGGCCCATTCTACTCTGCGGGTTTTCCTTCGGGGCGCGCGTGGGACTGGAAGTAGGAATGTCGGATGAACGCGTCAAAAGTTTGATCAGCATCGGAACGCCGGTCGGAAAGTATGATTTCGGCTTTCTTGAGGCATGCAGCAAACCGATACTGTTTGTGCACGGCGACCAGGACGAGTTTGGAACTGTTTCCGAATTACAGCGGTTGGTAGACGAGATCAAGACGCAAAACCCAGGAGTTGAGCTGCATCTCACGAAGGGTTCAGGTCATTTCTTTGAAGGGCATCTCGACGAGTTGAAACAGGCGATCACCGATTGGGCGAGACGCGAACTCGCCTGATAGTTTTCCCTGACTATTCCTTATTGGAGACATTGCTAATAGAAAGGAAATCGGATTTCCGGGGATTTTTATCTCGTAACCGTAGCTTCACGCATACCAACACGATTGCAACTGCGATTGCGAGAGCGAAACCTCCGAACAACAACTTGCCCAGATCGTCGAAATCGGTGGCTTGAGCTTCGTTTACGAAGAGGATCAAAAACAGACAGAAGTCATACCCGAGGAGCAATAGCACGGCGGTGGCCTTTCGTTTCGCAGTCGGTTAGGTGGCCAGCCGTCACTTAGACACGAGAGGGCGCGCGTTTGTTCCCTTCTTAGTATTGCCAACGACTTTGCGATTCGTCCTGCCACATCTACGATAGCGCTATGAACTCTTACACAGACCCGGCGATACGCATCGCGCTTCTGCCGCGTGACACCAATTCTGCCGGAACAATTTTTGGCGGCGTGATCCTGAGTTATATCGACATGGCCGGCGCGATCGAGGCTCATCGCAGAACACGCATGGATCGGTTCGTCACGGTCGCGATGCGTGAAGTGATCTTTCACAAGCCGGTGTTTGTCGGCGACCTTGTCAGCTTCTACGCGGAAACGGTTCGCATCGGGAATACTTCGATCACTATTCGGGTAATCGTTGAAGCAGAACGAGTGGGAGAGGGCACCGATCGCGTGCGGGTAACTGAAGCGGAAGTGGTTTACGTTGCCGTCAACGAGCACCGGCAAAAGATCTTGATTAATAAATCAACTCTCTGACCTCGATGGCCTGCGGACAGTCTCTGTTCCAACTCACTTCGCGTAATACCCGGGTCGCGTACGGGTAGTCAGATCGGGCTGGCTGCGCAACTCCAGCTTAATGGATCTCCAGGTGCCATCGCGTTTTTCGTTAGTGGGCTTGTAGCCGAGGCTGTAGACCTTGCCGAGGTCTTCAATCACCTGGGCGTAGACGCCGTCGAGATTTTCTATCTTCTTTGCCGAATAGAAGAGGCCGCCGCTTTCGTTGGCCAGGAGGAGCAACGTCTTGCGGGCATTGTCGTTTAAGCGATTTAAGAAATTGTTGCCCGCGTAGGCGCTGGATGAATCCAGAAAGATTGGAATGATCAAGGTGTCACTGTGTCGTACAACTTCCACGAGGTCCGCAAAGCTGATTGAATTACCTCTCCGTACGTAGCCGGGAAAGCCGGCTCCGAGCGCGTTATCGCCACCGTCAGTCATAAATACGACAGCCCGGCGTCGAGTCAGAGATGTTGGTCCAATCACCGTGTCGAGGGTGAACCTCAAAGCCTCCCAAACATTCGAACCGCCGTTGCCTTCGATCTTTTTTGCACTTGCCAGAAGCGTCGCGCGGTCGTCAGTCAATGGTGATACGACCGTCGCCGTGTCAGCGAAAGTCACGATCGCCAGCCGGTCCGCAGGACGGGCGGCTGTTATGAATCTTTGTGTCGACTTCCTAATCAAGTCACGCTTATTGGAAGTTGAACCCGACATATCGATGAGCAGCACCAGGTCAAAAGGCACATTGCTGGTCCCAAAAAAACTGATCGTCTGTTCCTGCCCGTCTTCGCTGATGCTGAATTCGTTTTGCGTAAGAGTAGCGACCTGGTTCCTGAGTTTCTTCCCGAGGACACTCACATTGATATTGACCAGATTAGTTTCTACGCGAACCACTTCATCTTCGTCGACCACCTGACCTTCAAAGACCACGGCTGACGTGGTCCTGGCGATCGAGTTTTTCATGCTGTTGGAAAATTGGTTCGTAAGCGTACCGGTTGATTTGATTAAAGGCAGGAAATACTTGGTCTGGAGAAACCACAAATAATCGGCCAGCGGCGGGAGCTCAAATTGCTTGCGCCGCAAATCCACATCCTTTTCGGCTTCGATCGGAAACAAAACCAGGAAGCCGTCCATGATGGTCGCCTGCGTGCCAAATAACTGTTTCAAGCCCGCGTCCAGACGCAAGCGGTCGATGTAACTGGTAACGTCTGGCCGCGATATTTCCCCTATCGTTGCCGCCATGACGATCACCGGGATTAACTGAACCTTCAATTGAGCCGCCGAGCTATTTCTGAGCAGGAAAAAAGCGGCAGCCACTCCTTCCTTCCCTACGAGACTCGCATTGGGCCAGCCATGTTTTTTTATGATCGAGCACAGCCGATCTGCATTCTGCTCTCGCGCCGCACGCATTCGTCCCATCAAATCATCAGGTTTCCGATTGTCCCTGATGTCTTCAGTCAAACGGCTTTGATCCCGTTCCTTTAACGTCAGCAGTTCGTCTCTCAGGCTTTTATCGAGAGCCAGTTTTTGGCGCGCCTCAAATTTCGCCCGCACTTCCTTAAACTCATCAGGGCTTAGACAGCTGGTTTGCGCCGGAACCAATTGAGCACAGACGAGAATTAGCAGCGCCGGCAACAACACCACGAAGCGTTTTCGCAACACAAAACTATTCATCAGTGTAAATTACCGGCCTGGACCATCACGTGTTCCTAATTCTTAGTCACCCAATAAGTGTCGCGCATGGAATAACGAGAACTGGTGCGCGACGAAGTATCGATTTGGCGCGGGGAGATGAAAGCGGTGTGTGGTTCCATAGTCATCGAGTTTCGCGGGTGCCGTTGAAGCTGTCCACCTCTGACTTCCGCTTTGTAACTCTTAAACGGTTTGCCGTTGACCTTTGCCACCACCGTGTACACGCCATCTTTTTTTGTCAGGTCCGCCATCGTCATCCATCGCACCTGCTTTTCAGCCGGAAAGTGAAACTCCTGACGAAGAAACTGCCAATCGGTTTGCGTGGGCACTATTGGACTTCTGGTGCTGGCGATTTCCTGTCCGCCATAGAGGACGTGGAGCGTGACCATTGGATTCTTTGTGCCCGGCGGCAATTCTCTCAAGCTGGTCCACCAACTGAACTCGAGATGACTGTCGGGCCGATCTGATTCGACAGAGAAGTGGGCGAGGTCGCGCCACGGTCCCTCGCGCACAAATGTGTTCTTGGGATTGAAAGGATCATTGCTCGCTTCCCGCTTCATGCTGAACGGCAAACTGGTGATCGGTTGGCCATCCACCTGGACGGACAAAATATAATCACCTGGCTCGCCGATGGGCGCCAGACCGGCGACTCCGTTTGGCTTGAACATGCCAAAGGCGGTGTAGGTCGCGAGCGGAGTTTCCAGGCGCAAAGGCACCTGCGTCACGACCCCGCCGGCCGATCGCGAGATCACAAATGTTGCCTTACTACCTGCAGGCGGAGGAAAAACCACCTCCAGATCTTCAACCAGAAATCCGCCCTGGTTCTCGTAAAATCGCATCTCCATCAGATATTGGTATTCAATGGCAGACTTGTATTGTTGCGGCGCTGATGACGGCTGCTCAGCAGACGCACCAGGGCTCTCGGGCGAGCTTGGCGTTGGCGCAGTTGTTGGTTGCGTCGGCTGACTGGCTCTGGGGATTCTGGGAATCCCGACTCTTCTTTGAGCGACAACCGCAAGATTAGTAAAAGCGAGTGTAAGCAGGAAAAGGCAAACTGCCCGCGTCAGATTCTTCATTGCGTTTTTCTCCTTTACGAAACTCACTGTGGGGCAAACCAGGCCAAGCCGGACTTCCTACTTCGAATAATCTGTTGACGAGAGAAACCGGGGAGTCGGTTGATCTTTGTTTCCGTGGACAGGAATTGTCAATCTTTTCTGTTAACCGCGACGGACCCGGCGTATGCGGTCCACGAAATTATACGAAACCGCACGAAGCAGCACTACCAATACCTCCTTGCCTTTCCGTGCCGGACCCATCTGCGCTATTTCTTCTTCGGTAGATTGGCGGTAAAGGTCCCCTTGATCGAATTACCGCCCTCGCGCAGATCTACTTCGCCGCTCACGGTTTCGGCGGTGACCTCGGTGATCTTGAGTTCGCCCTCGACCACCTTGCTGGATGAGAAAGTGTCGAAACTGGTCTTCGTTTCCTTACCGTCCACGATGCTATTGATGATTACTGATCTCACGGCATTAAACTTATCGGCCTTCGCGCTGTAAGTCCCGACCTTGAATGGCGAATCGTCCTTCGTCCCTTCTTCTCCGGTGATCTGGATGTCGATTCGCATGTGTTCGGGCGCCGCCAGAGGCTTTCGCACCCAGCCGGGATAAGACGTGTCCATGTCGTAATTAGCGAGATAGATCGTGTGAGCAAAGGTCTGGACGTTTGGCTTACCCGGTGCGGTCGAGATTACGTTGCCAAGGTAAGTCGCGCCGGATTTCAGGTTCAAAGTCGCATCCTTGCCTCCCACGCTTACATCGAGTTTTGGGGAGCTGACGATCCTCATGCTCGCAGCTCCGCATCCGGTGATTAGTAGGGCTATGAGAAGTATTGAAAGTTTGTTCATGTTGGTTCCCATGTTGGTTCCTTAGGGTGCAGCCAGTCTACCCGGACACAGTAAGCCTAGTCCGGGATAAATGTGCAGATCGCATTGATCCTTTGCGTTGATGTGTCAAAGACAATTCCCTGTACCCTTACATTTGGGTTGTCGCTTAGGACGACGGCTCGCACATACCGGACCTCTTCGCCTTCCACTGTTGTCGGAAATGACGTTGAAGCAGCTTCGCTTGCGTCCAGCCTGATTGCCGTCGATGTAATTTGAGACATCACGACATGCTTACACTCCGAACCATTGCACATTCCTGCCGTGTACTCGATCAATCTAAAGCGGACGCGAATATTGTCGTTGTTATTGCCGGCGACGACCGCAAGGCGGAGCACTTCCTTTGGTCCCAGAGTAATCATGCCGCTGTCGGCGATGGGTTTTATCCCGCTTTGGGCCGGGGCGGTCGAAGATAACGCTAAAACACAGAACACGATTGCGACGGAAAAAGTCAATATGCTTTTCAAAATGTTTCCTCCACTTCCTTTTTCAAACCTACGTGATGCCAATAACCCTGGTTTTGATCAGCTTCAAATTGGCGAGACTACTTGCTGAGATAGACCGCCAACTTCGTTTCATCTGACAACGACTTCGCCAGCATCCGCACGGTCTTCACGTGCCGCCCATCCGAAAAATCGAGCAGCTTGTAGACTCCCGAGCCGTATGCCTGTTCGTTGAAATCCACTACCTGAACGTTTCCATTGATGAAGGTGACTTCCGCGAAGTTAAGGTCAGCTCTGCCGTTGATGTCGAGAAACAAAGCATTGCCCGATGCGTCAACACCAAAATTTGTATCCACCCAGCCGTCGTCAATAGCGATGGTTTCGGTGTCCTGCCAAATGAGCCGATCTCCTGCAGGGACTGTGACAACTGTCGGTGCCCAGACCATACGCGGCAGGAACACGAGCGGTGCCCGCACCGCAACAACTCTGCGCGCTGGCCTGACCACGACCGTGTTTGGAAGTACGCGTCGGATGGGATGTGCCCGATGCACTACCAATCTTGTGTGGGTAACCGGCCGGCGAACCACGACCTTGTTCGGTCGCACGACTACCCTGGTCGGCCGAACTACGACCTTCCGTTTTTGCGCAGTAGTGGTAAGAGGGGTTAGCAATGTAACGAGGATCGCAAAACTAAATAAGCTCAAAGCCAAATTTTTCATCGAAGTCTCCTTTTCAAATGGCGCTTGCCTTTCGGTAGGCAGACTCTTATCCTTCCGCAGTCAAAAAGTCCTTTAAGCTTTCCTTAGAAATCCTTAGAGAATCTGTTAGAGCCCAAATGTCCCGGCAAACCAGACATCTTTACGAGTTCGGGCCCTTTCGTCTTGACCCCGAAAAGCCTTGCCTCTGGCGTGATGGTGAAGTGGTTGCGCTCACTCCGAAGGTCGTGGAGACGTTGCTAGTGCTCGTGCAGCAAAGCGGCAAGCTGGTTGAGCGGGAACAACTGATGAACGCTGTCTGGCCGGACACGTTTGTCGAAGACAACAATCTGAACTTCAACGTCTCGGTGCTCCGCAAAGCTCTGGGAAAAAAGGCGGATGGGGAGCAATACATCAAGACATTCCCGCGGCAGGGTTATCGCTTTAGTGCACAGGTAAGGGAGGTTACTGAGGAACTGCCAACGCCTGTGGTTGAGAAACACCCTCGGACCGGCGTTGAGAGCGAAGACCCGGAGCCTTCAGTCGCTTCAGAAACCACGCCAGAAACTGCCACGACTGCACGAGTAGCCAGCGCAACGAACCGCAAACTTTACGGGGCCGTCGCAGTGGCAGTGCTATGTGGTGTGACAGCAGCTGCATTTATGTTCTGGCCCCGGGCGCAGACTAACGCACCTTCACCATCCGGAACTCCGGTGATTCGCACTATCGCCGTGCTCCCAATCAAGCCTTTGAGAAATGAAGAGGGCGACCGCACCCTTTCGCTCGGCGTGACCGACACCCTCGTAACTAAACTCGGAGGCTTACCTTCCATCCTGGTTCGTCCGGTTTCAAATGCCGGCGCCGACCCCGACCCAATTGAGATCGGTCGCAGAATAAACGCTGATGCCGTACTCGAAGCGACCCTCCAGCGGACTGATAGCCGGCTGCGCATTAACGCACGTTTGCTCCGAGTGGTGGATGGCTCTCTAATTTGGTCCGCGAGTTTCGACGAAAATGAAACGGATCTTTTCAAACTTCAGGATGCGCTCTCCGTACAGCTCACGCAGTCGCTCGGCGCTCGGCTGAACCCCACCGACATAGAGCAGCTCACGCGGCGAGACACCCAGAACCGCGAAGCGTTCAAAGTTTACTGGCGCGGCCGTTTCTTCCTTGAGAAACGAAACCCGGAAAAAGCCATTGCCCAGTTTATGGAGGCGATCAAGCTTGATTCGAACTACGCGCTGGCATATGCAGGTCTGGCGGATGCTTATATTTGGCAGGCAAGTTTTACAAGTGACGCCGATCAGGAACTTTATAGGGAAGCCAAGGCGGCAACCGCTCAGGCCTTGAGGTTGGACCCGAACCTGGGAGAGGCCTACAGTTCACTTGGACGTATTCAACATTGGCACGATTGGAATTGGGAAGGAGCGGAGAAATCATTCCTGCGCGCCATAGATCTCAATCCCAACAGCGTGAACGCCCGCCAGTTTTACTCGCGTCTGCTGACAACCATGGGAAGATATGATGAAGGTCTTAACCAGATGTATAAGGCCCAGGAACTCGATCCGCGCTCAGCGGATCTTGCAGTTCCGCTGTCAGGCATTCTCGACAGGCGTGGTGCATTTGACGAGTCGATAAGAGTTCTGGAATCAACGTTGGAAATGGATAAGGATTCCAGGTTTGCACGACGCGGCATTGCCACCTCCTATTTGCTCAAAGGGGAATACACGAGAGTAATCGAACTCTCCAAGGTCGAATTCCCGGGGCCGAGTGACGCAGACTTTGCCTGGACTTCGATGTTAGCTACCGCATACCACCGAACAGGACAGTCTGATAAGGCGCGAGTGATGCGCGATCGTCTCAGGAGAATGGCGGAGACAGATCCGAAGTCGCTTTTTTTCCTTGCACTTCATGACAGTGAAATCGGCCGGAAAGACGAAGCGATCGCAGCATTACAGAAATGCGTCGACCTGCGAGAGGAACGAGTAGTGACCACCAAAGATGAACCCCGATTTGCGGGGGTTAAGGATGACCCTCGCTTCCAGGAAATCCTACGCAAATTGAACCTGGAAGATTGAAATTGAAAACCGTAAATCAAAACAGCTGTCCTGAAAGACGCCCGAGGAGCACCGTGGAAACGATCAAATTGCTTTTGTCCGCCCTGGTTGTGGCTCTTTGTTCCGTTGCGATCGTTACGCCGCAAGCCGGCATTCGCCCCGAACCGCCTGAAGGCAAAGGCGTAGTTGTGCTTCGCGCCGCGCGTTTGATCGATGGCACCGGTGCCCCAGCCGTGCGGAACGCAATCGTTGTCATTACAGATACAAAGATTTCAGCAGTAGGTGATGCTTCATCGGTTCGCATTCCCCCCGGCGCGAAGATCATCGATCTGGGCGATGTGACCTTGATGCCCGGGTTCATCGACGCGCACACCCACCTCATCGGACGGGTGCTGGGCGACCCTGACGGCGACATGGCCGCGGTGCGCGATTATGAAGCGTTTGGCGCGATACTCGGCGTCGGCCACGCGCGGAATACCCTGATGGCTGGATTCACAACCGTTCGCAACGTTGGAGCCGGCGGCCCTTTCAACGACATCGCTTTAAGGAAAGCAATCAACGAAGGTTGGACACCGGGACCGCGTATGATCACAGCGGGCCACTCGCTGGGAATTACCGGAGGCCACTGCGATAACAATGGATTTCGTCCGGGCGTGATCGACCGCTCGATTGCTGACGGCATTGCAAATGGACCGGATGAGATTCGCGCGGCTGTGCGTTATCAGGTGAAGTATGGCGCGGATGTGATTAAGACTTGCGCCACCGGCGGAGTGTTATCGGAAGGTGATGCAGTCGGCACCACGCAATACAGTTTTGAAGAAATGAAGGCGATGGTGGATGAAGCCGCGCAGCACGAACGAAAGGTGGCGGCGCATGCCCACGGAACCGAGGGTATAAAGATCGCAACTCGCGCCGGCGTGGCTTCGGTTGAACACGGGTCGTTTCTCGATGAAGAAGGGGCGCGCCTCATGGCCCGTCACGGCACATACATGGTGCCAACGTTGATGGCTGGAGAAGCAGTTGAACGTGCCGCGAAGGCTGGCGTCATTAAGGGTCACCGTGCGGAAAAGGCTTTGGCAGCGGCCGCGGCCATGCGCAAAGCAATCAAGATTGCCATCGTAAATAAAGTGCTGATTGCGCTGGGAACCGATGCCGGCGTAATTCCACATGGCACCAACGCCCGCGAATTTTTTCTGATGGTCGAATGGGGCGGAATGAGCAACATGGACGCGATCAAGGCGGGCACGATTAATGGCGCCAGGCTGCTCGGTTGGGAGAAGAGTGTGGGCTCACTTGCCACCGGGAAATGGGCCGATATCGTAGCCGTCTCAGGCGATCCACTCAAAGACATTCAGGCGATGCAGAAGGTCGTGTTTGTGATGAAGAATGGGGTGGTCTACAAGGGTCGGGAGTAGAACCTCGCCAAGATCAGTTCAGCCGCGATTGCACGCGGTGCAGGGAAGTGGCGGCTTCGGTGAAGCCGGGTTGTTCATCGAGGGCCTTACCATAGTGCCGCGCCGCTTCGAGATACTTGTGGCGTTTCTCGTAAATGCGTCCCAGATTGAAATGAGGGAATGCATACGACTCATAACGCGGCGCATAGAGCGCGCGTTTAAACCAGCGCACACTGCTATAAGCATCGCCCTTCGCCAAAAGGTAACTGCCGATGTCGTTGTAAGGATTACCCAGGGTCTCATCCACGCGGATTGCTTCCAGGCACTCTTCAATTGCCTCGTCATAACGATTCTGAAAACTGTAAACCCACCCGAGAAAAGTGTGAGCTTCAGCAGTGGGGTAGGTTTCGATTGAACGTTTGTAAAGTTCGATTGCTTCTTCGAAATTCTGAGCGAGCTGGGCTTGATAGGCCTCATGGAAGAGCTGCTTTGCTTCGTATTTAGCAGTTGGTGAAGCGTCGGTTTCGTATACTTCGTTGCTCATCGTCTCATCGTCTCATCGTCTCAATAATCTCATCACACGAGTCCACCGCTAACGCAGGCGTTTCTGACAAAACCGCAGGCTGTATTAACCAGAGCTAATCGCAATCCTGCTGTTGCTTCCGTGCCTGGTCCAGGCGCTTGATCCGGCCTTCGATCCCTGGCGCGATTGTTTTCTTCAGAACGATTGCGGCCCGTAACACATCGGAGTCAAATTGTGCCTGCTCGCGCGGGATTAGCAGGCGCGCACCTTTCAGGATCGCGTATCCGTCTCCACCGTCGATTGCCAGATAGTCGGAGGTGGCCAACGTATATTTTTTCGCCGGCTCCAGGGGTTTACCTCCCACACTCAAGCTCACGATGCGCGAGCCGGGCGGGCGCGTTGCATCAAACGTAAACTTGACACCAGACACTTGAGGAAAACGCCCAGGCTCAGCGTCTTCTGCGCTGCGGGCAACGCCGTGTTCAAGCGCTTGTCGCAAGGTGGCGCCGTCAAGTTCAATCTTCACCACTTTGTTCTTGAACGGAAGAATTGATAACACGTTTCTATTTGTTAACGGTCCGGGACGAATCAACTCATCTGCGCGAATCGAACCGCCATTCATTAGTCCCACATCGGCGCCCGCTGCCGCGCGAAATGCGTCGGCGATAAAGTTTCCCACATTGGTTTCCTGCGTACGGCCAACAGCACTGCGTGCGTCGAGCTCGACAGTGGTCCGGCCCACAAGTATCGCCAGCTCCTTTAAAATCGACGCGTACTTGCGATTGATCGCGGCAAAGCTTGGGTGGTCTGTGGTCTGATCGGTGACCGGAACCACTTTCCAATCAATGCTTTCCACGGCGCCAGTTGTCTTTGAGATGTTCAGCTCGATTTGACCCATCTCGCGCGCATCCGCAGTCATTTTAAAGATCGGAGCGCCGCCTGCAGACGACTCGAGCAGCGTATGTTCATGCCCGCCGATGATTACATCAACGTCGGCGCAGCGCGCCACTTCCTTGTCCTCGCTCATGGAGAGATGTGTTAGTGCAACTACCGCCTTAGCGCCGCGGGCATGCAGCTCAGTAACCATTTTCTTTGCCGTCTCGCACGGATTGAGAAATTCAACCCCTGCGCCGGGCCGCGACATCGTCTGCGTTTCCACCAGGGTCAGTCCGAAGATTCCAACCTTCACGCCATCAAACTCACGAATCGCATAGGGCAGGGCACCTCCAAATGGTTTACCTGTATTCTTGTCGATGACGTTGGCCGCCAACCATTTAAATTTGGATTCCTTGATTCGCTTCTCCAGTTCATCAGGGCCAAAGTCAAACTCATGATTACCAATCGCTGAATAATCGAGACCGGCGGCGTTCCAGGCGTCGATCATCTGCGCGCCCTTGTACGTGATTGATTCCACCGAAGGTGAGATCGTGTCGCCGGCAAGCAGGAAGAGGGTGTTCGGCGAATCTTTTTCTATTTCCTGTTTTAGGGTTAACACGCGCGCCAGGCCGCCGCGGGCGCCAAGATCGACAGGAGCAAACTGGTAGACGTCGTTCACCTGCAGGAGCGTAACGCGAACGAGGCAGTCGTTCTTTTGCTGCGCAGATGGATGGACAGCGGCCAATAGTACAAAGCTAAGCGCCAGGGTGAGCGCGAGCACCATGCGAGTCGCGAAGCATTTGAGTTTCATATTTTCTCCGGTTGATAGGACAGGCATTCCTGCCTGTCTTTCTTCGAACGTCAAGAAGAGACAGGCGAGAATGCCTGTCTTACTGGCTTGATATGCGACGCTCGAGGAGTGAATTATACTCGGCGCGTATGTTGGCAGACGAAAGAATTTTTGTAACCGGCTTTCCGGGTTTTATTGCCAGCCGTTTGCTTCGGCGACTGGCGAAGGAGGGCGGGCACTACCTCCTGCTAGTTCAACCCTCACTGGCCGAGCGCGCTCACGCTGAATTGAAGAACATAGCTGCTGACGCCGGCAAGTCGTTGTCGGATTTTGCAGTCATGGAAGGAGATATCACCCAACCAGAGCTGGGATTGTCGCAACGGAATCTCGAACGCGCTCGCGCCGAAACGACGACGATCTTTCATTTGGCGGCCATTTACGATCTTGCGGTAGCGCGCGAATTAGCCATGCGCGTCAATGTTGAAGGGACGCGCAACGTCAATCAGTTTGCTCTTTCGTTGCCGCGCCTGAGTCACTATCACTACGTTTCGACTTGTTACGTTGCCGGGAAACGCCCCGGCATTATTTACGAGAACGAGCTGCGTCACACTGCAGGGTTTCGGAACTTCTACGAAGAGACAAAGTATCTGGCGGAAGTTGCAGTCGATCAACTGAAGTCGGAGATGCCAATCACGATCCACCGGCCGTCAGTTGTGTGTGGCGATTCGAAGACTGGCGAAACGGTGAAGTATGACGGGATTTATTATTTGATTCGCTATATTTTGAAATGGCCCGCACTCCTTTCGACACTCAACATCGGCAATAGCGTGGTTAGTTTGAATCTGGTGCCGGTTGATTTCGTGGTGAACGCAATGGCAGCGCTGGCGCGAGACCCGCTGGCAATCGGCCAGACACTACAGCTGGCTGACCCAAATCCGCTCAGCACACGCCAGCTCTTCAACGAGATCGCGCGCCAGCTTGCGGGCAGAGAAGCATTCGCGACCGTGCCCGAATCTCTGGTTGAGTCTTCCCTGATGCTTTCGATATCACCAAAGATTAGTGGACTACCTCATTCAGCCGTTCCCTACTTTTTCCTGAAGCAAACTTACGACACTGCACGGGCAACGCAGCTACTCGCGCCTCGCGGAATTTCCTGTCCACCCTTCCAGAGCTATGTAGAGGCGATTGTCGATTACGCCGCCCGCCATCCCGTGATCTAAGTAGGACCGGCATTCCGTAGGACAGGCATTCTTGCCTGTCCTACCCAGGCAATTTAGGCAGACAGGTGGACAGGCAGGAATGCCTGTCCTACCCCGCTTGACAATACTTAGAATTAGAATTAGTCTAACTCCAATGACTAGGACGGCAATATCCCGCAATCCAAAACCTGAAGTGAACCTCACGCCACAGCGTGAGGCGATTCTGACGGTGATTCGGGAGCGGGACGATCATCCCACCGCGAACGAGATTTTTCAGGCGGCGCGTTTGAGTTTGCCCGGAATTAGCTATGCGACCGTCTACAATTCGCTTCGTTTCCTGAAAGAAGCGGGTCTGGTCCTCGAAATACAATTTGGTGACAGCGCCAGCCGCTACGATCGAGAGACTGGCCGGCACGATCATGCAATCTGTAATTGTTGCGGCAAGCTCGTAGATTTCGATTTGCCGCAGGCAGCCGAATTAATGCGCGCTGCCGCGAGGAGATCAAAGTTTCAGCCGGCCTCGGTGCACCTGACACTCAGGGGAGTTTGTCCTGATTGTCTCGAGTCCGAAGTTAAAATCTCGGGCCGGCAAGTAAAAGCGAAAAACCATGGGATTCAGGCTGCGAAAGCCAGTTCCCGAAATCGGTAAAAATCAATAACTAAATCGGAGGATTCATGACAGCAGCAACAGCAACAGCAGTGGAGAAGGCGATGGTCGGCCAACCGGCGCCTGATTTTGATATGGCCTCAACCAAGAACATTGAGAAGCTAAATGAAGGCGTCAAGCTTGCAGATTACAATGGCCGTTGGTTGGTGCTTTTGTTCTACCCATTGGATTTCACCTTTGTTTGCCCTACTGAGTTAACTGCCTTCAGCGACAGGTATGAAGAGTTTCAGGGTATCGGCGCCGACATTATCGGGGTCTCGACTGACTCGGTATTTTCGCATCGTGCCTGGATCAAAACGCCACGCGACAAAGGCGGCGTGGAAGGCCTGGTTTATCCGCTGGCCGCCGATGCTACCAAGACTGTGTCGCGCGACTACGGGGTGCTGATCGAAGATCGCGGCATCGCACTGCGCGGGCTCTTCATTATCGACCCGGAAGGTATTCTGCGTTACAAGGTTGTGCACGATCTAAACATTGGGCGCTCGGCCGAGGAAACGCTGCGAGTGATTCAGGCTTTGCAGACTGGCGGACTTTGCCAGGCCGAATGGAAGCCAGGTCAGAAAACACTTAACGCGTAAAACAGTTAAAAGTAATGAGTGATGAGTGATGAGTGATGAGTGATGAGGCACGAGAATCTTCGAGTTCTTCACCTTTCACTCGTCACTCATTTCACTCTTGAGGACGGTAAGAAGACTATGGGAATGAGAATTGGAACACCGATGCCGTCGCTTGAAGGCGCTACCGAGTGGTTTGGGGGCACCCAAGCTCATGCGGAGAGCGAAGCCGCTGGGCGTCCTACCCTCGTACATTTTTGGTCGATGAGCTGCGGAATTTGTAAAGACAACATGCCGCGAATTACCGAGTGGCGCGAGAGCTTGAAAGAGCAGGGCCTGCGCGTGATCGCGGTTCACATGCCGCGTTATGAGGCAGACACCGATGTCGAAGGCGTGCGGATGTTGATAGCAAATTTAGACATGACCGAGCCTTGCGCAATTGATAATGAGCACAAAATAAAAGACGCATTTCAGAATGATCAGGGATATGTGCCCGCTTATTATCTTTTTGACAGCGAGGGAAAGCTGCGCAGCTTTGCGGCCGGCGAACGTGGACTGGATCTGCTCAAAGCGACCCTTGATCGGGTGATGGCCCAGGGCGCTCCCGCGCAAACTGCATAACGCGTTTTCTTGATCACCTTAATGCTGCTGCAAACTGGTCTGTGATCAGCAGCAACAGGTAAAGACTCACTACGGCCGCACCGACAGCCAGTCCCGCCAGCAGCAACATTATCAATCCCACAAAAAGCCAATCGCTAAGCTTGCCCTCGCGAGCATCACTGTCGGAAACGGTGGCGCGCTCGCTCAGCAGGGTGACATTGCGCTGGTTCGATTTCCACCAGGCGTCAAAGAGATCTCCGACGAAGGGGAGCGAACCTACGAGGTAGTCAATGCCGAGATTCAACCCCATCCGCAACAACGTGATCTTGGGCACCCGATAACGAACCGCCGAAGCGAGAATATAAAACGACACGAGCGAGGTTGCAGCGTCGCCAAACCCGGGGACTAGTCCGACCAATGCATCCAGACCCAGACGCCAGTTAAGACCCGGAATCTTGATCATGTCGTCCATCAACCAACTGAGACGTTCGAGACTTTCGTCGACTTTGACCTTCTGCAGCCCGCGGTTCGGTTGTTGATCCATGGTTATGAGGCTTTAGAGTTGCTTTCCACTTCTACTGTGACCGCGGACGCCCTCGCCCGCCAATCGCGGCAGGCAGGAATGCGGTCCTACATCAACGTATTCGCGTCATCTGTTGCCAGAAGAATTTGCCCAGGCGCGCAAAGGCATTGAGCGCGTTGCGTTCACCGCTCTTCTGCGGTGGTTTGGTGGGCAGCCCGAGAGTCACAGCCAGTTCCTGGTCGGGTGTAGCGATGTCTTCGTCACCCTTCTTGCTTGCCAGCCAACGATCGAAAGTACGCGCCACCAACCGCCTTTGTTCTATCGGAGATTCCGCTATCAGCGCGCCACGCAGGTCATCAACCGAAGCGATTTCGAAGAGGTTTGCCTGATAATAATTGCGGAGCGCCGCCTGCAATTTTTCGCGGCCCAGGAGCTGCTGCAACTGAACAAACATCAGCGCGCCCTTCGTGGTAACGATGGCTGTATATTGAAAGGAATTCTTATATTCGCGCGACGGCCGGTTGGCGTCCATGTCGACACCACCAAGCGTGCGATAAACGCGATAGACGCCGCGGAGTTGATCTTCAAGCACTGCGGCAGCTTTTTTCTCGCCGTGAATCTCGTTGAAGTATTGCAGGGCGGACCAGCTCGCCATTGATTCGTCCAACACCGCGTCTCGCGCCGGATCGTTGCCGACGGCGCCGCCCCACCATTGATGAGCGATCAGGTGGGCCACGCTCCATTCCAAACTTTCTTCGACTGACGGCCGTTGCTCACGAATCAGCCCAGGCAGGTTACGCATCGAAGGTGAATCAAAATCAACATAGAACGCGCTGGCGATGACATCAAGACCGCTAAACTCTGTACTACCCAGACCCGCAGTCAGAGGTGCTGCAGCGATGCTGATTGTCTTGAGTGGTAAAGCGCCAAACCTCGCATTGAAAGTCCGGAGGGCGTCGCCGGCCATCGTCAACACGCGTTTACCCATCCGTTCATGCTCCGGCACGAAGATCGATCGCAAGGTTGTGTCGCCAACCTGAATTTGCTCAGCGCGTAGATTCCGGCCGGCGACAATCGCGAAATCTCGCAGATTACCAGCCGAGAAATTCACCGACGTCCGGCGTGACTCTCCAACGCCGGGCTGCTGGACCGAGTCAGTCTCAGCCGCTGAAGTGAATAAAACCACGCCCTCATCAACAGTAATATTGACGTCGTAGTCAGCAACTTCACTGAACACCAGATCGCCCACCCCGGGTTCCACTTTGCGCATCCAGTCGTTGCCGTCGTGCACTGCCAGGATCGGATAGGAGGTGCCGAGCAGCATTACCCCGCGACAACGAAAATTAATGTCGCGCGCGCGCCGCATCTCGCGTTCATCGCGCAGCGCGGCGCTGATTTGCTTAACAACGTGCGCGGTCAGGCTGCTTTCATCCGGGTCAACTTCGGGTACGGTGCCTTTAAAGACAACCATGACCTCAGTTGACTGACCGGCAGGAACCGGTTCACGCAAACTAACGCGCAGGGTTGTGCCCTGATCGTCAATCAAAAATGGCAGCGGAGTATTGCTGGTTGCGGATCGAACTTCCGTGATCTGGAGGTTCGGCTCTTCGGTGTCAGGTGAATCGCCCTTTGCATTGGGCGCCACGCCGGGCGCGTCAACGCGTAAATTAGAATAGAGATGGAAATAGAGAAGCGAAATGGACTGATCGCTGCGATTAACCCAGCGTACCCTTTCCTGACCGGTGTAAGACCGAGCATCGAAATCGAGCTTAAGGTTGATCTCGTAACGGTTGCGCTCGACGATCCGCGTTGGTCGCGTTTGCGCTTCGGCAAATATCGCAAGCGAAACTATTGATAAGGCGATCACGAAAAAACGATCCACGAAATTGCACGAAACGTCACGCGGAAGATTTCGTGTTGCGTCGTGCGATTTCTTGGATCGTTCTTTCATCACAACACCCCGCGCCGAGTTTGACTGCGGCGACTTGTTTCCCTGACCGCAACTGAACGAATCACATCTCCGCGCACGATGTTATCAACCACGTTCATGCCCGCGATTACTCTCCCGAAAACCGTGTAGCCGCCGTCGAGGTGTGGTTGCGGCGCGTGCGTGACAAACCACTGCGAGCCGCCCGTGTCCTTGCCTGATAGCGCCATGCCGACGGCGCCGCGCTCAAACGGCACCTGGTTGATCTCGCAACGAATTGAATACCCCGGACCACCGCTTCCGTCGCCGCGCGGATCGCCTCCCTGGATGACGAAGTTTGGCACGACCCGATGAAATGAAATGCCGTTGAAATAACCGCGGCGGGCGAGCTGAACGAAATTATCAACTGTCAGGGGTGCGTCTTCCGGCAGGAATTGAATTGTGAATTCGCCCTTGCTCGTGGAAACCACCGCCGTAACAGTTTTTCCAAATCGCGCGATGGCGCGTTCGTAATCCGCCGCAGTGTTTTTCGTTTGCACTGGACCGATCCGTGAGGAGAAATCACCGGCGCCAGTCGCTTTCAAAGAGGCGACGGCCTTGCGTCGAATCAAATGATCCGGCGAATCCAGCGCCGGCATCATCGCGAGGTTTGCATTGCGGTTTTTCTGTTTTGCCAGCGCGTCGATGATTGCCAGAACAGCATCGTTCGATTCCTTGTCCTGCAGAGCAACCTTCAATGCGTCCCGGAGGGCATCTGTGTTCGTCGAATTCAGAGGCAGATCGCCGAGCAACTCGGCCGCAGCCGCGCGCACGACCACATCAGATTCCTTGAGATGCTGCCGCAGAATCTCAGCCAGGTCTCCTGGCTTGAAAGCAGCAAAAGCTCGAAGCACATCGGGGATAGCATATTCGGAGTGAACTGCGACGAGGGTGTTGATTGTGAGACCCGAGTTTCGGTAGTCCAGCATTGCGCGCAAGAGATTCTCAGCGTGCCCTCGAATGCTCTTGTTCGCGGGGACGTCCGGCTTTGTGGCTATCTCACCCAAGCCCTGCGCCAGGCTCGAAGCTCTTCGCCAATCCAACAACATCGACTCCTGGACTTTCTTCCTCCCAACCTCTCCGGCGCCGAACCCTGCCAAATAACCAGCCGCGTGAATTCGCGCTAATGCGATTTCCACTTCGGGCGCGGGGCCAGTGAGCGGAGGAAATGTTCTCAGACACCCACCAACGATGTCTTTATTATCTTCACCCCTGGAGTTCTGCAGCAGGCGGCCCAGCGTCGTGGCGAGCTCCAGCAGTTCGTTAACTTTGCTTAATTGAGCTGGCGTGCCCCTGGCGTGATCGTTCTCAGGTTTTCTGTAACCTGCGCGAAAGACCAGGTTTGTACACCGCTCCAGAAGTGGAACCGTGGAGCGCTCATCTTTCAACGAAGCCAAAGCCCGTATCGCGCTAACTCGGACACGAAAATCCTTATCAGATGTCGCGCCAACCATCAGAGCCATGAACGACTCTTTATCTTCCGTTACTCCTAACACGCGAGCAGCGTTGGCTCGCACCACCGGATCGGGGTCGGTCTGAAGCAGTTTGCGAAGGTATGCGTTTTCGTCTTTGAGTCTTAGCCGCGCGAGCGTGTTTCCAACATCGGCGCGGATACGCGGATCGTTGTAATGGGAAAATCGTCCCACCACCGGGCCTGCATTTGCCGGCTTGGCCCGGAGCACTGCCGTTAGTCCCAGTAGAACCGTCAACTCATCCGGAGCGGAGCGACGGCTACCTTCCAGCTTCAAAGACTCAAGAATCACCGCGCCCAGTTCACGCGCGCGCGGCTCTTGTTCCTTTGGCAATGCCGCGGCAATTTTTCCGAGAGCTTCAATAGCGCGCGCTCGCAAGGGAGCGTGTTCGGAATCCTTCAAGGTTGCCAGCAGTGCGTCCGCGGCTAAACCAGATTCGATTTCACCAAGTGCAAACGCGGCCATCGCGCGAACGCTACGGTCGCGATCGCCGCGCAGAAGAACAATCAACTCAGCGACCGACGCTTCATTGCCAATTCGACCCGTCGCCAGCGCCGCCCGTTTGCGCACTGCCGCGTTGGGGTCGGACAGCAAACTGCGCAAGTCGATATCCCAGCGTCGCTCGTCTTCAGCGCGCACGATCCGCAGCAGGATGTCTTTGGAAATCGCATCGCCGCGGGTTCGAGCTGTGCGGATTTGAGGGAACACGCTTAATGGGATCAATGACAACAGCGCGCCAAATATCAGCGCTGCAAAAGCGAAGCGCGGACGATATGGTGCGAAACCTTGCTTAGAAACAATGTCGGTTTTGGACATACGTCGATTGGAAAAAGCAGGACTCTGGTTAACGATCAGCTTGGGGATACTCACTATGTATTAGGGAGGCCCGAGGATTCTGTCAAGGTGACTCCCGGCGCGGGTAGGGTCCTAATTTGAAATTCTCTGCGCCCACCTCTGCGTACTCTGCGCCTCAGCGGTGAGTGTTATTGCGGGGATGATTCACCGCTGAGACGCAGAGGCCGCTGAGAATACGCAGAGAAAACTGAAATTAGGACCCTACTCCCGGCGTTGTCCTGTGAACACTGTGAGCAGACCAAAAAAAAGGCGCCCGCCGGAGGCGAGCGCCAAAAAATGTTACGGTTGGAAGAGATCGTCAGCTTGCGATGCTTGAAACGTCGGCAACTGATTTTGATGCGGAGTCGGCATCCACTTTGACGGGTTTCATGCTGGTAGTATCGAGTGGCTGCACGTCTCGTCCATTACTTTTGGACTTGTTCGCGTCAGCGCTCATCTTAACCATCTTGCAGCTGCCTTCAAACTGCGCGCCTTGTTCAATCACCAGAGAAGGGGTCTGAATGTTTCCATTCACTTTTCCAGCGCGACCAATTTCCAGACGCTGCGAAGCAATGATGTCGCCATTGACCGTGCCCTGAATAGTGGCTACAGCCACCTCGATGTTGGCGTCCACCTTCCCGTTTGCACCCACGATGAGTGTTCCGCTCGTGGAGGAGATCCGACCCGACAGATGTCCATCGACGCGCATCAGAGCTTTGAAGTTAGCCTCGCCGGTTACCACCGTGCCGCTGCCAACGAAGCCGCTTAGGTTTCCATCCTTGAATTCACGCGTAATCGTTTCATTTTCCGTCATTGCCCGAGGTGCTGCCGTGTTGGATTCCGGCTGCGGCCTGGTTTCAGCAGTCGTTCCCTGGTACGGAGAGAACGGTTTCGGAGTGACGTAGGGAGCGTCCTGTTTTTCGGTAGAAACTTCGTTTTCTCCCGAGTCTTTTGGGTTTTTTCCTATCCTCAGCATTAGTAGCCTCCATTGTTGGGGGACGCGGGATTAAGTCACAGATGCCTTCGAGACGGTAGTAACAAAACGGCGCGCGTACCTTGGTGTTTGTTGGATTAGAACTCTGACTTGGCCACTTCGGAGAAGGGTTACCACCTCGAAATGGGGAAGCCATAATAGACAGCAAAGTCTTCGGTGTCTAGCCTCGCAATCAAAATGTAATGGCGCAACAGGAGCGGCGCTCTGACATGGCGACTATTGAACACCCCGGCCTCGCCAAACCCTCGAGAGACCCACTTTTAATAGTTCCCACCCGGGTGATCCGGATCGCTCCTGTTTGGGCGCTTCAAAATAGCAAGTGCCTTCGATGATCGCACCACCTTGGATGGCCAGTGTTTGGGTATGAATCTCGCCTATAACCAACGCGTGATTTTCCAGGACGACGTTTTCGGTTGCGGTGATCTTCCCCTTAAAAACACCATCTATCACGGCGGTGCCGACTTCGATGTTACCCTCCAACTTTCCATGCGTCGCGACGATCAGAGTGCCCTCAGATCGAAAACGCTCAGCCATGTTGCCCTGCTCATCAAATTCCCATTCACCATTCTCAAGATAAAATGCCGGAAGTGATTTTGCCTCCCGGCGGCTGCGCATATCCCGCACCGCGTCAAACCATCCGTCGAAACACTTGGCAGGATCGAATGTCGTAGCCGGAGCTATATCAATAGGAGTGAACGTCTCAGGCGCTCCGTCCTCGTCGCTGGTTGTATTCATAGGTTTTGAGGGTATCTGGGGCGCAGAACTGGCGGTGGATTAGTAATTCCCCCATCCCGGACAGTTCATCGGAAGTCTTAACCGGCTTAAAACGTAATTTAGTGTTTGGAAAACGCAGGGACGAAACCGCTTGATGGGCCACGTTAGCACAGCAAACCGCTCCTCTTCAAGGATTCAGCAGCAAACCTTAAGAATGCTAGAATGCTCCGGAACCCTATGAGTGTTGAAATCAGGTTAAGAACCAAACTCCTGCGCGGGATTGGAAGCGCGATCGAAGACTTCGGCATGATCGAAGACGGCGATCGAATCATGGTTTGTCTTTCCGGCGGCAAGGACAGTTACACGATGCTCGAGCTGCTGCTGGATTTGCAGCCACGAGCCCCGGTGAGGTTCGAGCTGCTGGCCGTGAATCTCGATCAGAAGCAGCCTGGATTTCCGGCCGAGGTGTTGCCGAATTATCTGCAGGGGCGCGGAGTGCCGTTTCGGATAATCGAGCGCGACACCTATTCGATTGTTAAGCGTTTGGTTCCTGAAGGCAAAACGTCATGTTCAGTTTGCTCGCGGCTGCGGCGAGGCATTCTCTATAACCTGGCGGTCGAAGAGGGTTGCAACAAGATCGCCCTGGGCCATCATGCCGACGACATCATCACGACGTTCTTGTTGAACCTGTTCTTCGTTGGGACACTTAAAGCGATGCCGCCGGTATTGCGTTCCACTGACGGCCGGAACACGGTCATCCGCCCACTCGCTTACTGCCGCGAATCTGAGATCACCGCCTTTGCGGAGTTGCAACAGTTTCCAATTATCCCGTGCGACCTATGCGGGTCTCAGCCAAACCTTCAGCGCGCACGCGTCAACCGCCTCGTTACAGATTTGGAAAAGGACATTCCTAATATTCGCAGTTCCATGCTCACCGCTTTGGGCAACACAATTCCTTCGCACCTTCTCGATCACAAATTATTCAATTTTCGAAAGCTTGGAACAGCTACCGGCAACGTCGAATCAGAACTCGATTTGGCATTAGGTCACACGGATGAAGGTTTACAACCTGCGTTAGTCTCGATTATGTAAAACACTCTGTCGCACAGAGTAAACGAATCTGATCTGCGGTTCCGTTAATTCTGCATGCCAACCGCGAAAAAGAAACGCGAACTTGATCTCAGCGCTTTCCCGCCGGGCACGATCACTGAATATTCAACCGTAGTTTGTCTTGCCTGCACCTTCGACCATTTTACTGGCCAGTTGGGGTTGGCGCCCCGGACCGCCTATTCAGAAATCAAAAAGTATGTCCCCACTATTGCGGAGCTGACGGCGCCGCAGGCCTCGCCTCCATTCTTCGATTCCGAAGAGAAAAATCCGCATTGTCCTTACTGTAATGCCGCCAGACGTTGGCATGCACGTCTCGATACTTATCGAATCGACGGCGGCAAGGCGAGTGATGCAGCGCGGCGAAAACTAATCAAGGAGTTGCCCCGCAAGGACGATCAGTTTCAGGTTATTGAAGCGAAGACGGACAAGCGCTCCGTCTTTTTCAACTGGCTCGACACTCTCGACCAAAACCTCGAACTCGATAATACCTGGCTGCTGGAAACTGCTCGCGCCTACCTGGCTCGTTTGGAGCCGAAAACTGATTGGTCGGAAGTATTCGATGGCGTGCGCCTGGTTCGTCGTTCAAATCGCCTTCCGGAAGGTTGGGAAAAAGACGGCGGCCGGCTCTTCCTGTCACCGTCTAATTACAACGAGGTTTTGATCGTGCAGTACCTGGTGAGCCGGTCCCACGTTCATGGCGGACGTACTCTCGAGGGTCGCCTTACTTTGCAGGATCTGCTTCGCCGCCTGCGGCACGCGGGTTATCTGGAAGCGAAGGGGATTTCGCAGGGCGACCAGTTTGAGATTTTCGAAAAGTTGATCGAGACGCTTGCAGGGGGATCGGGGAACGTTACCGTTTATCACCTCGTGGACCGCACAGACTTTCTCGAGAAGGTGAAATCGGTTTACGCGCGCTATGCGACATGAGAGTTTGTTGGACACGATTAACAGGATTCACCAGATGAAAACCAAAGAATCTCAGACTGCTTTAAATCCTTAATCCTGTTCATTCTGTGAATCCTATCGAATCAACCCTAACACTTCGTCGCCGGATCGCGCCGGTAGTGATGGGTAACGGGCCGCCGCCGACCAATGCCAATCGCGTTGCGCGAAATGATCAGGGTGGGCGGCAACTGTCGCCGTTTGAATTCATTCGCGGGCGACTCGGCCCGATTCAGAACATCGTAGACCAGGGCCGGATCATTTCCCGCCGCGATGATCTCGTCGGGAGTTGCCTTATCTTCAAAATACATCTTCAGGATTGGATCGAGCTTGTCGTAAGGCGGCAACGATTGATCGTCAAACTGTCCGGGCGCCAGTTCGGCCGAGGGACGCTTTTCGATAATCTCACGTGGAATGATTTCGCTCTCTTTATTCAGGTGGTGGGCTAGCGAATAAACTTCCGTTTTCAACACGTCGCCAATTACGGCTAAGCCGCCGTTGGTATCCCCGTAAAGAGTGCAATAGCCCAATGCCAGTTCCGATTTGTTTCCGGTGGAAAGCAGCAGGCGTCCTTCGTTATTGGAAATTGTCATCAGGATATTTCCGCGCAGACGCGATTGCAGGTTTTCCGTCGCGTGTGAACCATTCGAAGCAGCGGGTGGAGGAAGCTTCAGTTCGTCTAACATCACTTCAAAAGGCTTGGTGATGGGATGCTCGATTACTTTCATTCCCAGCCGACGCCCAAGCTCGACGCTATCGTCAATGCTCGAACGTGATGAATAAGGCGACGGCATCATTACCGACAACACGTTTTCCGGCCCCAACGCTTCGCACGCCAACGCAGCAACTACAGCTGAATCCAGTCCGCCCGATAATCCGAGCACCGCCTTCGTAAAACGGTTCTTCCGAGCGTAGTCGTGAATCCCAAGTACCAGTGCGCTTCGGACAGTTTCCATATCATCGCCCGGCAAACAGCGGTCATCGGCGACGCCGCATTCGAGGTCCACGGTGCCAAAAAACTCTTCGAAAGGAGGCGCCTGGAGAATTATTTTTCCTTCGCAGTCGGCCACTATGCTCGCACCGTCGAAGATGATGCCGTCGTTCCCACCCACCAAATTTACGAACACGATCGGAAGTTTCGAGGCCCTGGCCCGGTGCGACACCATCGCGCACCGTTGGCCCATTTTCCCTTTGTTGAATGGCGAGGCATTGATGGAGAGAAGAATCTCGGCGCCCATGGCGATTAATTCGTCCGCAGGATCCTGATGATAGAGTCGCTCTTTCCAAAACGTTTTGTCGTTCCAGAAATCTTCGCAAACGGCGACGCCGAGTTTGCAGTCGCCTGCCGTGAACAAATGACGTTCGCGCGCGGGTTCGAAGTAGCGCGGGTCGTCGAAGACATCATACTCGGGAAGGAGGGTCTTATCCGCAAAGCCGATGAGTTTCTGATCGCGGATTATCGCCGCGGAGTTATAGAGACGGCGGCCGGTTGGAAGATCGCTGGGCCTGATTGTGCCGACGATTGCCGTCAAGCCCCTAGTGGCTTCGATGATCTTTTCCAGCGGCTGGAGCGCGCAACGCGCTACGTCGCGATCAAGAAACCAGTCAAGCGAGGTGTAGCCCTGAATGGCGGCTTCAGGTAAAACGACGATGTCGGAGCGATCGTTGCGGGCGTGTTCGATGGCCCTGATGATCGCCGCGGTATTGGCCTCGTAATCCCCGTTGGTTGTGTTTATTTGTCCGATAGTGACGCGCATCTGTTTGTAGCTTGGATCTTAGACCTTAGCTCTGCAAAGGCGCAAATCTGAGTGTTCTCATTTTAGGTGGATGTTTGTGGTGCTAAACTCGAAACATGAAGTCAGTCTTTGCGCTTCTTCTATCGGTGTTTGGGTTGATATGCATCATCTGCAATCGCTTTGCGGTGGAAGAGACAATGAGGATGCCGAGGTTTGGTTTGCCGTGGCCCCCGGTTTGGTTTAGTCGAATTATCGCAATTGTAGCTGGTTTATTTCTTGTTGTGTTTGGCATCCTGATGATGGGGCATTATCTGCAATAGCTCCGCTTTCGTTCATCCGGATCTCGCATCCACGTTTTAAGCACAGCTGCTCGCGGTAGTTGAGACGTGGGCGGACGTAAGCTATAGTTCCCAAAAGCGGAGGGGTCGCATAATTGGTAGTGCAGCGGTCTTGAAAACCGCCGACCGAAAGGTCATGCAGGTTCGAGTCCTGTCCCCTCCGCCACGATTCCCCACAACTTCACGCTCGTGAGAGAACCCGAGCCTTCGATTTCGGATGCCAGGTACGGCGATTAGACGCGCAGGCGAAAAACCACCATTGCGAACGAAAACACGACTCCCGCGATGAGAAGCGCAAAGGCAATTTCAAGGTAACGGTGCTTTTCATTGAGAATCTCCGCAGCCTTTTCTCTGATATCACTTGGCGATCGCAAGTTGATTGTTACGAGTTCGGTTTTCATCACCCGCAGACAGTAGTAGATTGCTATTACCCAGGGCACGATCGGTACGACGAAGAGGGCTTTGTTATGCACTTCCATGTTTTCGGGAATGAACTTCGCAAAGCCCAGGATTCCTAAATAGACCGTCATCAACATGCCCAGTGCTTTAATGACCTCGGTCGCGGCGCTGCGCACACCCGGGACGGATTCGTCGAGCATCTTTGCGCCGTGGGCCAGCCACAAGTCGTCATCCGTCTCGGAAGCCGGACTCTCATGAATTATCTCTGGTTGATTTCGTGATTCCTTTGCAGCGTTCTGTTGAATCTTCTCTGACATCTTGCTTGCTCCCAGTCATCGGAATGGATCCAGGATCATATCGCGCGTAATGATGACTTTCCCCTCGGCGCACTCGTGACAACGTAAGACGATTCGCTCTGGCACAGAATCCATTGAGGAGAGCGCGTGCCTGGCAACGACGTCCTCTCGCAACAAGTCGTCCAAATCAACTTCGTTGATATGTTTGTTAGGTGCATTGCATCTGACTCTAAGCATTTTTGCCATAGTAAGTTTCCCGAGAGTGAGCCTTCCCAACGGATCGTCAATTTCAGAAACCTCTCATCGTTCAAAGACAACCGACGCAGACTCATTCCTTCAACCATTCGGGTACATCTTCGCCGGTGGCTTTTCTCCATGCCGCATCAAAGTGTTCTCTGCCCCACAAGCCACGAAGGATATTGAGGTCACCTGCGACGAATCCAGCGTCCGGTAATTGCAAGTCTATAAAGATGTTCAGAGCAGATAATAAATGCTGGAACGCTTCCTCAAAACGTCTTAAATCGACAAACATCTTCCCGATTTGACCTAGTGTAATAGCGACGCTAAAGCGGTCGCCAATGTCTTCCGAGATTCCAAGAACTCTTTCGTAGTTTTCCAAGGCACGATCATACTTGCCGCGCAGGCGATGAATGATTCCGATCTCACCAAGAGCATAAGCCTCGCCTGATCGATCCCCAATTTCTTTGAAAATATCTAGTGAACGTTCGTAGTACTCCAACGCGACATCATGCTCGCCACGCTGTCGGTGAATCTTGCCGATCTGATGAAGCGACAGCGCTGCGCCTCTGCGCTCGCCAACCGCCTCCGAAATCGCCAAAGAACGGTTCGTATAGTCTAATGCTTTCTCATCCTCGCCCAGCCGACGATGAAGAGTGCCGATTTGATAGAGCGAACTAGCCATGCCTGCAGGATCATTCAGTTCTTCTTGTATCTTGCGAGATCTCTCGTAATATTCTAATGCTTCTTCATACCTGCCTCGTCGATAGTGCATGATTCCGATTTGATGGAGCGAACTAGCGGTGTTCGCCCGATCGCCAAGTTCTTCGCTAAGTTCCAGCGAACGAAGGTAACACTGCAACGCTTCATCGTATTCGCCACGAGCTTGAATTATGTTTCCAAAGTTGATTAAGAGTCCGGCTATTTCATTATCAAGCTTCTCGAATAAGCGGCGGTGCTGAGCCTCTAAATACCGCCCGAAACCCCAACGGTCTAAATGCGGAGTTGCATCCATCAAGACACTTGCGGCGTCATTAAACTCTTGGGCCTCCACCAGCAATTCAAAGGCTTCCATCTCATTCCAAACCATCGCCTGGGACTTGTTTTCGGCAGCGTCGAGTTTCGTAAGGTTGATATAGAAAACAGCGGCGTCACGCAAACGTCTCTGCCAAGTTTCACCTTGTTGCTTGTCGCGACAGAAATCGCGCACAAGGGCGTGAATCGAAAGCTCTAGTATTTCCCCGTCCTTTTGTGTCGGTGTAAGCAAGCCCCACTCAACCAATTCCCTAATCGGTTGACTCAAGTCTTCGGCCTGTCTTCGTTCTGGAAGAAGCCTTTCAAGCTCTTCCAAAATTCTAGAGTCACCTAATGTCCCCCATTCTTTCGGTAATCGACTTCGGGAGCTTTCCAGAAATTCGGCGGCGTATGAAATCTTTTTGCCCATTACCCATTCTGCCGCTTCGTGAGGTACGGATTGGCGAAATGCGGCGAGGCGGTTGAGGAGTTCCCGACTGAGCTCGGAGAGTCGCGCATAGTTGAGCTCGATCGCCAGAAACACGCGTAGTTCGGCATGAATACTCGCAGCATCTTTAAGCGCCCGGTCCAGAGGTTGATGATTGCAATAGCGGTCGAGCGTCACTAGCCCGTAAGGATGACCGCCGAAAGTTTTCAGGGCTTCGAGCTTTTCGGCGTGGGAGGCTGCAGCGAGGTGTTGCAGCTTCTGCATCAGGCTCAAAGCTTCAGGCCGACTCAAATCTTCGAGCGGCAAAGATTGAATGTTGCCCAAACGCTTGTCATCAAGCTCAAATAGATAGCGGCTGGTGAAGAGAAAATGGCTGGCGGTCGCAGTTGTTTTGATAAGCGTCGTGATGAAGGCGCGTAGGTTTTCGTCGGCGATTTGAAAGCCTGGGTCTTTGAGTTCGAGCTGGCTTTCAAAGTTGTCGAAGATCAAGAGCAAAGACCACTGCGATAAGACCTGCGCCAGGTAATTCGCCAGAACATCCGATGGCAGATTCTGATAAAGTAACTGCTCCAAAGCCTTCACACCTTGAGGCGCAAAAAATCCGTGCAGTTTGATCATTACAGTCTCAGGTGTCAGCGTTCCTCCAGAACAATCGAATGCATACACACCCTGAAAACGTTTTCTCAAGCGGGTGCCAATGTGGCTAACCAGCGCAGTCTTTCCAATGCCGCCGATGCCGTGAATAATAACGGCGCGTTGATTCCGGTGGAGGATACCGTCACGCACCTGGCGATACTCGCTCCGCCTGCCGTAAAAGCCGTAACTCAATTGGGGTAAAGGCAAGTAAAAACTGAAGTCAATTTTTGGCGGTTCGGCAGCTGAGGCAGCTTCCGGCTGCAACGTTTGCAAACAGTCTCCATTTGAAGTCAGCAATACCGGAGCAAGCGCGTCGGCTTGCAAAAAATAATCATCACTGAGGAGCAGGGCGCGACGTGCGGCGTGAGATGCCAGCTCCAAAGTGCGTCCTGCCGCTATCCTGCCGTAAAAGGCCTCCGCGAATTTCAAACCGCCGCCGTCCGAGATCGAAAACTGCATGGCAATCACGGAAGGAATCCTTCGGCGCAAAAGGCCCCGCGCCATGTCGCGAAATCCCCCCACGTTTATTGTGCGGGCAGTCTGGCAGCCTGAAAGAACTACCAGTCGCAGAGAATTTTCGCCGCGCTGCAAAGATTGCAAGACCTCTGCGACCGAAGTCGGCCGGCTATTCCCTTGCGCGTCTTCAAGCAACAAGCCGCCGCCGTCCTCGGGCGCCATGCCGTGGCCCGTGAAATGAAAGACCTGGTAAGGCGTTTCCAGACTTGATTCGAGAATCTCCAGCTTTGCTTCGTCCTCAAAGTCTGCCCGCAAACGTCCCTGTCCGGCTGGATCGTTTATAGCTTCCAGCAGAATTTCCTGCTCACGCTCCATCTGAAGGCGCGAGTTGTCGGGCAAATCAAGCGGGCTCGAGACGAGCGCCAGCATCTTCAAAGGCGACGGCACGCCAGACAGCGCGAGCTGCGGTTGAACGTCCAGCGGCAGGCGCGTGAGCGTGGTCTTTGTCCCGGCTGCGATGAACTCCTCCCCGTCAAAGAGAGTTTCCCATGGTATCGCTTCAAGCTCGCTCGCTTCGGGGGCGATTCGTATGCAAAGGACCAGGAATTCATGCTTCAGTTTATGGCCTTCCCAAACCTGCGCGACTTCCGTCGCAAAAATTCTCTTATGAAGTCTTTGCCCGAACTCACGCAAACGGTGGACGCGTCCGGCAGGATCCTTTGCATCGAAGTCCAGTTGTTTCAATTCAAACCCGCTCAGAAAAGAAGTTGGAAAATCGAGCTGAACGGTTGAAAGCGGTTGCGAACTATTTCGCAGATAGATCTCAAGCTGAGAGCCTTCGAACTGTTTACGGAAGTGAAAATCTAAAGTTTGGATCAGCATTGAGGTAAACCTTCCGGCCAGTTGGTTTGAGAGCAACGAGGACTTGAAGCCGGACGAACGCAGTATATCAACTAGCTTGCTCGTTTCGTAGTTGATTCATTAATCTTTTCGTAACCCGACCTCTTACTGTTTGCCCTTGATAAGAGAATGCGACCAGGACGAGTAAAATTCCGCTGCGGAGGCTTCATCCCACGTTCAGCTTTGTGTGAGGTAGCCGTTGTGGGGATAGCTGCCTGTTGTTAACATGCTCCGCGTTTCAGAGCGCGCAATTATTTAGGAGCTACTCTTGCAGGAGCTAACGTTCACCGCAGATATCACTGTTGCTCTCTCGATGCTTCAGGACGTCTCCGTCTTTAGGCGCATCTGGAACTTTCTCACTAATCCTCTGTTTGGAAATCAACCTTTCACAGTAATGCGGCTTCTGGGCGGCATCGCGGTTTTCGTTTTCGCGATCTTTCTGTCGCGCCGGATTGGCGACCTCCTTGAACGTCGAATTGCCAAACGCACCTACATCGATCCTGGCTTGCGTTACACAATCGCGCGCCTGGCGGGCTATTTACTGATCGTTGCGGGAGTGCTGGCCGGGTTGAAAATGGTCGGCGTTGATATGACCTCGGTCGCCGTGCTTTTCACAGCGCTCTCGGTTGGTATTGGTTTTGGTTTGCAGTACATCGCAGCTGATATCGCGTCCGGTTTTATTCTTCTTTTTGAGCGGCCCATTCGCATCGGTGACCGAATTACGATCGGCGAAGATGAAGGCGACATTAAGAGCATCAATCTTCGAACGACGCTGGTGACCACCAACGACAACATCTCGATCATCGTCCCCAATTCAAAACTAGTCAGCCAGCGGGTGATCAACTGGTCGTATGGCGATCCCCGCGCGCGTATCGCGATTCCGGTAGGCGTCGCCTACGATTCAAATGTTGAACTGGTAACGGAAACTTTGATTCTCGCGGCTGACGGCGTGGAAAATGTGTTGACCGACCCGGCGCCGCGGGTGCAGTTCCTGAGGTTTGGCGACTCCTCGCTCGACTTTCGTTTGCTGGTTTGGAGTGTTCAGCCTCGCCGCCACTTTGAAATTAAGAGCGACATAAACTTCCGCATCTGGACCCTTTTCCGTGAGCGTGGAATTGAGATTCCCTATCCGACGACGGAATTTCGCATGCGGCCCGAGCCCGCCAATTCGCCGACCGGTGAAAAAGATTCTTCGAGACGAACCGTTTAACGACGCCATTCCGCGATATTCGCTCAAAAACTTTGATTGCAGAACCGTCCGACAAACGGTAGGCTAACGGCGCACACTGAGTGGCTGTTCATTCAGCAGGTCATTTCATCAGGTCATTCAGCCGAACTCTCGACAATTCTTCGAAGCAGCAAATGAGAACTGTTCGATCTTTAAGTCCGCACCGGCCCATCGTGGCGGACAAACGCGAGGCAATCCTGCGCGCGGCCATCCGCATCTTTGCCCATAACGGATATTTCAATTCGAAGGTGGCCGACATTGCACGCGAAGCCGGGGTTGCCGATGGCACCGTCTACCTCTACTTCAAGAGCAAGGAGGATATTCTTCATTCCATATTCGATCGCAGCATGGAAGAAGCGATCGCCGACGGTCGAAGACGGATGGCAGAAGTGGTTGACCCGCGTGAACGGCTGCGTACGATCGCACACATGCATCTCGACCGGCTCGGCGCCAATCGCGATCTCGCGGTGGTGTTTCAGGTAGAGTTGCGTGGTTCGACAAAGTTTATGGAAGAATTCTCGGCCGCGGGATTCGCGGAGTATCTAAAGTTGATTCGGACCACTTTCGAAGACGGCCAAAGCGCCGGTGTATTTCGTGCGGAGCTCAATGCGAAGGTTGTAGCTAAAGTACTCTTTGGGGCGTTAGATGAGATGGCGACCAATTGGATACTTTCAAAACGTCGCTACAAGCTGGCCCCCATGGCCGATCAGGTGCTCGATATATTTTTGAACGGAGTGACGGCTAATTGAACCCCATCCCCCCAACTAGCTTCGTGGACGAGACAGAGGCAGGCAGGATGCCTGCGCTCCCAGCCCGCCAGCAACTTCCGGCGCGAATTCCCCTGAGCCCCGATGAACCCGCCAACCTGGCTGAGGCGGTTGAATACGCAGCTCGCGTTCATCATCGCGCTGACGCGATCAACTACAAACGCGATGGTCGCTGGGTGCCAATCTCGTCGGACGAAGTACTGAGTCGTGCCCGCAACATTGCGAGTGGGTTGTATTCGCTGGGCGTACGTCGCGGTGATCGTGTAGCGATGCTTTCCGAAAGCAGGCCTGAATGGACATTGATGGACGCAGGTTGCATGTTTGCGGCCGCTATCGACGTTCCCATCTATCCGACCCTCACGCCGCCGCAGGTACGTTACATTTTGAAAGACTCCGGCGCTCGAGTTTTGGTGTTGGCTAATGAGGATAAGTATTTCCAGATTAAGGATGTGCTAGGCGAATGCCCGGCCCTGGAGCATTTGATATTCTTTGAGAAAACGAGAGGCGATACACCCGGAATTTCTCTGGTTGAACTGGAGGAACGAGGCGATGAACTTAGGAAGCAGCAACCGGACATCATCAGTAAGATCACAGATGAGATTAAACCCGACGACTTAGCCACGATTATTTACACTTCAGGAACTACCGGAGAACCGAAGGGCGTCATGCTCACGCACGCCAATCTGGTTTCAAACCTGGTCGATTCATCGGGCCATCTGGCTTTTGGAAAAACGGACAGCGCGCTTTCCGTCCTGCCTCTTTCCCACGTGCTCGAGCGCATGGCCATGTACATGTATCTCTATCACGGCATGGCCATTTACTTTGGCGAGTCTCTGGAAGCGATTGGCGCTAACCTGCGGGAGGTGAGGCCCACAATCTTTGTCGGCGTGCCGCGCATCTTCGAAAAGATTTTCGCGCGGGTGAAGGAAAAGACCGCTGAGAAGGGCCGGCTGAATGTTGCCATTCTTAATTGGGCGGTGGATGTCGGCAAGGAATATGCGAAGCTCACCATCCGCAATCAAAAGATTCCAGCTGTGCTCGGCTTGAAACACAAGCTCGCGGACAAGTTAATCTTTTCGAAGATGCGCACTGCGCTCGGCGGAAGAATTCGCCTTTTGGTCTCAGGCGGCGCGGCGCTGCCCGAAGAGCTCGCACTGATCTACATCGGCGCCGGTCTGCCGATCGTCCAGGGTTATGGCCTGACTGAAACGTCGCCGGTAATCACCGCGGGAATCGTGGAACAGAACCGCGTTGGAACTGTGGGCAAGCCCATTAACAACGTCGAAGTGCGCATTGCAGCCGACGGCGAGATCGAGACGCGTGGTCCAAATGTGATGCAGGGCTATTACAATAAGCCCGCAGAGACTCGCGCTGTGTTCACCGACGATGGTTGGTTTAAAACGGGCGACATAGGCACGCTTGACGAAGACGGCTTTCTTCGTATCACAGACCGGAAGAAAGAACTATTTAAGACCTCCGGCGGGAAGTACATTGCGCCGCAACCGCTCGAGCAGTTGATCAAGGGCTCGCGTTTTGTGAATCAAGTGGTATTGATCGGCAATGGTCGCAATTTTCCGGCGGCGCTGATTGTGCCTGACTGGGAACGCGTAGAATCGTATGCACAACTGAAAGGGATCAAAACCGCGAGCCGGGCCGAATTGTGCAAGCACCCGCGCATTATCGATCTGTTTGAACGACAGGTTGCCGGACTGATGCCCGATCTGGCGCAATACGAGAAAGTAAAGAAGGTGGCGCTGCTTGAGAATGAGCTAACGATTGAAGGCGGGGAGATGACCCCGACTTTGAAAGTTAAGCGCCGCGTGGTTGATGAGAAATATCGCGACGTGATCGATCAGCTGTATTCCGGATCCGATAGCTGACCTCAATCTCTAAAGAAACTTTCTCGGAGCGATCAGGTTAAACTTCGAGAGGATCTTGTCAGCAGTCTCCCGTGCGGCCTGATTCAAATAACGATCGCCATCGATTTCCGGAGTGCGGCGCTCGAGGATGACCATGTTTCGACCCCCGGGGTAGGTCGCGCCCGACGTCATTACTTTTGCCGTCTCCGGAGCGAAAACTACGTACTCGATAAAAGCAGTGTTCACACTATTCGGCTGTCGCGCGCTCATCGCATCCTCTCGAACTTGCACCCAGACCACGTAAGATTCCTTTTCAGCTTTTGCGAGTTTGATCGCCTCGCTGCGCGCCATGGGACCAGGCGTCATCGTGACTCTAACCCATGTGCGCTCGCCCATTCGCCGAGCAATGTTTCTCTTGATCCCGCTGAGCCCACTGATTGACACACTAGTAAAACTATCGTGATTCATGCCGAGAATGAATTTGAGTGTGGGTTGCGAGGTCTGCCTGGCAGGGGACGGCGTTGGATCCGGTTCCGGAATTGGCGCATTTACCGTTTTCGATTTGGGTGCGCGCCTGCCTGATTGGCCCAGCGTGTTCGATAGGTAGCTCAGGCTGACGAGGAACGCGAAGCTGATTGCAACGCTGAGCAGTGGTTTCAACTTGCCTGCCATGCGGGTCCTTTCCTGTTGAGCACAGACGTGATTTGGTTTTCGCGATAGGGAAGAGGATTTATTGTAACACCGGCTGCGAATTCATGAACCATGTTTGGTAGACTGCCGTGAACGTGAATCAAGGCAGGCTGAGGAGATAACTCGAACTTTGCGTCCACTCATCATTACCAGCGTTCGCGAGCAGGCACGAGCAGTTCGTTCATTCGACCTGATGCCGGAAGGTGCGACTGGCAGGCACGGAGTGGTTTTTGTCCCCGGCCAGGTAGCAGTGCTGGAAGTGGCTGGCGAGGCGCCAGCCTATTTTGCGTTTGCGAGCGCGCCGGAAGATCCTGATCTGGAAGTGCTGGTAAAGCAAAAGACGGGCGCCAGCAACATCATCTTTAATATGCAGGCCGGTTCCAGAATCAACCTGCTCGAGGTGGCGGGCCACGGTTTTGCGCTCGACGAACAACTTGGGAAAGATCTGGTGTTTGTAGCGATGGGTACGGGCGTGGCGCCTCTGCGATCGGCGTTGCGCCATGTTTTGCAGCGCAAAGATGAATTTGGACGGTGTGTCGTGCTATACGGCGCGCGCACGCCCGATGATTTTTGTTTTCGTGATGAGACTGACAGCTGGAAAGAAGCGGGCGTCGAGCTGCGCCAGGTGATTTCAAAGCCTGACGGCCACGACTGGTCGGGTCCAACAGGCTACGTGCAATCGCTTCTAGACCATGTGTTGCCGGATTTGAAGTCTCCAATCGCGCTCATCTGCGGTTCACCGGAGATGATGGAGCAGACGCGGGGACGGCTCGGGCAAATGGGCTTTGCGCCTGAGGAGATCCTCACGAACTCTTGATGTTTAGCGCGCGACCAAGATCGCGATTGCCATCCGAAAAAAAACGCTTACCTTGCGACAAACATCTTCAACCTGCTTAGCAATTCAAGGTGCGGTCTCAAGCAGGAGTCAGTCAAGTGACTCCGGAATCAGTATGATTGACTTCTTATCGGGTTGGGTTTATCGTCCTGCCGTCCTAAATTAAGGCTGAATTCTCACGGGCCCATGCCAATCAATTACACTCAAAACATCGCGCTTAGCGGTCTGTCGATCTATGATCCAATTGAGGTCGGAGATCCGCAATTGTGGATACCAGCGCCTGATTTGGAGGCTCTTCTTAATAAAAAGCTAATAGGTCTCAGTGTGGCCGGACTGTCCCTTCGATCGCGGTCGAAGTTCGTGAAAAGTGAGGTATGTAAGGCTTTGGGTTATCCAGTGCCTGCAACCTTCACAAAAACACAACCGCGCTTTCCAGGGCAGCTGTTTGATATCTATACGCAGAAATCTAATAACCTGCAGATTTGGAATGAGGAACTCTCGCCGACTCGGCGTTACGCGATCATTCGCATCACGCAAGCCGACATAATCGAGAGAGTAAGAGTCATCACTGGCGACACGCTCGCTAAACTCGACACTACAGGCACGCTTACTCAAAAGTATCAAGCCCGGCTCGTTTGTGGGACCCAGCGAGCAGAGCTAATTTCACCGGTCGATACGGATCTAGTGGAAAACATAGTTGCTAGGAAAGGAGTTCAACTGGCGCAATTCAAGCCAACAGACAATCCATCTCTTGGAGTTGTGCTGCCTGTCTCAGATGTTTTTGCGCGCCTATTATCAATGATAGGGTTATCATTCAAGGATGCGGGCTCTGATCAGGAGAGACGCCGCGGCGACGCATTGCACGCGCATGTTTGCAAACATCTTGGGTACGCAAGCTATGTCGATGACGGTAGGTTCCCAGACGTAAGGCAACAAATACTTGAGGTGAAGTTACAGACATCTCCAACAATAGACCTTGGACTTGTGCGCCCGGATAGCAAGGCCCCGTTGGATATGCCCCAAGTTGACAATCATCAAATTCGTCACTGTGACGTTCGATACGCTCTGTTTTACGCTCTGACCGATGGGTTAACGGTGAGTCTTACGCACTTCTTTCTCAGCACGGGGGAAAGCTTTTTCACTCGCTTTCCTCAATTTGGAGGCAAGGTCCTCAATAAGAAACTTCAGATTCCGCTCCCAACGACCTTTTTCGATTGAGATCGATCCTTATCGAAAGGTAAACCGAACGCGGTCCAGACTAGTTCATTCAGCGACGCCTCCAAGGAAGATGCCTCTTCGGAGGGAGTACCTTCGTAGATCTTTTTTGAGAGCATAATTAACTGTCTGCTGACTGACCTACTCGGATCAGGGAGGGGAAAGCGCTCGACGTATTGCGTGATGAATCGCCTGCGGCCAGCATAGAGTTTGTTGTTGAAACTGTGATCGTAAAAGTCTTCGATGAAGGTAGAGTTACTCACGGCCAAGGCTAGCCAAAGAAGATCTTCAGCATTATGCGAGCGCGGCGTCAACCAGTAACAGTCCCCATTTACTACGGTGCCTTTTTGGTCAACCCAGAATGTGGGCTTCTCAGAAATATCTCTGAAAACTAGCTTCGTAGCACTCCATGCATCCGGATCTTGGGGAACCCAGATCTCGTACCACTGTCGTCCAGCCTCCGTAACATAGTTCCGGGAGAGTAAAGTTTGGTAGTGCGTTTCGAGATAGGATTTTGTCTTGGGATAAAACCTTAGATCAATAGTCTTCCTCCGACCTTCGATGACCGTATGGGGATATAAGACCATCTTGGACTGACTATTTGCGTCCGCCTTGAACCGTCGTGCAGCGTGGTGGGTCGTAAGGGGTAACAACAATTCCGGTCGTTGGTGTTCCGGAAGCGTATTCCAATCCGAACGTATGAAGACTTTATCGGCGCAGGTCTTGATTCCTACGCGGATGTCTCCAATATCTGAAAAAGTTCCCCATGTATGAGCTTTGACTGTCGTTAACCAACTGTCGGAATCACTGGTAGATATCGTCCATACCGAAGCTTTGTCCGTATCAACATTCAGGACACCATGTTGCACCCGGAAACAGCGCCCGTCCGGAACAGAAACAGAACCAGTGAGGCGCAACGCATCAATAGGATCTAGTGCAGCGGCCACAGGCCTGTTCTGGGTTTCGTAAATTGTAGTAAAACCGGGCGCATTGGGTTCAGTCCTGCTTTGATGGTGGTGTTGGAGGAGCATCACTGCAGGTAATACTGCGGCGTTAAAGAGTTTTGTATCTCCAAGATCCCAAATTTTCGCAACAAGAAGTGTTTCAAGAATAGCCTTGCGCAAAGCCGCTCCAGATCTCGTCGTCATGAAGCGATTAGAAACAATGATTCCCGCAGTACCGCGTTCCGATAGAACCCATCCCATTGCAAGAACAAATGCGTAATAGAGATCCACACGACCGGTTAATCCGTAGTGCCGTGCAAGCTTTTGGGCTATGCCGGATCCAAGTACTTGAGTACGGACGTACGGCGGATTCGCAATTATCAAGTCGAACCGAGGTTGATCGGAGGCGAAAAGACTACCTTCGTTAGCTGCGATCCGATCTGCAAAATCAAGAAAATTCTCGTTCGAAAAGAAGAACGTGGCGCGCGGGAATAGAATTTTCAGGCGTTCAAGCGCGATGACGCTTGATCTCTCGTTTGTTTCGAAGCCATAAACGTCTAGGTCCTCGATTCCTTGCTTGCGAAGTTCATTAAGAAGACCGATCAGAAGGGCTCCCTCTCCAACTGCCGGATCAAGGGCCTTTAGTCTAGCGCTGGAGTTGATTGGCCCCGCTAGCTTAACAAGTTGGCTAGCTACAAACTCTGCAAGGCTAGCTGGAGTAAACGTGGCTCCGTCCGCTTTGGTATTTGTGACTTCCTTGTAGCGCCTGCTTGGACCTTGTAGTGCTAGCGTTTTCATAGTTTAGGGGCAACTCCTGCGTTGCGTGCCCAATTATGCACTTCTCGACAAAATGGCTGAGCCGCAACATATCAAATGTAAACACAGAGTCAAGCGAACTGCGGAGCTATGCCAACTTGATTTGATGCAAGGTATCGATTAGCTTTCCCCTTACACTGTCCAGTCCTGACCGATCCAATATAGCTACCAGATATGTCCTTGAGCTCGATTAATCTTCTGGCTGTTGCCGCGTCTGCCGGGCTTGCTCTCGTGCTAACGCCCCTTGTGCGGGCGCTGGCGAGGCGCTTCGGCATGGTGGCCCGGCCAAAAACCGATCGCTGGCACAAGGCGCCTACGGCGATGATGGGCGGGGTGGCGATATGGTTCTCCGTAATTATTAGTTACTTCGTCTTTGTTCGACCGCACACTGTTCAGGGTTGGGGCCACTTTCCTGCCTCATATTTGGACGCGGTGATTCTTGCCAGCACTTTTCTGTTCCTGGTGGGGCTGGCTGACGACCTGCTTCACTCAAAGCCATACCAGAAGCTCATCGGCCAAATAATGGGATCAGCCTTCGTGATCTATTACGGCTTAAGCCTGCCATGGACCAGTTCCCGCCCGCTCAACATGGCGATCACAATCTTCTGGTTGATTGGGATCACCAACGCCGTCAATCTGCTCGACAACATGGATGGGCTGGCTGCAGGGATCGCGGCGATTGCTTCGGCCTTTCTGGCGCTCAGCTTTATCAGCACGAATCAGCCAATGGAAGCGCTGATGTTGCTTGCTTTTGCCGGAGCCCTGATCGGTTTTCTGGTTTTTAACTCAAATCCCGCGACGATCTTTATGGGCGATTCGGGTTCAATGTTTATTGGCTTTTTCCTGGCGAGCGCCGCCCTGGTAAATGTTGCCGGAGGAAGATCGCGAAGTCTGTTGCCCGTGCTCGCAGTTCCGATCCTGGTCTTGTTCATTCCAATTTTCGATACGACTTTTGTCACCATCCTGCGCAAGATTTCGGGGCGGTCTGTTTCTCTCGGAGGCCGCGATCACACGTCGCATCGGCTGGTGGCGCTGGGAATGACCGAACGTCACGCGGTTTGGATGTTGTACGGTTTCGCCGCCCTTTCTGGTGTGTTGGCGCTTCTGGTCCAGCGTGTGAATCTCGACGTAAGTTTGGCGGCGATAGCGGGTTTCACAATCCTGCTGACTCTGCTTGGCGTGTATCTGGCTGGTGTTAAGGTCTATGACGACACGGAGGAGGCGATTGCGCAGCGAGATAATTCTCCGTACGCCTTCCTGGTTGACCTTTCATACAAGCGGCGCATCTTCGAGGTGCTGCTGGATGTTGTTCTAATTCTGCTGGCTTACTGGTGTGCTTACGCGGTGAAATTTGGCGCACTGTCAGGCAGCAGCGCGTGGAACTTATTCCTGCGCACCCTGCCGGTGTTGGTCTTCGTAAAGATGGCGTCGTTTTTGGTAATGGGCGTTTATCGCGGAATCTGGCGTTATACGAGCCTCGATGATCTGATCGTGTTTGTTAAGGCGGTCATACTGAGTTCTGTCCTGAGCGTAATGGCGGTCCTCTTTGCGTTTAGATTTGAAGGTTTCTCGCGGACAATTTTCATCATCGACGCCATGCTGATGTTTATGTTCCTGGCCGGAAGTCGCATGGCCTTCAGGTTGTTTCGCCAGGTTCTTCCTATGTCTCGGAGCAGGGAAGGCACGCGCGTGCTTATCTATGGCGCGGGTGATGGAGGCGAGTTGTTGCTGAGAGAACTGCTGAACAATCGCTCGCTCAAATATTCTCCGGTGGGATTTCTCGACGACGATCCGGCGAAGCATGGCAAACTCATTCACGGGCTGAAAGTCTACAACGGAAATGGCGATCTTAGTGCTGTGTGTCGCAAGGTAGACATCGACGAATTGCTGATCTCCAGTTCGATGATGTCGGAGGAGCGCCTGCTAAAGATCAAAGAAATTTGCCGCAACCAGAACATAGCAGTTAAACGAATGCGGATAACGATTGAAGACCTCTCAGATTAGAAAGTTCGACTGAGTTTCCGGCGCCCTGGACTATGCCCGATCAAGTAATACATCTACGAGCCAACCTGCCGGCGAAGTTGATCATGCTGTCCATGGTGGCGCTTGCATTTTTGGCCTCCTGGTTTGTAGTCCGCTGGTATCTGGGAAACACGGTGGCAGAACACTTCGCGTTGGAAGAGCGGCGGCTCGAAACTGCGCAGTTAGCGGCGTCGTGGGCGCCTAAGGATCCGCTGCCGTACTGGCGTCTCGGCAATCTCATCGAGAAAGAGCTCCCGCCGGATCAGATTACTCAGAGTGTTGCGGCCTACGAGAAGGCTGTAACTCTCGCGCCAAACGACTACAGATTTTGGATGAGTTTGGGCCAGGCGCTGGAGCAGGCCGGCGATGCAGAGAAGGCAGAGAAAGCATTGCGTGAAGCAGTCAGGCTTGCGCCTTCATACGCTTATCCGCGCTGGCACCTGGGAAACCTGTTAATTCGCAGCGATCGCTATACGGAAGCTTTTCAGGAGTTGCAGCGGGCCAGCGAAGCAAACCCCGAACTACAATCGCAGATGTTCAACCTCGCATGGCAAGTCAACAAAGACGACTTCGAAGCTCTTAAGTCGGCAATCGGCCCCACGCCTGACGCTCGCGCGCAGTTTGCTAAATACCTCCTTGAGCGCCGCCGGTTCGATGAAGGTCTCAGACTATGGACTTCACTGACAGAAACTGAAAAGCGCGCCCGGCGTTATGCTGCGGATCCGATCATCGCAAGCCTGCTGGCGAACCAGCTTTTTCATCAGGCGATGTTGGTTTGGAATGACGTGGCCCCTGGCACAGCTTACCGCGCCGCGCTGGATCATATTGTTGACCGTGGATTTCAAGACAATGTAGCTCATGGACCGGACGCGGTTTTTGGGTGGCAGGTGGAGTCGCAGCCTCAGCTACAGATTGGAATTGACGCTGGTGTGGGTCACACAGGGCCGCGGAGTTTGCGTTTGTTTTTCCAGGTTCGCTCGCGTTTGGATGGACTAAAGGTATCGCAGCTGGTTCCCTTGCAGCCGAACAAGGAGTATGAGCTCGAATGTTATCTAATGACCGAGCGGCTTGAGAGCGCGGCCACACCATTTGTTCAGATTGTTGATGCAACTGATGATGCCGTACTGGCGAATTCCCAGACGGCACCCGATGGGAACAACAATTGGCAGCGCGTTGCATTGTCTTTTAAGACGGGCGCTAAGACTGAAGCCGTGAGAATAAGAATCATGCGCGACTCCTGCCCTGAAAATGCCGTCTGTCCCATCTTTGGAACTGTTTGGTATGACGACTTCGATCTTAAGCCCCGAAAATAGCGCGCTCGTCCCGGAGACGGTTGAGGTTCAACCAGTCAAGACTTCCGGGTACACGTCGTATCGGATCAAGCACACGCTACCCAGCAGGTTCGCGTTTCTGATTCTCTGTAGCGCCATCATCCTTTCAGCACTGGCTTTCGGAACAGTTCACTATTGGGCGCAGGCGATTTTCTTTCTTGGCGCGGTGTCTGTTTTGACGTTGTGGCTGGCCGACAGTTGGATCCTTGGTTCCTTTCGGATCAGCAAAAACGTCCTGCAGTTAGCGTTGCTGGGCATGCTGGTGCTGGGTCTGGTTCAACTTCTTCCTTTACGGACGCCCGGAAACGCGGGCACGCTGCCGATCCCGCTGACTAGAAGCTTGTCCTATGATCCCTATGCGACAAGACTTGTAGTAATTCAGCTAACATCTTTGCTCCTCTACTTTTTCGCCACCCTGGTGTTTCTCGATACTCCGAAGCGGCTTCGTCTGCTCGTCAGAACCATCACTATCTTTGGATTTCTGCTCGCTATCTTTGGCTTGACGCAGTCCATCATCAGCCCGACCAAGGTCTACTGGATTCGCGAGTTGGGCCAAAGCACGGCCTTCGGACCTTTTATTAATCGTCACCACTTTGCGGGTTACATGGAGCTAACTCTCGCTTTGCCGCTGGGACTGCTTTTTTCCGGGGCCGTCGTGAAGGAGAAGAGATTTATTTACTTGTTTGTGGCAGGCTTAATGGGTGTTGCGCTCATCATGACTAACTCCCGCGGCGGCCTTATTGCCCTGGTGGCGGAAATCCTTTTCCTCGCGGCAACAATGGGCTTCCGACGCCATCACAAGAGGAAAGGCGAGTCGAAAATAAAGAAACCGCGAATCAAAAGCGCGGCGATCAAGGCGGGACTGGCGTTGGCCCTCGTGATAACGCTTTTTGGGGGCGTAGTTTTGTTAGGTGGCGAAGAAGCGCTGAGTCGACTCGTCGGATCAGTCAACACGGACGATCCGACAACTGGTAGAGCGCACTTTTGGAGTGTCACGGTAGACATCATTAAGAATCATCCGATGATTGGAACCGGCCTCGGCGCTTTCGGCGTCGTTTACACAGCTTACGACTCGCGCAATGGTCTGTACCGGCTTGAACAGGCACACAACGATTACTTACAGATATTGTCGGACGCTGGGATCGTCGGCGCGGCAATCGGATTGTTTTTCATAGTCAGTCTCTTTCGAATGGGTTTCGCTCGCAGAGATTCTCGCGACGACTTCCGGCGAGGCGTTGCAACAGGTGCACTGGCCGGATGTTTCGGCGTCTTAGTGCACAGTTTCTTCGACTTCACGCTCCATACCACGTCCAATGCCCTCCTGTTCTTGGTTTTGGCTGCGCTGGCGACAGTGAATGGGCGTGTGGAAGAAGTGCAATCGCGTAAGAAAAAACGTAGTCGAAGTGACTCGCCGGGCGTTGCTTGAGAGAGTCTCGTGCCTTTTTTGAGTGAGGCCACTGTAGCAATCGTAGTATTATCGCCGACCGTTTTCGACGTATCCCTCAGGGAGGCTCATTGATTTGGCGTCCAGCAGAATGAAAACCAGCAAACCGGCAGATGCTTCTGAGCCAACTTCTGTGCCTGGGCTCTGTCTGATGGCCGCTCTAAGACATGCGAAGCCAGATGCCCTCAATCACAAGATTGGTAACGCATGGATCAACATGCCGGCGGACAAGGTAGTCGAGCGTGTGCGCAATGTGGCGCTGGGATTGGCGGAGCTGGGAATCAAGCCCGGGGACCGAGTTGCATTGTTGTCGGAAAACCGACCCGAATGGTCCATTGTAGATCTGGCGATACTGAGTCTGGGCGCTGTCAATGTTCCGATTTACACGACGCAAGCTGTGGATCAGGTGCGTTACATTCTTACTGATTCAGGAGCTCGCGCACTTTTCGTTTCAAACCGGAAGCTATTTAAGCATGCTGAAAAAGCGCTTGATGGCCTGGATTTTCTGGAAAAGATTATCTTCTTCGACGATGAAGGGAGCGATGCGGCCAATCGTGCAATAACGCTTGATTCATTGGAAAAGGCCGGGAGTGAACGCGCCAGCAGTCATCCGGCAGCGTTCGATGCATACTTGAAGGCGGTCAGACTCACTGATCTCGCAACTATCATCTATACCTCGGGAACCACCGGCGAACCGAAAGGCGTGATGCTGACACACGCGAATTTCGTTTCAAACGTGCTCACTATTACGGCCGGGTTACCTATTGGTCCAACTGACATAGCGCTATCCGTGTTGCCGCTTTCGCATATTTTTGAGCGCACCGGCTTTTACATTTTCGTCTACAACGGCGTTTCAGTTTACTACACCGCCTCGTTTGACCAGGTTGGAGACAACCTGCGCGACGTTAGACCTACTGTTATGACTGCCGTGCCGCGATTGTTTGAAAAGGTCTATCATCGCATCGTCAAAAAAGGGTTCTCGCAAAAAGGCTTGAAACGACGGGTCTTCGTCCGCTCGTTAGAGGTTGGTCAGCGATACGCCGAGCTCAAAGACAAAGGAAAACTGATTGGGCCAGGGCTTCGTCTGCAACAGAAAGTAGCTGACAGTCTGGTCTTTTCGAAGTGGCGTGACGGCGTTGGCGGTCGTTTGAGGTATTTCGTTTCCGGGGGCGCGCCGCTGTCGCCCGCTCTCTCCTACGCATTTCTCGCTGCCGGCATTCCAATTCTCCAGGGCTACGGCGCTACTGAAACTTGCATCGTCACTGCCAATCGACCCGAAGACAATCAGGTAGGATCTGTAGGCTTGCCTTTTGAGGGAATTGAAATCGCAATCGCCGATGATGGTGAGATTCTGTTGCGTGGACCAAACGTGATGAGGGGTTACTACGGGCATCCCGAAGAGACAGCTACCGTGTTGAAGGACGAGTGGTTCTCGACTGGTGATGTGGGGCACCTCGATAAAAAGGGTCGTTTATATATCACCGATCGAAAAAAGGACTTATTTAAGCTTTCCAACGGGAAATATATTGCGCCCCAACAGATCGAGAGTCTTCTGAAACAAAGCGAGTTTGTGAGCCAGGTAGTAGTGGTCGGTGTTGGTCGTAAACAGCCGACCGCACTGGTAGTTCCGGAGTGGGAAGCGGTCAGGGCAGCATTAACTGAATCGGGTGAAGAATTCCCTCGCGATCGTGCCTCGCTCACAAAGTTTCCGCCGGCAATCAAACTTGTCCAGAGTGATATAGCATCACTCACGAAGGAATTGGTTGACTATGAAAGGATTCGGCGGATTGCTTTGTTGCCGGATGAATTTACGATCGACAATGGCGAATTGACGCCCACGCTAAAGGTTAAGCGGCGCGTGATAGATCAGAAGTTTGGCAAAGTCATTGACGATCTTTACGCTTGATTGCGATTTGTCTGGAAACCGAAGCGGGACGCAGTCTCAATTACTCTTTGACAAACCTCACACATCAATAAATCTTAGCCCCTTCGAGCCAGCATTTTCCCCCGTAAATTTTTCCGATTTGCCAAGGATGGATTCGGCTAGCACTCGCAAGTTGATTGGGAGTTCTGGTGTGCGACATTCCCCCTTAGCGGGCGAGCTGTACCAGGCTAGTAAGGAAAGCTCGCAGTAACAAAAATCACATCCACCCAGATGATGTTTTACCAGGAAATTTATCTCAGGAGCCAGCACTTGAAGGCGGAAGGAGAGAAGAAGGCTTGATGAGGGGCAGGACAGTTTCTTGCTAAACGATTTTGCGATCGATGCTTTCATCTATTTGCCCCCTAGTCGCTCGGCAACCAGGTTTTCGAATTAGACTCCTGAAGGCACTTTGCCGTGAGATCGAGAACTAGCAAGGGGGCAAGCATTGCTTGATATCCTCAATTTACGCACCAGCAATTATCCAACTTGTTCATCAACTTAATAGAGTCAATTGTGTAACACTTCCATAACTTTCTTTCCGCCCACCGGCCTTTTGTAGTCTGGAATCAATAACTTGGCGGAAATGTAAAAACATGTTGCTCATTCTGGGGAATGTTGCTAAGATGCCTGCGTCAAGTCAGAGAGCTCCTGCTCTTTGACGCTCATTCCAGGGCAGCCCACCTGTTTTCCGCAGGATCAACCGGGCAAATCCAATTGACGAAAAACCCCCATTAATTGCCTTACTCAGGCCCGTTAGCTTTCACTGAGCACCAATAGATTTTCTTAAACTTGCTTCATTCCAGGTGACAAACATCGCCTCCTGAAGTATCCCACCAAAACTCGAGTTTCAACTAACCGCCTACCCATAATCCCTGTGAAATCCTTAAACCAAGTAGCAAAAGAAGCTGAGCCAAGAGCCATAGGTGAAGGACTTCCTCCAGCCCGCGCAAAACGCCAAGCCGAGCGGATTGCGAAGAGTGGCAAGTGGATTGAGAGCCTTCGAAGTTCAGACGTCAATCGCCTGTGGTCGGAACTGCATCGCATTGTTTCGCATCATCCTTTGGTGAGAGCGTCGCGAAGCGCAGGACTCCTGGTTGAAGAAGGCGCTGGTAGCGCCCATACAGACCTGACACAGGAGCTCTTCGTTCAACTGTTGAGCAAGAATCGCTTCGAGCATTATCTCGACACCGAGATGACTGACTACGAAATCGAATGCGAGATCGGCCAGATTGAACTTACAAACCTTCTCACCGCGGAATTAAGGAAGCGCCACCCGGAAAGTTATCGCCTCGCCCGTCGCATTTCCACCCTCATTCAATCAAGCTCAAACTTCCGTCGCTTCGATACCAGCGGAAGTGGTGACGAACCTCATCGTCGTTTGGCGGATCGCATGTATGGTCTCAATGAATGGGCCGACGGAAAACGTCGGAGAGACTCACACGACGTTGAGCAACGCGTTCATATTATTCCCGTTCGCGCGCGCGATACTCGCATGGTCGGCTGCACTGGAGACTCTCAAGTCGTCATTAGCAACTCTGATCTGGAAGATTTGATTGTGTCTGTTTTGGACGCGGTCGATTCACCCGTCGATGTCAGAACGCTGCGAAGTCTGGTCATGTCGCGGCTTCCCGTGATGGACATTTACCTCGTACCTCTCGACGGTGACGATAACGATGGTGACGGCAATCACTTTGAGCCAGTGGATCGTCAGGAAAATCCCGAGCAAGGTCTGATGCGGCGCGAATCCGAAAACGAAGCAGCCGGCTTTGTTGACCACTTCCTCAGCTGTCTGCAGGAGACCGTGCGCGGTAAACTCAAACAGTACAACCGAATCCTGGGTGTCCTCTGGCATTGTTATTTGAGTCAGGAACAGGCGACGCAACTTGAAGTTGCTGCAATTCTGGGCGTTTCAGACTCCCTCGTATCCGACTATCGCCGGCGGATCGAGCAGGAACTACGCGCCCTCACGTTTTCAGAAGTGGAAGAGGCTCGAAGATTTGAAGGCGCTTTGCGCGAGCGTGTTCGCGAGCTTGTCTTAGCCAGCCAACAAAACGAGGTCGCAGTTTAGATTTCGGTGGCTCGTTCAGAAGCCTTATGTCTAAACAATATTCGAGGCTGCGGCGCAATTAGCGCAGTGGCTTCTTTTGCTATTTGAGGTCGGGTAATCGAAAGCCAGCAGTCGCCTCCCAGTGAGATGAAATGTGCTTCGCAAGAGCCTTGGGATCGCAGAGGGTAAAGTGGGACGAAGAAGCGAACAACCAGATATCGAACCGGTACGGCCCGGACGTTTGGCTGCGCGTTTTGGCGTTGCGTCTGACTACGAACCAGTGCGAACTTCGAGACGTGTGCGTGTGATCCAACAAAACACCCTTGCGGCTCGGCCCACAACCTCGAAAGAAATCGGTCCTGGTTCCCCAACCGAAGAATTGGAAGCGCCGTCACTCAAACAAGCCGCCAATAATAAGTTGCGACTAAAGCGCGGGCACGGGTTAGCCTATGCAGCCCTTTTCACCTTCACGGTAGTGCTTTATGCGCGCCCGGCCGAATTTTATCCGTCGCCATTGACCGCGTCGTTAGCCCTCATCGTCGCCCTGGCCACCCTCGCCTTTTTCATTCCGACTCAGCTTTCCCTGGAAGGCACTCTCACAGCGCGCCCGCCCGAAGTAAATCTGGTTCTGCTCTTTTGCCTGACCGGCTTGCTTTCAATTCCACTTGCCCTTAATCGAGCCATAGCCTGGCAGGAATTTAATGGCACCTTTATCCGCTGCATCGTGATGTTCATAGTGATCGTGAATGTCGTGCGGACTAAGGCGCGACTAAAGGGACTGCTGCTGCTCGCGCTGGCGGCGGGCGTATGGTTAAGCGTCGAAGCCGTCAACGACTATCGCCTCGGATTGATGACCGTTGAGGGTTACCGCGTAGGTGGCAGAGGTGGCGGCATCTTTGGTAACTCGAACGACATGGCATTGTTTCTGGTAACCATCGTCCCAATCGCGATCGCGCTGTTGCTCAGTTCACGCGGTCTCGCACGCAAAATTCTTTTTGCTGCCGCCGCTCTGCTGATGGTATTTGCAATAGTCCTGACCTATTCGCGCGGAGGCTTCATTGGCCTACTCGTTGCTTTGACTTTCTTCGCGTGGAAAGCCGGCCGGCGCCGCCGGTTGGGGATTGTTATCGCTGGTTTCCTGATCGTCGCCTTGTTCATGGCAGCGGTTCCGAGCTACGCCTTGCGGCTAGCCTCAATTCTCATCCCGAGTCTGGACCCGGTTGGATCGTCCGGAGCGCGGAGCGGAGAACTCCTGCGGTCATTGGTTGTAGCTATTCGCCACCCGATCTTCGGCATTGGCATGGGTAACTACGCCCCTGAAATGTCGCACCGTGGATTGGTCACCCATAACTCTTACACGCAAGTTGCCGCCGAGATGGGAGTGGCGGCGCTGCTTTGCTACACGCTGTTCATCGTTACGCCGCTCAGGAAACTCGGACAGATTGCGCGCCAGGCCTTCGGCGCGAAAGCCGATTCCGATTTTTATTATTTGTCGCTTGGATTACAGGCTTCGCTGATTGGTTATCTGGTTTGCAGTTTCTTCGCTTCGGTCGCTTACCTCTGGTACGCCTATTACCTAATCGGTTATGCAGTGTGTTTGCGCAGGCTCTATGAGTCGGAAACCGGAAAGGCTGTAGTGGTCGAACAGAGATCAAAGAGGCGCCGCGTGAAGGCTGCGTCTATGATTGACCATAATCGTGGAGTTGCAACTACATGAGCATGGGAATCGTTGCAGAACTGGTTCTTTGGTTAAGTGTCGCGGCGCTGATCTACACCTATGCCGGTTACCCGCTGCTGCTCATGATCGTCAGTGGCTTGAGCCGGCGCGAAGTCAGGCGCGGCGACTTTCAGCCCGTAGTCAGTATCATTGTGACGGCTTACAACGAAGAGCGCGATCTCGCGGCCAAACTTGAAAACACCCTGGCACTTCATTACCCCGGCGAGCTGCTGGAAATAATCGTCGCGTCCGATTGTTCAAGCGATCGTACGGATGAAATCGCGCGCTCATTTGCCGGGCGCGGGATCCGACTCGTGCGCCAGCCACAGCGGCTGGGAAAAACCGCGGCCCAGAATATGGCCGTCACGCACGCGCGTGGAGAGATCATCCTCTTTTCCGACGCTACTAGTCTTTACGAACCCGATGTGCTGCGGGTGCTGATGCCAAACTTCGCGGATCCCGCGGTCGGTTGCGTAGCCGGTCGTCTGATCTATGTCGACCCCGCGGATTCAAGAGTCGGACGCGGCGCGCGTTCTTACTGGGGTTATGAAACTTTTCTGAAGAAGCACGAGAGCCGCATCTTCTCGTTGATTGGTGTATCGGGTTGTCTTTATGCCGTAAGGCGATCAGCTTACGTGCCGCTCTACGAAGAGGCGTGCAGCGACTTTATCATCGCCACGAAAATGGTTGAGCAGAACCTGCGCGCTGTATACGAACCCTTGGCCGTTTGCACGGAAGAGACCAATCGACAAACCGGAAAAGAACTAAAGATGCGGGTGCGCGTCATTGCCCAAACCTTTACTGACCTCTGGCGTCACCGCTCAATGATGAATCCTTTTCGCAGCGGTTTCTATGCTGTGCAGCTACTATCGCACAAGGTTATGCGCTACGCTGCGCCATTCTTTCTGATTGCCATCCTGCTGACATCGGGGATCCTCGCTCGTTATTCAACGCTCTATTTCATGCTGTTTCTGAGTCAAGCTGGGCTTTATCTAACCGCACTGGCTTCATGGGTGTTTGAGCGTGCGGGAATTCACAGTCGAATGCTCGCGCTGCCGCAGTACTTCGTCCTCTCCAATCTGGCAGCCCTGATTGCTTTCTACCAGTTTCTGCGCGGCGAGCGATACGCGCATTGGGAACCAATTCGCGAAGGTGCAATCACAAATCGCGCCACGCCAACAATCGCGCCGCATGAAGTTCGTTAGCCAACAATTCGTTTGAGGAAGACACAGAATGTGTGGTATTGCCGGATTCGTAAGCAGGGATGAGCATCGCGACCCAGGGAGAGCGCGCGCCGTGCTGGATCGAATGTGCCGCGTGATTGCCCATCGCGGTCCCGACGATCAGGGGATGTTGGTGAATGATCGAGTTGCCCTCGGCATGCGGCGACTGTCAATTATCGATGTGGCGGGCGGGCAACAGCCAATCTCGGGCTGCGGCGCTGCGGTGACTATTGTCTTCAACGGAGAGATTTACAACTATCGCGATTTGCAGCGTGAGCTCGAATCTCGCGGCCATAAATTCAAGACTCACTCCGATACCGAAACGATCGTGCATGCGTACGAAGAGTTTGGCGCAGGCTGCGTCGACCATTTGCGCGGCATGTTTGCCTTTGCTATCTGGGATGCCCGCGCCCGCGAACTTTTCATTGCGCGCGATCGCGTGGGCAAGAAGCCGCTATATTACACAATGACACCGGGCGGCACATTGATCTTCGGTTCCGAGTTGAAGTCTCTGCGCGAACACCCGGACTTTCGCGCCGACATCAGTCTCGAAGCCCTCGATGCGTATTTAACATTCGGCTATGTTCCCGATCCGCTCACAATTTTTCGCGAGGTGCAGAAGCTGCCTCCCGGACATCACCTGACCTGGAAAGACGGTCGCGTTCGAGTTGAGCAGTATTGGGATTTTCCTTACCAGCACCCACAACAGAATCCGGCGCGTAGCGAAGACGACTGCCTCGAAGAATTGCGCGCGCTCCTTGATGAATCCGTGCGTATTCGTCTGGAGTCAGAAGTCCCCCTCGGCGCCTTTCTTTCCGGCGGAGTCGATTCGAGTACGGTCGTCGGCTTGATGGCCCGGCACGCGACCCAGCCGGTCAAGACCTTCTCGATCGGTTTTCATGAAGATAGCTACAACGAATTGAAATACGCTCGACTGGCCGCGGAAAAATTCGGCACAGATCATCACGAGTTTATCGTCACCCCGGACATATGCGAGATTGTTGACGAGCTGGTCTGGCATTTTGACGAACCCTTTGCTGATTCCTCCGCGATTCCGACTTACATGGTCTCAAAACTCGCGCGGCAACATGTGACGGTGGCCCTTTCCGGCGATGGTGGTGACGAACTCTTCGGCGGTTATACGCGTTACGCGCTTGATCGAAAGCGTAGCGGGTTTGCCAGCCTTCCGCGCGTCGTTCGCCAGGGTGTGATGCAGCCGCTCGGGCGCAATCTTCCGCATGGTGCCTGGGGACGAAATTATCTGCACAACGTCGCCCTCGACCCGCTTGATCGCTATATCGAGGACATCTCGGTTTTCACCCGCCTGAACAAACCAGCGCTTTACAGTTCCGACTTTCGGCAACAGTTAGGTACAAGCGAAGCGGCGACGCGATTTCGCGATTATGCGGCACGCGCGCGCGTGGATGACCCGCTCGATCCGCTCCTTTATCTCGACAGCAAGACCTACCTGCCGGGCGACATTCTGACAAAAGTCGATCGCATGAGCATGGCCGTTTCGCTTGAGGCGCGCGTGCCTTTGCTGGATCACAAGCTGATTGAATTTGTTTGCACGCGGATTCCGGCCAGCATGAAAATGAAGGGTCTGGAAACCAAACACATCTTTAAGCGAGCCATGCGCGATCTGGTGCCCACGGAAATTCTGGATCGCCCGAAGCAGGGTTTTGGTATCCCCATTGACCGCTGGATCAACGAACAGTTGCGCGAACGCGTACGCGGTACCCTCGGTGAACCTCGCACGATGCAGCGCGGCTATGTCGAGCCCCGCTACGTCAAAGTGTTGCTTGACGAACATGAGAAAGGGCGACGCGATCATGCGACAGAATTATGGACGCTCTTTATGCTGGAGCTGTGGCATCGAAAGTTTGTTGATGCGCCAGTCGGCATCGCGGCAGGTGACCACTTGAATCAGAATCCAGCTCCGATGGTGGCCTAAAGTGAAACCAAACGTTCTGCACATAATCGATAGCTTTGAGCAGGGAGGCAGCGAGCGCCTGGCTCTTCAGCTTGTGCGCCAGTTGCACGAGAGCGGGCGTTGTGATGCGCGGATTGCCTGCTTGCAGAATAAAGGATCTTTGCGCAACCAAGCGGATCGACTCCACCTCGGAGAGATTCCCGAATATCCGCTCACAAGTTTCTACGACCGTAATTTCGTCGTGCAATTACGCCGGCTCGCTCGATTCTTGAAAGATAACGAGATCGACGTGATTCACACGCACGACTTTTACACAAACATTTTCGGTCTAACAGCCGCGGCGATGGCCCGCGTGAGCGTCCGAGTTGGATATAAGGGAGAGACGGATGGGTTTCGCACGTCCGCGCAGAAGCGGCTGGAGCGGAGCGCGTTTCGTTTGGCCCATCGGGTGGTGGCCAATTCCGAGGCGGTGCGGAGACAGTTGATTCGCGAGGGCGTACCCGCCGGAAAAGTTGTGAAGCATTACAACGGCCTGGACCTCGAACGGGTGAAGCCACAGTTCAACGCGACGCGCCACGAAATCCTGGCGATGCTTGGGTTGCCAGATCGTCGTCTTGTATCCATCGTGGCGAACTTGCAGCATCCGGTGAAGGATCATCCGATGTTTTTGCGGGCTGCCGCGCGAGTGCGAGCGGCAATTCCTGACGCGGCTTTCGTCATCGCGGGCGAAGGCAAGTTGATGCCGAGCCTGCGCGAGCTGGCTGCTCAGCTTGGATTGGAGCGCGACGTTTTCTTCATTGGCAGATGCGAAAAAGTTGCTGAGCTGCTTTCCGTCTCCGATGTCTGCGCGCTGAGTTCGACGGGTGAGGGCTTTTCGAATGCGATCCTTGAGTACATGGCAGCGGCCAGTCCAGTAGTGGTCACGGATGTGGGCGGCGCTCGCGAAGCCGTGCTTGAGGGCGAGACTGGTTACATCGTCGCTGCAGGCAACGACCTGCAGATGGCCGACCGAGTAATCGATCTTCTTCGCGACCCGCAGCGTGCACGTGCGATGGGCCAGCATGGCCGAACAATTGTTGAAGAAAAGTTTTCCTGTAGCCAGCATCTGGCAAACACTCTTGATTTGTATTTCGAAGTGTTGGGCCGAAAGTTCAACACAGGAGCGTCCGCGGAGGGTGGAGTAACGGCGTTCAGAGTGCCGGCTGGCTCCAGCATTACGTCCGAGAGCCAGGCAGAAGTTGGCAATCTAAAGACCTGACGTTTCCGCGCTTCAGTTTCGTATCTACTCCGTAAAGCCTATGACCATCAAGCGCAGCTTCCGGATCGTTCTCTCTGCTGCGATTGCGTGGCCTTTGCTGGCATGGTTGGCTGCGCAGGCGCTCGTCGTCTCTCCAGCGCCGATGCGGGCAGACGCGATGCTCGTACTTGCCGGATCGTCAACTTTCAAAGAGCGCACTCACCGTGCGGCGCAACTCTTCAAAGATGGAAGCGCGCCAAAAATCATTCTCACCAACGACAATCAGGAGAGCGGCTGGTCTGACGAGCTGCAAACGAACCCGCTCTTTGTGCAACGCGCCGTGAGTGAATTGAGGACGTTTGGCGTACCGGAAGAGCAAATCGAGATTGTTCCCGATGCGGTCTCGAGTACACGCGAAGAAGCCGCGCGCGTGCGCGAGTATGCGACGAGTAGCGGATTGCGTTCGATTCTGGTGGTGACTTCCGCCTACCAGGTAAGACGAGCGCGTTGGACCTTCGACAGAATTTTCGCCGGCAGCGGCGTCAACGTTTCTTTCGCCAGCGTGCCGCCGGGCGATCAAACACCTCGACCGCTAACCTGGTGGTTGCAACGGCGTGGTTGGGATATGGTTGCGGGCGAGTACGTCAAACTCGCTTATTACATAGTTAAAGGCGTCAATTTTACCGAGACATCGCAGGCGGCGCCGCTGGAATATGCTGAGCCGCAAGACCGGTCCGGCCTCAAGACTGATCGCAGCGTCTATCGAACGCCGCCGCTGCCGACACGGCCGCGCGCGGGAGGCAAATTCATCGATCCAGTTTTCGGCACAGAAATCATGCGCGCCACGGATGAAGTAGATGGCCCGGCGCCGGGATTGGGAACGTACTATTCGCATTGGCCCACCTTCAACGCTAACAGCACTCGACTCCTGATTCGCAAGGGGCACACCGGCGACGCCATCCTGAAAACGTTTGACCCCTCAAATTTCAAACTCGGAGCTGGACGCGAGGTTTTGCCGCTCGAGTATCCAGGTGGGTTTGGTTTGAGTTGGGAGAGTTCGACATGGTCACACAGCGATCCCGACGTTGTTCACACGTTTGCGAACGATCGAAAGGGTGGCATGCGACTCTACGCGTATAACGTAGTCCGCAAGGAATTCAAACTGGTCAAGGATTTGAGCTCAATAGCGCGCGGGCGTGATTATCTGCGCCAGATGTATGTGTCTGCGAATGACGACGTTTTCGGTTGGCTGCTGGCGCGTGTCGGCGTCGATGAACCTCTCGGATACATTGTTTATAAGCGCTCAACCAATAGCATCCTTTACAACAATCCCGCGAGCGCATACGTCGGCGGTATCAACGAAGTGCATGTCGATAAGTCGGGACGCTGGCTCACGATTCATTTGAACCAGACTCAGCCTGACAATTCCGCTACGCGCATTCTTAACCTGCAAACTGGGAAGATCGATTTTCTTTACAAAAATGCGTCTGACTCGCCGGCAGGCCACGGTGATCTGGGAACGGAAACAGTCGTTGGGTTTGATGCCTGGATGGACGGGATTACCTGGCGGCGCTTGAGTACGCCGCATTCTCCACGGCGAGTCTTTTACTTTCGAACGGCGGTCGGGCCGCAGGGCGGAGTCGCCGACTGGACCCATGACTTTCATGGAACGATGATGGCCGATAACGAGGATTGGATCACGATCGGAACTCACAGAGATCCTTCAGCCACGCAGCGTGGCTCAGGTATTTACGACGATGAGATCCTGCAAGTCTCGCTAGACGGCAGCGAACGCATTCGGCGCATCTGTCACACGCGCAGCGTGTACGACGCTAAGACGGACACAACTGGTTATTGGTCAGCTCCAAAACCGACCATAAGCCGTGACGGTCGTTTCATTGCATTCACTTCGAATTGGGGAAAGTCAGGTCGCTACGATCTGTTCATAGCCAAAATTGATCCGGCGCCATATTTGACCAAGGCCGGACCGCCAACAACTCCGCCCGTTCAGCGTCCACGAAGGGCGCAATCACCCTAAACAGGCCTTGCCTGAAGCTCGCTTCCGGTGTGACCTAACATGGCCCAGAGCTTTTGGGAGAGGGAACGGAGAGGGGTTTGCGCTCGGCTAAGGCCCATCCCCTCTTTCCACTTCTCAAAGGGAAGGGGATGAAAGACATCACGGCTTCTCCTGGCGCGTTTAGCTGGTAATAACTGCATAGTAGATCTTAGCCAGCGAGCGAACGTGGGTTTCCGGCGTGTAGCGTGTGTTGACCAGCTTGGCTGATCTCGTCGTCAATCGTTGCGCTAGTTCAGTGTCCGTTAGCACGCGAGCGATCGCGACGGCCATCGCTTGCGGATCATTTGCGGGCACCAGCAGAGCAGTTTCATTGTGCTCAACCATCTCGGATACTCCTCCAACTGCCGTTGCAACAATCGCAAGACCAGCCGTCATCGCTTCGAGAAGGACATAGGGTGAGCCTTCGCTGTGTGAAGGGTTTACGAGCACATCGGCGGCTGCGTAGTAGACCGCGACATTATTGATGTGACCAGCAAAAACGACTCGATCACCAAGATCGAGTGTTGTGGCGGCCGCAGCGAGTGCCTCGCGCTCGGGGCCGTCCCCGACAATGATCAGACGCGCGTTGATCTCGGAATGTGTGTCGTTCAGTATCTTAAACGCGCGCAGCAGATCTATCTGAGCCTTTTCTTTGGACAAGCGTCCGACTGCAAGAATCATTCGTTCGTCTTCATTGACGCCGAGTTTGCTCCGAAGCAGGTGTATCTCGTGCGAGTGGACTGCTGGTTCAGGACGAATCGAATTGTGTTGAACGTGGATCCGCTCGCGCAACACGCCCATATTTACCAGTTGTTTTGCAAAGGCTTCACAGACAGTTACGACTCGATCGGCCTTCGGCAGTGACCAGCGGTCGAGCCTGTTGTAGATGAGCATCTTTCGATCGGTTGTCGTGTATCCATGATTGAAAGCTACCCATGGATATTTTTTCCAAAGCCGCGAAACGTTCATCAGAAAGTGAGACTTAACCTGATGGGTCACGATTACGTCTGGGGACCGATGAGCAATTATCCTGCTCAACGCTCCAATCACGCTTCGATCGAAGCGCCCGCGCTCAGGGATAACGTCAACTTCGAGTTCCATTTCACGTGCAGCGCCGACAAACTCTGCGGTGTTGTTGTTGCGGTCAAACGTTACGAGCGAAAGGTTGATGTTGGGAAAGCCGATTGACTGTTGCTTGAGCTCCCGAGCGGCGCGATGAAACTCGAACATATTCTTGGCGATAGCGTTGACGCTGGTGGCCTCGACGAGGGCCAGAATCCTGATCTTTGAGTCTGGAGTCTGCGGTCCGGAGTCGCGAGTTTCTTTTCTTGCTGAGTTTCCGTTTCGAGCGGGTCCGTCACTGAGCGGTTTCGTAATCGCTCTCCATGACGCGCCCAGAGCAGATCCGACGGGCGTGCTACAAACCATGGCCGGTGCGTGGTAAGGAAGTCGCCAATTCTTTGGCCCAGTAAAACGCTTCACAAGCTCGCGCGCTTCGCGCCAGTGTCCCCAGTAACCGAGTACACAGGCAGTTTTCGCCGCGCGAATTGCGAGCACCTGCAAAAGTAAATCACGCAGTGCAGGTGGACACGCGGTTTCGAGCTCGCGCGGATCTTTCAGAAACGGCTCGACTGGCCGCGCACCGATTAAGTTGTAGCTCAGTCCTGCAGCCTCGCGATGGAATTTGACGAGGGGCTGAAGATTGAAAGCAACCTGTTCATTCAGCAAGACCTTGAGCCAAAGAAAGGCGTCCTCACCGAATGTGCATTTGTCGCGATCGTAAAAGCCGCCCCACTTGTGAAAGACTTCGGCACGCGTCAGAGTCGAACACGGAGACATGTAAGCGAGCATGCTCACAACCAACGCCGCCTCAGTATCCGGCTGCACGCGTTGCACGCCACTCGTGAGTCCGCGTTTTCGCCACATGCTTTCCTTTGATTCCCCGGACGGATGCTCGATGTATCCGCAAGTTACCGCCGCTACTTCAGAGCCAAGACTTTCAAGCAGTCTTACACTCTCCTGAAGGTAGTCGGGAAGCCACTCGTCGTCGGCGTCTAAAAAGGCAATGAACTCGCCCCGTGCCTGTGCAAGTCCGGCATTGCGCGCCGCGCCAGGTCCGGCGTTGGCTTGTGCAACGAGCCTGAAACGCGCGTCGGGATATTCGGCAACAATCGCAGCGCCGTTGTCGGTCGAGCCATCGTCAACCACGATCACTTCGAAGTCGGTGAACGTCTGGGCAGAAATCGACTCGAGCGCCCGTCGCACGTACGACGCTTTGTTGTAAAGTGGAATGATGACTGAAACTTTCAAAAGAACCCTTGCAAAGATGTGGGCGTGACTGACACTGAATTGAGCGGACGGTGAGTTGTGCGAGACCTGAGGAATTTCCTCGGGATCGATAATAGTTGCTATGCGGGCCAAAATCCAGCCGTTTCTTTGAATTTCTCGACTGATCGTCCAGTCTGGCTGACAAATTTCGTCATTTCAATTGCCCAGCCATTCTTCGATGTCCTCCTGAAGGTAGTTCTACGCTTCTGGGCTCAAGATTACTGCCTCAAGAACGCAGTTTTTCTGTATACTGTTCGAGGCACACCCGCCCGAAATTCCCGCTCTCGCGAATCTAACCCTAATTAAGTATTTCCTACGATTTGGTGACCACAATCTCAGATCACGATCAGAATCGTCATTTCCGCACGGACCATTTGCAAGCCGACCTGGGAGGTCGTTCCGCGCGCGGCGGAGCCGTGACCATGTCGGCGCAGATCTTAAAGTTTGTCCTGACCACCGTGGCCGCGATCGCTCTCGCGCGATTGTTAACGCCGGATGATTACGGCCTGATCGCGATGGTGGCAATTCTGGTGAACTTCGTCGGCATGTTTCAGTATCTGGGCCTGTCAACCGCAACCGTCAAATGGGCCGAACTCACTCATCAACAGGTTAGCACTCTCTTCTGGATAAACATGGCGCTCAGCGCGGCGATCATGCTGATCACGGTCGGCAGCGGTCCGCTCCTCGCCTGGTTCTACCACGAGCCCAGACTGGTTGGCATAGCCGCCGCTTACGGTGTGACGATCTTGTTTACCGGCTTGGCAATTCAGCATGAGGCGATCCTTTCAAGACAGATGCGCTTTACGGCGATCGTGGTCGTCGAAACTGCTGCGCTCCTGATCGGCTTTGTCGCGGCGATCATTGCGGCGTGGTATGGCGCAGGTTATTGGGCCCTGGTGATCAACCAAATAGTGATGACACTGGTGACTGTCGTGGGCGTCTGGAGTGTTTGCAAGTGGCGGCCTGGACTTCCCGGACGCGGACTGGATCTTCACTCGATGCTCTCTTACGGCGGAAATCTTACTGGCTTCAACGTCATGACTTTCTTTGCGCGAAACCTGGATAACCTCCTGATCGGAAAATTCTGGGGCGCTCATCAGCTCGGTGTCTATTCGCGCGCGTACCAGATGCTGTTGTTGCCGATGCAGCAGATCAACGCACCTCTCGCGGCCGTGGCGGTGCCGGCGCTGAGTCGGCTGGCCGATTCTCCGGAGCGATATCGCTCCGCCTATCTCAAGATTCTCGAAAAAATTGCCATGATCACGATGCCCCTCGGCGCCTTGATGATCGCAACTTCCGATTGGATGGTGCTCCTGCTGCTTGGTTCGAAGTGGACTGAGACCGGAAAGATTTTCATGTTGCTGGGTATCGCTGCCATTATTCAACCCGTAACTAAAACCTCCTGGTGGCTTTTCTCCACGCAGGGACGCACGCGCGAGTTGTTTCACTGGGGACTGATCAGCGGGGCGATTGCAGTCGTTTCAATTCTCGCGGGTTTGCCGTGGGGCGCGACGGGTGTGGCAGCGTCTTACGCAGCTGCCGACTTGCTTATTAGTACACCGCTATTGTTCTGGTACGTAGGCCGGCGAGGACCAATTCGGACAAGCGACTTTTATCGCACGATAGTTCCCTCGGCGATTGCGTCGATGTGCTCAGTGGCACTGCTGTTGGTTTGTCGCCCATGGTTGAGTTCTGTGACTGGACTGATCCCGAGGCTGAGTCTGGCTTTGGGCCTAACCTTCGGCGTCTCGCTCTTGATTTTTTCCGCACTGCCGGCCGGACGATCGGCTTTGCGAGGTCTTAAAGAAACCCTCCTGCTCCTTTTCAAACGAAGTAGCGAGTCGGCCGCCTAACCATCGATTATGCTCAAGAAATTCAAACAAGCGGCTTTGCAGTCTCTGAAAACGAGCGGCGTCTCAACGCTGGTCCACAATAGCCGTTGGCGGCGACAACGACTGCTGATTCTCGCTTATCATGGAATTTCTCTGGATGACGAACATCTCTGGAACGGTTCACTATTCATTTCTGCCGGCACCTTTCGCTCACGCTTGCAGCAGCTCAAGGAATCAAAATGCACTGTGTTGCCACTCGATCAAGCCATCGAACGGCTCTACGCAGGTGACCTGCCTGACCGTGCCGTGGCGTTGACTTTTGATGATGGCACTTCAGATTTTTCCCGCAAGGCCTTTCCGCTGCTCAAGGAATTTGACCTGCCCGCAACGCTTTATCTGACGACTTTCTATTCCGAGTATCAGCAGCCTGTTTTCGATCCAATGTGTTCCTACCTGCTTTGGAAAGGCCGGCAGGCGACACTCGACCTGAAACGACTGACCGGACAAGCGTCAAAAGTAGAACTGAGCGACAACGACTCACGCGAGGCCGCGCTCAGCCAAATACATTCCTTCTCACGTGAGCAGAAGCTAACCGCCCACGAGAAAACCGAATTCGCCGCTTCATTAGCGGCACAATTAGGGGTTGATTACGAGACACTGCGCAAGCAACGGATCATGCATAACTTGACTGCGGAAGAAGTCAGGCAACTTGCGCGGGACGGCGTCGATATTCAACTGCATACGCATCGTCACCGGACTCCAAAGGATCGCAAACTCTTTCTACGGGAGATAGCAGACAACCGCGCGAGCATTAAGGAAATGACGGGCGGCCCCGCGTCGCATTTTTGTTATCCCAGCGGAGTCTACGATCCGATGTTTCTCCCCTGGCTGCGCGAAGCGGGTGTTGTCTCCGCAACCACATGCGAACTGGGATTTGCTTCACGCAGTTCGAACCGGTTGTTGTTGCCCCGGTTTTTGGATAACGAATCGCTTTCAGACATTGAATTTGAAAGTTGGTTGACAGGCGTGTCGCTGGCTTTACCTCGACGTCGCATCGGCCTCGGCCAACAGGTGGGAGGTGCAGCATGACGCTAATTGCCGGAATGCTGTCGCGCCGTGAGCGACCGCTGGATGAAGCGGCTTGCGCGAGCCTGGCCAAATCGATCTCGAGAGATTCGGCTGATGAAGTCCAGGTCACCCGAGATCATCGGAGCTTCTTCGCGAAGGTCGATATCGGCGCCTTTGGCGAACCCGGCTTTATCGCGGATCAAACTGGCGCCTTTTCCCTCCTCGCGGGCGAGTCGCTGCTGGCCCATCACGATTCTAGTTCCTGCTCGAACCGGCTTCAGGACCTGACCACAATTCACCAGCAACTGCTCCTCGACAACTGGGACGTCCTGTCCAAAGCCGACGGAACGTTCAGTCTCGTTCACTATCAACCGGAGACGGCGACGCTCGCCCTAGCCACCGACAAGCTCGGCATCAGACCGATCTATTATTGGATAGATGACGATTTGATTGTCTTTGCCAGCGCCCTTCGGATTCTCGAAGAATGCGCTCGCGTCCCGAAGAAAATGGATCTTCGCGCGGTAACTGAGATTGTAGGGTTGGACGCTCCGCTTGCAGATCGCACTCCATACGCCGGGGTTTCTCTGCTGAAGCCGGGCGAGGTTTTACACGTAGTCAAAGAAAAGATCTCGCGAAACAAATACTTCCGTTGGGATGAGATCGAAGTTTCGCCGGAAACTGAGGAAGCTCGTCTGGCCAAAGTCTATAAGAGTTTCCTGGGCGCTGTAACTCGCCGTCTTCAGAATGACAAGTCAACTACCGCCTACCTCAGCGGCGGCCTTGATTCGCGTTGCTTAGTCGCGGCGCTCTGCCAGAGTGACGTGCAAGTGCACACCGTGAACTTTGCCAGACCTGGAACTCAGGATTACTTCTGCGGGAATCAGTTGGCGGAGAAAATTGGAACGATCCACCAAAGTCTACCTAAGGCGCAGGGGGATCGCGTTCCTGACTATTCATTGCTGATGGCAAACGCCATCACGGAATCCAGCAACTCGTCCGAGGGCAACCTCGCGCGCCAACGACCGCGATTGGTTTGGTCAGGCGAGGGTGGCAGCGTCTTGCTCGGAAGCGTTCATGTCGCGGAGTCGATTGTCGCGCTGATGCGTAATGGAAACATTGACGCCGCAATTGATGAATACCTTGATCGAGAGCAGATACGCATTTCGCCGAAGCTCTTCCGTCCCCAGGTCCTTGAAAACGCTCGCGACGTTATCAAGCAGGGCATTCGACAAGAGCTGAGTGAGTTGCACGCCCCGGATCCGGGCCGCAACTTTTATCTCTACCTCGCGCTTAATGATCAGCGGCGCAAACTCATGCGCCACTTTGAAAACATCGACCAGCACCGGCTGGAGTTTCAATTGCCATTCTTCGATGCGCAGTTTGTTTCGGCCATCATGGAAACGCCGCTCGACTGGTGCCTCAGACACAAATTTTACGTCAAGTGGCTATCGCAGTTTTCGCCAGTTGTCACAGCGGTCCCGTGGCAAGCCTACCCGGGTCACGAGCCGTGTCCGCTGCCGGCTCCGCCTCACCTTGGTTATCAATGGGATGATAATTACCAGGCCCGCGAGGACGCGTCGCAAAGACAGCGGGTTAAGCAACAGGCTTTTGCGCTTCTTCGAGACACTGACTTTCCCGATCGCATTCTGAACCGAAGAAACCTTCGCCTCGCGGCCTGGATCCATTCGCGCGGCTGGCGAGATTATCGATACGCATTCGAAGCAGCTCAGACTTTCCACAACTACTCGAAGAGGTGTGGCGGAGAATTCACGTTGTCGCTTACTTAGCAAGTCGTCGAGTTTATCGAGAGATGCAACGCACAGAAACCACATTGAGACAGCAGGAGCCGATGCTGAACAGTTCCGCGCAGGATGCCACTCGCGTCATTCGGCCGGATTCTGCGCCCGCCGTCAGCGTCATTATTCCCGCTTACAACGTCGCCGCGTTTATCGGAGAGACGCTCGACTCTGTCTTCGCGCAAACATTTACGGACTACGAAGTGATTGTTATTAACGACGGTTCGCCTGACACCGTCGAATTTGAAAGGGCGATCGAGCCTTATCGCGAGCGCATGCGTTACCTACACCAGGAAAACGGCGGTGCGAGTTCGGCGCGCAACGCAGGCTTGCGCATCGCGGCCGGAAAGTTCATCGCATTTCTGGACGCTGATGATAAATGGTCGCCGGATTACCTCGGCGCGCAACTTCAGTTTATTCGCGAACAGGGCTGCGATTTAGTTTGTGCCGATGCGATGATCACCGGTGACAGTCCGGATGCAGGCCAGACGTATATGGAGACGCTGATGGACTCGGCTCCGGCCACCGGCGAGGTGACATTTCTCCAGCTCGTCAGCGCTGAAAAAAGCTTAATAACTTCAGGTGTAGTTGCGCGCCGCGATCAAATCCTTGACGTCGGCCTCTTTGATTTAACTCTGCGCAACGCGCAGGACTTCGATCTTTGGCTACGGCTTGCTCGACACGGCGCGCGACTCGCTTATCAACGTCGAGTGTTGTTGGACTATCGCACGCGACAGGGAAGCTTAACCGGCGATGCGATGAATTCTCATCGAAGGGAGCTGCGCGTCTTCGACAAGATCGAACAGTCGTATCCACTTTCACCGGCTGAACGCGCCGAAGTAGCCCCGGCAATTAGAAAGCGGAGAGCGCTGCTCGAATACGAGCTTGGCAAACTCTATTTGCTGCCAGGCGAATTCGATCGAGCTCGGGAATCCTTTATCCGCGCAAACAGTCTGGAACGAAACTGGAAACCGAGATTAGCGTTGTGGCTCACACGTCTGGCGCCGCGCTTATTGCAAACCGTCTACCTGCATCGCACGGAGAAAGCCCAATGAGAAACGTCAAAGACATTCCAGTGAAAAACGAATTCGCTCGAGATCGGGCGTCCGCGGCCCATGCTTCAGAAGTCGATAACCTGGCGGCCGAACTCAATGCAAACGGTATCGTAGTTCTGCCCGGCCTCCTCAGCCATGGCCAGCTAAGTAGTATGCAGCGCGTTTTTGCGAGCCGACTGCGCAGGTTGCGTTGGAACAATGTCGAGGGCTATCAGAAGACCGAACGATTTCGTCACATGGTCGAAGATGTTTTACAGCTCGATCAAGGGTTTGTTGATCTCGCTTTGCACCCCACCGTGAAAGAGATCCTGACGCGTTACCTGGGCACGAAATACGAACTCACTGAAGCGAAAGGCTGGAAGTCGTTGCCTACCACACGTGACTTTCACGGCTGGCACGGCGACGCCTGGTACGATCAAACCAAGGCAACGGAAATTCACAGAGAAGTGAAGCTGGCTTTCTATCTCACTGACGTGCGCACGGGCGCGTTTAATTTCATCAAGGGGAGTCACCAGCAACAGCACCCGCGGCTGGTCAAGAACCACGAAGTCAAAGATTTCGACGTTTCCCGATTTGCCGAATTAACTGGGCCAGCCGGAACAGCGTTTTTGTTTGACACTTCGGGCATTCATCGGCAGGGCGTTCCGATGCTCGAACCGCGCCAGGCAGTTTTCTACAACTACCACAATCCGCATATTCCTTTGCAAGCGGAGGATGTGAATTATTATCGTTATCACCCTCTCCTGCTTAACGCGGCTTTTCTCGGCGATTTAAGTGGCGAAGATCAGCGCATTCTGGGTTTTGGCAACAAGACAAACTTTCAACCAGCCTTTGAGCGGCAATTGACGCCACCTGTTGGTTACGGCGCCTTTCATGCCTTGTTTGATGGGCAACTTCGCCTGCGCGAATTGAGCGCGCGAATTGTAGCGAGGTTGAGACGAACCTTCAGTTGATTTGTCAGAATCGTCTGCTGTAGCCGGGTGGATGAAACTGTGAAGTCTATAGAACACTAACCAAATGCCGACTTTAATTTCAGTATTCGGAGTTGATCCCAAGCGCATCGGAGGCACCGAAACATTCGCGCGCGAGTTGTCGCTTCAGCTCGGCGCGCGCGGTTGGCAAAATGTCCTTTGCTTTCTTTCGGAGCCAAGAGAGGAAGTGCGGCGCTTTCTCGAGCTGCCGAACGTTATGATCCGAGTTTACAGCGGAGCTAATGACAGCGGTTTGAAAGTGGGAAGAAACCTCGCCGGCATCACCCGGGAGCACAGCCCGGAGATAATTCATCTTCATTACATGGGATTTCTTAATCTGTATTCCTGGATGGCGCGTTTGCAATCCGTGAAGCAAGTGTTCTTCACCGATCATCATTCGCGTTCGGCTGGATACGTTCCCGGGCGCGCTCCCTTTTGGAAACGGAGCGCCGCGCGTTTCATCAACGCGCCGCTCACCCGGATTATCTCAGTTAGCAACTACGGATACGATTGCATGACAGCATTCGATTTGTTGCCGCAAGCCCGCTTTGAAATGATCTACAACGGTGTGGACCTGACTCGAGTAAACAGCGATCCTGAATTGGCGCGCGCATTTCGCCGCCGGTATTCAATTCCTGACAAACGCGCGATCGTTACTCAGGTAAGCTGGATTATCCCGGAGAAGGGAATCACTGATTTTCTTGAGACTGCGCGTTTGGTTTTACAGGAGAATCGCAACGTACAGTTTGTGCTCGTGGGTGAGGGCGCAAATCGCGAGCAATACATGAAAGACGCCGCTCAGATGGGTATCGCAGACCGCGTGACGTGGACTGGCATGGTCGAAGATCCCTTTGGCGAAGGTGTTTTTGCGGCAGCTGATGTTATCTGCCAGTTTTCGCGCTGGGAGGAAGTGTTTGGTTGGATGATCGCGGAAGGCATGGCCCATGGCAAGCCGGTGGTGGCGACACGAGTTGGCGGCATACCCGAACTGATCGCTGATGGCGTGACCGGATATCTCGTCGAGCGTGGCGATACCGAGGCTATGAGTGAACGACTGCAGGTGCTGCTCGCCGACCCGGCGCTCAGATTACGAATGGGCGAAGCTGGACGCGCCGTCGTGTCGGAAAAATTCGACCTACGCAAAAATGTCGCGCAGCTGATTCGTTCATACGGAATTGCGTAAGGACAAACTCTTTGGAGTGCGCCGACCGGTCAGCGCTTTTGTTTTCTCTTTCGTTCCGGTTGACTAAAGCGCCGACAGGTCGGCGCACTCCAGGGAGGGGTCTGTGCCAAGGCGGCCTCGGCTGTTCAAACTCGCCTTCGCAGCTAGAAATACCTTCCGGTTCTCTCGCAATACTCTTTATAAGGCTGGCCGTAAAGGTTCGCGCAGAAGCGTTCTTCCTTAAGTATCTGCCAATGGATTGAGGCAAAGGCTAAGAGTGCGAAGATTAGGAAGATCAGTCTTCCATTGATGAGGAAGATGCCAAGGAACCAAAGATCGAGGAAGACATAGATCGGGTTTCGGGTGAAAGCAAACAGTCCCGCGGTCACGAGTGCTCCCGGCGTTTTGGTATCGAAGCCGACGCGCCACGAGTCACCAAACGAAACAAACGCCAAAACGAAAATAATCAATCCGACACTGACGAGCGCAACTCCGATGGTCTTCGCGAGGTTGGAATCAAACAGCGACGCATCCAGCGGCGACGGGAAAAGCCGAAAGTCGGAGTGAAGCGCGTAAAGGAAGATTTCAATCATCCAAACAACCAGGCCCGCGAAGCTTATCAATTCAACGGCGAGCACCAACCCGGTCTTGCCGCCGCCGATCGCAATGGCATGTATGTTCCGGCTCAGGCGCAGATACAGCGCTCGCCCGAAAACGATCGACAGAAAAGTAATCACACTTGCGATTTGAAAGTAGTCGAAGAAGTCTCGCATAGTTCCAGCTCTAACACCGAAAATCAGTCGTCATCTCTGAAGGCGCGGAAGCGGTCGTCGATTATTCTGCTGGTGACCTAATCCTAAGTTTCTCTCTCTCTAACGCCCCGATTCTGAAACCGGAAAAGCTATAGTAAGATTAGTGGCGCAATAACAACAATTGGGGGTAGCAACATGGAGATCGATAAAGACCACATCGTCACGCAGGAAGAAACCGGGGAACCTGCTCCGATCGATCAGGTGGAAGATCGCGTGGAGGCCGAAATGAAGAAGCTGAAAGGCGATGCCAAGAAACTAGTGGGTGATGGTTTACAAGACCCGGAATTGGCCCGCGAAGGCGAACGCCTTAGAGAGGAAGGCGAGAAAGAACTGAGCGAATCGAAAGAATAAGCGAGCGGATCTTGCGAAGAGATCTGCTAGCTGCAACGGTTAGTCCGCGCTTTTTTGGGCCAGCGCTTGCTCAATCGCTTCTCTAATCTGCGGTGGAGTCGTTATCGGATTGAAGCCCACAAACCGTTTCAGGATCTGACCGTCGCGTGAAATTACAAAGCTTTGCGGAATCGAATCCCTGCCCTGCATTAATTCCAGGGCTACCTCGTTGGTGGCCCAGCCCACGCGGTAAGACATCTCAAAGTCGGACACGAAGCTCTTCACTTTCTCAGCCGAAAAACGCGGATCCTCAGTCGAAAGTCCCACCACTTCCAAACCCTGCGAGCGAAACTCTTTATGAAGTTTGACCAGTTCCGGGATTTCTGCGCGACAGGGACCGCACCAGGTGGCCCAAAGATTCACCACCAGAACTTTGCCGGCATAACTTGAAAGCTTGATTGGCTTACCGCTCACGGCTTCGAGCTCAGCGTCGGCGATACTCGCGGGCAACGTAGTCAGCGCCGGAGGCGCTGCCGGTCGGGGCGCAGGAGCGTTACGGACCACAGGTCCATTGCCTGGGGCGCTTGACGCAGGCGGGGCCGGCCGCCGTTCGTCTCCCGAACTGCAACTTGAAACGCCAAAGGCCGCCACCAAAAAAAGCACAATCGTGGTGAACGCCAGCCGCGATGGCGTCCATAACGTCTTCACGTTTTCCTTGTCTTTGCTGAGCTTCATTTTTTCTTTTCTGCGACTAATAAACGTCGTGAGTCGTGCAGCTTAACATCCGGATGCAAATATTGGTCGCGGCAACCGCTGACGATCGGTTTCGCTACGACTTTTTGCCAAATCGAAAGGACTCGAGGATGACGGGCATTTCTCCTTTCTCGCCTACATCCTCGACTCCCGACAATTCGGGCGCCAGCGACGTAGCCAGCATGATCAAGGTCGCACCAGTTTGGTCGCCTGAAACTCCCGTGGGAAGAAACACCACCCGGCCCCAAAGGTTGATGTCGCCTTTCTCGGTTCCCGTCGAAACGCTCACAAATCGAAATTCGTACCCATCCAGATTATTTATTTTCGTGGGACCCTCTGACACCTTACGATAACCAGGAAAGCCCTTGGCCAGATTTGCTCCCAACAATTCGACGAGCTGCGGATAAGTCGGTGTGTCAGCGGCCACAGTCCCTTTGCTCGTATACCAGCCAACCGCGAAGTTCTCCTGCGTGAAATCAGGTGGCAACATTCGCTCAACCTTGGCAAAGTTGCTGGCGCCCGGAACCCCCGCCTTCGGATCAGCGGTCCAACTTTTCGGGTAATAGAATGAGAAGTCGACATAATGCTCCGCGAGCTTTCCGTCCAGCTTCGCCGGCGAGTTTTCAAATAGAGCAGCGTCAGCCGGCGGCGTAAACTCGGGCTCGGTAGTTGTCGTCGCGGGAGTGTCAGCAGGGCTGGTGTTGTTGTTCGTATTCAGGTTTTCGTCGTTCGTTGCGGTTGTTCTGCTAACCACTGGTCCACCGGGTTGCATCTCATCGAGGCGCGGCTTGATGACCAGGAAAAAGGCGGCAACGACAGCGCCTGCGCCCAACACCAGAAACACGGCCAGAATTCCTAGAATTAGTGGCAGTTTCGATTTCTTCTTCGCTGGGGCAACTGCTGATGGCGGCAGCGGAGCACTCGGCTGTTGCGCGGCATGAGGTGGAGGCGGAGGCGGCGGCAACGAGGCCGATGGCGACTGCTGCGGAAGAGGAGCTGAGCCCACGATAGTCGGAGCGGCAGTCGGACCGGTGTTCCGCGGCAGCACTGCGGTTTCAGCAGTTGATGAACTCGCGATGGTGGCGTTTAAATCAACTGTAGCATCCTGCGGTGGCGGAGGTGGGAAACCGCTGGTGCCTTGAATTGTAGCGTTTGGATCAAAAGCCTGGTCGGCATTAACCAGCACGCCGCCATCAGTCGTACAAAACTTCTGATTATCGTCCGGATAGGTTCGATTGCACTTTTGACAACGCTTCATGAGAGAGTGTCGCTCCTTGTGGATTCAGGATGAACTTACTCGAAACTGATCCCGCTCAACGCTTCCGCGCAGGTCACGGTTAGCGCACACCTGAAAGTTTCTGTTCCAGTCTCTTGTTTCCGGGATCTATGTCCAGCGCCCTTTTATAGGCCCGGGCAGCGCTGGGCTTTTTCTTTGCTTTTGCATAACCGTCTCCGACACCTTCCATTCCATAGGCGCCGGCAAGCTGTTTGCGATCACCAGCCGAAGCAAATTCCAAAGCGCGCTCGTACGTCATCTCCGCTTCTTCATAACGCTGCATTGCCAAATAGGCGCTGCCCAGCAGGTGGTATGGCTCAAATGCTCGCGGGCTTACCTCGGTGGCAGTCTTGAGATACGATTCCGCTTCCTGGAAGCGTTTGAAGACTGAAAGCATTCGGCCCATCATCAGCAGCGCGGTCGCATCGCGTGCATCAAGCTCAAGTGCTCGCTTCAGCACCGGTTCGGAGTTTTCCCACTGTTGTTCCGCCTGCAACGACTCTGCAATCAGATTCAACGTCGGCGCATCTTTCGCCAGTTGACCTGCCTGAGCATATAGCGGCTCTGCATCGGCGCGCCGCCCCATCTTATTCAACACCCGCGCCAGGTGGGCATACGCAACAGCAAACTGCGGATCAAGTTGCACCGCTCTGCGATAAGCTTGCTCAGTCTCATTGGTCCAAACGCCGCGAGACTGAAGCGCCACTCCCAGTCGGTCCCAGGCCACGGCATTCTTCGGAGCGAGATTCGTTGCCCGCCGCGCAAAACCCTCGGCTTCGGCGAATCGTTTGGCGTTGCCCGCGCCGGCACGCGGCTGGACCAATACCACGCTGAGGGCCACCAATCCATCCACATCCGAAGGGCTCCATTGCACCGCTTCGCGATAGGAGCTTTCAGCTTCGTCCCACCGTTGCTGGTCGAAATAAATGTTTCCGAGTCCGTATGCAGCCCGGCCGTCCCTGGGCTTGATTTTAAGAATGTCGCGATAGGACGCCTCGGCTTCGGCGAATCTACGCGCATCCCGAAATTCGTTTCCTTTGTCGAGCAGATCTTCGACGCGATCTTCCACGGTCACAGTGGAAGCTGTTGTGCGGGCGCCGCGGCGCGGCGAGGGCCTGGTGCGCCGGCGCGACTCAGGATTCCTGGCTCTGAAAATCCCGGCGCTTGCATCGCCACCTACATCCTGGCCAAAGGCGCCGGCGGCGCCAATAAGCAAGCAAATCAACAACCCAAACACAGAACCTTCGCGAGTAAACCAAGAAGCTCTCATCGATTTTCTCCGGATTAAAGCGGAATTGCAGTCAAGATCACTTACAGATCACGCGACACAGCTTTGATTATTACGACTTCCTAATGCGGCCCATGAAAACTCCGCGGATTGTAGCTCAGTTTGCAAACGTTATCTAATTCGCATGCGGTGAGTTCGCATTAACGTCAAGGTACGCCTTCCGGGTTTTCTACTCCGCAGAGCGAACGAGACGAAATCCATGATTAGCGTGCCGAAATGTCGGCGCATACCAATCCCGATAAGTTGCTGATATCGGCGCCTCGCGATCGTCGGGATCACTGGCGTAAGAACCGCCGCGAGCGACCACCCAATCACGATTACCCTCAGGAATTTCCACCTTGTTCAAATAAACCGATGCCTTGGACGAGGTCCACTCCCAAACGTTTCCAACAAGGTCGACCACTCCCCAACGATTCTTGCCTTCGGCGTAGGTGCCTACTGCGCGTGGCGTAGCCTCTCTCACCACGGCGCGGTTCGGTTCCCAGCGATCTCCCCACGGATACATCTTCACTGCTCCACCATTGCGCGCTGCGAACTCCCATTCTTCTTCGGTCGGAAGGCGGTAGGTAACCCCGTCACGTTTGGATCGCCAAGCCGCGAATTCTTCGGCGTCCTTCGGCGAAACGTTTACTACCGGCCACTGTTCCTGACCGGGCAGGGGCTTTCCCTTAACCCAATGGCTTGGCGCTTCGTAATTCATGCCGGCAACGAATTGCGCATACTCCGCGTTCGTTACTTCCGTTCGGTCCATGAAAAACTTGCCCACAGTCACCGGATGTTGCGGTTGCTCCTGCGGAGGGCCATCGTTTCGGCCCATCGGAAATGTTCCGCCGGGAATTTCCACCAGGTCGGCGTTCATTTTTTCTACAGTCCCGCCGGGTGTAGCTTGGTTAGCGTTTGGTCCGCCAACTCCGCCTGGCGGCACCGGCTTGGACTTCAGCAGGAAGTAGGCGCCGATCACTCCGCCAATTAGCAGGACGGCGAGGACAGCGCCGCCGACTATCATCATCGGTTTTTTGTCCGTCGCAGGCTGCGGAATCGCTGGAGGAATTGTGTGCGGTACCACAGTGGAACTGAAACTGTTGTTGCCGACTTCGCCTGGATGTACCCCTGTGTGTACTTGCGTCGCTTCCGGGTCAACTAGCGTGGTTTCCGGGATCGTGCCCTGAGGCACAATGCTGGTAGCAAGACGCGCGAGTCGTTCTTCCAGTTCCTTTGCCTGTCGCTCGACCCGTTCCATCTGCTCTCGCTGTTGCCGTTCACGTTCGTCGCGTTCCTCTTTTTCCTTTCTGAGTCGCTCCTCAAGTTCTCTTTGCTTTTGCTGCTTCTCTTCTTCCGCGAGGCGACGTGCTTCAGATTCTCGAGCCAACTCCTCCTGCGCAATGCGATTTCGCTCCAGTTGCTCGCGCTCGTAAGCTTCACGTGACGCATCCAGCCGTCGCTGCTCCTCAGGACTAATCGCCGGTGCGCTTATTTTTGCAACTGGATCAAAAACTGTTTCGGAGGTAATTACCTGCTGAGACTTTGATGTGTCTGATGCCGGCGCAAACATCGTTTCATTGGGATCGGCTGTCGAAATTGCTGCCGGTACGGTCGATGATGGTCCCGCAAGGCTGACTGCTTCTCTCAATTCAGCAATGAAAGCTTCCACTGAGGGAGTTCGCGCTTGAACTTCTTTCTCCAACGCGTGCCGCACGACTTTCTCAATCTCAGGGGCAATGGAAACTCCCATGGAATTGAAACTCGGCACCGTCAGCGTTAGGTGCTTCTTCATGATCGAAGGAATCGACGAGCCCTTGAAAGGCACATCTCCAGCCAGCATTTGATAAAGGATGATGCCGAGACTATAGATATCGGCGCGCGCATCGGGCTCATCGTCAGACCACTGTTCCGGCGCCATGTAGAAAGGTGAACCCATCAAGCCACTCGTCTTCGCCTGGATAAACGAGCCCAGCAACTCGCCCGACTTGATCTTGGCCAATCCAAAATCGAGGATCTTCAGGCCTTCAGCCACCGGCTGACCTGCCTGCGTCATGATATTCAGAGGCTTCAAATCACGGTGGACGATATTCTGCCGGTGTGCCGCTGCCACACCCGCGCCAATCGCACAGGCAAATTCCAAAGCGCGTTCGGGCGCCATCACTTTCTCTTCCGCCAGAATTTCCTGCAACGACTTTCCGCTGACAAACTCCATAACTAAAAAAGGCATCGTGCCTCGCACGACGCCAAAGTCTGTAACGGAAATAATGTTCTGATGGCGGATGGCCGCCGCTGCCAGCGCCTCCTGACGGAAGCGGGTGACCAGCATCGGATCGTTGCCCACCAGATCCGGCAAAATCACTTTTATGGCGTGGGAAGTCTTGAGAAAGATGTGACGCGCCTGGAAGACCACGCCCATTCCACCCTGGCCCAGCCGCCGCTCCAATTGGTAGCGAGCGTCGAGTATTGGCTCTCCTTGCAGCGATTGTGTGGTCGCGTCGCCGTCCTGGGGACAGTGATTAATTTCGTCGGAGAAGCAGCGCCTACAGGTTGGACATTCTTTCATTTAGTGAAAAGGTTGGAGCACCCGCCGGCTTTGGTCGCATGTCGAGCTGCGAGCCCTTAAACAAACCCTAAATCTAACATAAGCCAAATGTTGCGTCTAACTATCCTTCGAAATCGGTACTGATGCAGTTTGACGTAATCGGGTGCATTCCGTCGCGAAACTTTGCAGCCTTTGCGGTTTTGCTTATGTCTTCTGGACTTTACCGCAAAGTACGCAAAGGCTTTCGCAAAGAGCGCAAAGCAAACTGCAACAGCACCACTCCAAGTCATCCCCACTATTACGGCGGGTGCCTCACGGTTCGGTAACGGCGTCATTCCCCGGCCGGTTCTTCGCGTCATTTCCGGTTTCGTAAGCGTTTCGCCCACCGAAGAACGTGAAGAACCTCGAAAGTTGCACTGCGGCTATAAAACCGCCGTCACTTGATCACCACATTCACAAGTCGGCGTGGCACGACGATCACCTTGACGACCTGGTGTCCGGCAATCAATTCCTTAACCTTCTCATCATTGAGCGCCGCTGCCCGCAGCTCTTCTTCCGTTACCTCCGGCAAGGTCAAAAGCCGCGAACGCAGTTTGCCGTTTACCTGGATCGGAATCTCCAGTTCGTCGCGCTGGGCCAACTCGGAATCCGCCTTCGGCCAGCGAGCACTGCTGAGCAGACCCCCCGCGTGGCCCAACGACTCCCACATCTCCTCAGCCACATGCGGCGCAAATGGCGCGAGCATGATCACTAACGACTCCAGCGCTTCACGCACAGCTGAGACGTCCGCGGCAGAGGCGGACGCCGGATCCGCGTTGAAGTCGCTTAACTCGTTGAACAACTCCATCAGCGCGGCGACGATAGTATTCAGGTGCAACACTTCAAAGTCGCCGGTAATCCTGGCAATCGTCTGGTGCGTTTTCCTGCGTAACGCTCGGGCGGAAGCACTGGGATCGACAGCCGCGTTTGCATCGATCGCACCCGACGAGAGCCGTTCAGACCAGCGTCCGACCATCGTGTAAACCCGGCGGATGAATCTCACCGCGCCTTCAATGCCCGATTCCAACCAACGCAACTCGTTTTCAACCGGCGCCGCAAACAAAATGAACAGACGCGCCGCATCCGCACCAAAAGCGGCGATCATTTCATCAGGATCGACACCATTGCCCAAACTCTTGGACATTGCCTTCCACTCGTCAGTGCCTTCAACCTGATTCGTGACCATCCCCTGCGTAAGCAACTTCTTCACCGGCTCATCAAACGAAACGAGACCGATGTCTCGCATGAACTTGGTCCAGAAGCGCGTGTAGATCAGGTGCATCACCGCGTGAGAATCGCCACCGATGTACTGGTCCACCGGCGTCCACTGCGCGGCGAGCTCCGGATCGAAGGGCATATCGTGGTTGCGCGGATCGCAGTAGCGGAAAAAATACCAGGATGAATCAACAAACGTATCCATCGTGTCGGTTTCGCGTTTTGCGTCGCCGCCACACTTCGGACAAGTGGTGTTCACAAAATCTGCCACGCCGGCGAGCGGCGCGCCCGTTCCGGTAAACTCCGCGGTCTTGGGCAACACGACCGGCAGTTGGTCATAAGCCACTGGAACCATGCCGCATTTGTCGCAGTAAATCATCGGCACCGGCGCGCCCCAGAAACGCTGGCGTGAAACTCCCCAATCGCGAATCCGATAAGTGATTGCTGCTTCGCCAAAGCCCTGCGCGCGAGCGTAGTCCGCCATTTCCTTCATCGCGTCGCGCGAGAGTTTCCCGCTCCAGTCGCCGGAGTTAACCAGAATGCCGTAGTCAGTAAACGCATGCGGCATTGCAATAGACTGGTCCGCGCTCAACGAGTCGTGCACGATCGATTCCTGGCTGTGCGAAATGCGCTCAATGACCCGGTGAATGGGCAACGAATACTTTTGCGCAAACTCAAAATCGCGTTCGTCATGCGCCGGCACGCTCATAACGGCGCCCGTGCCATATTCCATCAACACATAGTTTGCCACCCACACCGGAACCGCCTCGCCGCTGAAGGGATTGATCGCCAGCACACCGGTGTTGATTCCGTCCTTGGGCGCTTCCTCTTCACGAGTCCGCGCGGCCGCGTCTGCTTTAACTTTCCGGGCAAACGTCTCGACGTCGTTTTTTAAAGACGATCCTGCCAGCAACTGATCGAGCAACGGATGCTCGGCGGAGATCGCAATGGCAGTCGCTCCATAGATAGTGTCGATGCGCGTAGTGAATATGCGAATTGTTTCTTTGCTGCCCTTGATCCCAAAATCTACGTAAGCGCCTTCGCTGCGGCCAACCCAGTCGCGTTGACGCTTGAGCACTTTCTCAGGCCACTCATTTTCAATTTGTTTGATGTCCGCGACGAGTTGCTCCGCATATTCGGTGATGCGCAGAAACCACTGCTCCAAATCTCTTTTTTCCACCGCGGTGCCGCAGCGCCAACAGATTCCGCCTGCCGATTGTTCGTTGGAAAGCACAGTCCCTTCCTTCGGACACCAGTTAACCGGCGAGAGCTTTTTGTAAGCGAGCCCGCGCTCGTGCATCTTCAGAAAGAACCATTGGTCCCACTTGTAAAACTCCGGCCGGTGCGCAGCGATCTCGCGCGACCAGTCGTAGCTAATGCCAAGGCGCTGCATTTGTCCGCGCATGTGGGCAATGTTTTCTTCCGTCCAATCGCGAGGATTAACGCCGCGTTTGATTGCCGCCTGTTCCGCTGGTTGGCCGAAACTGTCCCAACCAATCGGGTGCAACACATTGAATCCCTGCAGACGCTTATACCAGGCGAGCGCGTCGCCAATGGAGTAGTTGCGCACATGGCCCATGTGCAGGAAGCCTGACGGATATGGCAGCATTTCGAGGCAGTAAAACTTCGGACGAGGATCGTCCGATTGCGCCTCAAATGCGCGCGACGCTTGCCAATGTTGCTGCCACTTCTGTTCTATCTTTTCGGGAAAATATTTTTCGTCCATGAATGTTTTCCTAACGCTGGTCTACACTTAACATGAATTTCGACGAACGCACAAAGCGCGGTTGGTTTCTGGCATCTGTAAAGCGAATTGTGAGCTTGCGCCGCCAAACAAAAACGCCCGCACGTTCTAAATAATTAACTTGTTGGGTAGGAGTTCGCCGCCCCGCTCTAACCGCGCGTCAGAATGCGCAGCGCAGAAGCGGCACCGTTAGGAGGAGTTTGGTGTTGGCTCGATAAGTGTTCATCAGGGGGCAGATATTAACCGAACAGCGGGCTTGACGTCCAATAAATATTGCCGCCGAAGCGCTCGTCAAGGTTATTGCACAGTCAAGGCGGATACGTTACAAGATGACTTTCAAAAATGATGCAAGATGATCCGGGAGATCGAAATTCTCGGTGCGTCTTCCGCCTTTTCTGCGTCTCTGTGGTGATGCCCGGTTTCTTAACCACAGAGACAGAGAGGACTCTGAGAGAGCACAGAGAAGACCAGAAAGGACCCCTCGGAGGAGAACCCACATGAGGAAACTGATCGCGTCCGTGATCGTCATGCTCGTCGTGACGTTTGGCCTTCAGGCACAAACAGCGCCAGACGCCGCTGAGTTGACGAGTCTTCTTAACGAATTCCTGGCCGGCGCTTCGCGAAACGACGCCAGCATACATGACCGGTTCTGGGCAGACGATTTGATCTACACGGGTTCAGGCGGAAAGCGGCGCGGCAAGGCTGAGATCATGCGCGACGTGCGTTCCGCGCCCGCACCAAAACCTGGCGCTCCAAAAACTACATTCACCGGCGAAGACATTCGGATTCAGCAATACGGAAACACTGCGATAGTCGCCTTCCGTCTGGTTGGCACAATGGTTCAGGACGGAAAGAGCGATGTCACAAATTTTCTAAACAGCGGAACGTTCCTTAAGCGCAACGGCCAGTGGCGAGTCGTCAGTTGGCAAGCTACCAAAGTTCCTGACTTGGAGCCTGATGCCAAAACTGCAGCAACAGTTCCCGGTCCAACCAGCAAGGAGAACGCAGTGACCAAACATGCAAGCGGCGAATTTGAAGTGAAGCTGAATCCCCAGGCCGATGAAAAAGGAGAGCCGACTGTGGGCCGGATGTCACTCGACAAACAGTTTCGCGGAGATCTGGAAGGTGTCAGTAAAGGCCAGATGCTGGCGGTGATGACAGACGTTTCCGGCTCGGCTGGTTACGTGGCGATGGAACGCGTCAACGGCAAACTTCACGGACGCACGGGCACTTTCGCGCTGCAACACAGCGGGACGATGACCCGCGGCACACCGCAACTCATCATCACCGTCGTACCGGATTCAGGCACCGGCGAACTCGCCGGACTAACAGGGAAGATGACGATCGACATCGTTGAGGGCAAGCACTTTTACAAGTTTGAATACTCGCTTACGAAACCCAACTGACATAGTGTCTATTGTCGAAGAGTCTGAGTTGGCGGAGCGGAATCATCAAGATCGCGCTCCTGGACCATCAAGACAATCCCGTTGATGATCATGGGACCCAGGATAAGCACACCAGCCACGGCGATTTCCAGAAGATCAGGAATGGCTTCACTGTCTAAAAGGAAGTAGTTGGCCAAGACAGCCAGAATAATAAACACCACCAATGCGAGCAGCGCTCGCGGCGGACGCATCGTGAAAAGGAAACTAAAGGCATTGAACACGAAACTGGCAAGCAACACTCGCCTGATGTTCCAACGCTTCCCGTGAAGCCCGCCACCGTGGGGACACTGGACCAGGAACCCATTCCAGCTGTCCCACTTCGTTAGCGCAACCTCTTTCCCGCAGTATTTGCAGGGCTTGATAGTTTCACCCTGCTTTGCTTCATGAGCACGACGTCCTCTCGGGTAGGCACTGTCAGTCAAAGCTGGGCGGGGAGCCGCAGCGCTTTCTGAAACATCGAGGGTCGTGCCGCAACGCTTGCATACCGAAGCGGTAGACCAATTGATCATTCCACATTCCGTGCATTTTACGCTGCTCATATTTTCTCCGTTTTCTCCTTGAGTGGTTGGCAGGTCAGCGTCTTGAGGAACGCTGAGGCAGAATACTACCGAGGGCTGGGTTTGGGAATAACAACCTGGTTTTCAATCGCAGACCGAAAGGTCAGTGGATTTCAAATACCACTTTTAGCTGACCAAGCAGGGTGAATGGTGATATAAGAATTCTGCTCTGGATGTTCTCACATGGTTCCCGATTAAACAGAATTCCTGAGTGCAGGCAGGAGAGTTAATGGCCACGCTTCGCATTGCGCTGCAAGACGGGTTTGAAGACGATACAGTTGTGATCGCGGTAAACGGCAAGGAAGTCTTCAATCAGAAAAACGTGAAAACCAAGCGACAGATCGGAAAGGCCGCGGGCTTCGAATTGAAATTGGAGCCGGGTCCCGCAGACGTCGAAGTGTCGCTGCCATTAAGACAACTATCGGACCCAATTGCTCTTAAAGTTTCAGACGATGTTTATCTGGGGATTTCGGTGGTGGACGGAAGGATCGTTCACCGGATCTCATCCGAGCCCTTCCGTTATGCATAGAACCGAGCGCCCTCTCGCAAACATGTTGTACTGCTGATGCCGCTGAACATAGCAGACGCGCTGTCCCCAGCATGCTCACGTAGCGCTTGCTCAACACACGGAGAAGAGAAATGCAGGAAGAAGACCTATTAGGAACCCCAGGCTCAGAGAACCCGGTTCACGAAAAACCCTCCAATATCGTTGCCAACACCTCGGCCGCATCAGCTAAGACGAAACGCAACGCTGCCACTCAGTCAATTGTGAGTGGACTCTACGTGTGGAAGAAATCTTTTGGAGTTTCCTCGACCCCGCAGGAGTCTGAGGCCGAAGACAAGGTTATCAGCGAAGAGTTGCGGCTGGATGTGGACGGTCTCTATCCGCAGATGGTAGCCAGCGGCGTTATTCACGGTGGAATTTCCTCAAGGGTGCATTGGATCGCGAAGCTCGTTGCGAAGGATCCGAATACGTGGACCGGCGACGTGTTTTATACGGAAGGTAACAAGGCCTCTTTTCCATATAAGTCTGTCGCCATCCAGGTTTCCCCGAATGCCCTGCCGGCCGAACGCCAGGCTCAAGTGCTTTTTTCAGGCGGAAGCGCGACCAATCGCACTCGGGTGTTCAAGTTTGCCACTCCAAACTTTCATACAGTCGACTTCGAGTTTGATTTTGTTCAGGGCGAGAAGGTCCTGATGAACATTAAGACTGATGCGCATCCCAATCGGCCTAATTCCCTGAAGTCTGAAGACCTTTCGGTATTAACAATTTTCGAGCGCGCCGGTTTCGCGGTGACCACTACCAAGGGAGGCAAAGTCCCGCTCAAGGGCGCCGGCAAAGATAAGGTCTGGAGTTACCAGGAAATGCACGACGCGATGCAGAAATACTGGTCCCGCTTCGCGTCGAAAGCCCAGTGGGCCATGTGGGTGTTTTTTGCGGGCCTGAATGAAGAAGATGGAAAAGCCCTGGGCGGAATCATGTTTGACGACATCGGCGCGCAACACCGTCAGGGCACTGCGATTTTCAACAAGTCGTTTATCGCCGACGCTCCAGCTCGCGATAAGAAGCCGGCGGAGTGGATCCAGCGGATGAACTTCTGGACCACCTGCCACGAAATGGGCCACTGCTTCAATCTGGCCCACTCCTGGGAAAAGGGGGCCGGGTCGGCGGATTGGATTTCACTCAAGAGCGATGCGGAAGCGCGTAGTTTTATGAACTATCCATATAACGTCAAGGGCGGCCAGTCTAAATTCTTCTCCGATTTCGAGTTTCGTTTTGGCGATAGCGAACTGTTGTTCATGCGTCATGCTCCTGAGAAATTCGTGCAGATGGGCAATGCAGAGTGGTTCGACAATCACGGCTTTCGTGAAGCTAATGTTTCACCCAAACCCAAATTCGAGCTGGTAGTGCGCGTTAATCGTCCGCTGCCTGAGTTTGAATTTATGGAGCCGGTGGTGCTGGAACTGAAACTCACCAACATCTCGAATGAACCGCAGCTGGTCCACGACAAACTGCTGAGCACGATGGAACGAATTACGCTGGTTATCAAGAAGAAGGACAAACCTGCGCGCCAGCATGCGCCGCACGCACAATTTTGCTGGCAGCCAAAAAACAAAACTCTAAAACCGGGCGAGTCTATTTACGATTCGTTGTTCGCCTCTGCCGGCAGAAACGGTTGGGAGATTTCGGATCCGGGTTATTACCTGGTCCAGGCTGCGCTTGATCTGGACGGTGAAGATATCGTTTCCGCACCGTTGATGATTCGGATTGCACCACCGCGTGATCGCTACACTGAGGAATATCTGGCCCAGGATGTTTTTAGTGATGATGTGGGGCGCATTCTAACGTTTGATGGCAGCCGCTTCCTGGAAAAGGGTAACGACGTACTTCGTGAGGTGGCCGCACAAATGCCTGAGAGCCGCCTGGCAATTCATGCGAACGTTCCTCTCGGAAAGGCGCTGGCGAAGGATTACAAGTATCTGGAGTTGGGCGATGAGGCGAAGGATGCAAAAATCAAAGTCGCGCGGCCCGACGCGAAGGAATCTGGAAAATGTCTTGACGCGGCGCTTACAGGGAATATGAACGCTGCTGCTGAAACTCTCGGCCACGTTGATTTCAAAAACTATGTCGAGGGCTATGAAGACGTCTTGCGCAAGCAAGGTGACAGCCAAAGCGCGAATGATCTACGCGATGAAGCTCATGACACTCTAAAAAAACGTGGAGTTAAGCCAAGCGTGCTCAAGGAACTGAAACCCGCCACGGCAAAGAAATGAAGTAACTCCTCAGCTTTTTATTATTAACCTCACAGTTCGAGTGCCAAAAAGTTAATCCTTGCTTTGGATTCTGTTTAAGCTCCTGATTTCTATGAGCATTACGAATTCACGTTGGCGATGGTTGATTGTCGTGGCCGTTTTTGCCGTCGCGATCATCGCGGCTGTCCTTAGCTCGTTTAGGCCGGACGCAAACGTTGCGCTTACCGATCTGAACAACATTGAAGAACTCCGCGTACGCTTCAACCAGGATATGGGCAACGTACGTATCCTCCTGTTGCTATCCCCTACCTGACCAGAATGCCTTGGAGGTGCCCGGCGGGTACAAAAGGAAATTTTGAAGGCGAATCCTTCCCCACGACTACGCGTATATGTGGTTTGGTTTTCGATGATTCCCACCGATGCTCGGTCCACATGGAGTTGGACGGGTGGTATGCTCGATGATCCTCGCGTGGTGCATTACTGGGACGAGAAGAAAAAGGTTGGCCGCTTCTTCGCCGGCAAAGACCCTGAGAGCAATGATCCCGACGTTGTTTGGGACGCCTACTATCTTTACGCGCCCGAAGCTCAATGGCTCACAAAACCCGAGCCCCTAATGAGTACGGGCGTAACCGTTCTGGACGAATTCGATAAGTTGAAATCGGACTTGGCGCCACTTTTGAAGTGAATCAAGATGGACTTGGAATCCACAATCACGTGTCCTGAATTCGGCTTTAGCTGGTTTGAACGCGTTCGCAACGAAGATCCGCCAGGAAGCGATGTATTGGAGAACTGATGGGCCACGGGCACGGACACGTACATTCAGGGGCCGGAAGGAACAAGTGGCGACTCGCAATTGTTCTGGGATTGACCTCCGCTTACATGATCGCTGAGATTGTGGGCGGATTGTTGACGCATAGTCTTGCCCTTCTGGCTGATGCCGGTCACATGCTCACCGATGTCGCCGGAATTGGGCTGGCACTCCTCGCTATTCAATTCGCTGAACGTCCCGCCACACCTGAACGGACCTATGGGTTTTATCGCGTCGAGATATTGGCTGCTCTTATTAACGCCGTGGTGCTGATTGGGATCTCCGGCTACATCCTTTACGAAGCCTATCAGCGGTTTCGCAGTCCACAAGAGGTTCAGAGCGCGGCGATGCTGGGCGTGGCCACGGTTGGACTCGTTGTTAATCTCATTGGCATCCGACTCTTGCGCTCGGCGTCCGAAGAGAGCCTTAACATGAAGGGGGCATACTTCGAGGTGCTTTCCGACATGCTCACTTCGGTGGGGGTGATCGTGGCCGCAGTCATCATGCTCACGACCGGCTGGTATTACGCTGATCCAATCATCTCGGCCGGTATTGGGTTGTTTATTCTTCCGCGCACCTGGATGCTGTTGAAAGACGCGGTTGGAGTCTTGCTCGAGGGAACGCCATCAGATGTAAATGTAGCCACTCTCCGCGAATCCATTGCGGGTGTTCATGGCGTGGCCTCTGTGCACGACTTGCACGTTTGGTCATTGACCTCAGGTGTTAATGCGATGAGCGTTCATGCAGTTCTGGCCGATCACGCGCTTCATGATGAAGTGCTTGTGGCGGTTCAACAGAAGGTGACATCTGAATTCAAAATCGCGCACGCGACCGTGCAGGTGGAGTGTCAAGGCTGCGCCGCGTACGAGACTCATCTATGAGTGAGCAGATTCTAATTCAGATAAGACGCGGTCGCGCAGATTTGGTAAGACGCGGGCGTGGCTCGATTTATTTGTAAGCGCTGATGTTGGCAGTGGCAGTGCGCACGTATGAAGGCTTACCGAATTCTGTCCACGCGAAATGGACCTCGTCGCCCCGCCGCGCCATTCGTGGAAAACCACTTGAGCGCGAGATATCAGTTTGAGCAATCACCGCAGTTGGCCCAAGCGCTCCATCGGAGCTAACGCGTCGCACATTGATAGTGCCGCCCTGGGCATTTCCCGACAACCAGCAGATGAGCACCGATCCATCCGGCAGCATCAAGACATCAACACGCCCGCGGTTTTCCCCATCGTCCACTTCGATGGCCTTTCCGAAAGTAGCGCCCGCATCGGTTGAGAACGCAGCTCTGACGCGGGGAGAGTCGTTTGCTTCGGTATACCAGGCAACCGCTACTCGCTTACCGTCGGTGGCGATGGAGGGCCCATTTACAGGGCAACTATTAACCTCCCAGTTGTCCGAAAAAACAGGTTGGGGCGCACTCCAGTTTCCTTTTTTGTTACTTACCACGTAAGTGTCGCGCACTTCTTTATCAGAGCGATCACGATAGACCGCGATGGGGCCTTCAGCCGTTATCGCAGCCGACGTTTGACAGCACTCACACACTCGTTCGTCCAACTGCATCTCATCCGAGAGTTTTCCCTCCGCGTCAATCGCGGCATAACGCAAAGTCATGCTTACAGCTAATGGTTTGTCTTCGTCGGAGTGACCTTCGATGTCTTTGAGACTTCGACCGTCCACCCAAACTGCCCCAACCCGCCCGTCAGGTAGCGGCACCATCGAGACAAAGCCATGTTCGGTCTGCGTCCCATCAGTGTGCGGGACGATTGGTTTTCCCCAGGTTCTGCCGCCGTCTTTAGATCTGGCAATGTTCACATCATAGGCATATGTGCCGGAACCGCTCTTCACAAGCCAATGTGCCGCGAGCGAGCCGTCTGAAAGTGCAATGACTGAGGGGAAATCTGCCCAATTCACAAACCAGTTGTTGCCTTCAGCTACGGTGCCGGGCGCTGACCATTGACCTGCATGTTGAGCAAAGCGCAGCGCATACTTCGTGTCCCCGACCTTCTCTACCCAGCTCAAAATGATCCGGCCGTCTGTCGTCGAACTGAGTTCTGGTTCTCGGCTGTCTACCCCGGCTGGGGACTTACCCGGCTGTATTGTGATAGTCGATTGTATGTTTGAAGGAGGATCAGAAGTCTTTTGTGAAGAATTTGACGCGCTTCGGTCACAGCTGGAAGTGAGAACCAGCAGGATCGGTAGCGCTAAGGCGCGTGACACTGACACCAGTTTCATATTTTGGATTCTCTCCTTAGGGTGAGCTCAGTATGTATGCCTCCGCGGTTCAGGGAAAGCCACCGAAGATCTGCTCCCTTTATCCAGCCGACGGCGGTAGGAATAGGTAGGGACAGTGGCGGCAGCCGCTTTCGCAGCAGTAGCCACGACGAAGCAGGAACTGAGCGGTGAATACCATTGCCGCCCCTTCGAGATAGTAGTCTTCGTTTTCGATTAGTGGCGCCGGCGACTGGCGGATTTGTGGTTTGGTCGCGCTGCTTTCTTTTGACGGCGCTTGAACAATTGCCTCAGACAGGCAAGTGGGACACAAGCAATCCAGGTCGGACGCGCCGACCGGTCCAACCTGCGGCAAGTCTGCGCACCAGCAGCCGGCGGCTGACGAAATCCCACAGCCGAAAGCTGCTCCACACTTTGAGCAATTTTTTGGCGTTATCTGATCTGCAGATAATCGATTCATGTTTCAGCGGAAAGAATTCCGTAATCTTGTTCTGTAATCGGCGCCAACAAAAGTACCACACGGTTTCGGCTACCGTACCCTTTATGGTTCGAAACTGGCCTCTTGCAGGACAAAACAGCACAGCTTTACCGCGGTTTTGGCGTAAATTTCGTGGCCCTCAAGTTGCTAAAACGGAAGAGCCATGACAAACACAGAAACCTATCCCCTTTGGCAGAGCAAGACACGCGAAACGGAAACCGTAATAGCTCCGCTTTCCGATCATGCGCTGGCACGCGCAGCCGGTGAAGGTGATATGGCGGCGTTTGAAGAGTTGTATCAGCGTCACAATCGCCGAGTCTACTCTGTCTGCTTGCGTATGACTCATAACGTTTCTGAGGCTGAAGATCTTACGCAGGAGGCCTTCATCCAGCTTTTCCGAAAGATCGGAAGCTTTCGGGGTGACTCGGCTTTCACCACCTGGCTGCATCGGCTAACCGTCAATCAGGTGCTCATGCACTTTCGTAAGAAGAGTGTGAAGCTCGAGCGTACGACGGAAGAAGGAGAAACTCCGGTACAGATCGTTCACGGTTCGGAGAACCCAAACAAGATGCCGGTTCTCGATCGAATCAGCCTTGATCGTGCAGTGGCGAAGTTGCCGCCGGGTTACCGCTCAGTTTTTGTGCTGCACGACGTTGAAGGCCATGAACACGAAGACATCGCAAGAATGCTGGGGGTTGCGGTAGGTACTTCAAAATCCCAGCTTCACAAAGCCCGGATGAAGTTGCGCCGGCTCTTAAAGAGCAACTCTAACTAAGATCGAGTGTTCCAAACACAGGAATAGGGAGACAGAAATGAAAATATTTACTGGAATTCAAAAAGTCGGAATCGCAATGTTACTGGGCGTGTCATTCGTTTCGGGAACCGCCGTCCAGGCGCAATCGCCTCGGGATCGCCGTGAGGATCGACGCGAGGATCGCCAGGAGAGGCGTGAAGACAGGCGGGATCGACGCGATGATCGCCGCGGGCGCAACTGGGATCGTTACGACAACTACGGAGGCTCATTTCAGCTTCGTCAGACCGCGCTAAATGCCGGCTATAACGAGGGCATCAAGGAAGGTCGGAAAGCTCGTAATCGGCGCTCCAGCGACTTCCGAAACAACAGCGCGTATCGCAACGCCTCGAAAGATTACAGTTCGAGGTTGGGCAACAGGGCGCTCTACCAGCGTTACTACCGCGCCGGATACGAGAACGGTTTTAACGACGGCTACAACGGTTACTAAAGACTGTCCGCTACGGAAGTAAAACACAGACAAGCGAGTTCTTCGGGGCTCGCTTTTTTGTGCGGTGAACTCACAGTTCGTTTGTCTTAACCGAATTTGCGACTCCTAACACCTTCAAGCTCGCAGGGTGTAGTATCAGGGTCGCAGTACGAAAATTGTTTTTGATCAGTCTGCAAAGTTCTTCCCGTTTGGTCATGAACATAACTATTGAAGGAGCGAGTGAAATGAAGTTTTCGATGCGACAAACGGTCGTTGGCGCGCTGAGCGCGGTTTTATGGTTGGGACTTTCGGTCAATCAGGTTTCGGCGCAGGGCAAGTCTCGGACGCAGGATGCGACGCGCCACGCGAGCGCGGCGGCAAAGGTTTTTACTGAAATAATGAACGTCAAGGAAAAGGCAATCCCCAAGGAATTGCTCGATAAAGCTGAGGCAATTGCGGTTTTCCCGGGCGTAATGAAGGCTGCATTTATCGTGGGAGGACGCGGCGGACAAGGAGTCATCAGCACGCGCACTCGTAATGGCTGGAGCCCGCCCGCTTTTTTCAACTTGAGCGGCGGCAGTTTTGGAATCCAGATCGGCGCGCAGAAAAACGACTACGTCTTTTTAATAATGAATCCTGACGGCGTGAAGGGTTTGCTGGAAGATAAATTTGAAATGGGCGGCGAGGCGGGCCTGGTGGCTGGTCCAGTGGGACGCGAAGCAGCGGCTTCTACGAACACCACGTTGGATGCCGGAATACTTTCCTACTCTCGCAGCAAGGGCGCTTTCATTGGTGCTGCACTCAAGGGCGTAGTAATCAGCCACGACAACGACCTCAACCAGGCTATCTACGGTGTGAAGGCAACCGAAGTGTTAACTGGAAAATCGATCAGTTTGTCTGAGATGCCGGCTGGGGTTCGCATTTTCCCACGCACGCTGGCCCGCTACTCTCATCGCGGAAACTAACTAGTTCAATCCAGGGCGCGTTAACAATTGCTTGACGTGACTGTTAGCGCGCCATAGAATGCCGACGTTGTTTCAAGGGGTGCACGCTCAAAGCAGTTACTGACGCGCTCTGGATCTGATTGAAACTTATGGCTGCCCCACGCACGCAACGTCAGAAGCAAGTTCTTGATTACATCATTCGCTTCCTTGAGCGTCGCGGTTACACACCTTCCTACGCACAGATTGCCAATCACCTCGGCGTTAAGTCGCGCGCGACAGTTCACAAACACATCAAAGCGCTGGTCCGTCTCAAGCTGATCTCGATCCGCGATGAGAATGGCATGTTCCGGATCACGGTCATGGCTGAGTCAGCGCCGGAAGCTCCGCTCCCGCCGGTTCCGGTGCTGCCGTTTCCGGAGTTGCTATGCGAAGTGAGATACGAGGGAAGAATTGCCGCAGGTCAGCCGATTGAGGTGGTCGAAGACGACATGACGATCGCCATGCCGCGCTTCATGCTGGGCAACGTCAGACCTGAGAAAGCCTACGCGCTGAAGATAGTCGGCGACTCAATGATCGACGATCACATCTGCGACGGCGACATAGCCCTCATCGAACAACGTACTGACGCTCACGATGGCGAAATCGTAGTTGCTCTGATTGACGAGAGCCATGCCACGCTCAAGCGGCTTTTCCGCCACGGTCCCGAGATCGAGTTACGACCCGCGAATTCCGACCATGAATCTCTCAGGGTCCCGGCGACGCAGGTCCGGATTCAGGGCGTTTTCCGCGGCTTGATTCGTTCGTCCCACTAAAACCGCCCAATTTTAGCCCTTAATTGAATCCCTGAAACGGCCATCCATCTGGACGCTGGAGCCAATTGTCTGCGGGATAAGTTGAATTGCCGCCAATTGCGTGAAGGGTGTAGGCGTGGCGCGATTTCAAAGACCGGTTAGCCAGGCTCTTGTGCGGTAGTAACCCATTCAAAACGATCAATGACCCTTTCAGGACCTCAAGCGGCACGAGCCGCTCTTCCGGAAACGGAGTTGGATCATAAATCTCAAACCCCATCAGTCCGTCAGTATTCCGCCGCCAACGCGATTTTAGTCCGTGTTTATGCCCGCCGGGAATGGCCCACAGGCAGCCGTTCTCGATAGTTGCGTCTTCGATTGCGAACCACAAACCGGCAATCGAGATGGGTTCAGTGTAGAGAAACGCGCTGTCCTGGTGACACGTAACCTCGCCGCCGATCTTCGGTTGTTTGAAGATATACATCGACTGGACCAGCAAAGGATGCTCGACACCGAGATCCTCAACCAACTGTTTTATCTCGGGTGTCTTTGAGAACTCACTGAAGACGGGATCGAGATCGTGAAGCGCGTGTCCGATCTTGTTTATCGAGCGTTCCTTGCTTTGTTTCAGCTTACCGTCAGACTCGAAAGCATCCTCCTCGAAGAAGAAACCAATCTTATCTCCGGATCCGAGGAAGTATTCGTCGCGCAGGTGGCTTTGCTCCTGCGTGGAAAAGATCGAGACGATCCCGCCGGGATCGAAATCGCGCACCAGTTCGTCAGCACGATTACGCAGTTTCTCGCAGGCTGTGGCCTCAACAAAATTCTCGAGCACCAGAAACCCGTCGCGGTCGTATTGAGCAGACTGGTCGATAGTAAGCGGCATCTTAGGCGAGGTTAACATACGGGGCCTGTGAAGTGCGTTGAGTGGAATTCAAACGCATTTGCAGGAACGAACTTTGCGGGCCTTCGTTATGAAACCTATACTGAGTTGTGGAAGTACTAATTGTTGGAGCCGGCTGCCGGAGTTGAACCGGCGACCTTCTAATTACGAATCAGACGCTCTACCAACTGAGCTAAGCCGGCTAATTAACGCGGACCAACGAGAATTGAACATGCTCTCGAACGGAGAATTCACTATACGAACGCCTACTTTGCAGTGTCAAGCACCGACGTCGCGGAGGTCCATGTTTGGCAAGCGCACGGCGTTTTACGCGGCTTGCCGCCGCACAGTGCGGAAAGCCTGCGGCTTTCCGGGGGCCCCGTCTCAATCTTTCCTGATGCTGAGCCTCAGGAAAAAGTTCATAAATTTCTTCGCGTTCGGTAAGGCAAGCCTTACCGCATTGTGCGGCGGCAAGCCGCAGGCTCAGGTTGATACTTGTCTTCGCGCCACAGTCCTGATTTTGGTGGTTCTGACAGCAGTCTTTCCCAACGTTTTGGCCCGGTCGCTACCGCTGCCGGTTCTGACAACCGGAGCGCAGAAAAAAGCTTCGGCGCCTGCGAAGCTCCCAGCCGCCGACAAGATCGTCGAGGCTTATCTCAAAGCTATCGGTGGGAAAAAGCGCGTAGCGGCTATCCGTGATGCCAGTTACGAATGGACGGTCCATCTTGAAGATTCGCGTATCGGCACAGCGAAGACTCAGATTCGCTCCCCTGCGTCGTTTCGCTCGGAAATAGCTTATGCAAACGGCCATGAACTAGCTGCCGCAAACGCCGGCTCTGCCTGGACGCGCGACCGCGATGGGAAGCTGCGCACGCTCACCGGCGACGAAGCAAAGTCTGCCAAGTTACAGGCGCTGCTTGAGGCCGGCAACCTTGTTGATTACAAAAAACTGAATGTGCTGGCGCGCACGGTGGCGTTAGTCGACCTTGAATCCGGGCCCGCTTACGCTGTCGAATTTTCTACGCGCAATGGGGCGCGTCTGCGCTACCTGTTTAGCTTGAACAGTAAGTTGCTGATGAGGATTGAAGATGACGCTCGCCAGCTTACTACCAGCTTTTCTGAATATCGTCCGCAGCCGGCGATTGCAAATATTTTGCAGGCACACCGCGTCCGTGTCAGCGCCCGTGGCGCGAGTGCCTTAACATTTTTGCTGGAACGGAGTACGTACAATCAGGGGTTGGCTATCGCTGACTTCGACCCCCCTCGAACGGCCGAAGCCTTAGATGTCGTCAAACTGCTGCGGGAAGTTTCGCAAAATCAGGATGAATTGGAAAAACGGTTCACTGAATACGCGTTTCTTCAAAAGGAAATAGATCGCGAGATCAGTAGTAAGGGCGAGCTGAAGAAGGAGACGACCAAAGTTTTCGAAGTGTTTCCAATTGCCAACCGCGCTGCGGTCATGAAATTGATCAGTGAAAACGGTGTGGTGCTTTCAGGGGAACGGCTGGCCAAAGAAACCAGGCGAGTAGAAGAAGAATTTGAAAAAGCTGAACGAGACAAGGATAAGAACCAGCAGCGAGCGGACAAGTACCGCGCCGAACGCGAACGGAAACGGGCCAGCCGGGCCAAGGAAAACTCCGACACCGACGACGATGTCACCATTTCGCAGTTCTTGAAAGTGCACGAGTTTGTCTCGCCTCGACTCGAACGATTTCGCGATCGCGATGCCGTGGTTTTCGACTTTCGGGTGAAACCAGGGTTCAAGCCAAGCAATCGCGAAGAGAGTTTGATTTCAAAGCTCGTCGGAGTGGCGTGGATCGATCCCGCCGACAAGCAGGTAATCCGCCTCGAGGCAAAGCTTGCTGAGGGTTTCAAAATGGCTGGGGGACTACTGGTAAATTTGCGCCCTGGTGCGGCTTTCATGATGGAGCAGACGCGCGTGGCTGAAGGTCTTTGGTTGCCACGGTTGGCCCAAATGAACCTTTCGGTGAAAGTGTTGTTGTTTGGTGGCGGGGATTTCAATAAGACCATCGAATGGAGCGACTATAAGCACTTCGGTAGCGACGTAAAAGACTTCAAACTCGATACGCCGAAGACCGATGTGCCTGCGGTCGAATCACCGCCGGTCAGGAAACCGTGATCGGTTGCGGCTTTGCCGGGTTCCGTGCGGAAAGGCTCAGCCTTTCCGCTAAGCCACTTCCGAGTGCGAGGCTGCGCCTGCGCAGTTTGAGGCGGAGCCTCCTGTTTTATGCTTGCGGTTGCTCGGAAAGGCCAAGCCTTTCCGCACGGAATGCGCCAGAGGCGCGGTCGGACGAAGCGTTCATGAACAAGGTAAATGTAATTGGCGGCGGGTTTGCGGGCGTCGAGGCTGCATGGCAGGCGGCTCAGGCGGGGGCCCAGGTCCGACTTTTCGAGATGCGTCCGGTAAAAGAAACGCCCGCTCACCGCACTGACAAGTTGGCAGAAATCGTTTGTTCAAACTCACTGAAGTCTGATGAAGTTGGCAGCGCGCCTTATCTACTGAAAGAAGAGTTGCGCCGCGCAGGTTCCCTCGTAATGGAAGTTGCCGCGAAGACGCGTGTCCCGGCCGGCGCGGCGTTGGCGGTTGACCGCCATAAGTTTGCAGAACTGATTACCGCGCGGATTCAAACCAATCCGAACATCGAGCTCGTGCGCGAAGAAGTAACCCAGGTCGATGAAAACGAAATCACGATCATCGCTACCGGTCCGCTTTCGTCGGATTCATTGACTATCGAAATAATGAAATTGACGGGCAGCGATCAGCTTTACTTCTATGACGCAATCGCTCCGATTGTAGCCGCAGACTCGATAGATCGTTCCGTAGCTTTTGCGGCAGCGCGTTACGGCAAAGGTGGCGACGACTATTTGAATTGCCCTTTTGATCGCGAGCAATACGCGCGCTTCTACGAGGCGCTGATTAACGCGAAAAGCGTCCCGCTGCAAAGGTTTGAAGAAACTCGGTGGTTTGAGTCGTGCCTGCCGATTGAAGAGTTGGCACGGCGAGGGGTTGACACGCCGCGTTTTGGACCCATGAAACCGGTCGGTTTGATCGATCCGCGGACCGGCCGGGAGCCGTATGCCGCGGTACAATTGCGGCAGGAAAATTTAATGGCTGACGCGTACAGCCTGGTTGGCTTTCAGAATCATCTACGTTACGGCGAACAGGCAAGAGTGCTGCGATTGGTGCCGGGAATGGAAAACGCCGAGTTTTTGCAGTTTGGCCAGATCCACCGCAACACCTACATCTGTTCGCCGCGGGTGCTTTCAGCGACAATGCAGATGCGCGAACGACCCAACGTGTTTTTCGCAGGTCAGATAACCGGTGTGGAAGGTTACGTTGAGTCGGTGGCGATGGGTTGGATTGCAGGGGTGAACGCAGCTCGTTTGGCGATGCGGCAAACGCTGGTGCAGGCCCCGCCTCTGAGTGCCACCGGCGCGCTGGCACGTTACGTTTCCAGTGCGCAAACGAAAAACTTCCAGCCCGTAAACATTACTTTCGCCTTGCTCGAACCGCTCCCGGAACAAGATCGAAAACGTGTGCGCCGGAAAAGAGATCGGCACCAACTCCAGGTAGAGCTGGCCTTAAAAGAATGGGACATGTGGCTTCAGCAACTTCACTATCCGCAACCCTCTTTGCAGGCTTACGCATGATCAAGGTAAACAGGACCACTCATCGCGCCCTTGTAGTTATTGCGCTGCTCTCCGCTATGGGCGGTGCAGCGGTGAGCCTCGCTCAATCGGGAAGAAACCAGGAAAAACCAGGTACCTCTAAGAGCACTCCGGACAAATCAAGACAGCGACCCACTCCCATTGCCGATCCCGTGACAACGCCACCTTCAACGAACGCAAAGCCGCCTGCTTCGTCCAAAGACCCTTCGCCTTCGCCGAGCGATGAGGTCAACGAGGATGACACCGTGCGGGTTCGCTCTAATCTGGTTCCCATACCTGCTTCGGTAGTGGACACGAAGGGCTTCGCAATCACAGGACTCCGACTGGAGGATTTTGAGTTACGTGTTGACGGCCAGATAAAAGTAATCAGTGACCTTACTCGATCGGAAACCAGCGTTCGTATGGTTATGCTTTTTGACAACAGCGGGAGTTTGGATTTTGCGCGTGACTTTGAAAAACGCGCTGCGATGCAGTTTTTTCGAATGGTCATGCGGCCCTCAGACGAAGCTGCGATCTACTCAGTCGAAACTGAAAGCTATCTGGCCCAGCCTTTAACAAACAGTGTGGATATTCTGCAGCAGACGATTGCCAGTTTTGGCAGACCCGAGGGAGCCACTTCGCTCTTCGATGCGATTATCGATGCCAGCCGGTATTTACGCCCTTACAGCGGCCGCCGCGTACTGGTGATTGTCTCCGACGGCATTGAAACCATGCGGGAAAACGATTTCGAACTAACGTTGAAAGAGGCGGTGGCAAACGATTGCCAGATCTTCGTCGTGCAAACCGGACTTCACGACGGCGCAAATCTTCGAGCCCTCGCGGCTGAGCGGAGGATGGAGCAGTTTGCGAATCAGACGGGCGGCGCGGTCTACATTCCCAAGTCCCTCTACGACGTCGACAGCGCGTTTAAGCAAATTGCTGCGGACCTCGCTCAACAATACGTGCTTAGTTATTACCCGGGAGATGAACGCCGCGATGGCCAGTTTCATCTGATCGATTTGCGCGTCAGAGCGCGCAAAGATGTTCGCGTGCGAGCTCGCCGAGGTTATTATTCGCCAAAAGGGGCGAGTGCGTCGGCGGGTGGTTGGTAGTCTGAAAAAGCAGATGGTTCGACAGGATTTACACGATTCACAGGATTCAACAACATCCTGAGCGCTATCTTGTGAACCCTGTTAATTCTGTCTGACAATGAGAGAATTAATGGAGCAACTGTTAGTCCAGTTTCTCGAACACCTGCGCTACGAGCGCAACCTCAGCGAGCACACCCTCCGTAATTACGCCAGCGACCTGCAGCAGTTTCTCGATTACATCGCCCCCGCAAACAATAAAACAGGGAAGAGAGCCGAGCCGGAAATGTCGGCCATTGATCAGATCACGATTCGTGAATGGCTGGCCACGCTGCACACGGCGGAAAAAAAGAAAACCTCAATTGCTCGGAAGTTGGCCGCGCTGCGGACCTTCTTTCAATTTCTGGTGCGTGAGGGATTGCTGGAATTGAATCCGGCGAAACTGGTTTCCACTCCTCGTTTGGAAAAAAAACTTCCGGTTCACCTTTCAATTGAGGAAGCGGTAGCATTCATCGAAACGCCGGACGTGGCGACAGACCTGGGTAAACGCGATCGAGCAATGCTCGAATTGATGTATGCGACAGGTGTGCGCGTGGCTGAGTTAACCAAACTGGATTTGGGCCACATCGATTTCAAGAACAGACTTATCCGGGTGACGGGAAAGCGCCGGAAGGAGCGCATCGTTCCTTTTGGCGAACCGGCGCTTGATGCCTTGAAGGTTTATCTGGACGTTCGCGACGCACTGCTTAACGCGGCCCCAATATCGGAACGTGAACCCGAAGCGCTTTTTCTGAATTACCAGGGAACCAGAATCACCACGCGATCGGTCGGCAGGATGGTGGAAAAATACATTCGCATTTGCGCTGGAAGATACGACATCAGTCCCCACGCGCTGAGACATTCATTCGCGACGCACCTGCTCGACTCAGGCGCCGATCTCCGCGATATCCAGGAACTGCTGGGCCACGCTCGTCTCTCGACCACGCAAATCTACACACACGTTTCTATGGAAAAACTGATTGCGGTTTACGACAAGGCGCATCCGAAAGCCTAGTCCGAAGGTCCAGAGTCCAAAGTCCAAGGTCCAAAGTCCAAAGTCCAAAGTCCAAAGTCCAAAGTCCAGGGTCTCGTATAGGGAATCGGACTCTGGACCTTAGACTTTGGACCTTAGACTTTTCTTACAGGCTTGAGTGCTCGTCGTCGCCGTTGGCTGCTTCAATAATGGTTTGGCAGGCGGCATCGTAACGCGCAGTGGGAACTGCTTCGAGCCGGCGTTCGTCAATCGTTTTTCCGCAACGCGCGCAGAAGCCATATGCTCCTTCTTTAATTCTCAAGAGCGCCTGATCGATATCCGCAACCATTTTGGATTCGCGTTCGCCCAAACGTAACGCCAGTTCCTTGCTGACATCCATTACAGAGAGATCGACGGTGTCTTTGACATCGTTATCGGAAAAATCCAGCGCCGCGGCCTGATCTGCTCGTATGTGCTCGGTGTGTTGTCGCAGCTGAGCGATCAGAAGGGTACGGAAATGTTCGATTTTCTCTGCGTCCATATTAATTCTGCCCGAGTTCGGGTTAAACAAATCTCTTTTGAAAGTAGGGCGGAATTATATCACAGCGATTTTTCGTGTGCTGGAGCGGCTCACTCTGAAGCTTCAATATCAGCCTGAACGGGAAAGAGATTCCCGAGGTTCCGATCACGAGGCGCTTCTTGTCTTGAACGCTTTCTTCGCCATCCCCATAGGCGCCGCCACGCGAGCGCCAGTCCGGTCCAGACCAAAAAAGCGCCAGCGGCTGAAGCGATCCCCGCGATCGTCTGTCCCGCGATGCCGGCAACTTCACCCGTGTGTGCGAAGCGGAGTAAAGAACGAATCTGACGCCCGCGGGAATAGGTGGCAAACGGTTCCCAAGCCACGACCGCACCGGATTGTCGATCAAACGTAAGTTGTGCGCGATTCTGCGGTTGGCCTCCGTCACTCTTGTCGAGAGTGAACACGACGCGGCCATCGTTCGCCGCGGGGACTCGCATACTGATGCTACGCCAGTCGCTGATTTGCGCAGTGGCGCTTTCCCAGAGTTTGTGGTGACTGGCCATAGCTTTGGGAGAACTTTCCGCGTTCTTGTTGCGGCCGTCTGCCGTTTGTTGATTTGCCGCTGCCCGAGGGGGCGGCGGGCTTTCCCCGACCATTCGGTAAACCAGATTTCCAGCCCATGTATATGAAATGGGGGCCGCGGAAATCACGACGATGAAGAGTGGAATCGCGGCCCAAAACCCAATTGTGTTATGCCAGTTGAAATCGCGCGCCTGTCCACGTAGTTTCCTTCTGAACCAGATGATCCGTTTTACTGCGCGCCAGTTCAGAGTCTTGGGCCACCAAAGATAGAACCCGGTTATTACCAGAGCCAGAAAAGCTAGGTTGCAGGCGCCGGTAATGGCGCGAGCAACCGCGCGATTTTCACCTTGAGCTCCAAGCCAACGATGAATGTCAGTAGTCGTGTGAAAAAAACTTCTGGCTCTTTGCGAGCCGCTGCCAACTATTTCTCCAGTGTAGGGATTAACGAAAACAGGTGCGTCGCGACCAAATCCCACCTCGATTGCTGAGGTGGGGTCGGCACGGCGTGTCACTGCAGTGGGAGCTGACGTTCGTTCCTTTTGTGCGTTGGCGATCAGCGTGTCTATGGGGACCGGAACTGTGGCCGGGGATGGCGTCGAAATCCATGAGCTATTGTTGTCGGCCCAGGCGATCATTTGCTTTTCATAAGTCAGCAACACTCCAGTTACTGCCATGACCAGAATGATGACGCCACCCGTTACGCCCAGCGGCAGGTGACACCAGAAAATTATCTTGCGAAGTCGCTTCATGCAGAATCGTCCTAATAATGTGGGGTGTGCGAAGCAGCAATTTCCTCGTGCAATTTAAACATCGGCCCAACGTCGCAGGAGATTGTGATAGACCGAAGTCAGCTGCGTCACGCTCGGACTGTCGGGCATTTCGTCAGCGCAACTCTGAATCGCCATATCAAGATCAAATAAAAGCGTTCGTTCCCCATCGTCGCGAATCATGCTTTGGACCCAAAAGAAGGAAGCGATTCGTGCCCCTCTGGTAATCGGCTGCACACGATGAAGGCTGCTGGCGGGATACAAAATCAGATGACCTGCAGGAAGCTTAATGCTGTGCACGCCAAACGTATCTTCAATCAGCAACTCTCCGCCATCGTATTCATCCGGTTGACTCAGGAATAAAGTGGCTGACAGATCCGTCCGCACACGGTGGGCCGAGCCGGGAACTTGTCGGATCGCGTTATCAACATGATTGCCGAACGACTGTCCAACTTCGTAACGGTTGAAGAGAGGAGGGAAGACCTTCAGCGGCAGCGCGGCAGACATGAAAATCGGGTTGCGTTCAAGCGCTGCGAGAATTAGATCGCGCAATTCTTGCGCGGCGGGTTCACTATCCTGTACCTGCAGATTGTCTTTGGTGCGCGCTGATTGGTGACCCGCGGTGACTTGCCCATCAATCCACTTCGCGCGTTCCAACACCCGCCGGCATTCTGAAACTTGTTCGGCAGTTAAAAGGTCTCTTACTTCCAGCAGCATCGTTTCGCCCTGATGACCAAACTCTCGCGAGCACTTAACTTCGATCAGAATCTGAAACTGGTACTCAAGCTTGCTGACCTGGCTGGGCCCGGTACCAGATGGCCGCCGCCAAGGCGATCGAAATAGTCGGCGTCAGTCAGGTTGTATAGATTGAGCCTGAGATCGATGTGTTTTGAGAGTGGCATTGATGCCATCGCATCAAAGGTCCAATAGCTGTCCACAAATCTGGTATTGATGGTATTTCCAAAACGGCGACCGACGAAACGCATCCCGCCACCTAAATTGAATCCGCGAGGCAATTCATAGGTGGTCCAAAGGTTGAACGAGTTCCGAGGTGTGTTAACGAGTTCTTTGCCGCTTTCTCCGGGGGTGTTTGACTCTACCGTCCGACTGGCGAGAAATGTATAGGCTCCCATTACGCGCCATGCCCGAGTCAAGCTTCCTGTAGCGCCCATCTCTATGCCACTAACACGCTGCCGTCCTTCGAGCACTTGCACAGGATCCGCGGGCGAGAGACCGGGAGTTCGAGCGTTCATCTTATCTACTCGAAATGCCGCACCCGTAAGTAACACGCGATCACCAAACAGCCCCCACTTAGTGCCAACTTCAAATGTGTAGGTCTTCTCCGGTTCGATGACTGTGTTTGCAGTGTTGTAAGAAAGCCCTTCGAGCGAGGGATTCAACGAGGTCCCGTACGACGCATAAAGGCTACCGCTTTGAGTTGCTTTGTAGACTGCGGCCGCGCGGAAGCTCAGCATTTTGTCGACTCGGGATATCGGCAGGCCGGCAGTAGTGGTGCCGTCCGCGTCAAATCGGTCCCAGCGAAGACCGCCGCTAAGGTCCCATCTCTGTCCCAGATTGGCTGTGTCGAATATGTAGAAGGCCTGCGAGTTGGCGGTGACGTCTCCAACTATTGGGCTCACCGTGATCGCTCCCGGAAACACGTCGTTGGGATTTGGATTCAACAGTGTGGTCTGCATATTGCCGGCGGTGCGAGTTCGCCGCACATTGTTCTCGCGCGAGAGATTAATTCCGGCGACTAATGAGTGCCTAATCTCAGCGGTAGAGAATCCGGCAGTGAAATCAGTTTGGTTATCCCAGATACGATCCTCTGTCATCCATGAACGCAATTCGCGATTGATCGCGGTGGAATCTACGCTGGCAAATCGGGGTGGAGTGGCAATCGAATCGCGAGTCGAGAATCCATAACGCAACTGGTTGCGCAGATTCAGATCGTCGTTAATCGAATGTTCGATCTTGAGCGTAACCAGGTCAGCATTCAATTTTTCAAAATCGCGATCTTTGAGTCCGTAGAATGTGTTGCGAGGAACCGGGGCAGGGCGATCGCGATATTCGACGAGCACATTGTTTGTATTGGGAACCCAGGGAATTCCGTAGTCCGAAATGTTGTTCTGCTTAAGTTTGTAGTAACTTGCGGTGAATCTGGTGGGTTTTCCAATCCCAAAAGTCACTGCAGGCGCGAATCCCCAACGCTCGTTTTCCACTACATCGCGACCAGCCACTCCGGAGTCATGGAGCATCATGTTGAGGCGGAATGCGGTGCTGTCTCCAAGGGGTAGATTGACGTCACCCGTGACTCGTTTTGTCCTGTCCGAGCCGAGCATTAGCATGCCACCAAAGGAGCGCTTGGAGTTGGGCGACTTGCTGACCAGATTTATTGAGCCACCAGTGGAACCGCGTCCGCTAAATGCTGATGCCGGTCCCTTCACAATCTCAACTTGTTCCAGATTAAACGGATCACGCGACTGCGGACTGAGATCGCGAACGCCATCGACAAAAATATCGTTGCGAGCCGTGAATCCACGAAGCGTCAGGTTGTCGCCGGCTGGATTTCCACCCTCGCCTGCCGTGATCGTCAGGCCAGAGACGTTTCGCAAAACGTCGCGGAGTGTTGTGGCACTTTGTTGCTCGATAACGGACTTCGGGATGATTGCAATGGTTTGGGGAGTATCGCGTAACGGCGCGGTATATTTTGGCGATGACACCTGCCTGCCGTCATCGCGAACTTCAACCGATTCGGACTGGGCGTGAATCTCGAGAGTAGCCGATTTCAACCCGTTTATTTGGAAACTGACTCCGGTTCCAGCAAGGAGCCGAGCCAGGGCTTTCTCCGGAGTGTAGAGTCCACTCACCCCGGGAGATTCGACCCGGAGAATATCTCCACTGGCTGCACGTATTTCCCACCCAGTGGCAGCTTGAAAAGCGTCGATCACAATTTGAAGTTGGCCGGACGGAATGTCGAAGCGTTGCGCCACGGATTGAACTTGACTCTTACTCTGGCTGGACGCTGGCGGGGAATCGGCTGCTGTCCACGCCAGAGTCACAGCTCGGCTTGAGCCTGCAGAATAGGCGACGAGGGAACCCATTGCGGTGACCGCTACTACCCACGACCTGACTTTGCGAAGCCGCCCCTTGCGCAGCTGCTTCCGGGAAATGTTGACGTTCATGTTTGGCTCCATCGGAGAAAGTTCACAGCCATTACCAGCCAGAAACTGCGCGGAGGCGAGGCTTGAAGTTGAAAACGATTTTCAATTTCAGAAACAATACCGCAATCGTTGAGGCGCGTCAACCGGCTTCGGAAATTAATTAATAGGAGGTGACTCTCCGCTGTGAAGCTTGATGAAGGAGGGGTTGTTACTTGTCGGTGCACGTCAAAACCGCGGCAAGGAGCGGAATAGTCAGTTCGTGATGTCCGGTAATCGAGAATCCCCGGCCGGCGCCATCAGCCGTGGGTCGACGCACTACGTTCGTGAGCGGACGATATGACTGGATAAAATCAAAGTTGGCCGTAGTGATGTCGGCTAGCGGATGGCCCAGATTGCGAACCAGAGTAACTGCTTTCAGGAAAACTTCGGGAAGCGTTACGGCCGAACCGACGTTCAAATAAACGCCGCCACCATCCATACGGCGGACCATCTCAGCTAACAGTCTAAAATCGGTGTGTGTTGTTGAGCCAAGCGCGGCGCCGTCTGCTTGTGGGTGGAAATGACCAATGTCGCCTCCGATAGTCAGGTGAGCGGTGAAAGGTACGCGGGCTCTGTATGCTGCGCAAAGCAGGGAATAGCTCGCGTGCTTCGGTTCAAGTCGAAGCAGCGCGCGCCCGACGGCTTCGCCCAATCCAAGTTTTTCGCTTGAGCCTGCGCGAGCTGCATTGTTCAAGAGTTGGCCCGTCTCTTCGGCCCCGCCAAACGCCCCCGCGCCGAGCGTAGCGTCGACATCTTCGGAAGTGGAACCTACCAGAGCGATCTCGCAGTCGTGGACCAACACCGAACCATTTGCGGCAATTGCTGTGACCATGCCTTTTCGCATCAGGTCATTGATCACTGGCGCAAGCCCCGTTTTGACGACATGGCCCCCTATGCCCCAGATGATTGGCTTTTGGAGTTCACGCGCTCGATGGATGCGTGCGGAGAGCTCCCTCAGACTCTGAACTGCAAGGATATTGGGGAGACTGTCAAGAAAATCATTTAACGAAGAATCTGGCTGAATTGGCGTCGCGAAATCATCCAGCGAAACTTTGCTCGGTCGCGCAGACAGCGGATAGGTCTTCACCTCATCCAGCGACAGCGGTTGAAGATGCTTATCGTAAATTGACATGCAGGACAGTCTGATGCCGGCTCAAAAGTGGATTGTGCTCGGGTGTCTTTCGCGCGGGAGTATAGCACGCGTAATTACGCTGACTTCTTGTTTTCGCGTCGGCCGTTGCCATTGCCATTCTTGGTGAGATGACCATTCAGCAGAGGACGCAATACCTGCCCGGTATGAGAGCGGCGTGACCGGGCCACTTCTTCAGGCGTGCCGGCGACGACTACGCGGCCGCCGTGCTCGCCGCCTTCCGGGCCGAGGTCGATGATGTAGTCGGCAGACTTGATCACGTCGAGATTATGTTCGATGACGATTATCGTATTACCTAAGGTAACGAGCCGTTGCAGCACGTCGAGAAGTTTGTGCACGTCGGCAAAGTGAAGACCGGTGGTGGGCTCATCGAGCAAGTAGACGGTGCGACCGGTGGCTCGTTTAGATAACTCCTTGGCTAGCTTGATGCGCTGCGCTTCGCCGCCTGAGAGGGTGGTGGCTGACTGTCCCAGTTTAAGATAGCCGAGGCCGACATCAAGAATCGTTTGCAGTTTTTGCTGTATCTGCGGAACGTTCTCGAGCAGTAGTAGAGCCTCTTCAACTGTGGTGTCGAGCAATTCGGCAATCGACTTGCCTTTGTATCTAACTGCGAGAGTTTCGCGATTGTACCGGGCGCCGCGGCAAACATCGCAAAGCACATAAACATCGGGCAGGAAGTTCATTTCAATGCGCTTCATGCCGTCGCCTTCGCAGCCTTCGCAACGCCCACCCTTAACATTGAACGAAAAACGCCCAGGCTTGTATCCGCGCTCGCGCGATTCAGGCAGCATTGCATAGAGTTCGCGAATAGGTGTGAACAGTCCCGTGTAGGTCGCAGGGTTTGAACGCGGCGTGCGACCGATCGGCGACTGGTCGATCTCAATTACTTTATCGACGTGTTCCAGTCCGCCGATGGCGGCACAGGCACCTGGCTCAGCGAGTGAGCCATAGAGGTGACGAGCCAGCGCCGGGTAGAGGATATCGCCGATTAGGGTCGATTTACCTGAACCGGATACTCCGGTAATAACGGTTAATAGGCCAAGCGGAAATGAAACGTCGATGTCTTTAAGGTTGTTAGCCTTTGCACCCTGAAGAGTGAGCTGCTTGCCGTTAGGCAGGCGCCTTTCCGTAGGAACTTCAATCCTCCGCTGACCACTGATGTAAAGGCCGGTGATTGAGTTTGGGCTGTTCGCGACATCTTCGGGCGTTCCGCTCGCCACCACTTCGCCTCCATGAGCGCCGGCGCCTGGGCCAAGATCAACCACGTAGTCTGCGCGACGAATCGTTTCCTCGTCATGCTCGACGACCAGCACGGTGTTTCCCAAATCGCGAAGCGCGGTAAGAGTGTCGAGCAGTTTCTGGTTGTCACGAGGGTGCAGGCCGATCGAAGGTTCGTCGAGAACATAAAGTACGCCGCGTAATTGCGAACCAATTTGAGTAGCCAGGCGAATGCGTTGTCCCTCGCCGCCAGATAAGGTGGACGAGGATCGGTCGAGCGTGAGGTATCCGAGGCCAACGCGCTGCAGAAAACGCAAACGATCTTTTATTTCCTTGAGAATTTGTCCGGCGATTTGTTCCTCGCGTTGGTTTAACTTGATGGTGTCAAACGCAGCCACCGTGTTTTCAATGGGCAAGGCCGTGTAATCTGCAATGCCGCGGCCGCCAAGTCGGACAGAAAGCGAATCGGATCGCAGGCGTTTGCCTTTGCAACCCGGACAGCGAGATGGTGACACCAATTCTGCCAGAGCAACCCGCACTTTTTCCGTCGGCGCTTCGTGCAGCCGATCACGTAGCCAGAGCAAGGCGCCGCCCCACGGACTTTGATACGAATAGAGACCCTGGCGGAACGCGATCTGTCCGCTTACTCCATGCAGGAATCCATCGATGACTTCACGGGCAAGCTCGGCAAGGGGACGTTTTGCGTTACCACCAAAGTGTTTGATAACCGCGAGCAGCGCGCTCTTCAGATACGCGGATCCCTGCTTGTCCGCCATTCCCATGAATTCCAGTTTGTCGGCTGCGATGGTTGCGTCGGGAATTAATTTGGCGGGATCAACTTCGAGTACTGTTCCCAGTCCATGACAACGTTTGCAGGCGCCGTAGGCTGAGTTAAAAGAAAAGGAACGCGGCTCGAGCGGGGGAACGTTTATTCCGCAAATTACGCACGCCATCTTCTCCGAGTAAAGCTTCTCTTCGCCGTCCACGATTGATACCAAAACGGCACCATTGGTTAATTTAAGTGCAGTGCGAACCGAGTCCCCCAGCCGTTCATTTATTCCAGGTTTGATCAGGAGTCGATCTACGACGGCTTCTATAGTGTGATTGCGACGCTTGTCTAGTCGGATCTCTTCATCGAGCGACAAGAGTTCGCCATCGACCCGCGCCCGCAGGAAACCATCTTTTGCCAGCTTCTCGAGTTCGCTCTTGAATTCTCCTTTGCGGCCGCGCACTACCGGCGCCAGGATCATCACTCGCTCACCTTCAGGCAGGTCGAGAACATTCTGTACGATCTGCTCAACGCTTTGGCGAGTTATCGGGGCTCCGCACACGTGACAGTGAGGCTGCCCGATCGAGGAAAAAAGCAGACGCATGTAGTCGTAAATTTCGGTTACCGTACCGACGGTAGAGCGCGGACTCCGCGAAACTGTTTTTTGTTCGATCGAGATCGCCGGTGAGAGACCATCGATCGAATCGACATCTGGCTTTTCAAGTTGATCCAGGAACTGACGTGCGTAGGCAGACAGCGATTCTACGTAGCGCCGCTGGCCCTCAGCGTAAATTGTGTCGAAAGCGAGAGAGGATTTTCCTGACCCTGATAACCCGGTGATTACGGTGAAGCGCTCGCGGGGTATTTCGACATTAATGTCCTTGAGGTTGTGCTGACGAGCGCCTCTTACGGTAATGCGATCAATGGTCATTGGGCGATACTAAATAGAGCGCTACGGAAGCGAATTTTGCGGAGTAGCGAACCAGTCATTCTAGCTTACGAAAACTTAGCGGCGCAAACCGGGCTCGATTTCAAGAGGTAAGCCGTTAGGGCAACACCCTAGAAAGCCGCTCAGAAGAGCGCCTTGACACTTTTTTCAAGTGGACCATACACTGCGAGGTAACTCATAGTGTTCAGAATTTTAGTCGCTCACTTCAATGGATTGATTGGCTGAGGTGCAACGGGTGTGAACCTTCCAAACTTTTTAACACTGCTGCGCATCTTCATCGTTCCGCTTCTGGTAGTCGTCCTGCTTACGCCATTCTCCGAAAGCTGGTTTGGGCTGCCGCGTCACATCCTGGGTGTCGCGCTCTTTCTGGGCGCCGCTCTGACTGATTATCTGGATGGATACTTTGCCCGCAGCCGCGGACAGGTGACACGCCTGGGCCAACTCCTGGATCCCATCGCCGATAAGCTTTTGATTTCGGCCGCATTGATTTCGCTGGTTGAGAATCAACTGGCGCCGGCGTGGGCGGTCGTCATTATTATTGGCCGCGAGTTTGCTGTGACCGGACTGCGTTCGATTGCGGCGTCGGACGGCGTGGTAATAGCCGCGTCGAAGATGGGGAAGTTTAAGATGCTGCTCCAGGTCTTGACTGTGGCGCTCTTAATCGGCTCCAGCGTTGGCGGCAGGCCCCCAGTGGCAAACTTTGGTCAGCCATTTCCCGCGATAAAGTTTTGGACCGTACCTGAATTACGGGAAGCCGGGCGCCATCTTCTTGGGGCTGGAGCGACAACCGCGACCGACTGGCAGGTTCTGCTTTATACGGCCGGCCGCGCGCTGCTTTGGTTGGTAGTGATATCGGCATTTCTTTCGATGTACAGCTACTTCAAGTCGTTTTATCAATCCGCGGTCACGAATCGGACAGCGAAGTTTGCTGCAGACTCAACGAATATCCCTGTCGTGAGAGACTAAGAAGAGGTTTGGAGTACCGCCTTTAGGCGGGCTTTTGCGGCAACATCCTGCTCGACGGCTAGCCAAAACCCGCCTGAAGGCGGTACTCCAAACGTGCGTTTGCACTTCTAAGGGGTTTGGCAGATACTCAATCTCGGGCCAGCGCACAACTAAGTAACTCAGAATTCATCCGACCGCGCGCAAAGCTAACAGTGGAGGGTGCCGGGGTATGTGCAATTTCCACTGCGACTTGCGTTTTCGTATGCGGGTTGTTAGTATCCGCATTTTGTCGGAATGCGCTATTTGTTGTCTGTAGCGGGCCGGCGTAGCTCAGTTGGTAGAGCATCTGATTTGTAATCAGAGGGTCGGGGGTTCAAGTCCCTTCGCCGGCTCCACTAAGCACTTGGCAGGGAAATGCAGGGGTGGTCGAGTGGTTAATGGCACCGGGCTGTAAACCCGGCGGGCTAACGCCCTACGCAGGTTCAAATCCTGCCCCCTGCACCATTTGGAATTTGAGATCATAAATTTCAAATGCCATTTCCATTCTGATTTGCGAAGTCATTTCAGATCGGAAATTTGAGATTTCAGAGTGGGCGGGTGTAGCTCAGTTGGTAGAGCATCAGCCTTCCAAGCTGAGGGTCGCGAGTTCGAATCTCGTCGCCCGCTCCAAAAAGCAAGGCTGAAGAATGAAGGCGGAAGGATGAACGTGATGGAAGTGAATACTCATCAGCCTTCATCCTTCCTATCTTCATCCTTGAGTTGGCCCGCGTAGCTCAGGGGTAGAGCGCCTCCTTGGTAAGGAGGAGGTCATGAGTTCAAATCTCATCGCGGGCTCCATTTAATGCGGCATAACCGGTAGCGAGCGGATCCAGCGATTACTTATCAAAGAGGCGATTAATAATGTCAAAGGAAAAATTCGACCGCAGTAAACCACACGTCAACATCGGGACGATCGGACACGTAGACCATGGGAAGACGACGTTGACGGCGGCGATCACGAAGGTGTTGGGGAAGAACAATCCGAAGGTGCAGTTTATCGCCTTCGATCAGATT
>DATMDU010000064.1:0-1080 GCA_035557535.1 Pyrinomonadaceae bacterium
GAGTTTTTTCTTTTCGATCGTACTCTTTTTCGTTGTTGCCTTGCAAAAAGGGCAACAAATGAAACTCAATAAGCGTCTGTTTGGCCCTTGTGAATGCTTACTGATTTGCGCTTCGGCAAGTCAGCAGCATAACCCAAGGGACAATTCACGACGTGTTAAAGATACGGTAAGTCAACCGAACAAAAGACTGGGACAGGTGGTGAGTGAGTGAGTGAGTGTGTGTGTGTCTGTGTGTATGATGGTGGGAAATGAAACAGGTTCCCACCACCACCACCACCACCACCACTACTGCTGCCTGTCCCCGACTCCGGTTGATCCTGCCGGACCCGACTGCTATCAGAGTGGGACTAAGCCATGCGAGTCGACACAGCAATGTGTGGCATACGGCTCAGTAACACGTAGTCAACATGCCCAGGGGACGTGGATAACCTCGGGAAACTGAGGATAAACCGCGATAGGTCACTACTTCTGGAATGGGTAATGACCCAAACCTATATGGCCCCTGGATTGGACTGCGGCCGATCAGGCTGTTGGTGAGGTAATGGCCCACCAAACCTGTAACCGGTACGGGCTCTGAGAGGAGGAGCCCGGAGATGGGCACTGAGACAAGGGCCCAGGCCCTATGGGGCGCAGCAGGCGCGAAACCTCTGCAATAGGCGAAAGCTTGACAGGGTTACTCTGAGTGATTTCCGTTAAGGAGATCTTTTGGCACCTCTAAAAATGGTGCAGAATAAGGGGTGGGCAAGTCTGGTGTCAGCCGCCGCGGTAATACCAGCACCCCGAGTGGTCGGGACGTTTATTGGGCCTAAAGCATCCGTAGCCGGTTCTACAAGTCTTCCGTTAAATCCACCTGCTTAACAGATGGGCTGCGGAAGATACTATAGAGCTAGGAGGCGGGAGAGGCAAGCGGTACTCGATGGGTAGGGGTAAAATCCGTTGATCCATTGAAGACCACCAGTGGCGAAGGCGGCTTGCCAGAACGCGCTCGACGGTGAGGGATGAAAGCTGGGGGAGCAAACCGGATTAGATACCCGGGTAGTCCCAGCTGTAAACGATGCAGACTCGGTGATGAGTTGGCTT
>DATMDU010000065.1:0-1282 GCA_035557535.1 Pyrinomonadaceae bacterium
CCTGCCGAACATGTTTTCGATCTTGTGGCGGTGCCGATAGAGTGCACGATCATGTTCGATCTGGATCTTACGGTTGGATTTTGAAGGGATACACGCCCTGATGCCGCGTTCGGCAAGAGCCTTTCGAAACCAATTGGCGTCGTAGCCTTTGTCGCCGAGGATCTCCTTGGCCTTCGGCAAGGCTGGCAGCATCAAAGCGGCACCTTTGTAGTCGCTCATCTGCCCCTCGGTGAGCAGCATGATCAGCGGTCGCCCATGGCCATCGCATACAGCGTGCAGCTTCGAGTTCAAGCCGCCTTTCGTACGCCCAATACATCTGGGAACAGCCCCTTTTTTAAGAGGCTGGCGGCGGTCCGATGCGCCTTCAGATGGGTTGCGTCGATCATCAACCGGCTCGGCTTGCCGGCCTGGCGCGCCAGTTCGGCGAAGATCTTATTGAACACGCCAAGACGGCTCCAACGCACGAACCGGTTGTAGATCGTCTTGTGCGGACCATAGTCACGCGGGGCATCGCGCCAGCGTAGTCCGTTCCGGATGACGAAAATGATCCCGCTGATCACCCGGCGGTCATCCACTCTCGTGATCCCGTGGGAAAGAGGAAAATAGGGCGCGATCCGCTTCATTTGCAGACGCGACAACCAGAACAAATCATTCATGGCAGCCTCCGAATCAGACCGCCATCGAATCAAGCAAACCATCAACCAGCAAGAAATTTAATGGGTCCTGAGCCTAGATCAACGAGTTCGTCGGGCATCCCCGCAATATTGCCCATTCGAACAATCGGAATATTGCGCGTTTTCCCGTAGTGGCGGGTCAGGAGACCGGTGACAAAAACCTCATCCCCGCATCCGACGTCGTTATCCTTGACGTACTTTTCCGAGAGACATCCGTCGTTAAGCCCGACGTGCTTTATGTCGAAGGTCTCGAACGATAGGCGGCTGAGCGCAACGGCTACATCGGACTTTTTATTGGTTGTGTGATACTGCCACGCTTCCTCAACCAGCGTGCCCACGTGCGCGGGCCCAAGCCTCGTATTCACACGCCCAACGACGGGTAGTCCGGAATGTTTGGCGTCCTCCACTACGTGCTTAGCCGTTACCAAGTACGGGAAGCCCTTGCCCTCTTCAAACCAGAGCACAAGGAAACCGGTTCCATACGGAATGAACGAACCATCGGGCCTTAAAACCCCGATAAAGATCACACTCTTTCGGACGTCCTCGTTGATTCGCATTGATTGGTCAGTCCCGCGATCCATCGGGGATGTCCGTACCCCGAACCCACA
>DATMDU010000066.1:0-2550 GCA_035557535.1 Pyrinomonadaceae bacterium
CATAGTCATTATACGCTTTATCAGCATAAATGATGGAACCATCTGGAAGCTCATAGGTAGGTACTTTAGCCCTATTAATTCATCCACCGCTTTCGCCAAGGTGATCGATCCCCAAGAAGAGGATGTACGCCTGCTATCAGACCTGAGACGAACGTTTTCTTCCTTAGATCGCTCTGGTATGAGCCGCTCCCGTGTCTCAACGCCCTTCCAAGCGCTCTCTAGAGCGCCAAGCGAGCGCACCAGTGACTTCCTTTGGCAGCATCACCAGCGGTCAAACGAGGTCGAGCCGACCTGGAGCCGCCCCCTTAAGGCGATCGGCACAGCCTCCCCTCGGATAAATTCGCCATCACCCTCGCATAAACCTCTTTCAAAGGAAACGAACTCGGAAAGTGAAACCTGACTCTCGTCTTCCATTCCTCTATCCGAGCACCTACTTTCAACACCCGAAGCTGAATCTGATCAAATTGTGCTCGACTCCAAGCCGTCCCTCGAAGACCTATTGTTCTCAAGTTGTGCATCAACACATAAGCCGCACTGTGCAAAAATAAACGAAACTGATTCGCCTCAAACTGATGACAGGAGGTCCGATCGGAATGCAGAAACCGCTTGTGATCTTTGATGTAATTTTCCATCTGACCTCGACCACAATAAATCGTCTCATATATATAGGCTTTACGAGAAAGCTTGATATTCGTCACAACAAAACGAATATTTTCACCCTTCTCAGATATTTCCACTTTACAGATGATTCGCCGAGGTTCTGACCATGTTTCTGCCTGATAGAGACATTCTGTATATAGCTTGACTTTTATATGCTCTGTTATGACTTCATTTCTTGAGTTCTCAACCAGAGCCCTATTTCCCTTTAATTGTGATTTCTGCTGCTGGCGTTCATCTTGTCGCTTTTTACGCAGGTAGCGCTCTTGACGGCAACGATACAAAAAGTGAGCCTGTTGCAATATCCCGCGGGCTTTTTCCTTCAACACCTTGTTACCACTTTGACCCAAGATATAAAAGATCTCGGGCTCTTGACTCTCACACCATTCATGCACCTCGGGGACACTAAAGTGGCCATCACCTCTCAGTAAAATCATGACCTCGGGCCACTCGCGTCGGATCGCACCCACCACGCGCTTGAGGATCGATACGATCTCTTGACCCGTGGGGCGACGCCCCGGACGCAGAATCGAGGTGATGAGCTTGCCACTTTGACCTTCATACAGATGCAACGGCAAGTAGCAATAACAATCGTAATACCCATTGAACAGCGACTGTTGCTGAGCCCCATGCACTTCGTCTGCCGTATCATCGATATCTAACAGTACAGACTGGGGGGCCCGGTCGTACGACGCCACAAAGGTGTCAAACAGGGCCTGAGCCGTGCGGTAGAGATCGCGGCGACTCGGGGCATTTTCGAATCGACTCATGCTGGGCTGGCTCGCCAGCGGATCATCTGAGATCGGCAAGCGACCACACGCCGCCTTGAAAGCCGGGTCGTGGCGTAGGGGAGTGCAATCGTTGGCATCGTCGTAGCCGCAGGCAATCTGAAAAATCCGCTGCCTCAGCATCTCCTCATAGCTATGGTCGGTATAACGCGAATCGCGCGGGTCACGGAGCGCCCCCGCAAGACGGCGAATGACGCCCACATGGGCCTCGATCTCGCGAAGAAACAGCACGCCGCCGTCGCTGCTCAGAGTGCCCCCGTCGAAATCAGCTTGCAGGTTTTTACCGCCAAGTCTTGCAAAAGGCAGCACGATGTGCGTATCTTGGACCATGGCGGTTTCCTTTTTGTTGTTGCCATAACCGTTTCGTGCATATCTATTTTAAAACAATGGCTTGCACGAGGAAACCGCTATTTTATGAATAATCCGGGTTAACAATATCCGGACGCAGCTTGTCTTCTGCCAGGCTGATTTAGAGACCGCCCAACACTATTCGATCCGGATGGGGGACACCTCAGGCTATGCCCATTCGGAAAGTGAGTATGGGGAAGCGCGCACCAGCACGGGGAAATCAGAACGGGCAATCCCCGTGATGAGCCCCCAGGATTTTATGCATATGGACAAAGGGGAACTCGTCTGTTTTGACCTGGAGCATAATCCGATTCGGCTCAAGTCTATGTACGCCAAGCGCCATCCCCAGCTGATGGCGCGGTTCGGACAGACCCCGCCGGAACGTGCGAGGATATCCCCGGCTACAGAGAGCCAAACAGAAATGCCGACCACGCCAAAACCGCCGCCCCTCGAATCCTGGCACTATGATCCGCAGCTGTTTCGCAAGTGGCCGCAAATTCCGACAGAAAGTAGGGGAGAGGGGGAAAATCTTCAGGAGCAGACAGAGGTGAATGAGGTGTCTTTGGGGTTATAACGGCCGGAGAGACGATTTTCAGCGGGAGATGGAAAACAAGTGCATCGAGCTGTTTTCTTCGCATCCTGCGCCATCCTGGGGCTTTTACGGGCTACGTTTTACGACCATCCCATCTTCTTAACCACCGCAAATCGACATCAGGATATGGTGGTATGTATTGAGAAGAGCTTTGTGTAGGGAGCG
>DATMDU010000067.1:0-41649 GCA_035557535.1 Pyrinomonadaceae bacterium
AGCAGGAAGAGCTGAATCATCTGCCGGCGTGGGTGTCCGGCGTACTTGCGATCCAGGCTGGCAAGTTCCAACTCAAATTGGTCGTAGATGTCTCCCATGGGCGGCGGGTCCAGTGGTCGATGAGTCGTCGTCTGCTAACCACACAGTGACACTAACTCCATTGCTGAAGCAAGAAAATTTGTTGGGATGCCGATTGTTGTGAGGATGACTTTCAATGGCGCGATGGCGAGTTCGGACGTAGCAAGATGTAGCGAACTTTGACGGCTGCGGATTCGGTAAATACTGGTACATCTTGCATGGTCCAACTTCGTGAGTGCCCTCAAATCGTCTCATAATCTGTTTGTTCGGGGTTCGAATCCCTGCGGGGGCACCAATCAACTGGCGAGGGTTCTTACACTTACAGCATCAGGCTGTTGAGTCGATAACTGCTCGACAGCAAGATGGCGCGAAGATGGCGCGATTTGTTTGGTGCTACGCTCGCGCTTCTTCCTTCGAAACCTCACGACCTTACCAAGCTTGGGATTGGTCAGAGTGTTAACTGCATGACACAGATTCAGTGGCGTTTGATGAGTGTAAACACTCGTCATCCGCACCGATGTGTGACCGAGCAAGTCTCGAATGTCCCATTCGTGAACTCCATTGGCTCGCAGACGCGTTGCGAAGGTGTGCCTCGTATCGTGAAACCTGAGATTCACGAGTCCCGCATCTTCGCAAGCATTCCGCCAGCCTGTCTTGATGGAATCGATGTTCACACCCGTGCGGGAATTGCTGAACACAAACTCCTTTGGTCCAGCATCCTGCTTGAGCGCCATCAATTCCTTGAAGACGATGTCGTTCATGGGAATAGTTCGAGTCCGTCCGGTTTTGCTCTTGGCGATGAAAACTGTCCGAGCGAGAAAGTTCACGTGTTCCCATTGCAAACCGAGGATCTCTCCGCGCCGCATCCCCGTGTTGAGGGCGATAATGACAACGGAGCGAATGTGATCTCGCCTGCCGGTGAGTTGCGCAAACAGCTTCTGCTCTTCATCTGCGGTAATAAACCTCTCTCGACTCGGACTCTCTTTCAGCAAGCGAACTCGCCTCATCGGATTCGAGTCGATCAGTTCATTATCAAAAGCCATTGAGAGGATCTTGGAGAGACAAGCAAGATCGCGATTGACGCTCGCCGGAGTCCTCGGCTTGGGCCGATCCTCCGTGTCGTGCTTGGTCGGCGTGGCCAACCGCTCGCGCTTGAATGTCTCAATCATCATTGGCTTGATGTCCCGTAGATGTTTCTCACCAAAGAAAGCTTTGAGGGTAACAGAGCGCTGTTGATCCTCGCGGTGACTGCGTTTGTTAGCCTTCGACCATGGTAAGAATGTTTCATCGACAAACTCAGAGAAGAGTTTCTTGCCCGGATCGTATCTCCGTTCATAGACCGCTTCTCTGATTTGGCTCTCAGCTCGCTGAGCCTGAGCCAGTGTGCGCGCGCCGGGAACCGATTGATGGATGTATTGGCCTTGTAAACTGAATTCAATCCACCAGGTTCCTTCGTCCCAATCGGCGTCGGTGCGCTTGAGTCTCCTTCCTTTGTATCGTTTGTAAGTTGCCATTTGGCTGTTCTCCCTTCTGGAAAAGGAATCCCAGCCGTCAAAGTGGCTCGATTCTAAATCCAGATGGTTTCGGTGTCACGTTGTTATGGTCACGCGATCTTTAACCGCCGCTGTTCGTTCTGGACCCGTCGCCTTTCGGCCTCTTGACGCGCCCATACATCAACGTCCGCTCGGTGAAAGCGTAGAAGATCACCCATGTAAGCATGTGGCAACGGATGTTCACTCTCTGAGCGCCGAGCCCACTTCATTATTCCGGCGGTGGTGGGTTCTCCATTGCCGTTGATGAGCTGCCAATAGCGTGCGAGTTGGGCCGCGGTCATCCATTCCGGTGCGGATTCAACTGAAGGAGTCTCGGCCTCACGCTGGCTTAGGAGTAGCGCAATCGCGTCCTGTGTCGCGCGATCAATAACGCTGGCTAGTTTCTCTTTAAGGTTTAAGTTTTGGTCGATCATGGTGGGATCGACCATTACAAGCAATGTGCCAGCACTAAGATTGTCAGAGGAAATTGAAGAATCACTAAGAAAGCAGCGTTTGGCGTCGCGGTTAAGGACCAAAACCTTCCGCCAGGGACCGCCTGAGTTGTAAATCACAACGCCTAAGGCTAACACCCCGGCAATTCAGGAGGCCTTTCAAAAATGACATGCAAAAAAAGTCTGTAAGTAATTGAGTCAAGACTGCTTCCGCGAAATCCCAGTTTGCCCAGTTTTATTTATTTATTTTTCCATATGCCAAGGTTGCGGAAAACAAAGAACTTAGCGCGATTCACTCGATGGATTTTTCCGTCTATCTTGTCTGCCCACTTTATTGCGTTACTTTATTAAGTTTGGTGTCGCCTTATCACTTTGGATTTCAACCAAAGCTAACTGTGCGGGTGCCCGAAGACGTGAGGCCATGGATGAGCGTTCTGATCAGCGGACTGTCTTCATAGATCGTAGTTGTCGGCCACGACCGATTAGCCCGACGGCAGACGTACCTCGCCGAATTGATCCAAAACGATGGTTCTGAGCCAATGAACCATCACGAAATCTTTGCTTCCCAGGTACGCGGAAAACTTTATTTTCAGAAAACCGAACCGAGCAAATATCGGACAAACTTGAGCCACAAATGACTGGACGAAAACAGCTTAGGTCGATTCTCAAGTTTCTCAAGAATATTTCTAGAGTTTCTAGAGTCTAGAGTCATTGATTACCAATGACTTACGGCTGAATCGAATCCGTTTTTTTGGTTCTATCTTGTCTGCCCACTCTATTAGCCAACTCTATTTCGTTTTCGCCGAAACTATCCCTCGCGATATCTGAGCATGGCTCACAGATTGCTAAAGCGGCACGACGACCAACCGCGTGACTTTGATTTCCTCAGTTGAAGGATGAAGGCTGGCATCGAGTGTGCAACGAAAGTGGCGGCTAACGAAGCGCGCGAAAACCCTACAATCGCCGGGCGTACGATAACGTTCATTATGTGCCGGTGCAGGCTGCGTGACACTCGCTTCTCAGGTGGCGCGACGCCTGTCTGACCAGGACATAATGCGCCGTTATCGGATGACCGTCCGATAGGTTTGTGCCGGAGGGGGTCGCCTGCTACGGCAGACGATTTTGAAGCGTTACTGTCCTGCTGGCGGGGGATGTCAACGGTGACGTGAGCCAAGCTTCATATTTTTCTCTAAAACGCCGGCGATAAACTTCCTTCTGACAGTCGCAGCCTACTCGTGAAGCCTTCTTGTCCGAAAACCAACAACTGGTGAGATTCAACAAATCCAGTTGCAGAAAGTTATCGAGACCATAGCGTTCTAGCTTCGACGAAAACCGTTTCACGACTTCAATCGCAAGGAGAATGCCAGCGGCTGCAGAAATATGGGCTAGTGGTATTTCTGCGTGACCTGAGGGAGTTTCAACCTCGACCGCACCGCAAATCCCGTGTTGGTAAAAGCTGTCGAACGGCTGCCCCATAAACTCGCAATAACTGTCCGGAGACTGCTTTCGAAACGCCGCGATTGCCGCTAATAAGTCGCTCGTCATAGGAGCGTTCGTGATGCTTAGCGTCCGAACGTCATCAATCTGCAACCCGATCTCCCGTGCGATCACGACAAAGCGTTCTTGCTCTCCGTCACTCGCGGGATAGTGACAGCCCACACAGGGATTTGAATTCCGATACCCTTGATAGTGCGTCGAGAGAGCCAGCGTAAAACTACCTGTCGAAGCATTTAGGGCCTCGTACGGAGTTTCACGACCGAGATCTCTGCGCTTCCCATGGCTGTCTACAGCTGAAATAAGGAAAGCAATTTTCCTCTCGTCACAGTCTTCATCGAGGAATTCGGAAAAGTTCTTTCGGTGCTCGAACACATTCAGTTTGGCATGATGTCGCAATCGCTCCCGGGCACGATGAGTCTTATAAACCCGATTAACTAGATCAACTGGATTAGCGAGAATGTAACGGTGAAGGTTTGTCCTAGTGAACCAGTCTGGATCAACGATTTCGAGTTTGCCAGATAGCGCCGGAAGAAGTGATAAAGCGTAGACGAAAGCGCCCCCCACAGCGCCACACCCGATTAGTGTACCGTGAGGAATGAATAACGGCTCAAGTTCGGCAGGCTCCTCTGATGCAGTCGAAGAATAGTCGAGAAGTGAAACAAGCATTTCAGAGGGAAAATCACTCTTTCCAAGCAGCGGGCCAACCATACGATTGAAAGCCTCTGACGCGACTAATACTCCTAGCATCGCGCCGCAGAGAGCATTCGAACCTTTGGCACAGTCAATCTTTCGCGGGGAACTGGTAATGCCAACATTCCAACCAGAAGCGTAAGCTTGAAGGCTGCTTTCTGAAGTTGGCTCAGAGCCGATCGCAACAATCAAATCAGAATTGGGAGGCCTTTTTTGACTTATGTTGTCGAAGCCAAAACGCCTGGCGCTTTCTACTAACATGCTCGTTTGACGGTCAAGAGACGACGTTCTAGCACCTACATTCACCTGAAAAGAAAGGCGAGCCAAGAGATCAATGGCGGTTCTCAGTGCGGCCATGTGAGCAGCTGTTTCGTCCGAGAGAATCAGGGATACCTGACGAGTCTGAAGGAACTCGCCTAGCTCGACTGCATTTAGGTTTAGCTTGAGCTGATTGATCGCCAGAATGTTCTGTTCGAGTATCTCTTTCATAACTACTGAATCACTAAGAGCCTTTGCAATTGGGCGGAAGATAATTGCACCCAGTCGAGTGGTCCGCGGAGCGCATACGCAGACAGCTTTTTCAGGTCACGCATTCCATCACGGCAGAAGTTCGGAACGACGATCGACAAAGCCCACTGCCGGTCAACCATTGCCTTGCGATCGTCCGTTGGCGAATGAAATGCTTCTTCCGGATGCGAATGGACTTGCAGCAGAACGGCCTCCTTTTCTCCGAGGGTCATCGCGATCCGTATTCGTTCTTCGAGCGGAACATCAAAATGCCAGCGACTAGCACTCTGCCTCGGGGCCATCACTCGCTGAACCCTAAAATTGTCAACCTCTCTCTCACCGATCCAGAGAACCGCTCCTTCGCAGTCCTGAGCACCTGCCTGTCGCAAGAAGCTCTCTGTTTCTTCGATTGCGTTAATAGATATGAGATGCGGCAAAAGAACTATGAATTCCTCTGCAGTCATCAGGGGTTTGGATTTGTTGAGCCAGCCGGAAAGAATGTCCGACTCTTCGACAGACTCAGTACGGATGATTTTTGCGTTATCCATTTGTTTGTTTATACGTTTGATACAACTGACTCAATACGCCAAGAACGCGGTACTCGGCGCTCCCTCGCTTGCTGTGCCACACCGAATTCGAGCCTGCATGCCACCAATCGTAGTACTCAGAAGTAAAGTCGTAACACATAGACGGGTAGGGGCTCGTCGGTGCGTTGTAACGAAAGAAGTGTGGCCCTCCCTGTGGTAGCTTCGCCGCGTCAAGCACGGTTGCGTCGCCTTCGTCCACGAGTTTTATGGACGGGGGAAAATCGTCGTATCGGCTGAAGTCAAGCAAGAAGTTCCTGCTTGGGCCGCTTGGGTGCCTCATGCGGATTAGAAGCGTCGGGTAAATCACTCGCAATAACTCCCAATGGTTAATCGAAAGTAATTCGGATTCCCGAACTTCTTCCAATTGCTCGGCGAACAATTCGCGACTGACCACAGTGTCCACTGCGTCGTCACCTCAATTGTCCGCCGCCACTGACGACTGCCAGATACGTTAATTTTGCAACCTGCGGTAATTCCTCTCTTTCGATCGTTTTCGCCGGATTCAGCGCGCGATCATTGTAAGAGAGCACCATTGGGCCGTTAATGACGAGTTTCTGCTTGCGCACGACCCAATTAATCACTTCCTGCAACGTGTCGCTTGAGTGAAAATAACCCGTGCTTGTTCCGCTCAACGTGGTGACAGATATTGTGTGGCACGGAGAGTCATGCTTCTCTAATTCGTTTTCCATTTGAATTCTCCCTTCGGAAAGATGATCGGGATCGCTCCCATCACCTATACGAAGCGCGTGACACTTCAAGGAGAATCAAATGAGATGAAGCTTGAGAAGGCGGACAGACACTGCAGACGTGCTGACTTGAAATAGCTCTGCGAGGGTATCCAGGTTGGGAGTTGACTTGAAAGCCGCTTTGAACATTTGGATCGGCATCAATAGTTCACTAGCGAATTCGTCCGCCTCTTTCTCAAACTCTCTGCCTAACGTTTCCTCTTCGAGACGGTGGGGCAGAATCGTCTCGTGATCGAGACAGATGTGTCCAAGTTCGTGGGCCATACTGAACCTCTGCCTTAGCGGTGGATGCTTCTTGTTAATGCGGATTGTTTTTTCAGTCTGATTGGTGAGGCCTGACATATCGGCGGGCCACCGTTCTTCGTAAATGACCCGATATCCCGGCGCTTCGGCCGCTATTAGCTTGTTAACATCAATTGGCGGCGCGGTAATTCGGTGCTTCTTAAGAATACTCCGCGCCACGGTCCGAGCCCGGCCTACAGCTCCCATTGACCTTCTCCTTCGTCTTCAATCAGTTCATTTTTCAAATTCCGAATGAGCGCCTTGAACCGCTCCAACGCCTCGCGCTCGGTATCAAGCGCGCTCGCACACAGTGCCTCGAGGTGTTTTTCCTTGTCCTTAAGTATCTTTTCGTCCTTCCTCGCGAATTGAACTCTCGCGCTGGCTGCGGCATTCTCTGCCTCTACGATGAAGATACTGCTGAGCACGTCGATATAGTATTGGGCTGGAAGGTTGAACAGTACTATGACCCGTTGATGAATCTCCACCGATAGACCAGTTGGGTGCACCTCATTTCGTTCAATCTTACCGATGTCAGCAGGCGGTGTGTTTAACTGCGCGGCCATGACGGTCCAATTAAAACCACGCGCCTGCTTGATAGCGCGGAAGAATTCGCCAAAAGTGCGGCAGTGTCCAACCCGATCTAGTAAGAGTCTCTCAGCGTGCGCCTGCTTCATCGTGTCGAGCAATCGCTCTCTCATTTCCTGCGTGATCTGTGATGGCTGCGTGACCCTCATCTTTGGTATCGCAAACTCTTCTCTCTTCTCAGCTGTTTCCAAATACTCGTCGAAGATGAGGTCAGTCTCCGCGTCATATTCAACCTGGTCGGGAGAGCCAACTTGTTTTCTCTCTTCTGGCACGATTTATCACCCCTTCTTTCTTGTTGTGGAAGCTCACCTGCGCAAGGGAGCTCTGGCCACCTTAATTTGTTTTAGCCGGGCAAATTCTGGATGACGAACAAGTCTGTCAAAAAGATTCGCGCGCATTCGCTCGGCGCGTTTGCGCATTGCTTCCTGACTGATTCCCTCGCGATTGGCCAAGTCAACTAAAGTGATTCCGTTACTGTAATGATCGATGATGAGCGTTTGCTCTTTGTCCGACAGAAGCTCTAATTCCTGTCTGAATATCTTGCTCTTAGTTGTGCCCGCCAGTTTTGACGCGTCGTCTCCATAGTCATAGACATAACTCAGTAGATTCAGAGACTCGTCGGTGGTAGCGTCGGTATCTAAATCAGATGTCTCTCCTTTGGCCTCAGGCCGAACATCAGCATCGAACGCCCTCTCCTGATAAGCCTTTCTTCGATTCTTTTTTGATTTCAGAAAGTCCAACTGGACTTCTTCGCTGCGCGAACGGAGCACATTAACAACTTCGTTATGTGCGATCCTCTTGATCCAAGGCAGGAGTGGTAGTTCCGGAGAATATTTATCGATGTTTATGACGACCTTCGCGAAACTCGCGTTCAAAACGTCTTCAGAGTCTGTATGATCATGAATGTGCGTGTATTGGTAGAAGAACGCCTTAATGGCCTTCAATAAACCGTCGGCATATGGAATGAGTCTCTCCCAAACGTCGTCGCTAACCTCTTCCTGGAGAATAGCGGCCTTCAGCCGTCGACCTTCAAGTTCATCCATTTCCGATTTACCCCCGTCAACACCAGCACGAGACCATTACCGTACCTCGTTTCTCCTGAAACATATACGCGGAGCGTGACATTCGGTATGTTCTGTGCGTAGTCACCCTCGCCAAACGAGATTATCTACAAATAGACTGTACCCGAAGGTTGAGAGATAGAACTCATGAAAGCAAAAGGCTCACTTAAGCCGCAGACGAACAAAACAACCTACATGAGTGACAAGGCATTCGCTGCTCTGACGAAGGCTTTAGAGGAGGCTCTCGCTTTTGAGCGAGGGAAGTGTCGTGACTTAAGCGTAGCGCTAATCAAGCGTTCCAAGCAGTCCCTCACATATCTTGACTAAACCATTTTGATACTGAATATTGGGTCACATGGATGCTTGGGCCAATCTTGAATGGCATTATGAAGTGCACAAACGCTTTGGCGAGGAGCTCGTTTACTATCTTCTTCGTGTCAGGCCTTTTCACAATGAAATAAAAAACCAACTCCGAACTTTACTCGAAAGCAAGAACCTCGAGAGCGTGAGGATTTTTGAAATCTTTGGGCGGAACGATCTATTGGTTAGGGCTTGGCTCCATCCCGTCGCAAAGCGGGATTTTCCAGGCTGGGTGAGAGAAACCCTAGCTTCCGATATTGAACTCGAGGAGTTTACGGTGACGGAGCCTTTCAGAATTTTGTCTGGTCCTCCGAGTCTGAATCTTCCGGACTCAGACCTCCTAAACAATCTTTTCAACGAAGACATCATCAAAGCTGTTCAAGACGGTCACGATGAAATCCTTCTAAAACAACTTGTCGAGGCAGGTATCGTCTTTTCACGAGAACAGGTCGGGCCAGACCCGATAAAGTTCTTTCTCTCGATAAGACTGCCTCAGGAAGCGCGGGGAATAAAAGACGCCTACAGCTGGGATCTGTTTGAACACATTAGTTCTGACATGAAAACGATTGAGAATGTGTCTATATATCAGGGTGTTGGATTTTGTCATCTCCTTCTTAAGGGAGACGTTGTTGGTAATTTTTTCGCTATCGGCGAATTGATAGATTGGATACTCGACAATCTTTCAGAGTTCAAAGCAAGCACAGAGACTTATGTTGTTGCGCTGCCGACCCCACTGGTTGAGACGGCGGACAGGATCAGCAAGGCTACTTTTCAAGCCATACGAGGGATGGACCCGTTTGTGAACAATATTATTCCGGAACTGTATGAGAAATATTATTCCAACAAGGTTGAGATTGAGCGACTGTTTTCAGAGGTATCCAAGCCGACTGTTATGGAAGCAAAGAAGCTCGTGCACGCCTATCTGCTTGGGTACTTGAAACAGAAGAACGCTGATGTCAAGATCGTGCTGTTTACACTTTTTAATGAACTGGAAGAGTTTCTGCGGCTAAACCACATTCCATTCGCTGTCAAGAATGGCCTTCAAGTGGGCGACGTGTATAGAGTCATCCATTACAAGGACCATGCTAAGCAAATCACTTTGGGGACGTTGTTCGATTTTTACTACCATGTTGCCGAGTTGAAGGGCGAAACACATGACATGAAATGGGCTGGTAGTTTGAAAGAATTATCGCACCTGAGAAACAAACCATTTCACGGCGACTGGGATTTTCACAGGGAGTGGGATACGTCTTTGAAGCTGATCCTCAAGAGTTGGCCAGGGATTAAGAAACTGATTGAAATCATAAAGAAGACCAATGAAACGGTCGAGTACGAGTTCACTTATCTACCTTTCTGCGGGCCGACTAATGGAAGGCCGGAACATGATTTGTAGTGAAGCTAGAGTGAGGCTTTCAGGATGATGAGTGTCATATCGTCTATCGGATCAGTTCCCGCAGCGTACCTATCGATGGCATTGAAGACTTGCTTTACCATCTCTTGAGAAGGCAAATCAGAGTGTCTTTGAATTGTATCTATCAGTCTATGAACGCCCCACTCCTCCTCCGAACGGTTGGTTATTTCTGTTATTCCATCCGTGTAAGCAACCAACACATCGCCAGGTCTGAGGTTCTCAGTGCCTTGCTCGAACGCCATAGGCGGGTTGAGCATAGCACCAAGTGGTAACCCTCCAACTGATAATTCCTTTGGCTTCTTATTCTTGGAAAGGCTCCTAAAGAGCAAAGGAGGATTGTGCCCAGCATTCACGTAGTGAAGACGAGATCTATGTTGGTCATACTGAGCGTAAAAGAAAGTTATGAAGCTGCCAGGTGGCGAGGCCTCATAAACTAGCCTATTTAGCTTGCTTAACACGCCCGTTAGATTAACCCTATCTCGTTTCATCTCGTCATGAAGTACTGCTCGCAGATTCGCTAACATTAGAGCTGCCGAAATGCCTTTCCCTGAGACGTCACCGATAGCAAACACAGAGGACTGATTTGGATGGGAAAGAAAATCGTAATAGTCTCCACCGATGTAGAATAGTTGTCGGCAAACTGCACCACAATCGAACCCGGATGAGAACGGAAGTAGTGCCGGTGTAAATCTCTCAAGCATTGTTCTTGCTTTCACAAGGTCATCTTCTATCCACGATAGTTGATTAGGGTGCAACATGGGGCTTGGGTTCCAGACTCATGAGTGGATTGGTGAAGCGAAAGGATACTAGCAAGAAAAACGGCCAGGGGGATAGTCAAGTATCTAACTTCAAGTATTGAAAATGCAGCTATACTGATGAGTTAGAGTGCCTTCATAGCAAAGACACTTGGAGCTCTCACTCAAATCGTAGATGACGACAGCAGGCAAGTCTTCCATTTCTCAAACCGCCACACTCCTGAGGCTCTGAGCACCGCGCCAATGAATACCGCCTTCCCACGACAGTAGACTTCTTCAATATGTGGCTGAATCAACTTGACTAGCCGAACGTCAACTTTCTCGAATGACGAGCGCCATGACTCAAGATCAGTTGGTCGGGACGTTCGAACAAGATCTTCATAGAAGAACGCGCCGATATAATCCAAGTCAGGAACCCTTGCAGCAATATCAGGAAGATTGTTGAGCTTGACCCCGCTGTTTCTTAGGTGGAGTCGACACAAGTCGCCTAACGATGTATTTGAATCAATCCCTTCGTTTGCTAGTCTCTTCGAGGGACTGATTCGACTTTTGTAATGGAGCCAATGCTCGCCGAGCCAGTCCCTCATGAGTTCCACGGTCATCTGGAAGACGTTAACAATCCGGTCTCTAACTGAATCTTCAAGAAGCCCGAAATTTGGCGACCGGCTTCCTTTAAGCGTTATGTATTCCGCCTTATCCTTCAACGCACCCTCTGGTTGAATGCCGAAAACGCCTCTCTTCGCACCGCAAGTAGTACAGCAAACCGAATCGCGTTTGTATTGCTGTCCGCAGTTGAAGCATGGCCGTAGGCGGGATTGATCATTCCAGGGTCTCTGCATTTCACGTCTTATCCTAGACCCTTCTTTCGGAAGATCAAGTCACTAGTCGCGAGGCGAAGTTACATTACGAGACAGGTATCGACCCTTCCCTAACAAATTGACCTAGTATGCTACTGAGTAGTATAGTACTCAAATGAAGTTGTCAGACGATACTGTCTGGTTTGAATTCGTTGAATCGAAGATATTTTCGAAGCAACTACGCGATCGGCCGCTGAAAGTCTTGGCAAATATCCAGTCAGATCTGGTGCAGGACCCCGAGCGCGGCGCATTGGTGAGAGGAACGCATGGCGTTCGGAAAGCCAGAGTCGCTGATCCTGCGTCGTCGCGTGGAAAGAGTAGCAGTTATCGATATCTGTATCTCTATCTTGAACATGCCGGCAGAATTCACTTGCTCTACCTCTTCAGCAAGGGCGAGCAAGCTGACTTGTCGCCGCAGCAGAAGCAAATCATAGGTGCGCTAAGCCAGGAGATCAGGAAGGAACGTTGAGCCATGAAGACAACAAAGACTCGGAAGGTGCAGACGAACAAGACGAACTATATGAGTGACGAAGCATTCGCCGATCTCAAGGAAGCAATGGAAGGCGCCCTTGCTTTTGAGCGGGGCGAGCGGCGCGATTTGAAGGTAACTCGAATCCAGGCTCCGCGACCGCCAAAGGCAATGTCGCCCAAAGACATTGCTCGGATACGAGAAAAACTCAACTGCTCGCAGACTGTCTTTGCGATGATGCTGAATATCAGCCCTAAGACAGTGCAGGCTTGGGAACAAGGATCTCGGGAACCTGGTGACGCGGCGCTTAAGTTGCTCACGATCGCGAAGAAGCATCCCGAAGTTTTGCTTGAAGCGTGAGGAATCAGGATCGGACTGTTCGCGCCTTCGAAAGTAAGTCAACATGGCGCTTATGGCTCAGACGGAGTGTCATTGGACAGCAACGACTCGTCTCTTTCCGGAGATTTAATTGCGGAGTTAGAAACGCTTGACCTTAGAAGCGTTGAAGATGATGGAGTCTATCAACGCGTCCGGCGGTTGATGGCGCTTTATGGGGCTCGGCAAACAGGCCTCAACCCATCGAACCGCTTTTACCGAATCCGAAAAAATCTCGATGAGCGAATTCGCAGCAATCAAGGTCTGGAGTGGTATCCACCACTCTTCAGCGAAGTGCGATCGCTATGGTATCCGCCCGCCAAGCGTTCAATGACCCGTGGGCGTGTTAACCGTCCCGGAGAATCCGTGTTTTATTGCGCCGATTCCATCGATACGGCGGTGTTGGAGATGAGAGCTAAGGTCGGCGAGTATTTAACAATCTTGGAATGCGCGTTTGTTAACGACGAGGTCCAACCAAATATTTTTGAAGCCGGTATCCACGGGACCAGGAAGCTTTAATCCCAACTACGGCGATACACCACCCGATAAAGACCAGCAGTATCGGCGATATTTAGATAGAGAGGGAATTTCAAGGCAAACCCGGCTCATACGAGAGTTCCTCGTAAAACAGTTCAGAAAGACGGTCGAACCAGGATCCGAACACGAATATAAGATCACTAATTCCATCGCTAGTGTCCTGCTTAACGAATTTGGATTCCTCAGAAAAACCGATCTCGCTCCAGTTGAAATGGAGGCCGACGGTATTGCTTACGCTAGTATCGCATCCGAAGCTAAGGGAGCGAATATAGCCTTCACGTGCGCGGCGGCTGATCGACTATTGAAGCCCGTCGCATGTGGAGTATTTATTGTCGAAGAAAGTGAGAACAGCCCTTGGGGTGCGATTCGGACAATTTACAGGGCCAAATCGATTACTAGTTCAGGCGATATACTGTGGTAGTCCGAACGCACATCTAAAAGATAACGGATGCCAATCTGATAAAACTTATGGCCGGAATTCGACAACACATTCTCCCGCGCTTCCTACTTAAAGGCTTCGCAAGTCGCGTTCAAGACAAGAAAATTTTTACCTGCGTGTACCGTAAAGGAGGACCTCAATTTGAAACGACTATTGAGAACGTGGGCCTTGAAAAACACTTTTACGGCAAAGTTGGAGAAATTAGCGCTGACGAAGAGATTACGCAACTTGAAAGCGGCTATGCCAGGTTGATCGACGAGCTTCGTAACGAGCCGGATGGCGCACGGGTAGATAGCAAGCAAGTTTCGGATTTTGTGGCTCATCTCACCATCCGAACAAAGCAGTTACGCGAGTTTTTTCGCGAGTCCGCTGAATATCTAATTGATCAGATTACTCTGTATTTGTCGAATCCATCGAATCTCAAGAAGCTGCTGCTGAGCAAACCTGAGTTAATAGAGCAGGAGCTTCAAAAAACTCTTAAAGAGATTCCCGTGCCTCAAGCCTATAAAGATTTTCTAATAGAGCTCGTACAACTGAATGCTCAGGAGATCGTTGACCAACATATGCCGGATCTCCAGAGCACCCTCCAAGAACTGATCTCCCAAATGAAGAGTATCCTGCCGAATGCGGTGAGGGATGGTCATATCAAGTCTTTAGCGAAACATCCGGCACCAGAGACGCGATCTGAAGGATACCAATCATTGAATTGGTTCGTTCGCGAAGTCGCGGAGCCTCTGATTCTTGGGGATATTGGCTGCCTATTTGAGATCGCTGGCGAAAGGAGATTCAAGCCGTTTGATGACAAGGGCGACAAGATCGAGACCGTCTATTTCCCCATAGCTTCGCGAAAACTTCTGCTCGGTACATCCCATTCTGCAGCGTTTGATGTACACGTCAGCGATGTGAACAAAGCTACGTCAAAGTGCAGTTATGAATACTTCGTATGTTCCGAACTTTCCACCGCAAACGATGCGTTATCACATTTGATCGGGGATTGGGCAGGCATTCTAACCAAAAGAGAAATGGAACAATTGCTCAACGAGATTCTTGCTGATCTCGATCGGGCACCCATTCCTTAGATAGGAAATAGCTGAAGGAGCTGGCTTCATTTGTTTAGCCCTTTAAGCGTTCGTCGGGAGTCTTTGAAGATGGCGCGATTATGGCGCGATGGCGTGCTCAGACGTAGCGAGATGAAGCGAAGTTTGACGGCTGCGGATTCGGTAAATACTGCTTCATCTCACTTCGTCTCGTCTTGTTGATGCCCCTCAAACCGTCTCATAATCTGTTGGTTCGGGGTTCGAATCCCTGCGGGGGCACCAATAGAATCACCGGTTTACGGGCAGCGCTCCCGCTGCCCGTTCGATTTGTGCACCTAGTGAGTTGCCGCGGATCTCACAAGAAAACACCCTCCATTTCAGGAGTTCACTCTGGCAGGAGGGCCTAAGGGCACCAGTCTGCGTAGGCGTGTATACATGTATATAGATATGCTATAGAGGTTTATTCCCTAAAGGAACCGCTGGCGACTTTCAAGCGCTATTGATCGCTTTGCGCCTTAAACTCGCGGAGAAAAATTACAGCACCCTGCGCGCAGAGCCATGTGGCGTGATCTGAGCGCGCCGTGCGCCATTCGGGCCTCCCATCATTAAGAATTGAAGAGTTAAACTGGGGTGCCATAGTTCCAAGCGCAAAGGTATTAAAAGAGATTCGAGATGCGCGAGAAACTGTCTCTCATAACGCTCCTGGCACTTACCAGCCTCGCCACCATGTGCTCGTGGGAGCTGACACCCTCGCTGGCCCAGAGCCCCCCAACCAGGTATCTAAGCGATAGCTGGACCACTGAAAAAGGCCTGCCGCAAAACTCGGTCACCTCAATCATTCAGAGTCGTGACGGCTACTTGTGGGTGGGCACTTTCGGCGGTCTCGCGCGTTTCGACGGGCTTAAGTTTACCATCTTCGATGCGGGTAATTCGCCTGGCCTGAAGAGTAATCGGATTACTGCGTTATTTGAGGATCGCGCGGGCGTCCTCTGGATCGGCACAGAGCAGAACGGTTTGAGCCGCTACGAAGGGGACCGGTTTACTACCTACATGACCAACGATGGTCTGCCGGGCAATTACATCCAGTCTCTCGGCGAGGATGCGAAGGGTGGCCTATGGATCGCTACGAGCAACGGTTTAGCCCGACTCAAGGATGGGCGCTTCACGATTTACACGACTCGTGACGGCTTGGCCGAAAATGTGATCTCGCTGATCGGCGCCGGACGTAACGATAGCTTATGGTTCGTCTCGGCCAGGGGCCTGACACGCTGGCAGGATGGCCGGTTTAACGCTTATCTCCTTCCGGCAAAAACCAATCTCGCTACTGCCAGGTCACTTTTTGAAGGACCCGAGGGAAGTGTGTGGATTGCCGGTATCCGGACCTTCGCCTGTTTTCGCGATGGCAACTTCACTTTCTACTCTGGCCCGGAAGGCCTCACCGGGCCCGAACGCGTCTCGATTTTCAGAGGCAGATCGGGACAGCTGCGTTTCCTCATGTCGAGCAATGTGACGAACCTCGCCGGCCTCACGGGTGAGGATGTAATTACTGACCCAAACCTGGCCGGGTGGGCCGGGGCCAAGTCCATCATCGAAGACCGTGAAGGCAATCTGTGGGTTGGCTCCGGCAGCGAGGGCCTCTACCGCTATAAAGCCGCGCAGGTCAACGCTTATGCCGCCAAAGAGGGGCTATCCGATGATAGCTTTCAAGTCATCACCGGAGATGGCGCCGATGGACTGTGGTTAGGCGCCCACAATCTCTTCCACTTTCGCAAGCAGAGTTTCACTAAGGATGCCCTATGGGTTGGCGTTCCCGGCAGCACCACGGGTTATTGGGCCCTGCTGCAGGATCGCGAAGGAACCGTCTGGGCGGGAAGTTATGGAGCATTGCACCGTTTCAGAGATGGACGTTGGACCGTGTATGACAAGGACGTTCATAAAGTGAGTGGGGATCCTATTGCGGCGATTTATGAAGACCGCGCGGGCAACCTTTGGATTGGTACGGGCAGCGCCGACGACCTCGGCGGACTTTACCGCTTCAAGGATGGAATGTTTACCCCCTTTGGCTCCTCCGAAGGACTGACTTTAACTGACGTGCGCTTCATCGCTGAAGATCGGCAGGGCGCGCTTTGGCTCGGCGGCGCTGACGGCATGAGTCGTTACCAGGACAATGTATTCACTAACTACACTACGGACCAGGGTCTTTCCAACAATTACGTGCGCGACATCTATGAAGACGCGGATGGTACGCTCTGGATAGGCACTTATGGCGGCGGCTTGAATCGCTTCAAAGATGGTCGCTTCACTGCCATCACGACCAGGGAGGGGCTGTTTGACAACATCGTCTCGCGTATTCTCGAAGACGAGAATGGCAACCTGTGGATGAGTTGCAACCGGGGCATCTACCGCGCTAATCGGAAAGACTTGAACGATCTGGCCGAAGGTCGACTAAAAGCGATCACCTGCGTTTCTTACGGCGTGGCCGACGGAATGAAGAGCAATGAAACCAATGGCGGCGGTTTGCCTGCCGGATGGAAAGACCGAGATGGCAAGCTTTGGTTTCCAACCATCAAGGGCGTGGTCATAATTGATCCCAACAACCTGAACAAGCTGCCGCCGCCGGTTGTCGTCGAACAGGTGTTAGTTGACAAGGCGAAGGTCGACTCGCGGCAGATGATCACTATGCGCCCGGGACAGAGCGACATCGAGATTCATTACGCCGGCCTGAGTCTCACTGCGCCGGAGAAAGTGCGTTTCAAGTATAAGCTGGACGGCTACGACAGGGATTGGGTGGACGCTCAAGAGCGGCGCGTGGCTTATTACACTCAGGTGGCGCCGGGCTCTTACACTTTCAGAGTGATGGCGGCCAACAACGACGGTGTCTGGAGCACACATGATGCACGTATTTTGCTCACAGTCATCCCGCCATTCTGGCGCACCTGGTGGTTTAGCTTCCTGGTGGTGCTGCTACTGACTGCAGTCATCCTTGGTCTGTATCAACGGCGGATCCAACAGCTGCAGCGCGCGCGGCAAGCGCAAGAGGAGTTTTCCAAACAGTTAATCGCGTCACAGGAGGGCGAACGCAAACGCATCGCGGGAGAACTTCACGACAGCCTCAGCCAAAATCTGGTAGTCATTAAGAATCGGGCGTGGCTTAGCCTGCAGGAACCCGATAACCATCAAAATGTGCTTGAGCAAATGGAAGAGATCGCCGATGCCGCGGAGCAATCGCTCGGCGAAGTGCGCGAAATTGCCTACAACCTGCGCCCGTTTCAGATTGACCGTCTGGGGTTGACCAGCGCTATTGAGTCTTTAGTCGCAAAAGTCGATTCGCCTGACCAGCGCTTCACGGCAGAGTTGGACAATATAGACGGACTGTTGTTGCCGGAAATGGAGATCAACCTGTATCGCATTGTGCAGGAAAGCATTAACAACATCATCAAACACTCGGCCGCGACCGCAGCCCTTATAACCATAAACCGCAGTCAGGCTTTGATCGATGTCTCGATTAAAGACAACGGCCGAGGCTTCGATCCCAACGTCTCTCGGGCGGGCGAATCAACCAAGAGCGGCTTCGGTCTGACAGGTATAACTGAACGCGCGCGCATCCTGGGCTGTGTTCCCGTCATTCAATCAGCCAAAGGACAAGGAACCAGGATCAAATTGAGAATTGCCGTCAAACCATGAACGACGAAATTCGCTTAATCATTGCAGACGACCATCCGGTAGTCAGACAGGGTTTGCGTCAGGTTATCGAACGTGAGCCCGACTTGAAGATCCTGGCTGAAGCCGGGGATGGGGTGGTCGCGTTGGAGCAGATCGTGGCACACCAGCCTGACGTGGCTGTGCTCGATGTGGATATGCCGGGGATGGACGGCCTCGAAGTGTTGCGCCTGTTGCGTGAGCGCGGGTTAACCACCGCTGTAATCATGTTGACGGTGCATCGCGAGGAAGCGTTTTTCAACCGGGCGTTGCAACTCGGAGCGCAAGGCTACCTGTTGAAAGACAGTGCCCTGGCCGATGTTGTAAACGGTATCCGCTCCGTCGCTGCCGGACAAAATTATGCGAGCCCACTCCTCACCTCTTATCTCTTCGAACAAAAAAAAGGCGCAGCGAAGACTGAGCAGCCAGCCCTCGAACAGTTGACCCAGGCTGAGCGGCAAGTGCTTAAGCTAATTGCCGAATACAAAACTAATAATCAAATCGCAGACGAACTCTGCGTTAGTCCGCTGACGATCAAAACCCACCGACGCAACATCAGCGTCAAGCTTGGATTCGAAGGCAAACACACGCTCATGAAGTTTGCGCTGGATCATAAAGCCGAGCTGTGTTTCAAAATACTCCCAAAGGAGTAGCTCAAATACTGCCGACGGGCGATTCTCAACTCGCCTCTGAAGCCTCACACTGCGCCCTGCAATCGAGCAACCCTGAACATCTTGATCGTCAAACAACACGCTTGCGCTTCAAACCCTGTGCTACAGCCAGCGCATAGCACTTTGCCCAAAGGAGAGCCCTCATGTCGAAAATCAAATTAGCTTTCTTCGTCGCAGCCTTCACTTTCTTTCTGCTGGCTATGAGTTCACCGGGGCAGGCGCAGAGTAGCAACGGCACGATCTACATATGCGTGAACCTAAACAACTGGCAACTCCGTGCTGTCGGTAATCCGAATGAGTGCAGGAAACATGAATTCTCCATTGCCTGGAACAGCAAGTTGTTCAAAGGCGATAAGGGCGACCCCGGGCCGGTGGGCCCAGTTGGTCCACGAGGACCGGCAGGGCCGCAAGGGCTTAAGGGCGATAAGGGTGACACCGGAGCGGCCGGACAACAGGGGCGGGCGGGACAGTCAGTCACCGTCATCTCAGTGCCGCCGGGTGCTAACTGCACCAATGGCGGATTGATGCTGACCGATGGTAGCGCGAACCACTTCATCTGCAATGGAGCGAAGGGTGATCCAGGTGCTGCGGGAAATCCTGGAGTATCACCTGTCGTTACCGCTGAAGCTGCCGGAGCAAACTGCGCTTACGGCGGCCTCCAGCTGACGGATGCAAGCGGGGTCAACTATGTCTGCAACGGCGCAGCCGGCACATCCGATGGAGGAAGTTCCGAAATCTACTACACAAAGACCAGGGTCGCGGGTTTTGATGGGAGCATCTCGCCAAATGCTTCGGGCGGTGGATTCGTCGAGATGGCCACACTCACACTGCCGGAGGGAAGCTACTTCGTCTCTGCCAGGGTCGGTCTCCGCTACTTGCCCGGTGCCGGCGTCGCCGATTCGACCTTTGTTATATGCAAACTGAGCGATGGCACCATCAATCAGGAAATCCGCCCTCAACTGACTTCCCCGCGCCCCCCAGGAAATTCGGATTTCGCTGTGAATGCAACCTTGCCGATGGCCTTCGGGCCGGGCGGCGGAACGGCGCGCTGGGTCTGTTCATCCACACCGAACGATATTCCGCATGGGTTAGTTACGTTAAATGGTTCGGTCCAAATCTGGGCGATAAGGGCTTCCGCATTGCACATACAGTAGCGACTCTATTCGTTCCCTGAGCCTTGGCGAGGTTCCTCGTTACCAACTCATTTCCGAAGGCACACACTGGTGCGCATTGCAATCGAGATAACTATGAATATTTTGATCGTCGAAAACAGCCCCAGGATGCGCCGCACAATTCGTAGCGTGGTCGCCGGGTGGGCCTATGGAGTCTTTGAATGCGAAGACGGCAACCGGGCGCTGGAAGCTTACGCCGCGCACCGGCCGGATTGGGTCCTGATGGATATCGGACTCAAAGAGATCGACGGAATCGTGGCCACCGCAATGCTTAAAGCAGCCTATCCAGAAGCGAAAGTAGTAATCGTCACTGACTACGACGACATCAGGCTGCGGCAGGCTGCACAGCTTGCCGGGGCTTGCGCCTATGTCCTCAAAGAAGACCTGTTTCAACTGCGCGCAATCATCAATGCCCTACCTGAAACACACGCGATTGAAAACCTTGGTAGCGGCGTGAAACCCTCGACTTGCTAGGAGGCAGATCATGAAATCCACTGTCATCTTCCGTTCGTCACTCCCCTCTTTTAATCGAGTTATCAATAAGAGGTTGGCTGCCCGCCGAGGAGTGCGGTTGCTAATGCTCTGTGTTGCGATCTCAGTGATGGTCCTGTGGCTGGGAGCGAGCCGCGCGCGAATGGCCAGCTTTCAAATCAACATTCCGGCCGGGAGCAGGCCCGGAGGCGTCGCTGTCAATTCGGTTACTAACAAGATTTATGTCACGAACTCCGGCAGCAACGACGTGACTGTTATCAACGGCCCGAACCATACGACGACGACTGTACCGGTTGGCACCCAGCCCGGCCCCGTCGCGGTCAATCCGGTTACCAATAAGATCTACGTCGCTAATATGGGTAGCACTAGCGTGACGGTGATCGATGGCGCGGACTACTCGACAGTTACCGTTCCTGCCGGAACGACGCCTCAAGCCATCACCGTCAATTCAGTCACCAACAAGATCTACGTGGCCAACAAAGACAGCAACAACGTGACAGTGATTGATGGCGCGGACAACTCGACGGCTACAGTCCCGGCCGGAACGGAGCCTTTCGCGATCGCAGTCAATCCGGTTACCAATAAGATCTATGTCGTCAACTCACGAAGCAATAACGTGACGGTCATCAATGGCGTGGACAACACAGTCGTGCCCGTCGCGACCGGCGTTTTTCCGGTTGACGTCGCGGTTAATCCGGTGACCAATAAGATCTATGTGGCGAATCTTAATAACGGTACCGTGACGATTATCAATGGCCCGGATAACAGCACGTTAACTGTGCCTAATGGCCCTTTCAACTCTACCCCCAACGCCGTCGCCGTTAATCCGGTAACCAACAAGATCTACGTCTCAAACTTTGGTAGTCGCATTACCGTTATTAATGGCGCTGATAACACCACCGCCTCAATCACCCACCTCTTTGATTCGACGGGTAGCGTCACAGTCAATCCGGTGGCGAACAAAATCTATGCGACTCATACTAGTTCGGCCCACCTAACAGTCATCGATGGCGTCGATAACAGCAGTGAGTCAATCCCTACCGGTACCGGCGGAGGCACCAATTCCACTTTCTCGGCGGTCAATCCGGTGACCAATAAGATTTACGTAGTCAGTTCAGGAACTGAGACCGTGACCGCTGACATCGTCTCAGTCATCAATGGCGCCGACAACTCCATCGCGCTCGTCCCGGTTGGCACTCAGCCTTACGCCACGGCGATAAATCCCCTGACCAACAAGGTCTATGTCGCTAACCGTAACAGCAACGACGTGACTGTCATGAATGGCGTGGACAACTCGACAGCAACCGTCGCGGCCGGCACCGAACCCTTAGCCATCGCGGTCAATATGGTTACCAATAAAATCTACGTTGCTAATCACGACAGCGACAACGTGACCGTCATCAACGGCGCGGACAACTCGACCACCACCATCGCCGCCGGCTCGGGGCCCGTGGCAATTGCGGTCAATCCCTTCACCAACAAAATCTACGTTGCAAATGAGAATGGCAACAATGTAACGGTCATCAACGGCGGTGATAACTCCACCGCGACCATTTCTGCCGAGATTCAGCCCAAGGCCATTGCGGTTAATCAAATCACCAACAAGATCTATGTCTTAAACAATTTTAGCAACAGCGTGACGATCATCAATGGCGCGGACAACTCCACGGTCACGATCGAGAATGGCTCGGGCGGGGGTACTTCCAGCGTTACCAGAGCGCAGGCCATCGCGGTCAATTCAGTGACCAATAAGATCTTTGTCACTAACTATGGCCTCCACTCGGTGACGGTCATTAATGGCGCGGACAACTCTACGTCTACCATCCCAACAAGCCCTCAACCTTTTGCAGTCGCGGTCAATCCGATCACTAACAAAATCTATGCTATGGGTAGCGCTGACGTTACGGTCATCAATGGCGCGGACCACACGACTGCGATCATTCCGACCGAGGCCGCTCAGGCCGCGCTCGCGGTCGATCAGGTGACCAATAAAATCTATGTCACCGGCATTGGTTCGAATAGTTTCACCATCATCAATGGTGTGGACAACTCCACGACAGGCTTGCCGGGCGCTCGCGGCGTCGACCTCGCGGTCAATCCGTTAACCCACAAAATCTATGCACCCAATCATATTAGTAACAACGTTGCGGTCATCACCGAACAGAATGTCACAACCAGTCCATTAACCGTCGGCATCACACCCGAGCCATTTCAGCCGAACTCAACCTCGCGCACCTTCACCTTCACGGGCGCCAGCGCATTTTCGCCTACCGCCCCGCCGGTGCAGCAAATTCACTACCAGCTCGACACGTGGGTAAATCCCTGGATGACTGCGACGCCGCTGGGCCCTAATCCGCAGGCTGTTACTTTCGGGCCGCTCGAGGACGGAATGCATATCCTCTTTGCCTATGCGACAGACGGCGGCGACACGGGTCACAGTCCACGCATCGGGCAGATCCAGGCTTTCCCCTTTTTCGTTAACAGTACCGTGCCGCCGCCGCCAACTATGAGCGCCGGCGGTCCATTAACGCGGCAGCAGGGCAGCGCAGTTTTCAATTCAACCATCGCTCAGGTCAATGATCTGCAAAGCGGACCAGGCAGCGTAGCGGTTACGGTAACCAGCGCGAACCCGTCCAATGGCGTGACTCTTTCCAACATAGTCAACAACGCCGGAACTATCACCGCCGACATCCTCGCGGATTGTACGGCTACCGGTGCCAGCTTTAGTTTGAGGGCGTCGGACGCGAATGGCTGGGCGGACGCGACCTTGAATGTCTCAGTCGTTCCCAACACCGCGGCGACGTTGAGCTATAACAACGCAGCCGTCGCGGCGGGTGGTTCGACGACTATCAACCCGGCGACTGGACCAAGCGACAACGGCGTCGTCCAATCAATCGTCATCCATTCGCAAGGAACGTTCACCGGAACTGTTTCGATCGCCGAAGCGACGGGGGTCATTTCTATCAGCAACGGATCGCCAGGCGGCACGCATGCGATTACCGTTCGCGCCACTGACAACTGCGGCACGATCACCGACAGCCAGTTCAACCTTTCCGTGGCACTTTCTCCCACGGCGACTGATGCCACAGTCGGCGGCCGGATCCTCGACACCAACGACAATCCGGTGGAAGGCGTGAGTGTTCGCATCGCCGGCACGCAGAACCGCTTAACAGTCACCGATGCTAACGGCAACTACCGGTTCGATAATGTCGAGACCAAAGGCTTCTATACCCTTGTGCCTTCCCGCGCGAATTATGTGTTCAGTCCTGCACAGCGTTCCTTCAGCCAACTCGGCGAACATACCGACGCGACTTTCAATGCCACGTCCACCGGCAATGTGTTGGACCCGCTGGATACAACGGAGTACTTCGTGCGGCAGCAGTATGTCGACTTCCTCGGTCGTGAGCCTGATGAGGCGGGCTTAAACTTCTGGATCGACAATATTGACAACTGTGGAGACGACGCCAAATGTCGCGACTTTAAACGGATCGACACGTCGGCGGCCTTCTTCCTTTCAATTGAGTTCCAGCAAACGGGTTACCTGGTCTACAGAACTTATCAGGCGGCCTATGGCGATCTTCCGGGCGCGCCGGTACCAATCAGGCTTAGTGAATTCAAGCCTGATACCCAGGCGATTGGCGGGAATGTCGTGGTCAATAGAGATGGATGGCAGGACCTACTGGAAAATAACCAACAGACCTTTGTCGAAGGGTTTGTGCAGCGCCCCCGGTTTACCAATCTTTACGCGAGCATGAACGACAAACAGTTCGTTGATGCGCTTAACCAAAACGCCGGCTTCGTGTTGTCCCAAACAGATCTGGACCAACTGGCACGTGATCTTTCGACGAACGCCAGGACGCGAGCCGAGGTGCTCCGAACCGTAGCCGAGAACAGTCACTTTTCTCGCGCTGAATTCAATCAGGGGTTTGTGCTAATGCAATACTTTGGTTACCTGCGCAGAGATGCTGATTCCGGACCCGACACTGACTTCACGGGTTACAACTTTTGGCTCATAAAGCTGAACGCCTTTGGTGGAAAGTTTCAAGAGGCGGAGATGGTCAAAGCGTTTCTGACGTCGACTGAATATCGGCAGAGGTTTCCGCGATAAGCACTTCGGTGGTTTATCGATCTTTTCTGTCAGTTGTAGGGCCCGAGGCGGGATCTAACCCCTGACCCTCACGATTTTCTGCATGCGGCTTCCTCTGCTATCAAAACAGGGATGAGGCGATCAATTGCTCGTGGCTATGCTGTGATGCTGTGCGCCAGTTGTGTGCCAACCTGGCCGGTGCTACCGCCACGACTTTTAGTCTGTTCAAACTCACCATGAATGAGCGGCGCAAGCGACCGACATCGCGTAAAATGCGAAGGCCTCGCGACAAGTCACGAGGCCTTCATTAGTCAACCGGCGAACTCTGAGTTACTTGAACTGGAAGTTTGCGCGGTGAATGCTACCGTCATTTAACTGCACCACCAGTTGCCGGCATGTACCAGCCCACCCTTTCTCGGTTTTCCAGACGTAGATGTACTGGTCGGTTGTTGGATCGTAACTAAGGCTGCTACCACCTGCGGTGACCGTCTCTTCCAAAAGTGTTGCTGGATCGCTGGAATTGCACGGATATGGTCCGGAAGCAGGTGAGCCGGCCGCGAAGATTCCCAGTCCCTTGTTACCACCCAGGCTGAACTTCACGGGAATTGCCCTTCCTGCGTTAACTATGTTCACTGCGGGAAGGTTTGCGATTGGCGGGAAGAAGCCCGCAAAATTATATTGCACAGTGACGGTGAAGCTGCATTCGGACGTATGTCCAGCGCCATCATCAGCAGTTGCGTTGACCGTAGTCGTGCCGACTGGGAACACTGAGCCTGAGGCGGGCGTGCTGTTCACAGTGACACTGGATGAGCAGCTATCCGTCGCAGTTACGGCTGGATAGTTAACCACCATCGACGTTGCAGTCGAATTCATTGGTAGATTGACGACCACATCAGCCGGACACGAAATGTTCGGCGCTAACGTGTCCTGAACCGTTATCACAACATCGTCGGTATCAGATCCGCCACCGGTATCTGTAACGGTGAGTGTGATGGTGTGAACACCCACTGGCAAGTTAACGGTCAGCATCGCCCCGGTGCCGAGCGGCGTTGCTCCTTCGGCCCAGGAGTAGGAATTGATGGTTCCACTACCAGCGGTGGACGCCGAGCCATCGAGATTTACGGCTGTAGTTGCGCCTGCACACTCGACTGTTTGATCGGCGCCGGCATTAGCAGTTGGGGACGTAGCCGCAGTGCTGAATTTCTGAATGCGGGAGTTATTCGTGTCTGCGACGTAGAAGAATGTGCCGGCGGCGTTCGAGGCGACATCGTCGGGACCTTGAAATTGTCCATCGCCGCTGCCTGCGCTTCCACAAACTTCGATGAATGTTCCCGAGGAGGAAAAAAGTTGGACCCGATTATTTCCGGTGTCAGCCACATAAACTGTCCCGACACTATCAACTGCCACGCCCTTCGGGCCGCTGAACTCACCGTTGGCCGTGCCGCTTGTACCCCACTTAGTGAGGAACGTTCCGCCCGTAGTCAGTTTCTGAATTCGATTGTTCCCGGTGTCGGCTACGTAAAGGTTGTTAGCTGAATCGATCGCTATGCCTACGGGGCTGCTGAACTGGCCGTCGCCGCTTCCACTCGAACCAATCGTGCCGGTGGGTGTACCGGTGGATGAAAACTTCCGCACGACATTGGCGCCTAAGTCAGCGACATAGATATTGCCTAATGAGTCGACAGCTATCCCCCCGGCTGCCTGGAACTGTCCGCCGGCGCTTACCGTCGCGCCAAATGCAAACTGAAATACACCACTCGAGTCAAACTTTTTCACAACATTACTGGCTGACTCAACGGCACCGTCAGTCGCATAAACATTACCGCTTGAATCGGTGGTGATTCGATGTGCGGTAAGAAACCCTTGAGCCGTCCCGTTGTTCTGTCCAAGCCTGGCGAGGAAGTTGCCGTCCGCGTCGAATTTTTGAATTTGACCACGGGTGTCGCCTGAACCGTCCGCGACATAAACGTTACCTGCCGGGTCAAGCGCGATTCCCCTTGGCGTAATGAATTGTCCGTCGTCCGAACCTACGGTTCCGAATGTCAGGATGAACGTGCAGGCCGATGCCGCAACCACGCCAACCAGCATCGCGGTGATTAAAGTGAGGGAAAATGGTAACCAATGAAATTTGCCGCGCCTATGAGACGAACGCGGCTCGACGCGGCGGGGGGACGTGACTATCTTCATTTGGATCTCCTTTGGTTCTGTTGCGAAATTAGAGATAGGTGCTCAATGTTGGAGTGCGCCAACCAGATTTCTTTACGATCGATTCGGTCCGAACTTCTTTCAAGGCGGTTTACGAATCGCGTGGAGCCGATTAAAGTTCGGTGATATGCGGGGAAAGATAATGCCGGGTCACGAAATTTGTCAATGAGAAGGCTGAGAGAATAGGATTATGGACGTTTATGACTACTAAGATGGCGCGACTATGGTGCGATGGCGTGTTCAGACATACCCTGACTACTGACTATTGACTACTGAATACTGACCACTAACTGCCTACGGACAGGAATATTGACTAACGAAAAAACAATCGGCATTGGCATTGTGGGCGCAGGCTTTGCTCGCACCACGCAGATTCCCGGCTTTCAGAATTGTGAAGGCGCGCGCGTAGTGGCAATCACCAGCCGCCATCGTGAAAATGCTGAAAAGGCAGCTAAAGAGTTTGACATCGAACATGTCGCTGAGGATTGGCGCGAACTGGTCCAACGCGACGACGTCGATCTCGTGAGCGTCGTAACGCCGCCGTCAACTCACATGGAAATAACGCTCGCCGCCCTGGCTCACGGCAAAGCCGTGCTTTGCGAAAAACCGATGGCGATGAACGCCGGCGAAGCGAAGCGCATGACTGAGAAAGCGGGCGAAGCCGGTGTTATCGGCGACGGTGCGCTTGCCTTCCTTCGTATAAACGCGCATGTCTTCGATAACCAAAGACATCAATACAAATAGAAGAGCCAAGCAGTTTCTGAATTCCAGCACTTCGCGGAAGGTGGTTCCTTTGCTGCAGTCGGAAGCGAACGTTAAGAGACCTTTCTCTAAACTCAGTCTCACAGAGCATGATGCTCCCAGAGCCGCGTATGGCAACACAGACAAGGCAATGTTTCAGGCTCGGCATGATCAGACGCTATTGATTGAGGCTGCAAGCGAATCTCGCAAATGAAAGGCAGCGGGCTGCTGTCAAGATATAGGAGGACCGATGGACCATGAGTTGTTCAAGATAGCTGGAGCGGTCGCAGGAATCGGAGGCCTTGCGCTCGCAGCAGTTGTCTATATCTTCAGAGAAGTAATACGCAAAGAAATCTTTCCCCAGCTAACCAAAGAGCAAGCCTATAAACTCCTAAACCGAATCATTGTTCTGGTATTTTTAATTGGAGTCCTGGGTATCGCAGCGTACTTAGTAGTCAATTGGAAAAATGGGAGCGATCGCATTCCTAATCATAATCGTGACAAGCAAACGCCTACACCGACACCTGCGAAAGCGGAATTATCAGGGACGGTAGTTGACCAAAATGAGCAACCACTTCGGGGAGTGAAGGTGAGCCTCGATGATATTCCCGGAATGACTCCCGTTGAGACTTCTAGCGATGGTGTATTCATCTTGAAAGATATTCCAAGGAGCTATGGCGACGGGGTAAGGATTCGCGTAATTGCCTTAGGTTATATACCCACTCCTTACACAGAGGATGTGATAATTGGAAAGACCCCTCCGATAATCAAACTGAGGAGAAAGTGATGAAATTCTCGATTACTTTCACTGCGCCCATCATCTTGGTCCTGTCAACGAGCTTGTTCGGACAACAAGCTAAACTGGAGGGCCGTGTCTTTAATCACCGTAATACACCTGTTGGGGGTGCACGGGTTGTCTCCCCTAATGGGCAATCCGGGACAACGGATAATAGAGGTCATTTCACAATAAGTTTCTCTAGTTCTGTTCAGCCGGGCCAAGCCACACGCATTGTGATAGCGAAGGCAAATTGGGTTATTTACCAGCCGATGTTTGGTAACTGCGTTACCCAAAATGTCGAGAGAAACTATGAACCGTTGCAGGTCGTTATTGTTCCTAAGGGCTCACCGCTCGCTTTGTCGCCTAAAAGACTAAGCGAAGTTATTGCCCAATGGGCAATCGAGAAAACGAAACTGAATAGAAGCGTGCGAGAGCTTAGTAGCAATTTGGACGAATACTCATTCATTCGACAATATGCAAAAGAGTACGGCTTTACGTTGGAACAGTTTCGGGATGCTGCTCAGCAATGGGCACAAATCAAGTCTTCTGATGACAAAGAACACCAAGCACTCAAGGAGTATTGGCGTAAGAACTATGCTAGCGCAGCTAAACTGGCTCAAGAATCTGCACTAACCGCCGACGACGAGTTGGAGCAAGCTAACAGAAGGACACGTGAAGCAAGCCTTAAAGTCATTCGTCGATACACTCTCGTCGGAAATTCCTACTACCAACAGGACAAACTCAGGGAGGCGCTTGACGCTTACACTGAAATTGAAAAGCGCTTTGAGGCAAAAGCGCTGGCGGAAGAAAAATTTAGAGTGGAATGGGCAACAACAAAGTGGTTGATTGGTAGTGTAAAAACAGGACTAGGAGAAAGAGGAAAAGGTGAGGACAGTTTGCGATTGCTTAGAGAGGCAGTGAACGAACAGCAACAGAGCCTTACCATATTCACTCGCAACCAATTACCCGAGCAATGGGCCAAAGTTCAAGTGGATTTAGGAACAACTATGATGGCCTTGGGAATCCGCGTAAGCGGAGACGAGAGCATCCAGTATCTCAAGAACGGAATTGCCGCTCTTCGTGGGGCATTGGAAATCATTGCGCGCGAGAAACAACCGCAGGACTGGTCCCTGGCGCAGACGAATCTAGGTAATGTTCTGGAGCTCCTGGGAGTCCGCGTAAGCGGAGCAGAGAGCATCCAATACCTAGAGGATGCGAGTCAGGCACACCGAGTCGCATTACAAGTCTTAACTCGCGAGCAGTTTCCCGAGGATTGGGCTGGAACTCAGAACAATCTGGGCCTCGTTCTACGTCGCCTGGGAGAGCGAGTAGGTGGGCAAGGGAGCACCCTGTACCTGAATGACGCGATTGCGGCTTTTCGTCAAGCGCTACAGGTACTTACGCAGGATAAACAGCCTCGGCAATGGGCCCTAACCCAAATGAATCTTGGCACCGCTCTAACTTCACGGGGCCAACGAATCGGCGGGGTGGAAGGTATTCAAAACCTTAAAGATGCCATGGCGTCACACCGCGCCGCGTTACAGGTGTTTACTCGGGAGCAATCGCCGCAACAATGGGCAATGACGCAAAATAACCTTAGCAATTCTTTCTATCACTCCGCACAGCTAACAAGTGGGGCAGAGAGCACTCAATATCTAAAACACGGGATGACCGCGATTCGCCTTGCGCTGGAAGTAATGGCTCGTGAAGACATACCCCAGCAGTGGGCAATGATGCATGACAACCTCGCCAATTTTCTATCGGCGCTGGGTGAGAGAATTGATGGAGCCGAGGGTGTCCAGTATCTGGAAGATGCGGTGCCGGCGTACCAAGCCGCGCTTCAAGTAAGAACGCGCGAGCACTTTCCCCAAGACTGGGCTGCGACTCAGTACAATCTTGGCAACACGCTTGCAAGCTTAGGTAACCGAGTAGTTGAATCCGGGAGCATTCGATACTTGAAGGATGCGGTTGCAGCTTATCGTGCCGCGCTTGAGGTAAAAGAGCGCGAGCAGTTTCCGCAGGATTGGGCTGAAATTCAGGTCAGTATGGGTGTCGTTCTAATAGATTTAGGAGAGCGAGTCGGCGGGGCAGAGAGTCTAAAGAATATTGATGATGCAGTTGCAGCGTATCGTGCGGCGCTTGCGGTACAGACGCGCGAGCACCTCCCACAGCGGTGGGTTATACTCCAAGGGAATTTAGGTAGGGCGCTTTTTCACCTCAAGGATTGGTCTGGCGCAGCCGCAGCCTATTCAAATGTTCTTGCCATTGATCCCGATAACAAAGACGTCTATGAACTAGTAGTCTCGCTCAACCACGATAGGCTATTTAAGTTTGAGACTGCATTCGCCCTGTATCAGCAGTGGATGGCAAGACATCCAGATGATATTGATACCAAAATCGGTCTTGCGGAAGCGCATTTCACCACTGGACGCTTCGCCGAATGCATTAAACAAATTAATACACTCCTGAGTATGCCGACAGTAGGCGTCCGTAGTAAGACAGCGCTACGGTCATTGGAGATCGCCAGCCTGCTAGCGGACGAAAAAGGAGATCAAGTGCTAAATAAGATCGATGCGCTGATCGAAGAGGTAAGCAAACAACCAGCGGAATTCAAGCTTACCTGGAACTTTGATGGATCGAGGCACTTTATTGATCAAAACGAAAAGCTTGTCATTCACCGCGTGTGGTTGGCGAAGTTGTTCGATGCTTTGGCAACTCAGGACCGCGAGACGATGTTGAAAGGATTGAAGGCCTCGCGCGCTACCTTTTAAGAAATCAGATCCCGATGCTAAAGAGGAGAAGGTTCTGCGATAAGCGGACAAGTGCTCGGTCAGCGAACCGCCTTCTCGATGGCGCGCGGTGGTCCTCTTACCTAGCAATACCTAACCTGCTTTGACGGCTGCGGATTCGGTAAATATTGGCTTATCTCGTTTCGTCTCGCCTTTGTTGATGCCCCTCAAACCGTCTCATAATCTGTGTTCGGGGTTCGAATCCCTGCGGGGGCATATCAGAGTCCAGTCGGCAGTCGGCAGTCGGCAGTCGGCAAACATTATCATGACTAACGAAAAAACAATCGGCATTGGCATTGTGGGCGCAGGCTTTGCCCGCACCACGCAGATTCCCGGCTTTCAGAATTGTGAAGGCGCGCGCGTAGTGGCAATCACCAGTCGCCATCGTGAAAATGCTGAAAACGTAGCTAAAGAGTTTGACATCGAACACGTCGCTGAGGATTGGCGCGAACTGGTCCAACGCGACGACGTCGATCTCGTGAGCGTCGTAACGCCGCCGTCAACGCACATGGAAATCACGCTCGCCGCCCTGGCTCACGGCAAAGCCGTGCTTTGCGAAAAACCGATGGCGATGAACGCCGGCGAAGCGAAGCGCATGACTGAGAAAGCGGGCGAAGCCGGCGTGCTTGCCCTTATCGATCACGAGCTACGCTTTCTGAACAGCCGTCAGAAGATGCTGTCGATGTTGCACCACGGCGAGATTGGCAACGTGAGACATTGCAATTATCTGTTTCGCTCAGATTACCGCGGTGTTTTGGATCGTCAGTGGGATTGGTGGTCTGACTCGGCTATGGGCGGCGGCACGTTGGGAGCGATCGGCTCACATGCAATTGATTCGTTTCGATGGATACTTGGCACGGAAGTCAGCGAAGTTTCCTGCATGCTCGCAACTCACATCGCCAAACGCCCTGACAAGAGCGGCCAACTGCGCGAGGTAACTACTGACGACGATGCAAAGTTGATGTTTCGTTTTGCTGATTCGCCACTCGGAAAAAATGTTACCGGCACTGCATCGCTTTCCGTAGTTGAGTCGGGAAAGTATGAAAACCGGCTCGAAGTGTTTGGCACGAAGGGGGCGTTGATGGTGGAAGAGAATGGCGATCTGTCTCAGTCGCCGGCTGGCTCAGCAAACTGGAAACCTGTGGAGGTGGAACAAAGCCCCATCGCTCCCGGAATGCGCGAGGGAAGTTGGTCCAGAGGCTTTACAACCTTCTCGGCAGCAATAGTGGATGCGCTGCGTGAAGGACGGACGACAGTTCCGTGCGCCGCGACGTTTGAAGATGGTTACCGAATTCAACTCGTCCTCGATGCGGCGCGAGCGTCAAACTCGAGCGGTTGCTGGACGCGGATGTAGTTGAGGAGAATTGAAGCACTCGAAAGGCGGCTTGGCCGCCCTCCGTGCGGAAAGCCTTCGGGTTTCGGTAAGTCAGGTTGAACTTATGAGGCTGCGCCTCGGCGCCCAGGCCTGGCCTTTCCAATTTAGGTAGCTAACGGAAGGCCTAGCCTTTCCGCACGAAAGGCGGCAAAGCCGCAACTGCTGCCCACTGCCCACTCTGTTTTACTTCTTCGTCGCCTTTTCCGTCCCGGTCTTGTCGCTGCCGTAACCGCCCCAAACGCCGTCCAACACACCATTCGGCTTGATTTCATAAGCGACGAACGCGCAGCGTGGACCACCTATTCCAACCGACACAGTATTGCCCTGCCTGATCCCAAAACCCGAAGCATTGTTGCTCCATGCAAACTGGTATCCGCTTGCTCTGGGAGTAATGGATAGCTGGGCCTTGTATCCGCTGCCGTTCGGATTCTTTCCGACGACATTGTAAGCGCCCGCGAGTCCAGACCCACTCGCGCGCGTCGCTTGTTCGGTGCCCATCTCATTCACTCCCCAGTAGCCCCAATTTCCTTCGAGTGTGCCGCCGGCAAGCGTTTGATAAATCACCACACCACAGCCTTCTCCATTGTTGCCACCTGTGAAAGCCACCGCCACGGCGTTGCCGTTTGGAATGCCGATGCCGTCGTATTGCTTGCCGGCATCCCAGCGAAACTGATAGACATCGCCATGTTTGATAACCTTGAGCGCGCCTTTGTAGGGACTGCCGTCCTCGTTGGTGCCCACAACTGTGTAGTCACCTGCGATATCGGCAGCATTTGGCACCACTGCCACCGGCTCGCTTTTGTTTTCTGCGGACTCCGTTTTCGGCACATCGGCGCCGGCTCTACTGCAACCTAATACGCAGGCGACAACCAAACTAAGCGCCATTAACGCGCCGGGCCAGGATTTCTGTTTCATTGGGGGGTTCCTCTCTTCTAAAAAATCGTTGGCTATCTTAGTTGCCCAGTCTCTCTTGTCAACATTTTTGCTGATAACCGTCTTGCTGGCTCTGGCGCAAACTGTTAGTTTGCCTCGTCGAATGCGAGAAAAAATCGCAAACAAAACAGTTTGCTTTATAAGAAGCGTCGTCAAATGGTCGCAAAGAAAATCACGAAACGACGATCACCCGCGAATGATCGCCAGGTTCGGGTTGGCGTAGACACCGGCGGCACCTTCACCGATTTTGTTTACGAATCCTCTGACGGGCGCGACGGGTTTGAGATCTTCAAACTCGCCTCCACACCGCTGGACGCCTCTCTGGCCATTCACGCAGGCCTCATACACATTTCAGAAAAGACCGGAGTCGCCCTGAAGAACATCGAGGTGGTTCACGGAACAACCGTGGGCACCAATGCGCTGCTGGAACGACGGGGAGCGCGGACGGCCCTGGTCACCACCCGAGGCTTTGAAGATCTGTTGGCCATCGGGCGGCAGGCACGGCCCGAACTCTACAACCTGAATGCGGTGAAACCTCCACCGCTGGTCGCCGGCGAATTGCGATTCGGTGTTCGCGAACGGGTGACAGCTACAGGCGAGGTTCTGGAACCGCTCAGTGATGCTGAAGTAATGAGCGTGATCCAACGCATAAAAAAAGCGAGGGTTGAGTCGGTTGCGATCTGCTTGTTGTTTTCGTTTGTCGATTCGGCTCACGAAGAAAAGATCGCGCAGGCACTGGCGAAGTTGAACATCCCTCTTTCTGTTTCCCATCGAATTCTTCCCGAGTATCGCGAGTTTGAGCGCACATCTACCGTTGTCATCAATGCATATCTGCAACCGCTGATGGGAAGCTATCTCAGCCGGCTTGCCACGAACACGCCACAGTTGCGCGTGATGCAATCGTCAGGCGGCAGCATTTCGGCTACGGTCGCTGCCAATGAACCGGTGCGCACAATTCTTTCGGGACCTGCCGGCGGCGTTGTCGGCGCACTGCGAACGGCGCGCGCCGCAGGCTTCGATCGCGTTATCACTTTCGACATGGGCGGGACTTCGACCGACGTCGCACTTTGCGGGCGCGACGGTTTGCGACTCACAAACGAAGCTTCAGTCGCGGGGTTACCAGTGGCAGTGCCGGTGATGGACATTCATACCGTCGGCGCGGGCGGCGGCTCAATTGCAAAGCTGGATGAGGGCGGATCGCTACGCGTGGGGCCCGAGTCTGCCGGCGCTGATCCTGGGCCGGCGTGTTACGGTCGCTCGCTTCTGCCGACCGTCACCGATGCTCATTTGATGCTGGGACATTTTGGTAGCACCGGACTGCTCGACGGCGAGTTTCCGATTGATGAAAAACGATCGCGATTAGCGTTGGCCCAGCTCGCGCGCGAGTTGAGTAAAGCCGCACGCCGGAAAGTTACAACTATTGACGCAGCCCAAAGCGTGTTGGCGATAGCGAATACGAATATGGAGCGCGCCTTGCGGCTCATCTCTGTGGAGCGCGGCTTCGATCCGCGCGAATTCGTGCTCCTGCCTTTCGGCGGCGCCGGAGGGCTTCATGCAGTAGATTTGGCAAGAGCACTGCGGATCCCGAAAGTGATCGTTCCCAGCCGAGCTGGAGTCCTGTCTGCAATCGGAGTTCTTGACGCAGACGTAGTGAAAAGCCAAAGCCGCACCGTCATGTTGGATTGCGGCGCCGGATCGGAAGAGCAACAGGTGCAGAGAAACTTGAGGATCCACTTCGACGAGTTGGAGCAGACTGCGTTTCAAGCTCTCAGCCGCGAAGGTTTTCCCGCCTCGCGCCAACGCCACGATCGCTCGCTCGCTGTGCGATACAAGGGCCAGTCGTTTGAACTCGAGATCAAAATGAGAAACGGTAGTATCGTCGCTGCGTTTCATCGCGCACATCTGGAACGCTATGGTTACGCCCAGGAGGCGAACACCGTAGAAATAGTCAGCGTGCGGCTTCGGTCGTCCGGAATTGTCGACAAGCCGGCAGCGAAGCGAGCGGCTGCCGGCAAGAAGCTGCGCGCCAAAGCAGCTGAGTATGTGACTTCCTTTTTCGAGGGAAAGAAAGTTCGCTTCGCAGTTTATCAAAGAGACGCATTGAAACCTGGCATGCAACTTAGCGCGCCTTGCATTGTTACCGAATACTCTTCGACGACCTTGATTCCGCCCGGCGCCGCAGCTGATGTTGATAACTTTGGGAATCTGATAGTCCAAACAGAAGCTTGAGGAGCATGAAACACTTCGATCCGACCACGCTTGAGATTTACCGCGCGCTCTACACTTCGGTTGCGGAAGAGATGGGCGTGGCGCTTCGCCGCACAGCCTTTTCACCGAACATTAAGGAGCGGCGTGACTATTCCTGTGCCGTCTTCGATGCAGCAGGGAATGTGATTGCACAGGGTGATCACATGCCGGTGCATCTCGGCTCAATGCCGATGGCCGTCGCTGCCGCTCTCCGGCAGGTTGATCTCCAACCCGGAGACGTAGCAGCCGTCAACGATCCATTTGCCGGCGGCACACACTTACCGGATGTAACGTTGGTGATGCCAGTGTTTGCTAAAGCGACCGAAGACGGGCGACCGGCGACCGTGAAGTCCCCTCCGACCCACGGTCCTCGGTCGTCGGCCATCCGTCCTCTCTTCTATGTCGCCAATCGCGCGCATCATGCTGACATCGGCGGTGGAACGCCCGGATCGATGGGGCTGGCCACAGACATCTACGGCGAAGGTCTTTGCATTCCACCGATTCGTCTCGTGAGAGGTGGCGAAATTGACGACGACGTGATGCGCTTGATTCTCGCTAACGTTCGCGGTCTCAATGAACGCCGGAGCGATTTTCAGGCGCAAATTGGTTCGCTGAAAACTGGAGCTGCCCGTTTGCTCGAAATCGTCGAAAGGCGCGGCGCTCGCGAAGCAACTCAATACGCCGCGCATCTGATCGACTATGCGGACCGGCTGATGCGCCTCGCACTCCGTTTGATTCCCGACGGGATTTACTCATCCGAAGACGCGCTCGACGATGATGGAGTTTGGGACGATCCGGTTCCAATCAGAGTGAGCATTACCATCAAGAACTCACGAGCGAGCGTCGACTTCAGCGGCAGCGCTCCCCAGGTGGCTGGACCAATCAACGCAGTCGCCGCGATCACCGTATCAGCAGTTAGTTATGTGTTTCGATGCCTGCTGGGAAACGACGTTCCTGCGAGCGCAGGCTTAATGAAACCGATTGAGGTGATTGCGCCTGCGGGCACAGTCGTCAATGCCGTTCATCCGGCATCGGTCGCGGGCGGCAACGTCGAAACGTCGCAGCGCATTGTCGACGTACTCTTTCGCGCGTTAGCACAGGCTTTACCCGATATAATCCCCGCCGCCAGCCAGGGCACCATGAACAACCTCACGATCGGCGGAATTGATTCGCGACCAGGCCACAGCGCGCACGAGTTTTCCTATTACGAAACAGTGGCCGGAGGGATGGGCGCGCGGCCGGAGCTCGCGGGGCTGAGCGCTGTGCATACGCATATGACTAACAGCCTGAACACACCCGCGGAGGCGCTCGAGTATGCATATCCGCTGCGTGTTCGTGAGTACAAAATTCGGCGCGGTTCAGGTGGAAAAGGTAGACAGCGAGGCGGCGATGGTGTGATTCGCGAGATCGAAACGCTGGTTCCGGCGCACATGTCGCTTCTTTCCGATAGAAGAAAACGGGGGCCCTATGGACTCGGAGGCGGCAACGACGGAAAACCGGGCAGCGCTGAGATCATCCGCGACGGACGCAATCTTACGATTGGTTCTAAGGGAAGCTGGGAGCTCAAAGCAGGCGATCGAATAAAAATCGAAACTCCGGGCGGCGGTGGTTTTGGGAGGCGGTGAAATACTGCTACTTCATTGTCCAGTGTTTGTTGGTCTCAAGGAGAGTGCCTTCCAAGGCGGCTATGCTTTTCAACCTGAGCTTGCGGCTTGCCTCACCGACGCGGAGATAAATTAAGAACTATTTCCTGAGGCTGAGCCTCAGGAAAGAACTGGAGAGGTGGCCGTCCGGAAAGCCACAGGCTTTCCGCACTGTGCGGCGGCAAGCCGCGAGTGGAACCAAGCCATGCATTTCCGATGTGCGGAAGGTCTCTGACCTTCCGACAAGCCCTTCTTTTATTGGGGCAAAGCCCAACCGGCAACATAGCTCACCCACGTGGTCTTCGCGGACGAGTGCGAGTTCGAGCCGGAATTGGTGTCGGTGTAGTTGGCGAATTCTCTTCAGGTTCAACCCGCGGCTTGGGCGGCATCGCTTCTTTCGAAAATCGTGGCAGCAGTTCGTCGCGCATCGCCAGAGCATACACCGCTGTGGCGACTACGACAGCCGCTTTCTTCACATCATCTTCCAGAATGCGCTCGTAAGTGTCCAGATTTGTGTGCCAGGTGTGCGTGCCGTATTCGATCGTGTCCTGGCTGAGACCAATTCCCGGCAATCCCGCCGCGTTGAAAGAAGTGCTGTCGGTGCCAGCGCTGCGCCGGCTCCTGGTTGCAAGCACACCAGCGACGCCATCATCCTTAAACGGCTTCATGATGTCGCGCAAAATCTTTCCCGCCTCGGGCGGCCCAAACACCGAAGCGCCGCGTATGCGCCCCGTGCCTGAATCGATGTTGAAATAACCGCCAAACTTTTCAAAGCCCGGCTTGGGAGTCTCAATCGTTCCGAAATGTTCTTTCACGTAGGCCTGCGAACCAAGTAGTCCCTGCTCCTCGCCGCTCCAGAGCGCGACCCGAACCGTCCTCCGAGGTTTGAGATTCAGTGCCTTCAGAATACGCGCGGCCTCCATCATGATCGCGCAACCAATGGCATTATCCGTGGCCCCTGTGGCTGCGTGCCATGAGTCTAAATGGCCTCCCAACATGATGACCTCGTCTGCCTTGTCCGTGCCCGGAATCTCAGCGATTGCGTTGTAAGAAGTCTTTCCCTCCGGATAGACGCGATTGACGATATTAAACTCCAGGACTACTTTGCTCCGGTCAGCCAGGAGTCTGGCGATACGCCCAAAGTCTTCATTGCGCATCACCACGGTCGGCACGGCTTTACGGAGATCAAAGGTGCGGTTGTTGAAGGCGCGTATCTGTCCATGTTCGCGGCCGGCATCATTCACGCGCACCAAAGCGCCGCTGGCTTTGAGAAACAGGCTCAGTTGTTCTTCGATTTTCCGGGCAGTCAATATCTTTGGGTCTGGCGTTGGAGATGGCGACGGCGATGGCGATGGTCGCGCATCAGGGTCAAAGCGCTGCTCCGCCTGCTTGTCGTCCATGCGCTTGGGTGATGGACGCAGGTTAACCGGCACCGTCTGATGCTTGCCTACCATCACAATTTTTCCGCGCACCTTTCGCTTCTCCTGCTCGAAGGCGGCGGTAAGCTGTTCCTGTGTCGGTTTCTCCGGCAACACGAGCTGATACGTGGTCGCTCGCACTGTGCCTCGAGTGCTCGGAGTCCAGGCCAATACTTCGCAAACCAGAGAATCTTTTACGGGCGCGATGATGTGTGCCGACATTCGTTCGTTAAGCCAGCCAGGATGGCCGAAATTCCACGGTTCAAGTTTTCCGTTCTGGAGTCCCCATTCATGCATTTGCTTAATGGCCCACTCCGCCGCGCGTTTGTGATTCGGTGTGCCGGTAAGCCGTGGTCCATAAACGTCCGCCAGCATGTGCATCGTCTTCATAATTTGCGATTGCTCCATCCCCTCCTTGCGGATGCGAGCGCGCACATCATCGTTGAGCGCGGATGTCTGCGCGAGGGTTGGCAATGGCAGCAGAATTAGAATCAGAGACAGGGCAAGAGCGCGTCTGTTTATCATCAGATCTCCATCCAGGTTCGCGTAGGTTTTAATGGGTTATTCGATCGTTCGGGATTATAAGCGTGATTTGCCTCGATGTAGTAGACTGATGGTTGCAAACTATAGTTTTCGGGGGAGCCCCAGTCTTTAAGATCGGGCTGAGAGTCACTTCGAGTGAGACCCTTGGAACCTGATACGGTTAACACCGTCGAAGGGAGAAACGCTGCAGCCACCGTTCCATCCTTCCCTGACAGGTGTGGAGCGGTTTTTGTTTTGAGTGAGCAAGAGATAACTGCGTGGGTCGAAGAATGCGGAACCGGGAGCGGTAGCGACCGGGTGAAGCCTGGCGACATTCACGTCTCGTACATTAAGGAGTTCTTCATATGAGCGCCGCAATCAAACCAGCAAACAACGAATCAAGCTCGACTAATAACGACAAAGGGCTACCGAATTCACGTCGCATCTATATCGATGGTGAACAGCCGGGCGTGCGCGTTCCATTTCGCGAGATATCGCAGAATCAAACGCGCAATTTCGACAACTCACTGGAGGAGAATCCACCTGTTCGTGTTTACGATACGAGTGGCCCATGGGGCGACCCTGGAATTCGTGCGGACGTTCGTGAAGGTTTGCCGTCGCTGCGTCGTCACTGGATTCTGTCTCGCGGTGATGTAGAGGAATATCAGGGTCGTGACACTCAGCCGATTGACGATGGCTATCTGACGTTTGACGCTGCCAACCAGGCGCGGCAAAAAGAAAAAGCGCGTCAGCTGGACGGAAATCGTCTTGAAGATTTTCCCACCCTGCGTCGGACGCCGCTGCGCGCCCGCGCCGGCGCGTGCGTAACCCAAATGCATTACGCGCGCCAGGGACTCATTACTCCGGAGATGGAGTTCATCGCCATCAGAGAGAACCTTGGCCGCCAGTCAGTTCGCGAAAATGAAGATCGCGCACACTGGGACCGCGGGCGTCCCGCCCGCATTGGTGCGGCCGATGCTCCACGCGACTCGTTGGCGCACCAGCATCGTGGCCAATCGTTCGGCGCCTCCATTCCTGATTACGTCACGCCAGAATTCGTTCGCGATGAAGTCGCCCGCGGCCGCGCGATTATTCCTTTGAACATTAATCACCCCGAGAGCGAGCCGATGATCATCGGCCGCAACTTCCTGGTAAAGATCAACGCCAACATCGGCAACTCGGCCGTGCTGTCATCGATTGACGATGAAGTTGAGAAGATGCGCTGGTCGATTCGTTGCGGGTCAGACACGGTGATGGATCTGTCGACCGGAAAGAACATTCACGCCACGCGCGAGTGGATCATTCGCAACTCTCCCGTGCCCATCGGCACGGTGCCCATCTATCAGGCTCTGGAAAAAGTCGGCGGCAAAGCTGAAGACCTGACGTGGGAAATCTTCCGCGACACGCTTATCGAACAAGCGGAACAAGGCGTCGACTACTTCACTATCCACGCCGGCGTGCGGCTGCCTTACATTCCGCTGACGGCGAAGAGAACAACAGGAATTGTTAGCCGCGGCGGATCCATCATGGCCAAATGGTGCCTGGCGCATCATGAGGAAAGCTTTCTCTACACACGTTTCCGCGAGATTTGCGAAATCATGGCTGCTTACGACGTTTCCTTCTCGCTCGGAGATGGCCTGCGTCCCGGCTCCATCGCTGATGCTAACGATGAAGCGCAGTTTGCCGAGTTGGAAACCTTAGGTGAGTTAACGAAGATCGCCTGGGAGCGCGACTGCCAGGTAATGATCGAAGGTCCCGGTCATGTGCCGATGCATCTGATCAAAGAGAATATGGACAAGCAACTCGAGACCTGCCAGGAAGCTCCGTTCTACACGCTTGGGCCACTCACCACCGACATCGCACCCGGCTACGATCACATCACTTCCGCAATTGGCGCGGCGATGATTGGTTGGTACGGCACCGCGATGCTTTGTTACGTTACGCCAAAAGAACACCTCGGCCTGCCAAACAAGAAAGACGTAAAAGACGGCGTCATCGCATACAAGATTGCAGCGCATGCAGCCGACCTCGCCAAGGGTCATCCCGGCGCGCAGTATCGCGACAACGCGTTATCCAAAGCACGTTTTGAATTTCGCTGGGAAGATCAGTTTAACCTTTCGCTCGATCCGGAAGTGGCGCGCGAGTACCACGACGAAACGCTCCCACAGGAAGGCGCGAAGCTCGCGCACTTCTGTTCCATGTGCGGCCCGCATTTCTGTTCCATGAAGATCACTCAGGACGTGCGTGACTACGCGGCGCAAAAAGGGCTGGACACAGCGCAGGCGCTGCAAACCGGTATGCGCGAGAAAGCGGCTGAGTTTTACCAGCAGGGAGCCGAACTGTACGTGGCGGAGCGCACGCCCTAAGAGACTGCAGAGGGCCTATAGCCCCGCCAGGGTGGCGGGGTGTCTGCACGGGTGGCGTGACGCACCAGCATCGTTGTTGACACGCCACGCCACCCCCCGTACAATGTACCCACGCGTGTGATCTACAAGCGGCTGCAGCCGTCTGAGGATTGATCAGGAGTACGCCGTGCCTACCATCCCTATTTGCCTCATCTCTCTATCGCCAGCGCTCACAACTCGTCTCCAGGCGTTTGCTCCTTTCCTGGTGAGGCCAC
>DATMDU010000068.1:0-1387 GCA_035557535.1 Pyrinomonadaceae bacterium
ACCCCTTGGATGCGCCGGTGGCGATACTGCGGATATTGCTCCTTGACCGCATCGATGAGTTTTCGTTCATCGGCTGTTATCTCGTACGAACTTTGTCGGCTGGTGTTTTTCTCTCCGCGGTCGGTTTTCTTCCACCGGTAATAACTCGACCGTGCCACTCCCACACTGCTCAGCACTTCTGCCAGCCCTCGCCCTTGACCCCGGTGGCACGCCACCAGGTCGATCACCGCCTGCTTCTGTTGTGCCATCAGCCGCCCGCTCCCCATCAATCCAAGTTCATCTCTTTTTTTAACTCGCTGATCAAAAGCGCTTGGTTGAGCAACGCCTCCTTGAGCTTTCGGTTCTCGGCTTCCAACCGTTTCAGATCCGCTGACTTTATCGGCCGGCTATTTCGCAACGACGCTCGAACCCCCACCTCCAACTGCCGCCTCCATTTGTAATACACCGAATCGGCCAACTGGTGCTTAGCCAATCCTTCCTTGATCGTCTGGCATCGCTCGATATCCTTCAAAATCTCGAACTTTTGCTCCGGGGTGAATATCCGCCGCACCTTCTTCGCTACCTCTCGCTCCGTTCCCATGTCGTTCTTTGCCTCCTTGGAACGACTCACTTTCTACCACCGTTTCTGTCTCAGTAGTAAAAAAACAGGTCATAGCTCCCCGACAGCCGTTTTAAAAAACGGATCTCGATCGCTTGCTCGCCGATCTGCTTGTGGAGCTCTTCAACCTGGTGCTCCAGTGCCGCTTTCTCTCCCGGCTTCCCGTACGACCCTCGAAGGCTAACGCCGCTTTTCCACCGTCAAAAAATTTCTCCCGCCATCGATAGATCAATGCTTCTGAAACCTGGTGCCGTCGGGCGATCTGTCCCATCGGTCCCTTTTGGCTCAGCGCTTCTTTCACTATCAGGTAACGCTTCTCGCCGGTCCACCGACTCGGTTTGGCCATCTTGACCTCCCAGCAGGTTCTCCCGCCCATCTATGGCCATTTCACTCTCACTTATCCAGTGTTCCGAATCTCGTGGGACACGACAAGTGTCCGCTGACAGCACCGATTGCTTAATCCAATGGCTCGCTATCTCTGCCGCGATTGCCCCCTTGTAAGGGTTACGTCGGAATCACCATCCGCGAACTGCTTGTGGCTCATTCTCGCTTGCAAGCGGAGTGTACGGAGGGTGTTTTGCGACGATGGGATTATCGACCTATTTGGATTCCCTAAAGGGAGCAAAGATGATTTGGTTTTGTGGGTGCGGGCGTAGCCACACGGAATAACTGCGATCGGCCGGCAAGTTTTCGATGGACATTGAGTTCCTATGGTGAAAGTCCAATAGGAGCCTTGTAGCGTCTAGAATCGAGACCACTGTAAATGAAAGCGAGCAATCCTCTAAATAG
>DATMDU010000069.1:0-4682 GCA_035557535.1 Pyrinomonadaceae bacterium
GGAGAGGGCGACACGTCTTCAGGGTGAAGGCCATAGACGCGCAGGGCAACGTCGATCGCACAGCCGCCAGATACGTGTGGCGGATCGTGATGAGGAAGTAGTAGCGCCAAGTCGGTCGTTTTGTTCTTCGATGGTGTAGTCACGGACCGCAAAAACCTACGTCGGAAATCGGTGTCGCTCATCCGGCCGTACCGTTTTGATGATTGGAGTTTGGTTCGGCGTGAATCTGCTGCTCCAGGGGATCCGGACTTGGAGCCAGCGAAGCGGAGCCAGGAGGTGGACCAGCAAGGGGGGGACGGGCCAACAACTCGTCCCCCCCTTTTTGTGCGAGAGGTGGATGAGCCCAAGCAGCAGAGACGTTGCCTGCTTACTCACGATCAATCTTGGAGGCCATTCCCTGGCGACTATGAATTGGCCACTTCCACGCCGTCAGGAAGATGAGCGCAGTGATTGCGATCTCCGCAATTCCGAACAAGATGTAGTACGCCCATTCTTCGCCGGCAAGGTTGCTGATGTTCACGAGGGTGTACAGAATCGCCAGGACTAGGTTCAGTGGGCGGCTCACTCTTGCCGGCAGGAGCAACGATAGGACGATCATGATCGCAGGGACGATCACTATCAAAGACGCCAGCACCAAAGTCGCCTGAGACACCTCGAAAGACCCAATCAGGCCACTTCGTATCTCATCTACCAGACCGGGTCTATAGAGCGAAAGGAAGTCCGCGTAGATGTAGAGGGCGATCAGCGACGTCCACGCGCTGCCAGCTTTAGCTTTGGGTCCACCTTTCCGTCCTCGATTCTGTTCCCGTTTCCTTCTCGATGGGTTCCCTCTCCGAGCTCCTCGATAGCTTCTCAATCAGCCGGGATCTGACTCACGGACACCCCGATCCAACGCACTGTCGGGCTCGCTGCAGGCTTCTGCTAAGCCGCCTCACGTTCGGATCGTTATCCGGAGCACCGTCCCGGAGAACATTCGTCAGCTGCCACGGATCCTTGCGTAGCTTGTAGTACTCACGAAACCTCACCCCACTGGTCCGTCGGTAGTACTCAACGAATTGATATCGCTTGCTTCGAAATGACGCCCAATGGGGGAACTGATCAAACCAATTCTCCAGCAGAAGCCGCTTGCGAGGTCCACGTGAAAAAAGAGGGCGACCATCGATGGTCTGCGCTTGGTTTAGGATTCCAGCCGCACGTAACACGGTCGGCGCGATGTCGATGTTCCCGACCATGCGCGAGTTAACCGAGCCGGGCGCGACATGTCCAGGCCAAGTTACGAAGAACGGAGTCCGGACGGATCCTGTATACGGGTGGTTCTTCTCAGTTAAGCCATGCTCGGCCCACATGTATCCGTTGTCAGAGAGAAAGAATGCAAGGGTACGGCTGCGCTCGTTGAGCCTGCCGAGCTTGTGCTTTATTCCGCCGACGAGGTCGTCCACCGACTTCAAGGTCCTTAGTTGCCTTCGTCGGATACGTTGGCCGTCCTCGATTGTGGCGTTTGCACGACGTACCCACGGCGGCTTGTCGCTACGATCTCCCTCGAACTGCGCTGGCGTCCCCTCCCACTGAGGTATCTCAAGATCTGCATACTTTCTCTCCGCGGCAAACGGAAGATGAGGAGCATTGGTACTAACAAGGAGGAACCACGGCCTTCGATCACGCCGTTCGAAGCCACTAAGGATTCCGCGGGCCTTCCCGGATATATAGGTAGTGGAGTAGCCGTGCACTTTTCGCACCCGGCCGTTCACGTTGAACCTTGTGTTGAAGTAATCGGGCTTTTGGAAGACGGCCCACCTATCGAAAAACGGAGGGTCCCGGGGGACCTCGCCATTCAGGTACTTTCCGACTAACGCCGTCTTGTACCGGTTGCGCTGAAGGTAGTACTGCATAGTGGTTCTCTGCACCAAGCGACCGCCTTCCGAGTTTTTTCGAATGCCATGGTTGTGCGCATATTGACCCGTGAAGAGTGATGCTCTTGACGGACAACAAAGTGGTGTGGTTGCGAAAAAGTTCCGATACTTTCTCCCACCTCTTTCGAACCAACGAAGCGTCTTCGGCATCGTGGACATGGTGGGGGCCGCTTGGTCATCCGTCAGAATGATGAGTATGTTCGGCCGGCGACCCGTTTGAGCTCTCGCACCGCCGCTACCCCAGACGAAGCCTCCCTGCAGCATGCAAATCGTCAGTAGCAAACACAAGAAACGGCGCATCCCTGAATGACGTGGAAAGCTTCCCGCGCCGGCAGCCGTGAGCATGGCCCATCTGCGGTGGAGTGAGGAGGGGGAGATCATGGACACGCCGTTCCGGAGCAGACGGCTTCCCGCAGCAGCCGCCGATGCAGCCTTCGGAGTCGGTCACTATTTGGGCCGGTCCGTGCGCTCCCATCCTTCAACAGATTGCGAAGCTGCCAGCGATCCTTGCGGAGATCGTAGTACTCGCGAAAAGTGCGCCTTCCATTCGAGAAGTACTCGGTGTACTGCCAGCGCTTCGAACGCAGAGACTTCCAGGTGGGCACCTCGGATGTCGTCTTCCACTGCTCTAGGAATAGTTTCGATCTCTTCCCGGAGCGAAACAGTGACCTTCCGTCCATGGTGTGTTCGGGGCTGATGCCAGTTGCGTCCAAGACGGTCGGGGCAATATCGATGTTCGCCACAAGCCCTCTCCTCGTTGCTCTTCTGGGCACACGGCCCGGCCAGCGAAGCGCGAGGGGGATCTGAACCGACTGCGTATACGCGTGGTACTTGTTCCTAAGTTTGTGTTCCCCCCATAAGAGTCCGTTGTCCGAAACAAGAATTGCAAGGGTCCTCCGCGTTTCCCCTTTTCTCCCCAAGGTCCTGAAGGCTCCCGAAATCATGTCGTCGACAGACTCGAGAGTTCTCAACTGGTTGAGGCGGAGCGTTCGGCCGTCGTTCAATGTCATTTCATGCGAGCGCCGCACGTACGGAGGTTTGTCAGTTGTTGATCTCTCTCGGACTGCGGGATTTCCATTCCAGGTCGCGTAACGGCGATCGGCGTAGCGTCTTTGAGGGATGAAAGGTGAGTGCGGGGCGGGGGGGGCCATGTAGAGAAGCCATGGCTTCCGGTCTTGCGCTTCCCCTTGTCTGATGAATCCGACGGCCCGTCGCCGGATGTAATCGCTAGCGTAGGTTCCGATGGTTCGGGTATGACCCCCGACATTCCACTTGCCGTTTCGGTAGCTGCGTTGACTCATAGAAAAGATGGCCCATTTGTCGAAGTAGGGAAGTTGGCTTCTCGCCATGTGCCCTTGGAATTTCCCGAAGATAGCGGTTCTATAGCCGGCCTCCTGCAAATAACGCTGGAGGGTGTCTTCGTGCACGAGCTTGCGTGCTTGGCCGTTTCCCCTAGCTCCATGGTTGTGGGCGTACTGTCCGGTGAAGATGGAAACCCGAGATGGGCAGCAAACGGGAGTAGTAGCAAAGGCATTCCTAAAGCTCGTCCCGCCTTGAACAAAGAGCCTGCGTGTCGCCTCCATAACGGGCATGGTCTCTGTCGCACGCTGATCATCCGTCACGATCACGAGGACGTTCGGGCGCGGTTGCGCTTGAACTGAGTCAATTCCGAGGAGTTGCAAGCAGAGGGCTACTGGCAGCAGATAAACCCAGAAACTCTTGGCCAAGAGTCGTGTTCCTTGCGCCATGGCTCCTCCTTTCGAGGTGGGACTGTTTCTGTACTTGGTGGCAGCCTTCGAGGACGTGACTGATGAGATGCAGTCGGGGGGATGAATTGGGCAGGGCTGGGCGACATCTCGGCCGCTAGGAGCATGTGGGTGGTCACAAAGTCTGCTCGACTCGGAGAACCGGTCGCGCTCGAGCATCTCCAGAAGGCAAAAGCGCCTTTGGCGGGCGTGGCGCAGCCCTGCTCTCCTCTTGCACGGTCCTGGCTGGAGCTAGGCCTCATCCGGGGGGCCTTCCACGGTCCGCCTCCCTAGGTGCCAACCTTCTACTTCATGCGACTATCCAGAAGCGCCGTCACCGTAGCGTCACACCCCCATCACGCCTACGAGAAATGATCGGGAAAGCGCAACAAAGGTGAGTGATGACGTGACCCGACGGCTGACTTTCTCGCGGGCGGGTGAGGTAACGCGGGTGCCTAAACTGAGTTCTGACCTGCGCAATACGTTGGTGCGAGAGGGGGGACTCGAACCCCCACGTCCTTACGGACACTGGCACCTAAAGCCAGCGCGTCTGCCAATTCCGCCACTCTCGCGAGGCTGATTCATCGTATCTGCGGCTCGGCTCCAGCCCACCCCGCGGTTCTGCCGTCCGGCCAAGCCCACCCCGCGGTTACGGGCTCAGGCCATTGAAACCAGGTCCAGGAGGTCATCACTCCAGTAGTCGAGGTTGCCCTCCGGCATGTAGAGCACGCGGTCCGGCGTTAGCGTTCGCACGAAATCGACGTCGTGGCTCACCACCACCATGGCGCCGGGCCAGCGACTGAGCGCATCGGCGATAGCCGTCAATGACGGCGGATCGAGGTTGTTCGTCGGTTCGTCCAGCAGCAGCAGGTTGTGCTTGCCGGCTACGAGCTGAGCCAGCGCGAGCTTTGTCTTCTCGCCGCCCGACAGCGTGCCGGCGTCCTGGAATGCGATGTCCCCGCTCAACCCAAACATGCCGGCGAGCGAGCGAAGCTGTTGATCAGGTGCGCCGGACATGTTGCTCATG
>DATMDU010000070.1:0-3397 GCA_035557535.1 Pyrinomonadaceae bacterium
AGTCAGTCGAAAACTGATCGTGTGTGGGTAATCGGTAACGCGCTTTCCCATGTTTTGTTACTCCTCAATGGTTCTCGAATTCGCGCATGCAAACGCAAACACATGTTTGCATTTGCAAACGGCAAACCGCGATCCCCAGCATTCACGCAAGTAGACGCAGCAAACTTTAAGTTTGCTGCGTGTGCCCGCGAAGGGGTGACGTGTCAAATAAAATCAGGTGCAACGCACCTCCGTTCGCTTTCATGGGCTCCTGATGTAATCAGAATTGATCGTTTCTTTCGGCTGGATTGCGCGTCTTTTGTTCTCACTTTAGAGGTCCGTCAGTTAGGTTTTCTCGGCGGGATGATCTCGATCCAGTCCGGCTTTTCCACATTGTCCAGGCGTAGCTTTCGATCGAGAATAATCTCTCGCGATTTGCTCGGATCGTAATCACGATCAAGGTCGGGCATCGCAATTTCGATTGTGCGGATCACACCCGTTTCCGGATCTTCCCATTCCCATGTAAACGTCTTCGATTTGTCTTTCATGGTCTCGGTCTCTACTCCAATTTAGTTTGCTTGGCGTCTCCGTTTGTTAGACGAACGGTGACGGCTGTTTCGGTCTGTCGGTATCTGCAAAGGTAACGCCGTGGGTAAGTAAGTGTTGGAAGAGGGTGAGGGAGTTGTGCGACCCGGGGGGCGCGATCGAGGTCTTTAGAACCGAAAGAACTAACAACCTAGCCGCAATTATTCACGAGGAGAAGTAATCGGATAAGGGAAGAGCGAGAATGGGTGGTGGTGGTGAGTAGAGTGACTGAACCATCATGATGGTTAGGGCTGGATTAAGGCCTGGGTTTGGGTGAAGTGATTGGCGCGGCGTGGCCGAGAGAGGATGCTCCCGGCGCGCGTTGAAAAGAGCGATGCGCGTCGAGTTGCTCTCTGACAGAAGCGTGAAAAGCCGACTTACGCGGGGGCGGCGCCGAGGCGCCGAGCGATGCGCGTCCACTCATTGAGGTAGGCGAACGAGTGCGGCAGATGGACCACGAGGCGGCGCACCGACTGTTCGATGCGGGCTGACAATTTCAACAACTGTTCGCGCAGCGTAGTGACCTGAGCGCGGGCTAGCCTGGTGGGTTTGGCTTGCAATCTGATCTCTTGCATGAGGGCATAGGCGGCGACCGTGAGCAGGACGCGAAATTGATTGGCCTGGAAATGTGAGCAACTGGTGCGATCGATCTCCATGCCGAGTTGCAGTTCTTTGATGCGATTCTCGATCTCGCCACGCGAGCAGTAGGCGCGGCGATAGATGGTTTTGGGCGCCTGGCTTTTATTGGTCACCACAAAGCGGGGATTGTCCTTGGCTTCACCCGCGAGGTTGTAAACGATCTCCGCCTTGATGATGACGCGACGCGTGCGGTCCCAACTCTTAGCTCGATAGCGGCACTCGCCATAAAGGCGCGGTTTGCGGCCCTGCTTTTCTCGCTTGCGCACTTGGGCCAAAAGCGGCTGCGCCTTGCGCTCCAGGACCGCGTTTTTGCTGAGGCCGCAGACATATTCGAGCCGCGGCACGCTGTCCAAAAAGTCAAGCATAGCGGGACAGGCAAAGCCGCCGTCGAGCCGCAGGTTGAGCATCGCTTTGGGAAACGCCGCGCGCACCAGCAAAACCAGGCGCGAAAGCAGTCCGACCACGTCCGGGCTCTTCTCGGTGAGATTGCTGGGCCGCAGCAGCGCCGTAACTAAATATTGTTCGGGCTCGTTGTCGAAACTGATGAAGGCCAACAGCGGCAGATAACAATAAGTATCGTAATGGCGGTTGAAGAAAGTGAATTCTTGCTGGCCATGAGTGGGATCGTCAGTGGTATCGAGATCGATGGTCACGCGCTTGGCTTTGCGATGCCGGCGCCGTTGGTGGCGGTTGATGATGCTCTGGGCCAGCGTCGCACCTAAGCGATAGTTCTCTCTCGGACCGATGCGGTTCTCGAAGCGCGAGAGCGTGGGCTGCGAAGAAAGTTCTGGGCCCTCGAGCGGCGCGCGATCGAGCAACAGTTTGAAGACCGGATCGTGAGAGAGCCGCGCCGCATCGTTGGCGTCCGCATAACCGCTCGCCAAACCATAGATGCGTTGGCGCAAGAGGTCTGCAATGGTGTGCTTGACTTTGGCTGCCTGCCGCTTATCGACGAGACAAGCGGCCAGCGAAGAAGTGAGTTGCAGTTTCTGATCAGCCGCCTTCAACAGCAAGGCGCCGCCATCAGAACTGCTATGAGGTTCATCAAATTTGAAGTGAATTGGCTTCGCGAATATTTCCGGAAAGATCAAACACTGTGTTATCTTCTCCATGCCCAATCACATTTCCTTTCTGCTGCAAGTTTTCTTTGCAAAAACTACTTTACAGCAGTTCGCGGAATGTTGATTGGGCTTTTTCGTGAATAATCCGGGCTAGGTTAGGGTTTTAAAAAACATTTGAGCCCGCGGAGCGGGCGGCAGCGCGGTGATCCTGCACCGTCTGTCGCCCGCTTCGCGGGCTGCAAAATTCTTTTTTATCGCGTACCTAGGGTTGCGCTCGCAAAGCCTCGCTCCACCCTAGGCTATATGCTCACACGCGCTTCGCGCGTTAGACGGCGGCCTGCTTTGCAGGCAGGCTACATCCGCTGCGGGTCGATCAAACGAAACGTTCATCGAATTCAATTTCGTTTGCTCGTAAGAATTGAATAAATTCCTCCCTAAACGAAATCTTTTGATGATGCTCTTTTTGATTCATTACGTATCGCAGCACCTGTTGCAAATTCGACTGACTTACGGTGAACGCAGCGTAGCCACGTTGCCAGGAGAAATCTAACAAGCTCGGAAATACGTCGTGCATCCAGCCGCTCGCTCCTGCTTTTAAATCCCGAAGCACATCCGAAAGCGCTTTGTCAGGACGCAGCCTTGCGAGCACGTGAACGTGATCCTCCATTCCGTTGATGCCGAGTGGAATCCCATTCAGGCCGCGTATCGTTCCGCCAATGTATTGATACAGCCGTGGTTGATAGTCCAACGTGATTAGCGGACGTCTATCTTTCGCTGAGAAGATTATGTGATAGATAAGATTCGTGAAGGATTGAGACATCGTGAGGATTCTCCGTTTTGTGAGGATGATAAAGCACATGGAGACTACAACGAGACGGATAGGGATTTCAAAACGCGCAAAGCGCGGGTCAGCGTATAGCCTATACGCTTACACGCGCTTCGCGCGTTGAAACCTCGGCAGGCAAGCATCACTCGTTCCGCAACGCCGTAGTCGGATCTAAACCGGCGGCACGGAGGGCGGGGAGCCATGAGGCGATGAAGGCGATAATTAGGAAGAGAACGGCCACCGATACGAAAGTAAGAGGATCGGTGGGTTTCACATCCACAAGCATGCTCGCCAACACGCGCGTCAG
>DATMDU010000071.1:0-1876 GCA_035557535.1 Pyrinomonadaceae bacterium
TAACGACAATTCAGACAATCGCCCACGTGGGTGTCTTAATCTCAATCTTCTCTGTGCAACCTCTGCGTCCTCTGTGTCTCTGTGGTCATTCTTTACTGAGGGAATAAGTAACCACAGAGACACATCTATGAATCGACACCTTGAGTCAAGTAGAAAATTTGGTACAGCAAAACAGATTTGTACTAGCCCACGCGCGGTGGAGATCTTTAAGCCAGGTTCCGCGGGACTTAGTGGTTTGGGAAACGTCAACTATCAATACCTTGTCGACGGTTTTTGTTTTTGGTTTTTTGCCCTTAGCAGGCATTCGCCTGAGTGCCTGCCGTTCAACTTCAGATCGATCAACGCAATGTGATCAAACATCTATTCAAGCATGCAGCGTTATGAAGTCGAATTCGCACTCTCTTCGCAGAGAGGCTGAGTGCTCAATCAGAGGTCAGTCACTTTAGGACTATGTGTCTCCCGAGCAACTCGAGCTGCAACACCACGCCGCACAAATTCGGCGTAGTCAATTTGGTCGCGCAGCATTATGAAGCTGCGTACCAAAAGTTTTCTGGCGACGGCTACTTTGGCCTTGGGCTTATCACGACGGCGCAGCAGGCGTTTGTAAAACTGCTTGAGCTGCGGGTCTTTGCGCGCGGCCGTTTGGCCAGCTTCGTTGAGCAGAAAGCGCAACAAGCGCGAACCTTGTTTGCTAATGCTGCCCATCCGCCGACGGTCCGAAGATTGATCTTCGATGCAATCCAAGCCGGCATACCCCACGACACACCGCGTCGAAGTAAACCGCGAGATCGGGTCGAGCGTGTAACGCAGGGCCAAGGCCGTCAACAACCCAATGCCTGGATGCGTGCGCAGCAACTCCACTGCTTCATCATCCTTGGCGCGCTGCTCCAGGCTTTCTTCCACCGTGCCGATTTGTTTATTCATCAACCTAATCAGCCCCAACCATTCATCGCGTTGTTGGCTCAATACGGGCGACAGCGGCAAGGCTTGCAGCTGCTCCATCCCCGTCTGCGTCAGCAGTCGTCCGCGCAAGGGCAAGCCGGCGTTGATGCCAATGGCATGCACCGAATTCTTGGCAATGGTACGGACCTTCACCAGCTTGTGCCGATAACGCAGTTGCCGCAGCACCGTGCGACTCTCAGTACTGAAGCTATGCACGCGGGGAAAGTCACTCTTCAGCAGCAGGTCCAGCATCAAGTCAGCATCGCGCCGATCGTTCTTCTGCTTGCGCGGGGCTTTGCGTCTGATCTCGGCCGCATTCCCCAGCCACACCGTGTGGCCCAACTCTGCCACCATTTGCTCAAACCAGGCGCTGTAACCACTGGCTTCGAAGGCCACTATTACTTCGCCGCTAAACTGTTCATAAAATTTACGCACGTCATCATGCTGATGGCGCAGTTTAGTGCGATGGACCTCCCCATCCGCCGTATCGCACCAACTAATCGTTTGTTCACGCGCATGAAAATCAACTGCGACGTATACTGGCATCTGGCACCTCCTTTTGTGTCTCCCAAGACCCACATGCCTTGAGTCTACTAGACTCGCGGCGGGAGGTGCCCTTTCATGACATCAGAGGACGCAGAGGTTGCACAGAGAAGCCCGAATTAAGCCACTACCCGCACCGAACGCACGACACGCTGCGATCGTCGCAAGCAAATTACTGCGAATGCTTTCGATCTTCATTTTGTATTCTGTGTCAACTTAGTCTTCGACCGGTTCAAGAGGCCAGATATCGACACTTATTTCTTCTGCGTGGTGGAGGATTGGTTGGGTCTTGGGCTGCGTGATCTGTTTTGCTTCAAGCATCGATGAAGCAAAATCTGTCAGTTCCGCCTGGTACAGTTGCCACGGTTCGTGATAGATGCGAGAACGAAAC
>DATMDU010000072.1:0-5189 GCA_035557535.1 Pyrinomonadaceae bacterium
AACGCTGCTGCGGCTCAGCGGCGCCGACCGGAGCGAAGCGGAGGTTGGCGTCCGACTGGAGCCGCTTGGTTGGCCGGACCAAGATTTCTTACTCGCGTATATGGCTATGGCCTCACTGCGCTGCCTTTCTTTATTCTACAACGGAGCCGCCGGTTGGCGAAGACCTTCCGGGTCCACGATCGGCTCCTCTGGCCACCGAGGCTCCGCTTGGCTCCACGAGGTTCCTGACTCCTCGGCCGGTCCGCAGACCGGGGCAGTTTGGCCGCAGCGAAGCGGAGGCCAAGCTGGGGTCTTGCGCTCTTTAGGGACTGTTTGGTACGGTGGGGAGGTAGGGAGTTCGGAATGTCCATCTCCAGAGTCACCAGTAAGGGTCGAGTGACCCTCCCGGCCCGTCGGAAAAGACCTAGCCAGTCAGGTGGGATTGCGTTTGGCCAATCGCATTCCAGTTTTCACTCAGAACGGAGGAGGACTTCGGTGATCAAGAAGAGCCTTTCGATGTTCCTGTTCGGAGCTTCGCTCGCCCTCTCCCTGCCGATCCAAGCCACAGCGATGCCATGCGAGATCCTGCAGGCGGACACGACGACCGTTTGCGAGGATCTGTTCATCTTTCCCCCCGGGACCACTTGCTGCTGGCCCGATGGGAACTGCGAAGAGTGGACCGACGGCATCTACCTTTACGCAAAGACCTGCCAGAGCGGATGCTTAAACAAGGAAACGTGGCCTTGCGGCAGTAGCTTTGCAGCGGTGGACGGAGTTCCTCCGGCGGTTTGCGCCGCCCGTGGTCTCGCTGCCACCGGCACCTGGTGAGCGCGGCCGACGCTCCTTGAGAAAGCCGGCCTGAGCAGTTCCTCCCTGCTCGGCGGCCAGCCTTTGGAAGGGACCTGGTTCGATCGCACCAAGGAGTATGCGGCTCGCCAGCGTGGCGAGGACGTGCCTCTCGATCGCTTCGCCACCCGGGAGATCCTGGAACTCGATCCTCTGCCCTGCTGGAAGGGACTGCTCCCCGAACAGTACCACCGGCGGATCGCCGGCCTGGTCGACGCCATCATCGAAACGGCGGCGGCGCGCCGGAAGGAGTTGGGCCGAGAGCCCGCGGGCCTGGCAGCGATCCGGTCTCAGAACCCTTTGAGCCAGCCGGGGAAGACCAAGAGATCTCCCGCGCCTCTCGTCCATGCCGCGAGCAAGCGGGTGCGCGAGGAGATCTACCGGATGTATGCGCTCTTCGTGGCGGCGTTTCGTGAAGCCGCCGAGCATCTGAAGGCCGGTGACCGGTCGGCCCGGTTTCCGGAGGGAAGCTTTCCTCCTGGCCTGCCCTTCGTCAAGGCCGGGCTCATTCCTGTTCGGTAGGCCGTAAGCAGCACTTCTGCGCGAGCAGAAAGCACATGTCAGCGGTACGCCTAAATTCCCCCCATGTTCGCCGTTAAAAATCCCCCTTCCTGACAGGAGGGTAGGAGATGGAGACGAGGTCGGAGATGCTTCCCGCAGCCCTGCAGGGGCCGCGGAGGAGTGTTTGATCAGCCAACAAGTCCCAGGCACCTATTCCTGGATCGACCCATCACTCCCTCTACGGCCAACGGATTGGGCATCAGGGGCGGCGGTAGCCGTCCCCTGCATGCCCCGGGTTGGCCGCTGACAAGGCGTCCCGCTCGCGATTAGCGCTTGCCTCCTTCATCTTATTCCGCAAGCTCAGCGGCCGCATATCGGTCCAAACCTCATTGATATACTTTAGGCATTCCTGCTTCGTACCAGTTTTACCTGCGCTCTTCCACCCTGACGGAAGTTCTCGGCCGACCAGCCAGATGGAGTACTGCAGCTCACTATTGGTAACGACGTTGTAGAGGGCGGTGTTTTCACCTTCATCTCTTGGCCCCTGTTGGCCAGCCGCCTTCTTCTTGATGGCCTCTGCAAGTTGTCCCGAGACAGAGATGTGAACTGTAGGGGATACCCAATCAATATTGCCAACAGCTTCACTTCCCCCAGCCATCGGAAAGTGCTGCCAACTAAAGACCTTTCCTGGAGGAAGCTCGACTCCGAGGGAACGGAGCTCTTGGAGGGTATTCCAGCGGAACCAATCCGGCCGGATCTCCACCAACTCGGCCCACTTCTTGGCGTCCTCGGCTGCCTCAACATAGTTCCCGCGCCCAGTATCCAGCAAGTAAATATGCCCGTCAGGAGTCTGTGTAAACACATCTCCAAAAACTGTCACGCGAAAAATAGCGGCTTCGTCTCCGACCTTCCAGCGCCAGTCGTCAAGAAGATGATCCGTCGAATCCGCACCTAGCTCCACAAAGAAATTCTCTTTGAGGACTCCCTCCCATTCAGGACCAGCATCGGTAGCTGTTCGTTCATTGGCCCAGCGCACGTTATGGAGAGTGAGGAATGTCGCCCTGTTTTGTTGAAGGCTGCGATATGTACCTGCCGCGTTGGTTAGCTCAGCCTGAACAGCAGTCATCTCCCAAGCGTCAATTTCAGTCGCACGCCATTTTGCGACGGTGAGTTTCGCATAGCCATGCTTTTCTCCTAGCTCCCGTACGAAGCGGCTATCTTTGGTGAGTAGACCATCGAGAGATGCGTTGGACCAAGCCCACAGCCATGTTTTCGTCCTATATGAAATCGTTCCTACGAATTGAATATCGGCAATCACCTTTGCTTCCCCGCCCGCCGAGAAGACAATCACGCCTCGGTCCTGGTCCCAGTCGTAACGTTCATAGGTCCCAAGTGAAAACTGCTGCCTCAGTGTTTCATTGCGGCCCTGGGTCCAGGCGACCTTGTGCCTCAGCGCCTCTCTAAACTCCGTTGACTCGGACGGTACCGGCCGCAGTAGGTAGAGGAGACGAATTAAAGGTGCTTTCATTATTTCATGTCGCTCATGGAACGGCCTGTCGGCCAACGTGAACAAGGCCCCCGCACAGGGCTCCACGGGGCTTCTGCGCCCTCGGTCGGTCCGCAGACTCGGGCAGTTTGGCCGCAGCGAAGCGGAGGCCAAGCTGCTGTCGTTCCGGACTGGATCCGAGAACCATCGCAGCGAGTTGCGAAGCAATTCGCGAGCCCTACCACCGGAGCCTCGGACTCGCGCTGCCTGCTCGACCACGGCGCCTCCGAGGTCTCACCATGGTCGCAGCTCTGTTCTTGCAGGGGCCGAATGGCCCGAAAGGTCTACAAACTAATTCCGGAAATAGAGAGCATCTGGCGGTGCGACCTTGGCGAGTTCCTGAGCCACCTATTGGGGTGCTGTCCCGGCCGATTCCCATCATCGCTCGAAAACATGAGACGTCGCAGGCTGCCGCAAACGTGCGCCATCTCAAAGCGCCAGGTATTAATCCCATTGGCCTTCCGCCAGCGTTCATTGTCACTCAGGTCGAGACACCGGCAATGAAGCGACGAGCGCCCTCGCGCGAGCCGTGTCGGGTTCGGGAACGGCGACGACAAAGCGACTTCCCGGCAGTGACCCGGCTGGCACAGCAGCCGACATCTGGAATCTCTCACCCATCGTCTCGATGAACCGATAAAATGGAATCCCGGCTCGCTCAAACTCCTCGGCGACCAGATCCACCTCATACAGATACCCGCTTGAGTAGAAAAACTCAGCTGACCCCGATTCTTCAGCAGGCATGGAGTTCCTCCCATTGACGGCCAACGTCTTTGGGCCTCAGCGCACCTGGGCGCGAGCCCAGGTGTCCGCTGCAGGCCCGGAGTTGGCCGTCTACACCGACACGTTGCGATATGTGTACACAGTCTCCCCCTAAGCGACTGCCCCGATTCTACTCCGAACGCCTCAACTGCGCCAGCGGCGGGACATCTTCCTTGCCGGGAAAAGGCAAAGTCAGGCAGCGCCAGTTTTGGACCGGAGCCAGCAGCCATGCACCTTTAACGAGCCGACTGAGGGTTGAACTTTACCGTCGCCAAAAAGCGGCCAGGTGATCCCGGGGGCTCAAATTCAGCCTTCTGCAAACACTCGACCACAGCGCCAACGACTCTCTGGGGAACTTGCGGAACTTCGGGCGGTTGCGGCAACGGGTCAAGAGACTCAGTGTGACCAGTGGCATCGATCGAGATTGCAAATCGAAGCGATGTGTCAGGTAACTGCCATAGGATCTCGGATGTCAAGTTGTCGAAATCGCACTTGGGCAGGTGTGCAAAAGGAGGTGCCGCCGGAAGTTCTTCGACTACGGCGGGCGCCTCTGATGCAGTCGAATCCTCGCGGAGGCTCGCTCGGGGAGCGGTTTGGGTTGGCGGAGCCTGAGAGGAACCCGCTGGAACCTGCGGGGCCTGTAGCGCGTCTGGTGCGCAAGCAGCCAAGGTGGATAGAAGTGTAAGGAGTAGGGGTGCTCGCGACATCAGCCTGATTAGACCGCCGGTATAGGGTCTGAGTTCCCTCTGCCGGCCAACGTTTTGGCGCCTCAGCGTGTGGCGTCAGCCGTCCGCTGCAGGCGTTGGTTGGCCGTCATACCGATACGTTGCGCTATATGTGTATCCAGCTTCTCCCATTCAGGGTTGCCAAATTGTGGAATGTCTCGGCAAGTCCGAGCCTAGCAGCTACTATTTGATCTTGTTCCTGTCGACGTTGACCAACAATCGCTTTCGGCTTCCGTTGACCTGCAAGTTCAGATAAATATCTTTATCCAACAAAAGGGACTTCATGCGTACTCCAAAGAGTAGCAAGATATAGTCATCGCCTTTCAACGAGGTTCGAAATTCTGTGGAACGCGCCTCGACGGCAACGGAACTGGCTGTCCGCTGACGTCCCGCGAGGATGACGTTCTCCGGGGAGACTACAAGGCCGTCAACGACCCGCAGAGAGATATCTGAGTTCTTAGGATCGGTGTTCAATACAAATGCCAATTCTGTCTTTGGCCTTGCGGAGAATTCGAGCATTATGTTGATCGGTTGCCCATTGTTGGCGGGCTGAAAAAGGGGCGCCGGGATCGCCACATCGTAAGGTGGACGGGCACTCTTGCTTACAGTTAACGTAATACCATCCCCTAACGTTATGGGTTCTCCAATGCGACCCCTTATTGTGTTGACATCAGGTGTAGCGATGCCGACACGACTAGCGATGAGAACCGCCGCAACACTGATGGCTACGGTCGCAGCGACTGAGATACGAAACTTGGCAAGCATACCTTACTCCTTGGCAAGTTGTTTCCCGGTTTGACCCAGCATCGCGATGGACTATTCGACGGCCAACG
>DATMDU010000073.1:0-1571 GCA_035557535.1 Pyrinomonadaceae bacterium
CGACGACAACCGCCTGGACTTCGATGCCCTCCGCCTTGCCGAGGTCTGCTGCCATCTCGAAGTTCATGATGTCGCCGGTGTAGTTCTTCACGATATGAAGAACGCCGGCGCCTCCGCTGACGGCCTTGGTCGCCTCGAGCATCTGATCCGGTGTCGGCGAAGTGAATACCTCGCCGGGACAGGCCGCATCGAGCATGCCCATGCCGACAAAACCGCCGTGCATGGGCTCGTGTCCGGAGCCTCCTCCGGACACGATGCCGACTTTGCCCTGAACCGGAGCGTCCGCACGCACGATGTAGTACGGATCGAAGAACACCTTCAAGTCAGGATGCGCGGCAGCAGTTCCCTGCAGCGCTTCCCTGACGACATCATCCGGCTTATTGATCAGCTTCTTCACTGCTGTGCCTTCCTGTTTCGTTTGATGACCCAGTTTTAAACCACCTGGAGGGTCGTGGTTCTTAGCTAAGGCCACAAAGCCTTGAATAGGAACGCTCCCAGCACTCCGCCAACGATTGGCGCGACTACAGGAATCCATGCGTAACTCCAATCGGAGTCACCTTTTCCTGCGATCGGCAAGACCTGATGTGCAATGCGTGGCCCGAGGTCGCGCGCCGGGTTGATTGCGTAGCCAGTGGGACCGCCCAGCGACAAACCGATGGCTAGAACCAAGAATCCGACCAGAAGTGGCGTGAGGCCGACCGCCCCAATGGAGTCTGCATTTGCTCCGAAACCGAGCGCCATGACACCGATCAACAGCATCGCCGTGCCGATGACCTCGGTGACAAAGTTTGCAGCTGGATTTCGAACCGCAGGTCCGGTCGAGAACACAGCGAGCTTCAAGCCAGGATCTTCTGTAATGCCCCAGTGAGGCAGGTAGGCAAGGAAGACCAAGCAGGCCCCGAGGAATGCCCCGGCAAACTGACCAAGGAGGTAGATCGGAACATCACCCCAACCCAAGGCTTCTCCTGTGGCCGGGAGTTCTCCCAGGCTATCGGTCGCCGCTAAACCGATTGTGACAGCAGGGTTGATATGTGCCCCACTGAATTGAGCAACCGCATAAACAGCGACAGCTACGGCCATCGCCCACCCAAGGGTGATGACGATCCACCCAGAATTCTGCGCTTTGGATTCATTCAGCAACACCGCTGCCACCACGCCATCACCGAGCAGAATCAGTATGGCTGTACCAACCATTTCGGCAACAAAGATGCTTTCCATGCTCCCCCTTCCCGAGGCTTGATTCCGGTACTGCTCTGACGAAAAACCCGCTTACTGCCTTCGGAGAGCATGGGCTCGGCCAGCCAAAACTGTTCCGGGCGTCATTGCGCGGCCCCAGTAAGAGCCTGCCCCCCGAACGGCATCGACCCTCACATGGACTTCAACTCTCAGGCCGGAAAAAGTCAAGCGAAATCGCGGCGAACTCGGTTCGGAAAGCGAACTGCAATTCAATTGTCTATTGCCAATTCGGACCTATGGCACCAACGCCTGAAAACGAGCCACATCGGACGTTGCCAACTAGGCCGAGGGCCGCCACTCCTCGCGCATCTCGAGCATGCCGGTCTCGATCCGGC
>DATMDU010000074.1:0-1317 GCA_035557535.1 Pyrinomonadaceae bacterium
AAGCTATTTCGGGGAGAACCAGCTATCGCCGAGTTTGTTTGGCCTTTCACCCCTATCCACAGGTCATCCCCCAAGTTTTCAACCTTGGTGGGTTCGGGCCTCCACGAGGTCTTACCCTCGCTTCACCCTGCCCATGGATAGCTCACTCGGCTTCGGGTCTACGACATGCGACTAGACGCCCTATTCAGACTCGCTTTCGCTTCGACTACGGCTCACGCCTTAATCTCGCCACATATCCGTAACTCGCCGGCTCATTCTTCAAAAGGCAGGCGGTCAGAAGCCACAAGGACTTCCTCCCACTGCTTGTAAGCCATCGGTTTCAGGTACTATTTCACTCCCCTCGCCGGGGTTCTTTTCACCTTTCCCTCACGGTACTAGTTCACTATCGGTCACTAGGTAGTACTTAGCCTTACGAGGTGGTTCTCGCAGATTCACACGGAATCTCCTCCGTGATACTTGGGAACACCGAATCTCGAGGTCGATCAGTTTTCGCTTACGGGGCTCTTACCCACTGTGGCCCAGCTTTCCAGCTGTGTTCAACTAACCGCCGACTTTTTAACTCGAGCTCTCCGCCGGTGCGCAGAGACATCAGGTCCCACGACCCCTACACAGCAACGCCACCGGGCTATCACACTGCATAGGTTTAGGCTATTCCCTTTTCGCTCGCCGCTACTCAGGGAGTCGCTATTGCTTTCTTTTCCTCAGGGTACTGAGATGTTTCAATTCCCCTGGTTGTCTCTACCGGCCCTATGTGTTCAGACCGGAGTGACTGAGCATTACCTCAGTCGGGTTTCCCCATTCGGAAATCCTCGGATCAGCGCCTGCTTGACGGCTAACCGAGGCTTATCGCAGCCTGCCGCGTCCTTCATCGACTCCTAGTGCCAAGGCATTCACCAATGGCCCTTAGTAGCTTGGATAGATACAAGAATCCAAGACAATATTTGTGCTCGCTATGCAGTTCTCAATGTGCCAGAAGGCAGTCCCGTCCCCACTCTCGCGAGTGTGGCCGGTTGTGACTCCTTCACAACTGAACAATGTGCCTGTCTCTTGAGCAAGCTCGAGAGACACAGCCAGGTTCCTCGGAGTTCTCGAAAGAACTCCCAACGTCTCGGGCCCGAAGGACTCGAGACGCACCAACTAAGAGCTGGAGGCCAGGTAATCAGCCTGACTTCTTTGATGCTCCTTAGAAAGGAGGTGATCCAGCCGCACGTTCCCGTACGGCTACCTTGTTACGACTTAGTCCCAGTTACCGACCCCGCCTTAGGCAGCTCCCTCCAATAAAGGTTAGGCCACTGACTTTGGGCGTTGCCGACTTCC
>DATMDU010000075.1:0-198693 GCA_035557535.1 Pyrinomonadaceae bacterium
AAGCGATGAGCGAAACAAACGAACACATCGAAAAGAAGCGGCTCGAAGAGCCGCCTAAGGCGATCAAGTTCAAAATCCAGCGCCGCGAGAAGGAGGGCTCGCCCGTCTATTGGGAGACGTTCGAGATTCCCTACCGCCGCAATCTCAATGTCATATCGGCGCTGATGGAGATCCGTAAGCGGCCGATGACGATCGAGGGAAAGGCGACGACGCCGCCGGTCTGGGACATGAGCTGTCTGGAACAGGTGTGCGGCATCTGCACGATGGTCATCAACGGGCGGGCGAGGCAATCCTGCTCGGCGTTGGTTGATAATCTTGACCAGCCTATCAAACTCGAGCCGATGCAGAAGTTTCCCAATGTGCGCGATCTCGTCGTCGATCGTTCGCGAATGTTTGATCATCTCAAACAGGTCAACGCATGGATTGAACTTGATGGAACTCACGATCTCGGGCCCGGCCCGCGCATGGATCAGGACGACGTCCAGGAGCGCTACGCGTATTCTCGTTGCATGACTTGTGGCTGTTGTCTGGAGGCCTGCCCGCAGTATGAAGAAGACAACTACATTGGACCGCAAGCTATTGCGCAGGTGCGTTTATTCAACATGCATCCCACCGGAGAGATGAGCCGCGACGCGCGTCTCGAGGGCATCATGGGCGAGGATGGCATCACTAACTGCGGCAACGCTCAAAACTGCATCAAGGCCTGCCCGATGGGCATCCCGCTCACTCGGGCTATCTACGAGGAAAACCGCGAGACCGTAATCCACGGGCTGTTTGGCTGGCTGAAGAAATAGCTCTGCCGACTAGTCGACCTCAATTCCCAGTCGATCGGCACACTTGAAAAGCGAGAGGCCGAGCACACATGCCACGACCAGGTTGAAATAAAACGTCAGCGAACCATCGATGAAGGTCGCCGGCAAATTACCGATGAAAGGTAGCGCGAAGGGCGAAGTAATCACGGACACGATGAGCGCGACGACAAAGCCCACCACCTGGACCAGCAGGATCATCCCAAAGGCCTTGAAATAAGTTCCGCCCATACGGCGAATTGTATCCAGTCCCACCAGCGGATTAATTACTGACGCAAAACTCTGAGTGTAGCCGGCCACAGCTAACGCCATCGGGTAATAGAAGATTCCCCAGCCAAGCGCGACCAGCATCAACAAAAGAATCACTGCGCCGGCTTTCAGATAACCGGCCAACAACTTCAAATCAGCAGACGGATCGCTCAGTTGATTCTTTGATTTTTCCGCTTCCTGGCTAATTTGATAACCGGGTCGCAGCTTGTTCAACTTCTGGTTCGCCTCTTCAAGCTTTTTTGGATCCGCGTTAGGATCGGTCAAAGTCGAAAGCGTTTCCAGATTCTGACTCTGCTCGTCCTGAACTGGCGCCGCACTCGAGGCGACGACTCCCGCGCCACTGATCACGCCAAATACAAGTGCGATGAAGAGCACAATCATTGGTCCCCATGTGACAATCGTTACGCCAATTCCCAGCCCTAATGGGACTGCCACATCATCCATTACTGAGAATGAACTGAAGTCCGGCATGAAACTTCGACTCAGCCGGCCCCAGGCCACCTGGCTAATCACGTGCGACATGCAACCAAACATAATTACCGAAGCGACTATCCGTCCGCGAAATCCTCCGAGTAGAAGAAAAGCGTAGAGGGCCGCGCCAACGAGAAGCGCACCCTTGTGCTGCAGCGGATAACTGAGTGCGCGCACGAAGTCTTCCATGCCGAACCCCGAGCTCTGAAACTCCTGACTCGCCACTTTGGTTTGCACTGATGCGTAGAGCTTGCAGAGGTCGCCGCAAAGAGGACACAGGGGAATCTTGCTGGTCCCCACGAACCGCGGGCATTCATCGCAGAAAGTGGCGGCGCAGATTCGGCAGATATACTTGGTCGGAACGTCCGGGTGGTTGCAGCACGCCGCCGGATTTGCCGCAGAAGCCGCAGGTTGTGCCGGCATCACGGGAGCTTCCTCAACCGTACAAACAGGTTCTGACGCTGACAGGATTGGCTCGGGTGCAACCTCCATCGGCGGCGTTTCTCGCGCGATTTCGCCGCTGAACGCGGCTCGCAGCATCGGCGCCCGACCAGCTTCAATCCAGTTGAGATTGCCCTTGCTTACTTTGTCGGTGGGCAAAACACACCCTTCGGCGATCCACTGCTTGAGCGTTTCGAGATCAGCTTCGAATTCGCCTTCAATTGTGCTAACGCGCCATTGGCCGGGTTGAGCGCTCATAGAAATTTCCTTCCTGGGTGAGATCAAAAACTGCGAAAAAAGCAGGATTGAAGTTCTCGGAGATTTGTTAGATTGTGGCTAATTTTGGGATCGATATTCCCAGGGGCATCCGGGAATCAATTACAGGAACCGAATTACCATGTGGACGTGAGGCTACGGTCGGATGACCGCTCGGAAATAGTACGTTACCAGAATAATCCGAGTCAATACTTTTAAGGGGAAAGGCCCCAAAATCATAGCCTTTCCCCAAAACCGTGCGGAATATAAGAGTCGCCGGCGACGTCTAAACTCCGAGCACGTCAATCAATTCCTGCACAGACGCGGCGCTCTTCTGCAGCGCAATTCGTTCTTCGGCCAACAGGTTGATTTCGATAATCTGTTCAAGTCCGCGAGCGCCCAGTTTGCACGGCACGCCGACATAAAGCCCGTTGATCCCATACTCGCCTTCAAGATAAGCGGCACACGGCAGGATCTTTTTCTTGTCTTTCAAAATTGCTTCGGTCATTTCCACTGCCGCGGCCGAGGGAGCGTAGTAGGCCGAACCCGTTTTTAAAAGACTCACAATCTCAGCACCGCCACCGGCAGTGCGTTTCACAATCGCATCGATCTGATCTTTAGGCAGCAATTCCGGAATAGGTATCCCGGCGCACGTTGAGAAGCGTGGTAAGGGCACCATCGTGTCGCCGTGTCCGCCTAACACAAACGCCGTCACGTTTTCTACCGACACATCCAGAGCCTCTGCGAGGAAACAACGCATCCGGGCCGAATCGAGCACACCGGCCATGCCGATTACTCGGTGCTTGGGAAACCCTGAGCGGCGAAACGCCACCTGGCACATCGCATCAAGCGGATTGGAAACAATGATCAGGATCGACTCGGGCGAGCGGCTGACAACTTCGTCCACCACTTTCGAAACTATGTCTGCGTTAGTCTTCAACAGATCGTCGCGGCTCATGCCCGGCTTGCGCGGCAGTCCGGCAGTAATGATGACGACATCAGAATCCTCTGTGCCATCGTAGCCATTCAGTCCTTTAAGCCTAACGTCGAATCCTTCGATCGGTGCCGCCTGGGCCAGGTCGAGGGCCTTGCCCTGAGGCACGCCTTCCACTATATCCACCAGGAGAACATCGCCAAGTTCCTTGGCCGCCAGCCAATGCGCCGCCGTTGCGCCCACATTACCAGCGCCCACCACCGTTATCTTATTTCGCGCACCCATGTTTTTGATTCCTTTCGAGATCGGGAGGCAGACCCCTTCTCGGGCGGTCGGTCCCGCATTTTTCGCAGTCATTAATGCCTGAATTGAAAGACCGCGAGTTTATAGCTCCGTTTAAGAGAGTGTCAAGAAACAGCCAGATCGATACGTCTGCATGCTCGCTCGGCCGTTGAGAAAAGGAAACACAGCAAGCGCGGTCTGATGAATATGCATCAAGGTTTGAGGTATGCTAACTTTTTCCGTCCACGCGTTTTAGAAAATTAGTTCACTTGTTTTAAGGTGCTATTTTGAAAACGAAATTTGTCTTTTTGATGCAACTCATCCGCACATTTCCCACAGTTATCCTGACCACCCTGATGCTGGCAGGCGCCGCGGTTCCTTCCCAGGCGCAGAGTGGGCTCGATAGCTTTGATCGAGAAAACGCCAAGGCAATGTTGAGTGCCGTTAAAGACGACCTGAAGAAAAACTATTACGATCCAGGCCTCCGAGGCCTGGACATTGAGACACACTTCAAACAAGCCGAGGACAAACTCAGCAAAGCTACGACCCGCGACCAGTTGATCATCATCGTGGCCCAGACCCTGCTGGAACTAGATGATTCACATACTTTTTTCATGCCGCCACCTCGGGCCGCACGCGTGCAGTACGGTTGGGAAATGAAGCTGATTGGAGACCGAGTTTTCGTCAGTGAGATAAAACCTCAAAGCGATGCTGAAGCAGCGGGCCTCAAGGCCGGCGATGAAATTCTCGCGGTGGATGGCGTTAGGCCGACACGCGGGAATATCTGGAAGATGTATTATCGTTATTATGCTCTCATGCCCTCACGCAGTATCCGCCTTCAGATCAAGAGCCCGGGCGGCACCGAGGCCAAAGAGCTCAATGTGCCCGCCAAAGTCATCCGCACGGCAAACGTAACCGACTGGGGAAAAATCTTCGTGCAGTTTTTGCGGGAAAGAAAAGACATCGAGCAGGATCGTTTCGTCACGGTTGGCAAGGATCTGTTTATTTGGGAGATGTCATCATTCGTGGCTTCGGAAAACCACATCGACGCCATGATGGGAAAAGCTCGGGACTTCAAGACCCTGATAATTGATTTGCGCGGCAACAGCGGCGGATACGTGAAAGCTCTGGAGCGGCTGGCCGGCTACTTTTTTGATCATGACGTAAAGATTTCTGATGAGAAAGGCCGCAAGGAAACGAAGCCTTCGATGGCCAAGACCCGAGGCGCGAACGGTTTCAAAGGCGAAGTGATCGTACTGGTGGACAGCGAATCAGCATCCGCTTCAGAGCTTTTCGCGCGCCTCATCCAGATCGAAAAGCGCGGGAAGGTAATCGGTGATCGCACTGCCGGGGCAGTGATGATCTCCAGATCGTTTGATCACAGATCGGGCGTCGGCAGCGTTCTATATTATGGAACCAGCGTCACCATCGCCGACTCGGTGATGAGTGACGGTAAAAGCCTGGAGAAAATCGGCGTAGTTCCCGATGTCATTATGATTCCTGAAGCCGTGGATTTAGCAGCGAAGCGTGATCCAGTGTTGTCATATGCAGCCAAGCTGGCCGGAGTGGAGCTTGACCCGGAAAAGGCAGGATCGTTCTTTCCTAAGGAGTGGCACGAGTAAATCGCCATCGGTCCGTCTGGAAGGGATTAAGATCGATGGGACTTCTTTCGTCTATAAGGGGGATGTTCTCGCGGCCGGAGTCGAGCCAAACCGAACGTCAGGGTGAAGAGACCGCTCACAACGATGACAGTTTCCCCGACCCGTTTCATCCGTTTCCCGAACCGGTGGCGATTCCGATTTCCGACGTATTCGATCTGCACACCGTCAGGCCGCAAGAAGTTAAACCAGTCGTCGAAGAATATCTAAACGAAGCAGCGCGCCTGGGTCTCGTTTGTGTCAGGATCATCCATGGGAAAGGAATCGGCGTGCAAAGGGAAATGGTAAGGTCGATCCTGGCACGCACATCGTTTGTTCTGGATTGGAGCGACGCGCCTCCCGAAGCCGGGGGTCTGGGGGCCACGATCGTTCGCCTCAAGCGGCCGGATGTGGATCAATAGCTAGTTCTCGGCTAATCCCCTGATTAACTCATCCAGTGAATCCACGTCGATCGGCTTGGTCACATACGCGTCGAAGCCGGCGTCTTTCGCGCCCTCGCGAAAGTCTGTTCCCTGGTGAGCAGTTACCGCGATCACTGTTACTCCGTTCATCCCGTCAGTCGATCGAATTCTCTGCGTGGCCTCGAGCCCATCCATCACCGGCAAACTCAGATCCATCAGGATGACGTGCGGACGCACGCGCTCGGCAACTTCCAATGCCTCCTGACCGTTCTCCGCCTCGAACACGATATATCCCAGTCGCTCGAGCGAGAGACGCATGAACATCCGCGCGTCTTCAGCGTCTTCAACGACTAGAACAATTCGATCCCGGGAGTCTTTTTCCATTGGTCCTTTTCGACTATGAACAATTTCTCGGCGGCCGAACACGCAGCGGCCACGCGGGCGACTCTCTCAATTACGAAATTTCCGGATGCGTTTGAATGTATGTCGCGGTCGGGCTTCTGTCAAGAAAGGCAACTGGAGGAATTTTGTTCGAACCTGGCCCCGGCTTTGAGCGTTAGAGAAACGAAGCTCGAAACTCCTTGAAAGGTCGCCATAAACCATGAAAAGAATCATTTTGGTCATCGTTCTCGTCGGAATTGCGGGAATCGCGGGGATTGTCCGTTCGAATTCAAATCCGTTGCGAAGCCTGAATAGTCTGCCCGGCGTTTTTCATGGCGATAAACACTCCGGCGCGGATGTACGCGAAGAGATTCGCAAGAGCTACGAGCTTTCGACGGGCGCCCGAGTCGAGGTCTCGGGGATAAATGGCTCCGTCAAGATCGAAACGGCCGACGTGAAATCAGCCGACGTTCTGATCGAACGCACTGGTTCGTCCGCGGAGGTTTTGAGCCGCCGCAAGATTGTGATCGACGCGACTGCCACCAGTCTAAGGATTCACGGGGAGAAGGCCGAGGGCAGTTTCCTGGGTCGCTTGTTCGGATCGGCCCCCTCAGAGCGCGTGACGCTACGCCTGCCGCGACAGGTCTCGCTCGTCGCCAAAGGTATTAACGGTTCTCTATTGGTTGGCGAGATTGGCGGCCCGGTCGAGGTCCACGGGATCAACGGCAAAGTTGATATTGCTCAGGGCACCGGCTCAGCTGAGCTTAAAGGTATCAACGGAAACGTGTCAGTCGGCTTCAAACAGCTCGACTCGCAAGGAATCGATCTCAGCGGAATCAATGGCAACATTGAGCTCAGGCTTGATGCAAACCTAAACGCCGATCTGGAAGCCAGCGGTATGAATGGTAACGTTATTTCGGATTTGCCAGGCGTCGTCGTTGATAAGTCCAGGCACGGACATTACCGCGCCCAAATCGGGAGTGGGGGAAACGCAATCTCAGCCAGGGGAATAAATGGAAACATTCGCCTCACGCGCATGACGCCCGTTGCTACTGGAGCTGCGGAGGCAAGGATTGGCGGTTGAGCCAACTCTTGCGACAGCACAAGGTCGTTACTTAATTTTCGAAAACTTGATATCAAGGATTGGGTATTCCTTCCAATCCTTATAATCGTAGTGCCACCATTCCGGCTCGTAGACGGCAAAGCCTTCCGCTTCCATCGCCGCCCTCAGCATTTCACGAAATCGCTTTGCTTCCGGCGTCGCGCATTCATAGTTAATGTGCGAACGCTCAGTCATCTCATCGTATTCGCCTGGCATCTTCACGAGCTCGCCCGATTTGAGATCGAAAAGCGAAAGGTCAACCGCACTACCGCGATTATGCCGCGAACCTCTGGCCGGGTCGGCAACGAAGATCTTTCGGTCGGCCGGGGTCGCATCCCAGAATGCTTTAGTGACGGCCCACGGACGATAGCCGTCAAAAACTACAAGCCCGTAACCCTGTTTGCGAACCGACTGATTGGCGCGCATCAACGCTTCGGCTGCGGGGCGCTGCAGAAATGCACGTGCTTCCTTGTAGACGGGCTTGCCCAGAAAATTGTTTTTAGTGGCGTAGCGGATGTCGAGTTTGATCGTTGGATCGAGCTTAACCAATTCCACGAGTTCGGCTGCACGAAACGGCCCGGTTTCGACTGGTGGCCCTTGGGCGGAAACACTCGTGCAGAGCGCCAGCACCCAGGCGATTTGCGCGAGCGCAGCAAAATGGCTGCTTGAAAAGCCAACGCTGTTTCTGAAATGTTTGTACAAGGACATCGCTCTTACCGCTATTTGACGATCTCGACGTCAATCCACTGCTCGGCCAGTTGCCTGTCAGCACTAGCGAGCTTGTCTATGACCACGACCTGCAAAAAGTAATCGCCAGGTGGCAAACCTTTTCCCAGGGTCAGGTTTCCCTGCCCCACAATGCCGCCGTCGCGCGATGATTCCAATACCGTGACCGGCATTTCCCTGCCAGTGAAAACTTCAGCGTCCGCACGAAACAGTCGGATCTGGCCGGTGAGCTTAGGCCCGTTGCTGCTTTTGTCGCGGCGGGCGCCGTAAATCAGGTAAGAGTAAGTTAGCAAATCACCTGCATCGAATCGCCGCACCGCGGGTCCTCGCCTCGTCCCATCAATGCCGATCTGCGGAAATGGAGCATTCGACGTAGCCAGCGCATGTTGCTTCGCTGTATCTGGCTCCGCGTGTTGAATGACGAAGCCAGACACGCTCAGGCGAGTTTTCTTAGGATCAGGCAATTCCACAAACTGTGAATCTGAGCCGATCCGCCCTGAACCGCTATCGCGTACCGCGAGACGAAATTGGTAAGGACCCGGCGTTTGCATCGGCACCGTAAGCGAGTAAACAATTCCGTCTCGAAGCATTCGTTCATGGTTTTCCGACGGCACGCGCAGCGTTTGTGTGCGGGCTATTTGCTGAGCGATCTTGCCCTTATCGTCGAACGCAACCGCCACCACATCGAAAGAACCGCTGTAAACGTCATCCGGCGCTTTCGTCAATTCAATGTCCCTGGCGTTTACGTGCAGCAGAATTCTGACCTGAGACGATCCCGTAAACAGTGCGGTCATCTCCAACCGCACGTCCTCCTGGACGAACGGGGATACGAGCGCTGCGCGCAACAACTCTTCCTTAGCCGGCACCTTCGTCTCGACGCGCGGGACCGACACGCGATGAAATCCACTTCGCGTTCGCACTTCGAAACTGGCGTCCTTCACGCGGAGCTTCACTTTATAACCTCGAGTCCGCGCAGGAGTCTTGTCATCGTCGAGATCATCGGGCCGGTATCCAATCAGGTAATAACCTTGTTCACCGTCGGCCACTTTCCGCAATGCATCTGTCAGGTCGTTGTTACTGTGAATGAAGATTCCGCCCGTCTCTTCAGCAAGGTAATTCAACGAATCCAACTGCACATTGAATTTTATGCGGCGGTCCGGGATTCGCCTGCTGAGTTGGTTTGCGGCGAGGTTGTATTGACTGTCGTCAGCGGTCAATCCGGCCTTCTGCATTCCCCGCGCATCAATCGTCGAAATTACGATCGAGTGCTGGTTCGCTTGCTCGATCATCCTATCCAATGCCCTCGTAGCGCCGGCCGCGATGGCCTCGCGGGTGGTGGCCGGCAGGTTGTCGGAAATCAGCACTAAGGATTTTCTTCCGGGGAAACTGGACAAACCCTGGATGACAAAGCTAAGCGCGCCCAGCGACCCGCCAAAGAATTCCTTGCCGGAAAGATCTGACGGTCGGTTACCGCGGTATCCCTTTAGTTCCAACCCATCCCCGTCATGGTCAAGTGGATTCAGCGATTCGTTGGGTGACATGCCACCGCGTCCATTGCGATACCAATTCAGCCGCTTGATTGTTGACAGCACCTGCGTTCGATTGGAGGTGAATTGCTGCATCGCGCCCGCACCGCCGCTGGCCCGAATTACAGCCATCAGATCTGTCGATTGCGTGTGTTGCTGAACGAATCGCTCCAGGGCATTTCGCAGGCGCGAGGTGCTTTCGGCAGACAAGCCAACGTCGTCCACTACGATCGCGATCACGCGACGGACCTGCTCAGGCCGAATCGCATGGAGTGTTAACGGAGGGCGAGAGCGTTGGTCGACTCCGGTGCGTTTGTCTGAGAATTGCGCGTCAACTGTCGCCGGCGGTTCGGTTAGCGAAATGTAGGAGAACTCCGTGATTTGCCGAGGATGCCCGTTTTCCAACAGTTCAAAATCTGCGGGCTTAAGATTGGTGACGGGGCGGCCATGCTTATCCGTCACAACCGCATCCACCTGCACCAGATTTGTCGTAATTTTAATTACATCGTCACTCTTTTCAGGTTGCTGGCTGCTCGGTTTCGTTTGGGCCCGCGCATTAGCGGAGGAAACGGCGACGAGAAACAGGAATACTACGGCGGCAAATTTCATGAAAACTTTTCCAGACGATTGCGCGGAATATGAACAACGGGCGACCCACGGAGCTCGAGAGCTCTCGTCCTTAGTGTCGCCGTGCGCTTGGCCGGTTGCCGCGTTACCTAAAAATCTATCGGGTTCCGCGTCGTTAAAGTAGGCGCATTCCATCCTCTCAACTTTTCATTCCAGAGCGGAATCGTGTCTTTGATGAAGCGATTTGCTTCAGCCATGCGTTCGCGAAACTCCGGCAACAGCTCCTGGAAATATTGCCGCTGATATGGAGTCGGAGCGGCATTGGTTCCATCGATGGAGAAGAAGAGATCCCCGATCCGATTAGTTATCTGTGACCTTCCCGGAAAGCCAAGACCTTCTGAACGCTTCACGAGTCGATCCTCGAGCGCCACGATCTGTTTCTTGTAATCCTCGATCGCCTTCATCAATTCCTTGTCCGGTTCCTTGTTAAGATTCTTGATGGTGGTTTCAGTGTGCTTGAGTTGTTCCTCCACGCTATCCAGAAAACGGAGAGTGGTGTTAGTGGCAGACTGCATGTCGCGAAGTTTGATTTGCAGTTCCAGTTGCGCCTGCAGGTCAGCCAGGGCCACATTGATGGTCGGATCAAGTCGGACGTCAACCGTTTCTGAAAGCGTTCTGTCCCCTACGGTAAGTTTCACGGTGTAACTTCCGGGCAGGACCTGTGGACCACGTGGCGAGCTCCCAAAGGCTGTTTCTTCAGCTGAAGGCGGCCGCCGCACTTCCGCCCCTCCGTAACGAAGGTTCCACGACACGCGGTTCAAACCTTTTTCCCGCGACGGTCTATTCAGCTCCTGCACCAGCTTACCGCTCTCATCGAGAATCTGAATCTTGAAAGTGGCTTTGTCATCGAGTTTGTCTTTCAGGTAATAAGTTATCAAAGCTCCGTACGGTGGATTGGGCCCGGTGAAAACTTTGTCTCCAATTCCGTAACGCGTGAAGAACGACGCAAAGCGGAGGCCCGGGCGAACCGGGAAAAGGTGTGCATTGCTATTTACGATCGTCGACGTCATGCGCTGAACCGGTGTCGCGTCGTCGAGTATCCAGACACTGCGGCCATGCGTGGCTACGATGAGATCGTTCTCTCGCGGATGAACGACAATATCGTGCACGGCTACATTGGGCATGTTTTTCAGGTTGAGCGGAATCCACTCGCGGCCCCCGGTATAGGAGGCAAATAGTCCGATTTCGGTGCCCGCATAAAGCAGACCTGGATTCTTTGGATCCTCGCGAACCACCTGGACGTAAGCCTTCGCCGGAAGATTGCCGGCCACTGCCGACCATGATTTTCCGCCGTCGGTCGTCTTATAGATGTAGGGCCGAAAGTCGTCGAACATGTGACGGTCGAAAGCGATGTAGGCGGTTTGCGCACTAACTCGCGAAGGCTCTACATGTGAGACCGGTGAATTCGCCGGCACGCCCTTAACGTTGCCGATGAGATTGTTCCAGTTCTTGCCACCGTCAGTTGTCACCTGGACGTTGCCATCGTCAGTGCCCACCCACACGTGACCTTTCTGCAACGGCGATTCAGCCAGGCTTATGATCGTGCTGTAATATTCAGCGCTAGTGTTTTCGATAGCAATTGGGCCACCCGCATCTTTCAGTCGCTCCAAATTGTTTGTCGTCACGTCAGCGCTGATTTGTTCCCACGATTTGCCAAAATCTGTTGACCTGAAAACTACATTACCGCCGAAGTAAACGGTGTTCTTATCGTGTGGCGAAAGAACGATCGGCGAGTTCCAGTTGAACCGATACTTCTCGCCCAATGCCGGACCGTCGCCGCTGCCGCGGCCCCAGGGATTAACCTCCTGCTGTTCACGAGTGCGGAAGTCAGTTCGCAAAATATTTCCGCCCTGGGATTCCGAGATATAGAGTTCGGGATCGTCCGCATTGTTGATAACGTAAAAGCCGTCGCCAAAACTCACCATGCGCCAGTCGTCGTTCATTATTCCGGCGGGCTCGCGCGTGCGGCTGGGACCGGTCCAGGCGCCATTGTCCTGCAATCCACCCATGACGTAATAAAAGGGCAGACGGTTGTCGGCATGGATCTGGTAAAACTGCCCCAGCGGAATGTTGTTCACATACTCCCAGGTGTCACCGCTGTCATACGAGACTGCGATGCCGCCATCCTGCCCCTGCCACATTCGTTTCGGGTTTTTCGGATCCATCCAGAGCGCGTGGTAGTCGATATGCGTCCGGCCGGTGATCGATCGAAATGTCTTGCCACCATCGATCGAAATAAAAAGCGATGAAGCTACCGCGAAGACTCGATTCTCATCATTGGGATCGACGCGCACCGTGGTGTAATAGAAGCCGCGCGACACAATGTTCGTTTGTTTAGAGACTTGCTTAAACGTTTCGCCCCGATCGTCAGAGCGATACAGTGTTCCTTCTTTCGATTCGACGATTGCATAGACTACGTTTGGATTACTTGGCGCCGAGCGAATGCCGATGCGACCCAACAACTTCGGCAAACCGTTGGTTATCCTCTTCCAGGTTCTGCCGCCATCAATCGACTTAAACACGCCGCCGTTTTCACTTCCGCTCCGGTGCGTCCAGGGCTTTCGCTCAAAATTCCACATGCCGGCGTAAAGAATATTTGGATTCGTCAAATCGATGTCCAAATCCGAGACTCCATGCTCCCTGTCGAGGTAAAGCGTTTTCGTCCACGTTTTTCCCCCGTCGATAGTCATGAAAACTCCGCGGTCTTCGTTTGGACCAAACGCATGACCCAGCGCGCCGACGTAAACGATGTCCGGATTTTGCGGGTGAATCGCAATCGCGGAAATACGCTCGGAGTTTCGCAGTCCCATGTGCTGCCAGTTTGCGCCGCCATCGGTTGACTTATAGACGCCATCGCCAAACGAAACGCTATTGCGAACGTTTGATTCTCCCGTGCCCACCCAAATCACGTCGGGATTACTCGGCGCAAGCGCGATGTCGCCGATTGAAATCGTTCCCTGCCTTTCAAAGAGTGGCTTCCAGGTGATTCCGGCGTTTACAGTCTTGAATAAACCGCCGCTGGCGGTGGCGACATAAACCACATTTGGATTTCCCGGAATTCCTTCAACGTCCGCTATGCGACCACCCATGTTTGCCGGGCCGATGCTGCGCCACTCCAGCCGATCAAAGGCTCTCTCAATCGAGGGCCTCGCGCTGTCCGCTTTGGCCGGGGATGGACTCTCCTGAGGAGTAGGCGAGGGAGAAGGCGTTGGCTCCTGAGAAAAAACAACCGCGCTGCTGGACATTGAGAGGGCAACGAAGAGGCAAAGACCTGCGACGAATTTCGACACGAATCTCGACAGCGACATTATTTTCTCCTGAGTTGGTTTTTAGTAAGACTATCCGACAAATTGAAGCAGGGCGGATGTCATCCGACGTGGTAACAAGGCCGAGAGTTTACCATCTCAGCAGATAATTGAAAGCGTTTCTACGCGAGCAGGATTATCGGCTTGGCTTTCAGATTGAGCCAGACAATGTGCAGCACCTTTAGTAAAGCCAAACCGGTCCCCCTGAATTGACCAGTCCCGAATCGGGCTTTAAAGTAGACGCCTCAATCAACAACAGGAGAACCGAACAACTTGCCGCAAAGTAGACATCGAAAGATCGATAAGGCCAGGAAGCGTCCGAAGGGTAACTTTCCTGCCGGGAAAACAAAACCGGCAACTGGCCGCAATCGACAGGCTCGAGTGATTGCCATCGTCTTAGTGGTTCTGATTGCCGCCACGGCGATCGGCTACCTCGTCAGCAAACGTTCCGGAACGAACGGTGGTGGCACAGAAATCACCACGAGTTCCGGCCTTAAATATATCGACGTGGTCACGGGAACCGGGCCCTCGCCTCAACCCGGCCAAACTGTCACCGTCAACTACACCGGCAAGCTGGTCAACGGGACGGAGTTTGACAGCTCAGCCAAACAGGGAAAGCCGTATCAGTTTCGCATCGGCACCGGCGTAGTGATCAAAGGCTGGGATGAAGGTCTCATGACAATGAAAGTTGGTGGGAAGAGGAAGCTCACAGTTCCACCCGGCCTTGGCTACAGAAATCAGAGTAATGGCTTAATCCCACCCAATTCCACGCTGCTATTTGACGTGGAACTTTTGGATGTGAAGTAAACCACGACCGTGATAGCGGGGTAAGTAAACCCGAGCAGTGTTTTGTCGACAACCTCAACCGTTTCTCGCATCAGCACGTGAAGCGGTAGCGACCCGGGTCGCCGCCGCGCCGAGAACAAAAAGATTCCCCAATTTCACGAAATATCACTTACGGTCTATTAGTGTCCGTTCGTGTGGCTTCGTGGGTCAATTATTTCAGCGAATCTCAAACTACCGCGCCTTTTGCAAGTTTGATTAGTTGCTCGTCTCAGAGTTACTCTGCGTACATTCCCTCAAGAGAAACTTTTTCGCAAAGCCGCCAGGAGGCGAGACGCTGATGAGCGCGAACACTTTAACCATCACAGACAATCGCACTGGAAAACAGTATGACCTGCCCATTGAAAATGGGACCATCCGGGCCACCGACCTGCGCCAGATCAAAGCCTCCGAAGACGACTTTGGCTTGATGACTTACGATCCGGCGTTTATGAATACTGCTTCCTGCAAAAGCCGGATCACGTTTATCGATGGTGATAAAGGAATTCTTGAGTATCGCGGTTATCCAATTGATCAGCTTGCCGAAAAGAGCACCTATCTGGAAGTGGCTTACCTGCTGTTGAATGGTGACCTGCCAACTGAGGCAGAGCTGGCCAGGTGGAAACACAACATCACGTATCACACTTTTATCAACGAAAGCATCAAGAAGGTTATCGACGGGTTCCACTACAACGCGCATCCGATGGGAATGTTTGAGGCCACGCTCGGCGCTCTCTCAACTTTTTACCCCGACGCGAAAGACATCTTCGACGTTGATTGCCGGCGAAAACAGATTCACCGGCTGATTGCCAAAGTTCCCACCGTTGCCGCCTTTGCTTACCGTCACCGGATCGGCATGCGTTACGCCTATCCTGATAACGACCTTAGTTACGAAGGCAACTTCCTAAACATGATGTTCAAGACGACGGAATTGAGATATCAATCAAATCCGGTGCTGGAACGCGCGCTTAACGTTCTTTTCATCCTCCACGCCGATCACGAACAGAATTGCAGCACAAATGCGATGCGCAGCATTGGCAGCGCGCACACAGATCCGTTTTCATCATTGGCCGGAGCCGCAGCCGCGCTCTATGGACCGCTGCATGGCGGCGCGAATGAAATGGTCTTGCGCATGCTCAACGAGATAGGTTCGATCGATAAAGTTCCTGACTACATCAAGCGGGTGAAAGCCGGCGAGTTTCGCTTGATGGGGTTCGGACACCGGGTTTACAAAAACTACGACCCGCGCGCGCGCATCATCAAACAGGTCGCCGATGAAGTCTTTGAAGTGACCGGAAAAGATCCAATGCTGAAGATTGCGCTCGAGCTCGAACGGATCGCGCTTGAGGACGAATATTTTGTGAAGCGGAAGCTGTATCCCAATGTCGACTTTTATTCGGGCATCATCTACCGGGCCATGAAATTTCCGGTTGATATGTTTCCAGTCTTGTTCGCAATTCCGCGCACCTCAGGCTGGTTGGCCCAGTGGGTTGAGCTGCTGGAGGATCCGGACCAGAAGATCGCGCGCCCGCGTCAGATCTATCTGGGACATCGCACACGTGACTATGTTCCGATGGGTGAACGCAAGCCTGCGGAGAGCGAGGCCGCGAGGGCGTGAGCCACTTCTTCACTTGAGTTGAGCGCGTTGGAGAAAGCCGGTCACAAATGCAAAACGGCCGCTCAGGCGAGCGGCCATAGTTGTTTTGAAGAGTTGGTGCACCCGGCAAGACTCGAACTTGCGACCCTCTGATTCGAAGTCAGATACTCTATCCAGCTGAGCTACGGGTGCATGAAAGCCTTTGTACCCCACTAGATAATAAAAGACAAGTAACGCCTTCAACAGGAATTGAAGGTCTGATTCCCTGGTGGAGGGGTGAATTATGAAAGAACTGTTTGCCGCTTTTTCTGAAAGAGAAGTAAATTAATAAACCGGTTCCTGAAAATTCCAAGATGCTACTAACAGTCTTTCAATGCTACGAAAAGAGTCCTTAGTGAGGGACAAAAGCCACCAGCTCAGCTGATAAACCACCTACGCACGGCCTTGAAAGATTTTATTTTTGGCAAGAGAGAACTAGCTAAGTCGGAGGCTTTTTGGTGTGAAAATAGCTGACAATTCTTGACAGACTTCTTGGCCAGGCGTAGATTCAGCTCGTCCTTGCATCCTAAGAAACTCACTCCCCTAATTCGGAGGAAATACTCAATGAAGACTTGGAGACCCATCATCTTTGTGTTGGTAGCTATGATTCAAGTACGCTAGCATTAACAAAGGGTCAGAAAAAAGCCGACAAAGAACCTGATGTCACTAAATTTCCCACAATTGAATACCAGAATCGAAAACCCACTAACCTAACTGCGAAACAGCAAAAACCGCGTAAGAAACATAATAGTCCTCGCTCACCGGCTATTACAGAAAATATGGACCAAATCCTTCTCAACTCTGATTGGGAGCTGAGGCTACCAGCACTACCAATCGCGAAGAGTGTAGCGGTAGTAATCGGTGAAGTGACAAACGCTCAAGCGCATTTTTCAGAGGATGAAAGTCGAATCTATTCTGAGTTTAAATTTCGAGTAGATGAAGTCCTTAAGAATCTTGAACAACCCTTTAGCGATTCGATCGTAGTAGAACGCCTCGGGGGCCGCGCTAAGTTCCCTTCTGGCAAGGTAGTTGTATCTTCAGTAGCTCATCAGGATTTACCACAGGTCGGAAAGCGTTACATTCTCTTCCTTACTCACGAATACGCTGGAGATGACGATTACACCATCTTGACGGGATATGAATTGCGTAATGGCCTAGTTTTCCCTCTGGACAAACCTGGTACTGGCCATCCCATTCTTTCTTACAACGGCGTCGCAGAAACAACCCTAAGAAATGACCTCGTAGTCGCGCTCACGAACATTTCACAGTAGGTCCGATGAAAAAATTATACTCACAACGCTCGGCGTAATTTGCGTCGTGGTAGGCTTATCGCTGTTCAGTTGGGAGACGGAAGCACAGGGAACCCCCTGCTGTGAGAATATCCCCCTGATGCACCCTACAAACCCTAGGTTTCCCCAAGGTGCCAGTGTGACTCTATACATTGACTCAAGCTCCGGCTTTACGGAGACAGAAATGCAAATGATAAAGGAAGGGGCCGAAGACTGGAACGGTGAATTGAACAGTTCTCACATAACACACAATGTGGTCATTCCCTCGACGCCCCCATACGTTGGAGGAAACAACACCATTGTTGCTCGATTCAATGACAACCATAGTAATTCATCTGTCGCGGCTCTAATAATGTCCAGAAGCTCAAACCCAGATTCTGTGTACGGGCAGATTGTATTTAATCGCAACATACGGGTCCCAGAACGCCGACGGCACTGGCGTCTGGCCACCGGCATATACGAGAGAAACTGCGAGGCATGAGGTTGCCCACGGAATAGGGTTGGATAATGCTCCTAATTGTCCCATGGGAAGCACAATCATGAACCCGCTCGGAACTACTGAAACCCGCATCACGCCTTGTGATAATGCACCGATTAATAGTGACCCTGCCTATCCGTGTACGACTCCTCAAGGGAATTCTCCAGGGTCATCTTATTATTGGAGTGTAACATCCTGTTCTTGGCAGTACGCTCTCCATCCTGGTTGCGACCCGCAAGCCGAACAAGATTGTCTTTTCCAACTCAGTAATTATCGGTGGAACGAAGCTACGTGTGAGTGTATATGGCAAGGAGATGACCCACATTCACCTATTGTCATCGATACGGAGGGAAACGGGTTTAGTCTGACCAACGCACAAGGTGGAGTGAATTTTGACCTCGACATAGATGGACTCAAGGAGCGGCTCTCTTGGACCGCTGCAAATTCTGACGATGCTTGGTTAGTACTCGACAGGAATAATAACGGCGTGATTGATAACGGTGGCGAATTGTATGGGAACTTCACGCTGCAACCCGAACCCCCGGCGGGCGAAGAAAGAAATGGTTTCTTGGCTTTGGCCCAACATGATAAAGCGGAAGGCGGTGGGAACGGGGATGGCAAGATTAACCAACAGGACGCAGTTTTTAATTTACTGAGGTTGTGGGGAGACACAAACCATAATGGCGTTTCTGAACCATCCGAGCTGCACACCTTGGCGGAACTTGGTGTTGCGACGTTAGACCTAAAGTACAAAGAATCGAGGCGGACCGATGAATACGGCAATCGCTTTCGCTTCCGAGCCAAGGTAAGGAACCAACACGGTGCTCAAGTTGGACGGTGGGCTTGGGACGTTTTCCTCGTTACACAACCGTCGTCAAGGAACAATTTCGCTCATAACCTAAAGTTCGAAGCGGGTGCCTCCCCTTGTAAGCCTTGTTTAAGAGTCGAGTGAGAGAAATGGGCTCTCGGGGAAAGGTTGTTCGAGAGCCGCTAACTACCGACCCTGACCATCACCTGCTAATTAGTGACCACTGCTTTGGATTACCTCACGGACGAATCTCACCATTTCGTTTGTCTGTTCCGACGACATCTTATCCTTAAATGCGGGCATGCCGTCGCCGCCATTCATAATCTGTTTGACGAATTCTTCTTCTGAGTGTTTAAGCGCATGACCTTCGTGGAAGCTCGGCACATTCAATTTCTTCCCATCCACCGTCTTCATGCCTCCGGCGCCATCTTCGCCGTGACACCCCGCGCAGTCCTTCTGAAAAGTCACACGCGCGAAGGCAAACTCATCCGGAGTAGCATTCGCTTTCGTGGCGGGCGAAACAGCCACAACTGGTGCAGATTGATTGGTCGTCACCGTCTCGGGTCTGCTACAAGCGCTCGCGGCGACTGCAGCTCCTATCAATATTGTCAGCGCAACCAACTTCATCCGAAAAAACCTTCCTGTTGATCTCGTCAAAATTACAATGTTATTTAAGAAAGACAGGATAACACGACCTGCGGCGCGAAACGGAAACAGCCTTCTGGATGAACAGGAGTGGCAGGATTACTGCGCACAGAGACCGAGGAGGGCGACGCGGCAAGTGCACCACCGTGTTTTCTGGCTGGTTGCAATCGCACCGTAGTCTAGGCAGAATATTCCAGCGCGTCACAAATCATCGCTGATTGGCTCGTTCGAAAGCCCTCCCGTAAACCGAGGTCACATGCAACATGAGCACCGATAAAGAAGGAAACGCAACTAGAGGGTCGCTTCGCCTCGCCCCAAATTGCGTTGAACTCGAAGTGGAAAAAGCGAAGCTGCCGAGACAGTTCGTCAACTTCACTTTCTATCACGCGCTTCCCCAGTGGCGCATGCTCTCGGACGGCGACAAACAACAATGCAAGGAAGAGTTTGTGAAGACGGTGGATGAATTTCGCGGTCCACTTTTGATCAACAGCTACTCCACCATCGGATTGCGCACGAATGTCGACTTTATGGTCTGGCGTATCGGTTATGAACTTGATCCCATCCAGGAGATGACTTCACGACTCAATCATACCCAGATGGCAAAATACCTCGAGCCATCGCAATCGTTTCTGTCGATGACCAAGCGTTCGATGTACATCGACAAGGACAACCCCGAGCATGTGGAGGATCGGTTGCACATTGTGCCGGGAAAGTCTGACTATCTTTTTGTATATCCTTTTGTGAAGACTCGTGAGTGGTATTCGCGCACTGCGGACCAGCGGCAGGAAATGATGGACGAGCACATTCGTATTGGCACGAAGTATCGTCAGGTCAAACTTCACACAACTTATTCCTTCGGACTCGACGATCAGGAGTTTGTGGTCGCGTTTGAAACCGACAACCCGGCAGACTTTCTCGATCTGGTGCAGGAGTTGCGCGAAACGAAAGCCAGCTCTTACACGTTGCGCGATACTCCGATGTTTACCTGCCGTCGGCGCAGTCTGGCAGACTGTCTCGAAGCTTTAGGTTAAGATTTGGCGGGGGGCACGCCCACCTTCCAACCCTGAGATATCTTGCTCGTTAGTACTCCCGCGGAGCTTATTACCAGCGAGTATTAGCAATCAATCTCCATCATCTCATGGACAGGAAGGCGGGCTTGCCCCCCGCGCTTTTCGCTGGTCACAATTATTTTTTTGAGTCTCAATTACATGAAAACAGCCCTTCGGACCGCATTCCTCGTAATTCTTTCAGCCTTTCTGGTTCATTTCCTGCCGCCGTCTTCTTCAGCACAACCGGAGCCTGCACAAGCGAAAACATATTCCGAGTATCTCTGGTACGAAGCCGAGAACATGCGCGGTTTTGGCACCAAGCCGACCGGTGAGCCGATTCAGAATCCCTCGTGGCTTGGTCTGCCGCGCATAAAAGCGCCGGGCTGGGGCATCAATGGACCAGGAGTGTCAGCTGAATGGTCCCAGGGTGGTGAGAGTGAATGGAACTCCGCTGCTGCCAGCCTGGACGAATCCCGCGCGGCGATCCACCAGGATGTTGAGATTCCGCGAGGTGGCGATTACAGAATCTGGATTCGATACGCCGACTGGGCCAACAAGACCGAAACGTTTACTGTCAAAATCTTTCAAGGCGACCGCGCGGTCTTTCGTCAGGAGTTTGGTCACAAAGCTATCGTCGACGCGCACGATGAAGTCAGTATGTATTGGGGCTGGTCATTCACCTGGGATGGCGCGCCCGCGACACTCGTTAAAGGTCCGGCACGAATCTCGATCGAAATTGAAAAGCCTGCAGAAGCAGTGCGGCAGGTAGACTGCGCTCTGCTCACCAACGATCTTGCCTTTGTCCCCGAGGGTCGGCGCAAACCGGATTTCGCCGCGGCGCGTTATCTTCGCGAATGGTCCGCCTCTCGAGTGCCCCTGGCTTCCCTCATCAATCAACCTCCCGGCACCGCAATTCCGAGCGCCTGGAAACAACGGCAGATCGCCGGCCGCGATTTCCTGATGCCCTGGAATATCACGACGGAGTTTTGGAAAGAATACGACAAGCCGGTGGCTGAGCGATCGCTTTACCCCTTCCACGCTGAACCGATTGAAGAGTTTGTAAAGAAATACAAAGGCGCCCGCGAGGTGCCAATCTTCGGCTCGAAGCTGGTTGCTCCCGTCATCTACATCAACAACTTGCGTGAGTATCTCCAGGACGGCAGCGCCTTTCGACGTTACCTCAGCGAAACGAAATCGCCTTTTGCGATATTGATCAACTATGGTTCAGCAGAATTGCCCGAAGCGGAAGGGCAGGCGGCGTGGAAACTGCTAAACGGCGAACTCAAGGACCAGTTTCTCGGTTGGATCTCCGGCGAAAGCGTCGGTTACGTTTGGGAACAAGCGCCCCTCGAACTACGCGTTAATCCGGAGATGTCGCGGAGAGAACTGCTCGAAGCTCACCGCCTGTTCTACGACAAGACGATCGCACGCAAGTGGGCGGCAATTTTCCATACGGAAACCGGCGCGATGTGGGACAAGCTGATTCCCGCGCAGTCGACATCAAGCACATCCTTTGCGCATGCGCTTACAGACTGGGGCGTGAAATTGTTAGGCGTGGAAACGGCGGCAGTGCAGCCGATGCTGGCAATGCGCGTCGCCTTTACCCGCGGCGCGGCGCGGCAACAGGGCGTTAACTTTCTCTATTACCACGCGCCAAATTTCGGCGACTCCGCTACAACTTTTACCAAAGTTCAAAACTTTGCCGGTCCGGATCATTTTTTCCACTCGCGTTACGGCGCGACGATGGGACCATCCCTCTCGTGGTATCGAAAGAATTACTACTTCTATTACATGTCGGGAGCCGCCGCTATCTATCTTGAACAGGGTGGCGATCAGTTTTTCAAACCCGGCCCAAACGAGCACGAGTTTCAACTAAACCCTCTGGGCAAGATCACGGAAGAGTTCATGCGCTTCGCCGAGAAACATCCGAATCGCGGAGTGCCCTACACGCCGATCGCGTTTCTGCTGGATCCCGCGCATGGCTGGGACATGACAGACTACCCGCAGTGGCCTTTTCAAGTTTCCCAAATCAACCGGAGCGACCTGGCACTGCGCGAATTATTTGGCGCCGCCTATTACCCCGGGCTGGTCAAGGAAGGTGAACCCGCTTCGGCGGATCGACAAGTCTTCGTTAACGGAATCTTCGGCGACATCTTCGACGTACTGGTTGCTTCGGATAGTTCTGGTGCAAAGTCCAATGTTCAGAGTCCAACGTCCAAGGCCCAAAGTCCAAGGTCGGTGAGCCAGAGTAGGGTTAAGGCCCCCAGCGGCGAAGTAGCGCCGGCAACGAGCGCTCTGCGTGCGAACAAACCAAACGCAAGCAAGCGCGAGGAATGGGATTATGAAGGCAGCGATGCAATCCAGAGCGGCGTCGCCAACCAAACTCCCAACACTCAAGTCGAACCTCAACATGGGACAACCACGCACGCTTCACGAGTTCGCAATTCAGTGGAACTGAATCCGTATCGCGCCATCGTTGTTGGCGGGCATATCAACTGGTCAACCGAATGGATCAGAAAATTAACCGCATACGTCTCGGCCGGCGGCACCGTCGTGCTCAACTCCGCGCAAATCAAAGGGCTGCCCGCGGAATTGACCGGCCTGCGCCTGACTGGAGCAACCGGTGAAGCGCATAACGCCAAATGCCTCTCGCCGGGTGAAGCGGCGCAAGACTTGAAAGGTCAAATATTTCGCTATGAAAAAGTGGAACTGAAGGGCGCGCAACCGCTGGTCACTACGCTTAGCAATGAACCTCTCGTCACGGTCAACAAATTGGGTAAAGGCTCAGTCGTTCTATCTACAGTGAACGATTTGTTGGGGGAAGACGATCGTCTGACTCCATTTTCAGCCCACATGCTCGCGCACGTTTTCGCGGATGCCACTCCAATCAAGGTCACCGGCAACGTCGAATACCTGATCAACCAGACTGATACCGGTTGGATCATCACGCTCTTCAATAATGAAGGCGTGTTCAAACCTCAGCAGGGACTGGCCCAGGTAGATCGCACTGCAGTTGTAAGGGCAGATATTAGTTGGGGTGGAACTGGAATAGCTCGAGCTCAGGAGTGGATTTCAGATACGACTGTGAAGATCGAAAAACAAGCGGGTAAGCCTGACAGCGTTTCGGTGAATATCGCGCCCGGCTCCGTTGCAATCATCGAACTGAAGTAACGCAAACTGACCGTTTGCATAAGATCAATCACGCACCTCCAGACGCCGTCTCGCCGCTGCATTAGCAATCTCTTCCTGGCCGTTGAGCGTCAACAACCTCACGGCTGCTATGCGGACATAGACGTTGTCATGTCTCTCAATGGCCTGCACCAGGGGCTGAACTTCTCCCGTCTTAGCCATCGCTAGCAACAGGCAAAGGGCACTGTAGGTTTCCTCGCGGCTCTCGCCGCCCAGCATGTCAATCACTTCGGCCGCGAGGCCCGACGTCGCCATCGCCTTTCCGATATTGGTCCGGCGCTCAGGTGTCGACTCTTCCAGTGCCCGCGTGAACGACTCGACCATGCGTGATGGATCCAGCTCGCGCAGTTCCCTGGCGGCTGAGCTGCGAACTTCAGGTGATGGATCTTCAAAACGTGCCGTGATGCGGCTGAAAGCATCTTGCGGACTCGCGATGGCTGACCCGGCAACCGGGGCAGCGGGCTCCTCGGGTAGCGGCTGTCGCTCTTCGCTCACCGTTGGGGTTTCAAAAGAACTGGCCTCAGCAGTTCCAAATGCGCCAGTATCCACCGCGTTATCTGGTCCACTCATCGCTAATGCTGTGATTGAAGGCGCTGTGAAAGGTCGAGCCGTGTTGTAACTCTGCGGGGTTTCAGGCTGCACGGCACGGGGAGTGGGCCGCAGGTTTTCCAACGGATCGTCACGCCATTCATCCACCGGCGCCGCTTCAGGATGTTCGCGCCGGGTGAGCAGATCAAAATGTTCTGCCGCGCGCAAGCGCGCTTCCTCTTCAGACTGTAGACGCTCTTTCTCCTGCTGTAGACGGTACTCGGCTTCCGCACGTCGACGAGCTGCGTCTTCAATGCGACGCCGCTGCGCTTCTTCCATCCGTCGCAGATTTTCCGTCTCGTCCTTGATTCGTTTTTCCTGTTCCGCTGCTGACTGCGTGGTTACGGCGACATTGCGTCTGACTTCTTCCAGCTTTGCCAGGACCTGCGCTTCTGCGAGTTCACTCTTGCGAGCTTCTGCCTCAAACCTCTGGGTCTTTTCCGAGACCAGCCGGAAACTTTCTTCGGCTTTTCGCCGGCGGGTTTCAGCGTCCTCTATGCGCTTCCGAGCCTGCGTATCGGCAATGCGCAAACTCTCAATCTGGCTGCTGGTCTGACGTTCCTGTTCGTTTCGCTGCTGTGCTTCGTTATCCATCCGCTCACGCAACGCAGCAAGTTGCGTTAACCGCTGTTCCTGTTCAGCAGCTCGGTACCTCTGTTCGGCTTCGATGCGTTGTCTTTCTTCCTCTGCCCGAACGCGAATCTCATCGAGCAGGCGGCGAGCTTCTTCGGCCTTCTGGTGCAGCTCCCCCTCTATGCGAACGCGCTCAGCTTCCGCTTGATGGCGCGCCTCGGCTGCCGTCTTCATGCGGGCCTGGGCTTCCGCAAGTTGTGTCGCTTCCTGTGCGGCCTTTTCGCGTGCAGACTCAACTTCGGCGCGCCGTGCGGCGACATCTGCCGCCATCTGCCGCATTGCTTCCACTTGCTGGACCAGTTGTTCCTGCTCGGATCGGACGTTCTGTTCCGCGTCACTTAAGCGTTGCGCTTCTGCTTGTCGTGCCGCATCGGCGACGTCCAGGCGCTCCTTTTCCTCTGCCAGCTGCAACGTCACCTGGTTGGCCTTTTGACGAGCGGCCTCGACTTCCGAACGGCGCAACGCAGTTTCCGCCACGGACTGTTCGAGCGACTCCTCCTCGCTGCGCAGCCTTTCCATTTCGGCCTTGTGCGCAAGTTCAGCGCGTTGGCGGGAGCTCTGGGCTTCAGCGAGGCGGGCTCGTTCGGCGGCAGCTCTGCGCTCGCTCTGAAGTTCACTTCTGGTACGCGCAATCTCTTCGGCGGCCAGCCTCAGCTTGCTGACCTCAAGCCGCAACATCGCGTCTTCCTGCGCAAAGCGTTGCGCTTCTTCCTCGGCCTTTATTCTCGCCGCGTGCGCATCGGCTAACTTTTTCTCTTCATCGCGCCGGCGCTGGGTGGCCTCTGCTTCCGCGCGTTCCCTCAACTCCTCTTCCTCGCGGAGCCGGGTCGCAAATTCCGCACTTACTCTCGCTTCGCTTTCCAATCGGTGGAGGGCTTCTCTTTCCAGCCGCGAGCGAGAGCTAGTCGTGTCATCAAGGCGCAACGAAAGATCCTCGAGTGCTTTTCTTGCCGCCGCTTCATCAAGAAGCAACTTCGCTTCATCGGAAGGCAGGCTGTCGTCGGTGAGTGTTGGACTCAAGCTTTCTTCAGTTACCGGTCCCGCTGTTGTGGAAACGTCCCCAGCCGCCGCTACGGACGACATTTCGTTTGAACCATTTTCAACTGGCAGATGGGCTATTACAGGATCTGTAGGAGCGGCGTCTCCAAGTTGGGCGAGGGCTTCGCTGGCAGCGTCGCGCACTTCCGGGGAACCGTCAAAGAGCGCAGCAATCAGTTGAACTTCGCGTAGCGCGGCATCACGCGGCTCTTCAGCGTCATGGGGGGCGGTTGAATTCGCAACGGACCCAGAGCCATCGTGGTTTTGTTCCACGGCTTTGGCTTCCCGCTGAGACTTCGCGTCTGCAGTTGGCTCAGATTCTGATGGGGCTTGAGGCAATGGAGAGTTAGACCTCTTCTGTCGCAGGCGGAACAACATGCCACCTCTCTAATTCAGACTTTGTTTGGCGCAGAGCATAGCTTATTTTCCACTAGTTTTTACAGGGCACACTTACGATCTGAAATTTCTCGCTCAAGTCGGCTCGTTTATCTTTGCATACTTCTAATAGGCATCGATTTCTTGGTTTCGCCTGGTTTCGCCTGGTTTCGCCTGGTTTCGATAGCTAAATAGCTAAAAGGCTTCGAGCATGCAGGTTATGACTCCGTTCAGCTGATCCGCTACAATCCCATCTTTGCATTCGCACCTTAAGCAACTATGTTGAAAGTCGCGCGAAAGTTTTTAATCCGGGGAAACGTGCAGGGGGTCGGTTACAGGTTCTTCGCACAGCGTGCGGCCGCGCGTCACCAGGTGGTCGGGTATGTCCGCAATTGTGCGGACGGCACGGTGGAGGCGTTTGCCGAGGGTCCCGCGAGAGACGTGGAAGAATTTAAGAATGATCTCGCGGCCGGACCGCAATGGGCTTCCGTGGATAATGTGGAAGAAATTAATCTGGATCCCACGGGAACTTATTCTTCGTTTAGAATTGAACGATGAGCGTCAGTGAATCAGTGATCAGTGGTCAGTGATCATTGATCTCTGATCTCTGACCACTACCGTAAAACTATGGACCACCTAAAAGCTATGATTCGCGAAGTGCCTGACTTCCCCAAGCCGGGCATTAACTTTTACGACATCACCACGCTGCTGAAACATCCCGAGGGCTTGCGAAACACAGTCGACGCGCTCGCGGCAGAGTATGCAGGTGAAAAGGTCGACACTGTCATCGGCGTCGAAGCACGCGGTTTCATTTTTGCTCCCGCGCTGGCCTATCACCTGGGAGCGGGTTTCGTCCCAGTGCGCAAACCAAAAAAGCTGCCGTCTGAATGCGTCTCAATTTCTTATGACCTCGAGTATGGCCAGGATGCTCTTGAAATTCATCGCGACGCTGTGGGCAGCGGTCATCGCGTGATTATCGCCGACGATCTACTGGCCACGGGCGGCACTGCCAAAGCTGTTTGCGATCTGGTTGAAGGGCTGGGTGGAACTGTGGTCGGCCTCGTGTTTGTGGTTGAACTGGAGTTTCTGCCGGGCCGCGCAAAGCTTGAAGGCTACGATGTAAGGTCGTTGATTAAATATCAATCGTAGGAAGCAATCAGCGATCAGCCGGAGATTCTGAGTAGGACAGGCATTCTTGCCTGTCCTCTTTTAACACCACGTTTCCAAACAAACGGACAGGCAGGAATGCCTGTCCTACTGATTTAGTGGTGCCCCCGGCGCGATTCCAACGCGCGACCTTCCGCTTAGGAGGCGGACGCTCTATGCAACTGAGCTACGGGAGCAGACTGGTGAATAGTAAATGGTGAATAGTGAATGGTAAAGCTGCCCCAGTTTAAGGTAGTGGGTCAGTTTGGAAATCGAAACAGTTTTCCCTTGCGAACTTTGCGTTTCAGCTTGGCGGTCTTTGCGGTTTTGTTTTGTACTAAAGCCTTACCGCAAAGGTCGCTAAGGCTTTCGCAAAGGACGCAAAGCAAACTGACCGACTACCCAGTTTATCGTTTGTGATGGACGGCGGTCTTCGCCAACGGCTGGAAATCAAAAACAATATTGCTGAACGCTTTAATCCCCGCGTCCAGACGGCTGTCGTCAATGTAGAAATCCGGCGTGTGATGCGGCGCCGCATCCTTCCGGTTTTTTCCCTTCGGCATCCCACCCACGTTGAAAAAGAAAGCCGGCGCCTTCGCGCGGTAAAAAGCGAAATCCTCAGCCCCCGTAATCCAGTTTGTTTCCAACAAGTTTTCCTTGCCGACCGCTTTTTCCAGCGACGCAAGTGAAGCCCGCACGAGTTCAGGCGTGTTGTAGGTCACCGGGGTCTTCACGTCAATCGTTACCTCCGCTGTCGCGCCCATGCTCTCCGCAATTTTCTGCGCCGTTAACTTTATCTTTTCATGAACCTCTTTCTGCATTTGCTCGTCCAGCGTGCGAATCGTTCCTGACATCGTCATCTCTTCGGGAATGATGTTTTCACGCACGCCGCCATTGATGCGGCCTACTGTGATTACCACTGGGGCCTTTGTCAGTTCTGATTGGCGCGAGACGATCATTTGCAGGCCGGTGATGATCTGGCTGGCAACCGCAATCGGATCGACGCCAGTCCAGGGTGTCGAACCGTGGGTCTGTTTGCCTTTCACTTTGATGGTGAACCAATCAGACGCAGCCATGAACGAGCCGGAGCGGTACCTGATCTTTCCGATCTCGGTAAGTGCGTCAATGTGTATTCCAAAGATCGCATCAATCTTTGGATTGTCCATGACACCTTCTTTAACCATCAGCGGCGCGCCGCCTTCTTCACCGGCGGGCGGACCTTCTTCGGCAGGTTGAAAAATGAAAACTACGGTGCCGGGAACTTTGTCTTTCATCCGCGAGAGGACAGTAGCCGTCCCCAGGAGCATCGCCACGTGTGAATCGTGTCCGCACGCATGCATTACCCCGACTTGCTGACCGTTGTAGTCAGACTTTTCTTTAGAGGCGAAAGGGATATCTACGCGCTCGGTGACGGGTAGGCCGTCCATGTCTGCGCGCAGACCAATCGTCGCGCCTGGCTGGCCGCCTTTCAGAATTCCGACCACGCCGGTCTTCGCAATTTTAGTGCGAACTTCCAATCCCAGCTGCCGCAAATACTTTTCGACGAACTCCGCCGTCTTGAATTCGCGGTTGCTGAGTTCAGGAAACTGATGCAGGTGGCGCCGCCATTCAATAACCTGCGGCAGCACTTTCGCGGTTTCGGCGTTGATCGCCGCACTCATGTCCGCCGCAAAGCTCTGATTCGCTAAAAGCGAAAACACAAACAACACTGAAATCAGTTTCTTCATTTGCCATGCCTCTGGTCGAGTTTTGGTTTGAATGCCGTGCTCACCTTTTGTGAACAGGAAGACCGATGAACTAAGCCGGAATAGTAAGTTGTCCAGGCGTCGGACGGCAAACTATTTCACGACTCAGTTAGCTTGCCAGTTTCGAAGTGGTAAGGGCGTGCCGCCCGCGATCACGCGCGTGCCCCCACCAAGCGGCACACACAATGCCTATTACCGCAATGATGTGGCGCAGACCTTTTTCGAGCGCCAGGATGATGATGAATGGGTCATCGGACGGCATTTTGCCTCTGACATTTGCCCTGAACTTCTCACCATCAAACTCATTTCACGTAATCAAACAAATTCAGAGCAAGCATGTTTATTAGAACTCTTCTTTCGCATTCACTTCTCCTTCTGTCTCTTCCAATTATTCAGTCCGGCGCGCTGGCAAATGGAAATGCAAACCAAAAAGCCAAGCGAGCTGTTAAGCCCGAGCCTTGCGTTGTCGGTCGCACAGCGCCGCCCGCCGGTTTCTGGACCTGGCCTCCGCATACTCGCGTTAACATCTATCTCCGTGAACCGGATTTTTCAAAAGTTGACGTCGCCGCAGTGAAACTGGCTTTGGAAAGCTGGGACGCGACTGCGACTGAAAACGGGTCCGACGTGCGTTTCAGTTTCCAGGGTCTTACCCGCGAGACGAAAAATGCTCGCCGCGAAATCACTATTGTCCGGAGTAAAGTCTTTAACCAGAAACAGCGGCATCGTGCGTTATTGGAGGCGCATAGCATTAATGGTGATCGCTTTATCGATTACGCACTGATACTCGTTGATCCAAGCGTGCAAGATCAGGGCTTGTTGACGAATGTGATCGCTCATGAGATTGGGCATAGCCTCGGCCTGTTAGACTGTCCTCAATGCTCCAGCCGCAGCACCGCGATGGGATTGCTCAAGGCCGGCAACGAGTCGAATGGAATCCAGGGTCCAACGGCCTGCGATAGTCGTGAAGTGACAGCGGTCTACCGCGCGTTAAAGCCGCGGTTGTTAGTCGCTGTCGTCGAATAAGATTTAGACGGGTTGTAACGAGAAACTATCAAGCCAAAGACGCCCAAAAATAGGGCACGGCGCACTACACGGCTTGCGTTGAAGGCTGATTCGGATTGCCTCGGTATTGTCTGAAGTTATGAATTCCAGTTGGTAGTCGCGCCAGGTGTCAGTGGTTTGAGGTAACGGATCCGATTGGCCCAATGACTGTCCCGCACCTTCGTCCATGACGACAATACTGGGCAGGGTTCCCGACAAGATCTCTGAGGTGCGCGCAGCAAATCTCAAGCGGTAGCGCGTGCGCGGCACGACTTGAACGAGTTGCGACACTAAGGCTTGTCCAGGCTCCGAGGCGCCGTTGAACGAGACTTTCAAACTTAAGCGACCACTGCCAGGATCTGAGGAGTCCAGACTCAGAATCACTTCGCCCGATTTCTCCGCGGCGCGCCAGCCAAACCCCGGCTCATCCAGATCGCTTTCATCTTCAAAGCCGGGATCAAACATGGTTGGACCATCGGGAGCCGGGGGATGAGCGATACTCCATAACTCATGCGCGAGTTTGAATTGTTTCGCCGTCAGCAGTTCTGCCAGATACGCGCGGCGCTGCGCCGCAACTTCCTCGCCGGCCTCATAACCAGCAGCCCGGAACATCGCGATTGCTTCCGTGGCCTTACCGCGTTTCCTAAAATAATCCGCCAGCGCTTTGTAGGTTTCAGCCGAACGCGGGTCTATTGCCGCCAGCACCGCCTGAACGTTGCCACTGGAAAGCTGCCAAACGAGATCAATAAAAGCCGGCAGTAGCGTTGGATTACGCGATCCTGCGAGACGCAGTTCGCTGTACGCGCCTTCCGTTCGTCCAGCACGTAGCCACAAGTTGCCCAGCTGCCAGTGCGGCTTTGCATAGTGCGGAGCCAAAACGACTGCGCGTGATGCAGCCGCGATCGCGCCTTCTTTATCACCATTCAGTTCACGCGCGTGAGCGACGTTTAGCCAGATGACATAGTCGTCTGGTCGCAGCATGGCGGCGCGCGAGTAGTCAGCCATGGCGCCCGAGAAATTCCCTTGAGCCTGATGCACTCCGCCACGGATCAAGTGATTCTGAGCGTCAGCACTCAAACTTACCGCCGCATCGGCGGCGTCTAACCGCAGTGAACGAGCGGCATAGGTTGACAGCAGACTCGCGTAGCCTACGCGGCCTGCACTCCAAATCAAGAAAAGCAGAATCAGGATGAAGGCGCTGCTGCGAATAATGCGCAGGCCCGATCGCTTATCACTGTTCCTTTGCCCGAGATTAGGCATCACGTTCGATATGGTTCCCTACAAGTTCGTAAAAAAAGGCGTGCTCTCCGTTCGGATGCACGCCAGGCTAGTTCAAGATCATGAGTTGACGCTATTGCGGACTTGAGTTGCTGGGATTACTACCCGGCGTCACCACGGGGATGATTGCCGCAGCGGGTATGCCAATTATTGCCAGGGTGGCCAGCTTGCCCAATCCTCCAGCCGCTGCCGCAGATGCCAATTTCACCGAATCCGGATGACAAACTCTGAGCACGCCGTCCGCCTTCGGATCAGTCTTGCTGCGGGCGTCTTTCGCCGTCTCAATCTCACCAGTGACGCCTTTGTTCGCGTGCAGTGTTACACAACCTTTGTGAAGGATAACTTTAATGATGCCCGCTTCGAAAGTTAGAGTCACTCTTGCGTTTTGCTCCATCTCGAGCGAACCAAGCTGGGCCAGACTCACAGTCGCGCCGATTCCTTCAGGCGTTTCAATTCCAGCGCCGCTTAGAATCGTGGCCCCGGTTATCGACGCAGTTCCGTTAACGCTGATCGGTTTATTACCAACCGTCGTCAGAATGCCTACGGGTCCCTGGCTCTGAACCTGACTGGTAGTGCTTGCCGATTCAGTGGCGACGAAACCTGATGTAACAAAAACTTGAGAGATACAGACGAGAAGCAAGAGACAGAGGACGCTGGCTGTGCGTTTGGCTTTGGCGTTCATAAAGTGGTCGTCCGGGTTTTAGTAACAACGCTCGCCAGGAATAGCCTCCCGAGAGCGCTTTTGAGTATATGCGCCGCTTTGGAGGGGGTCAATCATTTACTTAGCTGGAGTGGACCAGTGGCCTGCCACAAATTGTCAGCGGAACTGGCGGAACCATTGACTTTATATGCAGTTGGTTCACTTTGAGCGCGGTTTCGGCACGTCCTGAATATCAACCAGCACAATTGAAAACAGTGCCGTAATCACAAATGCGTTGGCGGGAATGTGCAATCCGAAATCGACCAGACTATGAACGGAAACGGTCAGGATGCCGGCGAGAGCCCCAAATCTTGCCGCTCGCAGATAGCGAAAGCCTATGGGGACGCGCATTTGGCTGCGTGCCTCGGCCAGAAAGACGATGAAGAACCAAACGCAAATTGCGAATCCGACCAGGCCGCCGCTGGCGAGCAGTTCGAGATAGTCATTGTGCGCTTCCTGCGGAGTGAGTTCACCTGAGGCCACATGGTATTTCGGAATTGCTACTGCATAGCCTCCAAACCCCACGCCTGCAATCGGGTGATCATTGATCAGGTCCCAGGTTGCACGCCAAATACTCTGGCGAAGAGTCATCGTCTGAGCTGCTTGCCGGTCGAGTTCAAGCGGCACCGATTCCAAACGGCCTCCCAGTGGATCTCCGCCAACTAAAACCACTGTGGCTATCGCTCCCGCCAGCAATGCCGCAACCAGCACTCCCCGGACAGCGATCACTCGACTCGCGCGCGACAATCGGCTCGTCGATGCGTAGGATTTTTCTTGACGTCCAACACTCAGCAGCAACCCGAGAAAAACTACCTGACACAAGATGCTAAGGATTCCACCGCGCGAGTTTGACAGGATCAATGCCGCCCACATCGGCGGAGCGGCCACGAGATAAACGACCAAACGTGTTCCAGTCACGCCTCGGCACACGATGATACCCAACACTAATCCCAGCGCCATTTCCATCAGAAACGCAAAGTGGTTGTAGTTTATGAATTGCGCGTAACCCATGGCTGGACGCAGGTAAGGGAGAATGAAACCGGGTTCGCGCTGGCTTGCTTGCCGCCAGATACCAAACATCGCGCTAACGACGCCGACCAAAATAAGTAACTCGACCAGCAGTCGCAGGCGGCGCTCGGTAGTTGTATGAATGAGCAACATCCACCCAAGCAGAGCCAGCGCTGATAAGTGAATTACAAACAGCCAGGTTTGATGCGCGTCCACACTGAGACTCTTCCAGACTGGCCCAATGCCAGGCAAAGTTGCCGAGGACACTGGAAGAGTTTGAACGATTGCAAAACCTATCAGCGCGACGAGAGGAATGAACAATGCGCGAGTGGGACGCTTCAACTCCGTTCGAGCCGCAGTTCGCAGTCGCTCGATAAGTGTCAAAAGTGCGAGCACGAAGATCAGGCATTGGAAACTCGCCTTCCACCAGGGCTCGACCGACCCGTAAGGCACGGCCGCGAGAAAGATCACACCCAGCAGACCGCCAAATACAACCCTGTCCAGCACGGACGAAGTTTTCCCGGTTTCGGAATTTCGGTGCGTTGCAGTTCGATTCGTATGTTGCTCTTTGATTGGCAAGCGGGCGAAATCTACTAGCTGCGTGAACAGACTGTCAATGAAGACATCGATTGAGTGGGTACCGTCACCGCCCTCCGGTGGCGCGCATTGTTTATCCCCGATACCAAAGCGGCTGATCTATGAGTTATCATCTGAAAACATTCTTCGCAACTTTTACGTTTCATAGTCGAATTGATTAGATCGATTTTCGCGGAAGGGTCTTACCACAAGAACAATGTCCACAGCCGAATCAGCTATCCAATCAAAAATTCAACAATCACACGAGAATCTCGATGCGTGGGTTCGCGAAGTGGTCCAGTGGCACTTTGATCCAGACACTGGTTGCCCATTCTGGTTGAACTATGCTCGCGAATTGGGATGGGATCCTCGGAAAGAAATCCAAACTTATGATGATCTTTCCCGCCTCGGCCCATTTCAGGACGAATGGTTGCGTGGTGGTCCAGTTCGCCGCTGGGTACCGAAGGGTTACCCGCACCGGCCGATCTACACCTTCGAAACTGGTGGCAGCACTGGAGTTCCAAAATCTCGGATCAATATCGAAGATTTTCGGCTGGACTACGAGGCGTTTAGCCCAACCCTGCCTGACGAATTTTTTCCTATCGGCTCAGACTGGTTATCGCTTGGCCCAACTGGGCCGCGCCGGCTGCGCCTGGCCGTCGAGCATCTGGCCCAGTTTCGCGCCGGGATCTGTTTCATGATCGATCTCGATCCGCGTTGGGTTATCAAGCTGCTAAAGATGGGCCAACCCAAAATGGCGGAACAATACAAGCAGCACGTCGTCGAACAGGGGTTAACCCTTCTGCGCGCACACGACAACATTCGCTGCCTGTTTACCACGCCAAAGTTACTCGAAGCGCTGTGCGAAAAAGTGTCGCTGAAGAAGTTGGGCATCACCGGCGTTTTCTGCGGCGGCACGGAAATGACCCCGCAGTTTCATCGCTTCGCGGTAGAAGAGCTGCTCGAAGGTGCTTACTTCGCGCCGACCTATGGCAACACCCTCATGGGCCTGGCTGTGCACAAACCTCGCGAGGAAAAAGACGACTTCGCGGTGATCTACTATCCGCCGACACCGCGGGCCATGATCGAGGTAGTTGACCCGGACAATCCGGATCGCGTTGTCGACTACGGGGAGACAGGCCGCGTTCGTCTGACAACTTTGACGAAGGAATTCTTCATGCCGCGTTTTCTCGAGCGAGATGAGGCCGAAAGAGAGCCACCATGCGAATTGTATCCATGGGACGGCGTGCGCAATGTCCGGCCGTTCTCCAGGTTGCAGGCAAACGTGGTTGAGGGAGTCTATTAGGGTGTAAATTCCTGGTTTCCAATTGGCCGGTTGCTTCTCAACCAATACGCTAACCACTCACGCGGCACGAGCGTTTTGAAAACGGAGGGATATATGACAGGGGTTGAAATTGCGACACTAACAATCTCACTTGTCTCCCTTTCCATATCAATATTTGTCGGGTATAGGACGCACGCTTTCGGCGAGTATCAATTGCGGCTTGGTACTCGGAATGATTTTCAAAAACTGCTTATTGATGTTGACAAAACCCTGGTCGAGAATCCTCAACTATGGGCAATCTACGACGCATACCCGGCTTCCGGAGCGCTGACTGATATTGAGAAAGGTAGACTACGCGCGTTCGCTTATATGCTTCTCAATGTCTTCGAGTGTGTCTTTGCCTTTTATGGTGATTCGCCTCGGCTGACAAAGGCAGAGAATGAGTCTTTTGAGGCATGGAAAGGCTTTTTGAAAAATACGCTGCAAGATAGTTCGTTTGCGCGTGAACTGTTGGCGAATCCAAAATTGAGGCTCATTTATCATTCAAAGCTCATCGCGGAAATTGATTTGATACTTGGCTCGCCAGGCATGGTCGCTAAGACTGATCTGTCTTCAGCAACCAAGTGAGTCGCAAAAGATTCTCGGGTGGCGCGCCAGGTTCACGATAGGTAAATCCGATAATGATCCACATACCCATACTCCGACACGGTCAACCATATAAAAGCCTGGACGTCGCGCGCGTGCCGCATCATCAAACGCGTGAATCCTTCGTTGACATCAGCCAGGCCAATGCCGGTTTGATCCGACGTGACCTTCGCGATCAGAAAATTGGACGCGAAAAACTGGCCGCATTTTCCACCGCCGCCCTGATTGAAATTTGCGCTCGCGCCGCCGGCCACTTTCTTAACGACACTCTCCCGCTCGGAGACGAAGCGCAAACACCCGAGGATTACGTCCGACAGATTTCGGCGACTACGGGCATGCCGCATGTTCTGGCGCGGAGGAATATGGGCAAGATTCATGGCGTACTCGCGGAAGCCGGCAACGTCGTTAACGGTCTCACCAGAAACATCGATTGGGAGTTACTCGATAGAGGGTTTGGCGATTTTAGTGGCCAGTCGCTCAGTTTTTATCCCCGCGGCGAATCTCTGGGCGTGGTGCTGCCAAACAATTCGCCGGGCGTCCACTCCCTTTGGATACCTTCAGTGCCTCTCAAAATTCCGCTCGTGCTCAAGCCCGGCAGCGCTGAGCCGTGGAGCCCGTTCAGAATTATCCAGGCGTTCATCAAGGCCGGCGCGCCGCCTGAGGCATTTAGTTTTTACCCGACCGACCACGCCGGCGCCGGTGAGATTCTGCGAAACTGCGCCCGCGGCATGATCTTCGGCGACGCTTCGTCGACATCTCTTTGGGCCAACGATCCGCGCATCGAGATTCATGGACCCGGCTATAGCAAGATCGTAATTGGCGAAGATTGCATCGACGACTGGCAGGATTACGTCGACGTGATGGTGCGTTCGGTTGCCGACAATGGCGGACGTTCCTGCATCAATGCCTCCAGCATTTGGGTGACCGATCACGCTGAAGAGATTAGCGACGCCCTGGCAAACCGGCTCGCAACTATCCAACCTCTGGCAGCTGATGACGAAGCCGCTCAACTCGCGCCTTTCGTCGATCCAAATGTAGCAGCGCGAATTTCGCGGTTGATTGATCAGGGTCTGAGCGAACCTGGCGCGCGTGAGATCACAGGTTCACGGCAAGGAATGGAGCGCCTGGTTACCAGCGCAGGTTGCTCGTATCTGCTACCCACGGTGTTGTTATGCGAGAACGCCGAACACCCAATGGCGAACAAGGAATTCATGTTTCCATTCGTCAGCGTGGTGAAAACAACGACGGATCAGATTCCCAAAGCTCTCGGTCCCAGCCTGGTGGTTACAGCGATCACGCGCGATCCGGAGCTGATTCGCAAGCTGGTCACCTCCCCGAATGTCGATCGACTTAACATTGGGGTTGTGCCCACCAGCCAAATTAGTTGGGACCAGCCACACGAAGGCAATCTTTTCGAGCATCTTTACGCGCGCCGGGCATTTCAGCGCGCCGCGGCGATGTAAGTAGAACAGGCATTCCTGCCTGTCCTACGTTTCGTTGTGTTGACGAGGGACAGGCAGGAATGCCTGTCCTACGATTATGAAGATTCTGTATCTCACAGGTGGCGCCGGGCAGATGTACTGCGGGAGTTGTCTGCGCGACAACGCGCTTGCGACCGAACTAATCTCACGCGGTCATGATGTAACTCTCCTCCCAGTCTACACTCCAACGTTGACTGACGAAGCAAACGTCAGCGGCGACAAAGTTTTCTTTGGCGGCATCAGCGTTTATCTCGAACAGTATGTACCGCTTTTCCGCAAATCGCCGCGCTGGCTCGATCGCCTGTGGGATTCAACGCCGATGCTTCGGTTAGCTTCGCGCCGGTCGATCTCCACCAGTCCAAAGATGCTCGGCGAGTTAACCGTCTCGATGTTAAAAGGCGAAGCGGGGTTTCAGAAAAAGGAGATCGAAAAATTATTGGAATGGCTGGCACATGAAGGCGCGCCAGACGTTGTGAGTTTGCCTTACACGCTTTTGCTCGGAGTTGCCAGGCCACTTAAAGAAGCGCTTGGTCGTCCTATCTGTTGCACCTTGCAGGGCGAGGATTTGTTTCTCGAGGGGCTCCACGAGCCGTATCGCAGCCAGGCCAAGAAACTGATTCGCGAGAACGTCGAGTATGTCGATGCGTTCATCGCCGTCAGCGAATATTACGGTAAGTTCATGCCGGGCTACCTCGGAATTCCACCCGACAAGATTCGCGTAGTGCCACTGGGAATTAACTTGCATGGTTATGAACATGGCGAGCGCAACGGTTCCGGGCCTTTCACGGTGGGTTATTTTGCTCGCATCGCCCCGGAAAAAGGATTGCACCTTCTGGCTGATGCTTATCGCCGGCTGCGCAAGGATGGCCGTTTGCCTGAAGCTCGTCTCGAGGTCGCCGGTTACATAGCGCCGGAACACGCGAATTACCTGAAGGACATTGAGCGGGAGATGACAAGAGCAGGCTTGGGCGAAGAATTCAATTACCGCGGAGTGGTCGACCGCGAGCAGAAGATTGCATTTCTCCAGAGTCTGGATGTCTTGTCAGTGCCGGCGACTTATGATGAGCCGAAGGGTATGTTTTTGTTGGAAGCGATGGCTTGCGGAATTCCTTCAGTCCAGCCGGCCCGGGGGGCCTTCAGCGAAATACTGGAAAAAACCTCCAGCGGATTGCTCGTCCAGCCGGATGATGCCGGGAGTTTAGCCGACGGCATTTCGAAGTTATATCGGGATCCGGAGTTTAGAAAAACGCTTGGGCAAAGCGGCTATCAAAAAGTCCGCGAGCATTACAGCGTGGGCCGCATGGCTGATCGCGCGCTTGAGGTGTATGAACAAATGTTACGACGTGAGGTCAGTACCACCACGCCATAGCGGGTGGGGAACGGTTTTGAACCCGCCCGCTACCGCGTGGTGGTACTAACTTCATTGCGTAAGATTAACTATTCAGCGGCAATTCCGACGGAGGTTCTGTGCTTCAAGTTGAGAACGTTTCCAAAGAGTACCCGGCGCCAGGCGGGGCGCTAAAGATAATTTCCGATATATCGCTGACGCTTTCACGCGGCGAAGCCGTATCGATCATGGGGCCTTCAGGAAGCGGCAAAAGCACGCTGCTCTACGTCATGGGCGCTCTCGAGCCGCCGACGAGCGGGACCGTCACACTCGATGGCCGCAATCCCTATCAACTCAAAGAAAAAGAACTGGCCGCGTTTCGCAACAAAGAAATCGGTTTTATTTTCCAGGACCATTGTTTGCTGCCACAGTGTTCCGTTCTTGAAAACGTCCTGACGCCCACCCTGGTTTCCGCTGTGCGCAACGATGGCACGGATCGCGCTCGGGAACTGCTCGCGCATGTCGGCCTGGGAGACCGCCTGGACCACCGGCCCGCCAGACTTTCCGGTGGCGAAAAACAACGGGTGGCGCTCGCTCGCGCTCTGATCACGAAGCCGCAGCTCTTGCTGTGCGATGAACCCACGGGCAATCTCGATCACAAAGCTGCCGATGTCGTCGCTTCCCTCTTGTTGGAACTCCATCAGGAGCAGCAAACGATCCTCGTCGTGGTGACGCACAGTGCTGAACTGGCCGCGCGGTTTCCCCGGCGTTATGAATTGACTGACCATCAACTTCAACAGGTGTAATGAAGACCTCCAAACTCGTCGGACAAAATCTTACTTACTACCGGCGCACTAACCTGGCCGTCGTGTTGGGCGTGGCCACTGCTGTCGCGGTACTCGCCGGCGCCCTTCTGGTCGGTGATTCAGTGCGCGCGAGCCTGCGCGATCTCGTGGTGCAAAGATTAGGAGAGACGGACCAGGTCATCACCAGCAATGGGTTTTTCCGCGAGCAATTAGCCGCGGACATTCAGAGTCACCAACAGTTTGCGGCCGGAGGTTTCGCTGCGGCCTGCCCGCTTATTGCTCTTGAAGGAACGGTGACACATGAGTCGAGCCGCCGCGTGGCTTCAGCGATCAGGGTTTATGGCGTCGATGAAAAGTTTTGGAATTTTCACCGTGTGGAAGGTAAAGAGCCGCCGCGAAATCGCGAAGTAATGGTAAACGAACCGCTGGCGCGAGAACTGGGAGCCCAAACTGGAGACTCGCTGGTGGTGCGTATTCAGAAGCCTTCCGATATCCCCGTCGAATCGCTCCACAGCAAGAAAGAGGATCTCGGAAGCACGTTGCGTTTGACGGTCCGCGAGATTCCGGCGGCCGATGCGCTTGGCGAGTTTTCCATTCAGCCTCAACAAAGCGCGGTGCGCGCCGTCTTTGTTCCATTGAAACTGCTGCAGGACGAAATCGGACAACCGGCTAAGGTTAATCTGATTCTGCTTTCGAAAACTTCGCGCAGCGAGACCGAGCTGGCCGCTCCCGCCGCGAACATGGAATTGCTTGGCGGCATTCTGAAGGAACGAACATCGCTGGATGACTTCGGGATTAAATTGCGCATTCTTAACACCCAGCAATCGTTGTCCATTGAGAGTTCGGCGGGTTTTGTCTCAGACCTCTGGGCTGAGAAGGTGCAGGCGGCCGCCCAATCCGCGCACACGGGCGCATGGCCATTTCTCTCATATCTGGTCAACAGTATCCGGAGAGACGATGGGCGTGAGATCCCTTACTCCATCGTGACGGGAGTAGACATCAAAAAGCTGGAGCTCATGCAACACAACGAGCTCGGACATCGTGCGGGTTGCGATGCGTCTGCTCCGACCGGAAACGTGCCCGCGACGGCAAGCTTGCCACCAATCATGCTTAACGAATGGGCGAGCTCCGATCTACAGGTGAAGGTGGGCGACCCTGTCACGCTCGATTATTACCTATGGCTGGACGAAGGAAAACTCGCTACCCGTTCGGCTCAGTTTCGAGTGGCCTGCATCATTCCGATTGAAGGAGTCGCGGCTGACCGCGATCTGGTGCCGGACTACCCTGGCATTACCGAGTCGGAAACGCTCGGTGACTGGGATCCGCCGTTTCCGATTGATTTGAAGCGGATTCGAGCGCAGGACGAGGACTACTGGAAGAAATATCGCACTACGCCGAAAGGCTTCATCCCCCTCGAAGTGGGACAGTCTCTCTGGGGATCTCGTTTCGGCAAGCTTACCCTGTTGCGGGTGGCACCGGCGCGTGGACGGACGCTCGCAGAAACACAGTCTGCCTTCGAGCGCAGCCTGCGCGAGAAACTCGACCCGCTGGTTGCCGGTTTTTCGGTTTTGCCGGTGCGAGCGCAGGGTCTGGAAGCTTCGCGCGGCGCAACAGACTTCGGCGAGTATTTTCTCTACTTCAGTTTCTTCCTGGTAATCTCCGCGCTGCTCCTTACAGCTTTGTTTTTCAAACTCGGAATTGAGCAACGTTTGCGAGAGATCGGCGTCTTGCAGGCGATGGGTTTTCCGGCGTCGAAAATTCGCTCACTCTTTCTCGCAGAAGGATTGCTGCTTGCTGTAGTCGGCAGCGCCGTGGGGTTGATTGGCGCGCTGGCTTACGGCGAGTTAATGATGCTGGGCCTGCGGACCTGGTGGGTTGATGCTGTTGGCACCACGATGTTAAGGCTTCACGTTTCGCCCATTTCTCTTGTGCTGGGCGTTACCGGTGGAATTCTTGCAGCGTTGATTTGTGTGGCGTGGACACTGCGGGGTTTGCGAAAACAATCAACACGCAGCTTGGTAGCGGGCACTCTTTCGCGCGACGAGAATATACCTCGACGCAGAGACGGCGATGCGCGGACAACCGGCGAAATAATGCCAGCTAGTCGTGTAACTCTTTCCCCGCGTCTTCTGATTGCATCAGCTTTCAGTCTCCTTGCAGGGCTCCTTCTCGTCGCATCTGCTCTGAGTCTGATTGGGCAGACGCCTGGATTCTTTGGTGGCGGAATGGTTTTGCTGGTAGCGGCACTGCTTTTTCAGTCGGTGTGGCTGCGCCGTGGCGGAGGCAAGTCGATTGCCGGCGGCGGATGGTGGGCACTGGCGCGGATGGGGTTTAGAAATGCCACGTATCGTCCAGGACGCAGCGTTGTGTGCATCGCGTTGATTGCCTCTGCCGCCTTCATCATAGTTTCAGTTGATGCTTTCCGACGCGACGGAGGATCAAACAACGACACAAATTCGGGAAGCGGCGGCTATCCTCTGCTAGCGGAATCCCTCTTACCGATTGTCCACGATCCGAACACGGCTGAAGGACAGGAAGCCTTGAACCTGCGTGCGGACGCTACGAGTAAGCACGTGAATTTTGCGCGCTTTCGTGTGCGCCCCGGAGACGACGCCAGTTGCCTGAATCTTTACCAGCCGAAGAATCCAAAGATCATTGCGCCCACGGTCGACTTCATTCGCGGCAAACGATTCGCGTTTCAAGGCTCGCTGGCAGCAAGTGACGAGGAGAAGCAAAATCCCTGGCTACTCCTGCATCGCGAGTTTCCTGATGGCGCCGTGCCCGTCATTGCCGACGCAAATTCTTTGAACTATGTGCTGCACCTCAAGCTCGGAGAAGATCTGGTGTTACCGTCCGGTAAAGACGGCCAACCAGTGCGTCTGCGTGTGGTAGCGGCCCTGGCGGACAGTATTTTTCAAAGCGAACTCGTGATGGCCGAGAGGAATTTCCTGCGTCACTTCGCTGAAGAAGGTTATCGGCTGTTTCTGATTGAAACGCCTGATTCTGATCCAGCCGCCGTCGTAGCCGATCTCGAGGATCGACTTTCGGATTTTGGTTTCGACGTTGTTCCGACTGCTGAGCGGCTGGCAAACTTTCATCGCGTGGAAAACACTTATCTCTCCACATTTCAAATGCTCGGTGGTCTCGGCCTGCTCCTGGGTACGCTCGGCATGGCCGCGATCCTGTTACGCAATGTGCTGGAGAGACGCCGCGAACTGGCGCTGATGCGCGCGGTGGGTTACAACTCGTCGCACTTCACCTTGATGATTATTGCCGAAAACACTTTTCTGCTCTGCTGTGGGTTAGTTACCGGAACTGTGTGCGCGCTGTTGGCCATCGCGCCAGTTTTCTTTTCCCGGCAGGCGCACGTCGGGAGTTTTTCGCTGGGCTTGCTGTTGCTGGCAGTATTAATATCCGGTTTGACAGCTTCTATTCTGGCGACGTGGGCGGCCCTGCGCGCGCCATTGTTGCCGGCGCTACGGGCTGAATGACAGACTGAGTCAATTGATTGCCGGGGCCCCGTCGGGGCCAGATGTTTATAGCACCCGATGTTCATCAAACTTCAAACAGCTCCGCTGGGAGCGGAATGTCATCAAACGCAAGTCAAAACTATATATTTCGCTCCTCCGGAACTGATGGTTCTATCATAACCAGGTTCTATAAACATTTGGCTCCTACCGAGCCGGTCGAAGTATTCGCATCCACGAAGAAAGTCTTTACCAGGAGGATCTGACATGCGCAAGCAACTTTTTGGCACACTCGCCTTTGTGATGTTTTCGACCGTACTCGTTCACGCCGAAAACTGGCCGCAGTGGCGAGGCCCAAGCCTCAACGGCATCAGCACTGAGAAGAATCTTCCCGTTAAATGGACGTCGGAAGAGAACATCGCCTGGAAGCTCGCGATGCCGGGCTGGAGCGGTTCCACGCCAATCATCTGGAACGATCGCGTTTTCCTGAATGTTGCTGAAGGAGACGACCTTTATCTCTGGTGCGTGGACAAAACGAAGGGAACGCTCGTCTGGAAGAAACTCCTTGGCGCGGGAAACGTCAAAATGCGAAAGCAGAACATGTCGTCGCCTTCGCCCGTAACCGACGGCAAAAGCGTTTACGTCATGACCGGCACCGGAATCCTCAAAGGCTTCGACTTCACCGGCAAGGAAATCTGGTCGCGAGACATTCAGAAAGATTACGGCGAATTTGGATTGCAATGGGGTTACGCCTCGTCGCCGTTGTTGTTAGACAACGCGCTTTACGTGCAGGTGTTGCATGGAATGAAGACCGACGAGCCTTCGTACGTTCTGCGTCTTGAGAAATCGACCGGCAAGACAACCTGGAAAGTTGACCGCCCCACAAACGCAATTCGTGAATCGCCAGACGCCTACACCACGCCCGCAGTGATTCGCTACGGCAAGACATCGGAATTGGTCATCACCGGCGGCGACGTTGTAACCGGACACGATCTGGCAAGCGGCAAAGAACTCTGGCGCGCCAGTGGACTCAATCCGGAAAACCTGCCCTTCTATCGAATCGTGGCGTCGCCGGTAATTTTCAACGAGATTATTTACGCGCCAACGCGCATTAAACCGCTGCTGGCTTTGAAGGCCGGTGGACGCGGTGACATTTCAAGTTCGCATGTGCTCTGGTCCACGCCGAATGGACCGGACGTGCCGACACCGGTCACTGACGGGAAATATTTCTACATTGTTAACGATAAAGGAATCATGTGGTGTCTGGACGCAAAGACCGGCGCCGAGGTTTATGGTCAACAACGAATTAAGCCCGGAACGTATAGCGGGTCTCCGGTGCTGGCTGATGGCAAGATTTACGCTACGAACGAGGACGGCTTAACCAGCGTGGTTAAGGCCGGTCCGGTGTTTGAAGTGCTGGCTGAGAACGCACTTAATGATTACTCGCTGAGCTCGCCTGCAATTTCCGGCGGCCAAATTTTCATACGCACAGCCACGAATCTCTACGCGATCGGCAAGAAGTAACAATTCTTTACTCGCACTGCTGCGGCGCCAAGCTCGTTGCGGCTCTTAAATGGAGGTCCTTCATGAAGCCGTTACGACCAGATTGGAAAAGACAGTTCCTACCGATTGCCTTCGTCGCGACACTGGCCGTCAGCGTCAGCGCGCAAACTTCGCAACTCGGGAGTGTTCAGTTTCAAACCTCCGGATCTGAAAAAGCGCAGGCACACTTCCTCCGCGGCCTGGCTGCGCTGCATTCCTTTTGGTACGAAGAGGCGCTCGAAGCATTTCGCGAATCAACTAAAATCGAACCAGACTTCATGATGGGTTATTGGGGCGAGGCGATGGCCCATAACCATCCGCTCTGGTCAGAGCAGGATTCGGTCGCTGCGAGGCAGGTAATCGCCAAAATCAAAGACAATGCGAAACTGACAAAGCGCGAACAGGCATATCTCGACGCGGTGAAAGCGCTCTACGCTGAGGGCGTTGATAGCAACAAGTACCGTCGCGATGCGGCTTACTCAGCGGTGATGGAAAAGATCTATCGTGAATATCCTGAAGATCTCGACGCCGCTGCCTTCTACTCCCTTTCGCTCCTCGGATTAGCCACGCCGGGGGACAAGGGTTACCGCAATCAGGCACGTGCCGGCGCCATCGCGCTCGAAGTTTACGAAAAGAACCCCAATCATCCCGGCGCTGCACATTACATCATTCACGCTTTCGATGATCCTGAGCACGCGATTCTCGCTTTGCCGGCCGCGCGCCGTTATGCGGACATTGCGCCCGAGGCTCATCACGCTCGACACATGCCCTCGCATATCTTTTTACAGCTTGGGATGTGGCCGGAGGCAGCAGCCTCAAACGAATCCGCCTGGCAATCGTCTGACGCGTGGATGAAGCGGAAGCAACTTTCAGCCAGCGTGCGCGATTATCACAGTCTCCACTGGTTGCTTTACGTCTATTTGCAGCAGGGCCGTTACCGCAAAGCCGATGAGTTGCTCACGCTGATGAAGAAAACGATGTCCGAATCAGCTTACGAAAACAAGCTGCGGCCTGGTTACTACGAAAACAATTACGCCAACATGGCGGCGGCTTTCGTGGTTGAGACGGAGCGTTGGAACCTGGCCGCGATTCTCTTCCCGGCTGGTTCAGGCGGAACAGACTCCACCGGCGATGCCGGAAATGGCGGAGGACATGGCGCGCACGGAGCAAAGGCAGCAGTGACGTCGAGTGGAGCTGTGAAGGATTTAATAGTGCGCGCCTCAAACCGCAGCCAGACACTGCCGCTTTTTATCCGCGGCCTGTCCGCCGTGCGCGGCGATGCCGCGGAGGTCGCAAAGAGTTTAGCCGGATTGCGGGCCATAGGAGCGGACGGTGCTTACAATTCGACCGCGAAGGGCATGCTCGAAATCCGGCAACTGGAGATCGACGCGCTGGCGGCTTCGATGAAACAGGATCACGATCGCGCGGTTGAATTGATGAAACGCGCCACAGCACTCGAGGAGGCGATGCCTCCACCCTCCGGTCCGCCGGGGCTCGTTAAGCCGTCACACGAATTGTTTGGCGAATTGTTATTGAAAGCCGGAAAGCCTGCTGAAGCAGCTGAACAGTTCAAAGCGGCGATGTTGCGGCAACCAAATCGTGCGCGTTCCTTGCTGGGCATGGCGCGGGCTGCCGCTGCGATGGGCGACACTTCCGGTGCGAGGTCGGCCTACGCGAGGCTAATCGAGCAGTGGAAAGAGGCTGACGAAGAATTGGCGGAACTACGCGAAGCGCGCGAGTTTTTGAGAAAACAAAAATGAGCGACAACTTGGTGTGCCCGGCATGCGCAAGTGCGTCGGTCAAAAAACTGATCTACACACCGCAGGGTGGGATCCTCTGGACGCCTTTTTTGAACTTCTACAAATGCCGAAACTGCGGCGTTCGTTTCAGCGGCAAAACCGGCGAGATAGATCCGCATGTACCGGCGGTTATGCGCATCATTTCCGTAATCGTGATTCTCGGGTTCATAGGTGTGTTGGTCGGTTTCGCCTTCGCTCTTTCTTCAAACACTGCTACTGAAAACGGCCCACCGGCGAAAGTACCTACTGTGAATGTTCCCACTCCCTCGAGGCATTAGCTCAACAAGGCCAAGTCGTCACGCAAATTATTGAACTCAGCAAGCTGTTAATGAATCGCGAGTTTGGGACGTTAACCCGTTGTAATACACTGGTCGCACATGTGTGCCCGCTTCTGCGACAATCATCGATTAGTTAATTAAACTTTTCTCGTCATTCGCTCGTACAGGCAAGTTGCTAGACGTTTTAGTCCGTCCGGTAAAATCCCAAGAGAACGTTTGCTTTATTGCAGGAGAAAGAAATGAATCGAAATACCATCAGGCAAAGAATGTCCATCGTCGGCTGCGCTCTGGTTATCCTCGCGTGTCAAAGCCTTGCTTTCACTCAGAATACCGCACCGAGCAAAGCGGCTAAGATTGACGAGGTTATGACCGCCGCTAATAAGTATCGCCTCTTTAATGGTTCGGTACTGGTGGCCGAAAATGGCCAGGTGATTTACAAAAAAGGTTTAGGGATGGCCAACATGGAATGGAACATTCCAAATGCGCCCGACACCAGGTTCCGGCTCGGCTCAATCACCAAGCAATTCACCGCCGCGTTAGTTCTCCAACTTGTCGAACAGGGAAAGATTAAGCTCGACGGCAAGCTTTCTGACTACCTGCCTGCTTATCGCAAAGACGTTGGCGAGAAAGTGACCATCCATCAACTGCTAAACCACACGTCGGGAATTCCAAGCTACACCGGTCTGGCAAAGTTCATGGACGAAGCCAGCCGCAATTCGTACACGGTTGACGACTTCGTTAAGAAGTATGCCAGCAACGATCTCGAGTTTGAGCCGGGCAGCAAGTTTGCTTACAACAACTCGGGCTATTTCCTGCTCGGAGCAATCATTGAAAAGGTAACCGGGAAAACCTACGAGCAGGTGCTGAAAGAGCAAATCCTTGATCCAATGGGAATGAAGAACACGGGTTACGACCTATCCGGCCCAGTCATAGCAAAGCGCGCCGCCGGTTATGTGAAGACTCCCGGCGGATATCGAAACGCCCCTTATCTCGACATGTCGATTCCATATGCCGCCGGGTCGATGTATTCCACGGTCGAAGATCTGTATCTCTGGGACCAGGCGCTTTACACAGACCGCGTGGTGAACCCCCAATCGAAGGATTTGATGTTTAAGCCAGCCCTCTCCGATTACGCTTACGGCTGGGTCATTACCAAGGCGAACCTTGGTCCAGGTGCTGAGCCGGTCCCTGAAATCAATCACGGCGGCGGCATCCATGGTTTCAATACATCCATCGCTCGCCTACCCGGGCAAAAGCATCTCATCGTCTTACTTGATAACACTTCGCAGGGCGGCAACCTGGTCCGGCTGAAACGTGCAATAACAAGCATTCTCTTCGACAAACCTTACACCGTGCCGAAGCCATCGGTGATCGAAGCAGTTGCCGGCACAATCCGCGAAAAAGGTGCGGAAGCAGGACTCGCCCAGGTTCGCGACCTAAAGTCGCGGCAACCAAACGATTACGACTTTAACGAAGGCGAAATCAACATGTTGGGCTATCAGTTGCTGCAGGCGAAGAAGGTGAAGGACGCCATTGAAGTCTTCAAACTCAATGTCGAACTCTTCCCCAAGAGCGCCAATACCTACGACAGTTTGGCAGAAGCCTACATGAACAACGGCGACAGTGAGCTGGCGATTGCAAACTACAAAAAGTCGCTTGAGCTTGATGCGAACAATGCCGGCGCCGCCGCGATGCTGAAGCGATTGGAAAACAAAGGCGCGGTCGACACGTCCGGATACGACGCTTACATCGGCGAGTATGACGCTGCTGCGAATTTCAAGGTATCCATCTTCAAAGATGGCGACAAGCTGATGACGCAAGCTACGAATCAGAGTGCCTTTGAGCTATATCCGGAAAGCAAGGACAATTTTTTCCTCAAGGTTGTGGCCGCGAAGGTCAGCTTTACCAGGGACGACAAAGGCGCGGTTACGGGCCTGGTCATCAATCAAAACGGGCGCGAGATGCCGGCGAAGAAGATCAAGTGATAATGTAGCAAGTCGGACAATCAAGAATGGCGAACCTGAGGTAGGATGCTTTTCAATAAACGAAGACACCGGCTCAGGTTCGCATCGCTGCTGCTCTTAGCCTTCCTGTTTCGGTTATTTGTTGGTTTGTGTTCACAGTTTGTAGACGCTGATACAAAACAGATCTACCTGCTGGGTCTAAAGTTTTATACGACGCGCGCGTGGCCCTACTTCGGCCCAGACGCGCTCTTTGGTGAAATACAAATCCCGGGTGCTTTGCAAGCCGTCTTAGTGGGTGCTCCCTTTTTTGTCCTGCCAATTCCTGAAGCGCCCTACATCCTGCTAAACCTTCTGTCGTTTGCCGGCTTGTGCCTGCTTGCCTGGTATTGCCGCAAACATCTCCCCGATCTGCCGCGCTGGCTCGTCTGGTCGTGGTTGCTCACAGCGCCCTGGGTGCTCGACGTTTCAACCACAATTTACAATCCGTCGTATGTTCTGGCGGGCTCGATCTTGTTCTTCGTTGGCGCCTTGGAGAGTTATCCGTTTACGACCAAACACGTAGTCGCTCCCTGGCTGGCTAATCTCATGATGGCCTTTGGGCTGTTCTGGGTCATGCAACTCCATCTGTCCTGGGTCATCCTCCTCCCTTACCTGTTGCTGGCTTTTTACTACCACGCACGAAAAGGCGTCGTGGCATTTCTTCGTGCTGCGGGTAGCTTCGCCCTGGGCGCTGCAATTCCCGGTGCGCTTCTCCTGCCTACTTATCTAAAGTACGGCATCGCGCAGGGTGCGGGTGGAACTGCCTCAGCGGTAACCCTGAACACGGAAAATCTTACTGCGTTATGGGGCATCCTGGTTCGAATGGTATCGTTCGCGAGTTTTGAGGTGCCGCGTCTTCTTGGCCCACATACGGTGGACCGTCTTGCGGTTTTGAAACAGGAACTGTGGCTCATTCCGTTTGTTCTAATTCTTTTCGTCCTCGGAACGTTCCAGGTTATAGCGCTAATGCTCACGTGGTTCCGCCGTGATCATCCAGACGCTGGCTGGAAGGCTATCAAGTATCTGCTGCTCTTCAACCTCGTGGTGGCCTATGTGGGTTGCCTCTTTTCAATAAAGCCACCTCAATCGAATCATCTCTATGTCACTCTGCCGATTCCGATGATCTACAGCTTCTACTGCTGGAGCTGGTTTTGGCACACCCAGCGCCGGCAGCTATTTGCGAAAGTTTTCGGGGTGATGATCGCTTGCGGCATCATCTTTCACGTCGGGCTGGCACTCCACAACCGTCCGCTAATTTCTCTCTACTCGGAGCGGTCGCTGGTGGAGTCTGCTATCTTGAACAAGGATTACAAAATCCTCGGTGAGAGACGTCCGAATACTCTCTATTGAAAAACTGCGATCTCAAACGAACCTGAAACGTTGACGGACTATATCAGCGTTACTTCTTCTCGTTTATGCGTATGCGTAGATCGTGTCCTGACGCAGGTGGAGCTGGGCATGCTAACCCGGTGGCAATGCCGAACCGGTTGGAGAGCAAGCGCGCCGCGGCACACACAGGCCGACGGCTAGGTGGGAGAATACGAAGTAAACGTGACCTTCAACCGCCGCTCAAGCTCCTTTTCGCTTTCTTCCTGGGCTTTTCGGCTGGTCGCGGTACTTGTTGCAAGCAGACATCTGCCAGGACCAGCGTCGTCATGGCGCGTTGAAACTTGTCAGTAAATGCGCTGGATTGGGCTAGAGCGCCGTCAAAGTCAATCTTTGCCATCTCACGAAATGCAGCTTCCGGATTAAGACCCGGCATGGGAAATCTGATGATGAAGCGGCCGGGATTGCTCCTTCGTTTTACTTCTTTGACCATGGTTTGATCTCCAGCGGAAAAATCTGGAGCTTCGAGGCGATTAATCCGAGCAACAGCTTCTCCCAACACAGAGATTGAGCGGCTGACGTCTAATTTCGAATACAAATTCGAGGATGTAAGCAGGATGCGCGCCGAAGCGATAGTCACGCCAGCCTTGTCGGCTTCCGCTATTGCTTCGTCGAGAACTTCGCGCGCCTGCATTCGAGTCTCGTTTGAGTTCAACAGTCCTTTTGCGTTTTCAGTGTGAAGGTAAGCCGTTGCTCCCGTCCCGCGACTTTAGACATCAGCGTTGTCACCTCATCAAATCGATTGCCACTGATGGCCTCTTTTGCGCGACGAAAATAGAGTCATTCCAGCAGCAACGTACGAATGGGTGAATCGGTGATTTTGTCGATCGCAGAAACAACGCTGGCCAGGCTCTCTTTATCGGATGCGTCCAGGACTGCCAACGCTAGAAGATCGTCCCTGGTGTTTGCATTCGGCATCTTCTCTGCCGTCTCGACCTGCTCAGCGAAGGTCTTTACTGGCGGATCAGAAAGGTCGTTATTACTAGGCTGCAGAAACCTCCTTTGCGTTTCAGGAGAGAGCGAAACCAGAATCTTCTCTCGAGCGTGAACGACTGCCCCCACTAAATCAAGTAGCTTCTCCCTTACGTGCGGCTCAATCCGAATCAACACTTGCAGGATGTGGGCGTTACCCGGAAGTTCGTTGAAGTTATCGCCGTCGTCTAATGGGACCTCAAGGGCCTGCTCAGCTCGTCGTAGCAAACTCTGGACGAACCGCCGCTGCAACGATCTGTTGATAACGAAGTTGGCAGGCACAACATAGAATCCCAAGATGGGCATATCGCCGCCGTCACGAAACCCAAAGGGGTAAGCCTGGAGGTAAAGAAACTCACGAATCGGCTTGCCGCCGTAAACCGTCAGAGCTCGCTCATAGAATTGATCGGCTGCCGGTTGGTTTGTTTCAGCGAGCTTGTAAAGAAATCTGCTTAACTCGGCGCTGGCCGGATAATTCAGACTTGCTCTGGCAAGATCCAACGCGGCGTTGACGTCCGTGGACACGAGTTGACCCGCCGAGTCGAGAAGCCTATACGCCATTAACAATTCGTTGAACGAATCCTTTGTCGAACTCTGCTCCGCACTTTGTTCATCCTGTTTCAGCACCTGCTCAGTTAGTTTTCTTGTCCATGCCGGATCGCGTTTAGCAACTGCCCGAATCACGACGTACCGCTGATCCGGTACTTGCATTTCCGTGATCATTATCCGCTGGCTGCCTTTCGATTTTTCCCTCTTTTCTTTGTCATGCTGCGACGCTACTTCAAAAGCTTCGGTGAAAGCGGCCCGCGCGTTGTCCTGCTGGGAAGGCCATAGCAGGTCCGCCGCCCGAATCAGAACAGCAATTCTACGTATAGGGTTATCAATGGTTCTTGTAGCGGAGATCTGTTGCCGGATCATTTCGCTCGCGCTGTCTCGACTGCAGAGCGAGGACACAGTAGTTCCGGCGACCTTCGACTGGGCCATCGTGTGAAGAGGTGGTACTGCTCCAAGGACTGAAACCATGATGAAGAGCCCACTTCTAAAACTGGCAGTAATAGCTGACTGGCGTGTTGAGTGTTCGTCTTTATCTGGGTAAGGTGTTGGTCTGTGCATAGTTCGCGCTCGCGAGGGAACGACTCGGTGAAAAACTGAGATAAACGCCGAAGGCCAATAGGCATAAAACGATCGCTATTAACCTCACGTGGGTGATTCTGGGTAAGCTCATGTGAACTCCTTAGGTGAGTTTTTAGGTGAGTTTAAGTAATTGGAGTGTGTCTTCTCCGAAATCATTATCGTGTCGCAGTGTCAAACGATCAGCATTCTCGTCTTTAAGGTCGGGCGTCGCAGGGATTGCGATTTCGGGTAGGATATTCTTTCTTAAAGTACGGCGGATGATTCCCCTGAACTGCAGAAACGGGAGCTGTAGAAATCGGCGAGAGTCCCTTTAGTCCTCGACCTGGAACATGACCCGATCCTTCCGCTCCCGGTTCTGATCTGTTTTTACGAACACGGCCCCGGCTTGTTTGCTAGAGAACCGGAACCGATTACTTCGCAACGCTATTTCTTCTCTGTGACGTCGTAGGCGTAGATCGTGTCCTGATCACGCAAATAGAGCCGGCCACCAGCCACGACCGGATGAGCCCAGGTTGGCAGGTTCTCCTGTGGGATGCGGAAACGTCCCTTCTCTTTGTAGCCAGTCGGCGTGACTTCGACGAGACCCACTACACCCGTTTCACTCAGAGCGTAAAGATGGCCGTCTGCGAAAACGATAGAGCCTTTGCCTACGCTGCGATCTTTCCAAGCGACTTCTCCGTTGTCGAAACGCATCGCCGTCAGGATGCCGCCCGAGAATCCGTAAAGGTGATCGCCGATTAAGATCGAGCTGCTGTGATGGTTGCGCATGTCTTTCGTGAAATAGACTTCCTGTGCTTTGCCATCGGCAGAGATCTCAACTACCCCGCCGCCGTTGCCATAGTCCGAGGTAATAAAAACGCGATTACCGCGAACGACCGGTGTCGCAGCGTTGGCCACGTTGTTGGCGGCTCGCGGGTATTCCCAAAGAAGTTTGCCGTCTTTCAAATCAAGCCCGAGTCCGCGCGTGTGAGTAAAGAAAACAACATGCGTGGTGTTTCCCACCTGGACCGGTATTGCCGACGAGTAACCAGCGCGATCGCTCTGGCTCTTCCAGATCAGCGTGCCGTCCTTTTTGTTGAGGGCCACAATCGATGCGCCTGGCCCACCCGCGTTAACCAGCACTTTTTCGCCGATAACCAGCGGCGACTCGCTAATTCCCCAGGTGATGTTGGAGCCACCGAATTTTTGCAACACGTTCTGGCTCCACAGGAGCTTGCCGTTCTTTGCATCGATGGCGGAGAGATCTCCACTGCCGCCGAGGGAATAAAGCGTTCCGCCGTCGACCGTGGGAGTGCCGCGTGGGCCGTCCCCGCGGTCGTTTCGAAACGCGCCGCCATGGGCCGTGGCCCAAAGTTGTTTTCCGGTGGCCACGTCAAAAGCGATTACATACTCCTTATCGTCGCGCAATCCCATCGTGTACAACTTGCCATCCGAGATTGAGAAGGATGAATAGCCGCCACCGGCGCCAGTCGTCTTCCATACGAGCGGCGGTCCATTTTCCGGCCACTGTTTCAAGAGACCGGTTTCTTTCGAAATTCCGTCGCGGTTCGTGCCACGCCATTGTGGCCAGTTACCACCGGTTTGGGCTACGACCTCAACCGAAAGGCACCAAATAATAATTGCCAAACTCATCAAGGTCCTGGAGCTAATGTTCTTCATGATCGAATCTCCTTGGTCGGCCAGACCAGTTATGGGTTATGCGCGCTCGGGGAGAGTTGGTAGTTTTTCAGTTCCAACTGGAGCAAATCCAGGTGTACAGACTAACGCTCTAGCTTGCATCTTGGGTGGAGGGCAACCTGAATTTCGTTCACTATACGACGCTGCGTCAACTGCTGTCACGCCTGCGGCTTGAAATACAACACCAGGCCTGCGCCGCTTGCGGCCATCAAAAAACCGACGTAAAGCAACGGATTGGGCGAAACTTTGGGCGGGTGGAGCCACATCGAGAAAAGGACATTTACCAACGGCGCTCCAGCAAACACCAATGGCATCACGTAAGTGGGAAGGCCGCCGTAACGAAAGGCGAAGATGATGCAAACTGCACCCACCGCCCCGAGCGTGCCACCGAGCACGGCTGCCATCGAACCTTTCATCGTGAACCCAGTAAGCTCGCCCTGATATGTGAGCGATGCTACGGGGACCAAAACGCCGATCAGAAAATAAGCCACGCCGACGCAGAGCAACGCGCGCATCGGACTTCCGAGCGCAACTTGACCTTTGTGCAACGCCGGACCATAGAGGCCCCACGAGAGCGCGGCGCCGAGAGCGAAAAGAATCCAAATCATGGGAGACCTCGATTTAGTGAATGGTAAATAGTGAATGGTAAATAGTTGATTATGGATCCCGCCGTCAACTCCTAAATCGTACCTTAGGGCATACTGAAAACCTGGCTTCGCGGAAGGTCAGTCGTATGACACAAAGTTCGAAGAGGTAGACTTCGACCATTCACCATTTACTATTCACCATTTACTGCTCTTAGAACGTCAGCCGCACACCCAGTTGAATCTGTCGTGACGAAGTCACCGTTGAACGAATAGCTCCGAAAGTTGAGAGCGGCTGTTCATTGTCCACTGCGCCGGTGAAAGCGATCAAGCTCGGATTGCCGAAATTTGCGCGATTGAAGACGTTGAAGGCCTCGACGCGAAACTGCACTAATGCATTTTCACTAAGACCCGTCCAGCGCGTGTTTTTCACCAGGGAAAGATCGAAAGTTCGCAGGTTCGGACCAATAAGCGCCCCGCGCCCCAAATTACCGAGTCGTCCTGCCGGCTGCAACTTGAAAGCCGCGGGATTGAAATAGCCTGAAGGATCGCCAACAACGGCTGACGCTGCTGTGAAACCGGGCGCGATATCTGCGCGGTCAAAGCCGATGCCCGGAGCCAGCGACGGCGACCATAGCGAGCGCGACCGGTTTCGCGCAACGAAAACCGTCAGCGGATTTCCGCTACGCATCTGGCCAATGCCGGAGAACTGCCAACCGTCAAGAATCTTGCCGGCCACTCCATCAAAGCCTTTCGCAAACGGAATCTCCCAGGTGAAATTCACGACGAGGTTGTGCTTCGCGTGATAGTCCGCCAGGCCTTTGTTGTAGTTGAGCTGCGGGAACTCTGGAAATGCCGTGGTCGTGCCGTTAGTTGAGTCAGAAAAGAATGTGGAAGCCTGCGTCGTATCGATGTTGCGGGAAAATGTGTACGACGACTGCGCCGAGAATCCCCGGCTGAAACGTTTCCTGACTTCCAGCACCATCGCGTTGTACCACGAATTCCCGTCGCTGCTTTTGAGCTCGATCGTCGTAAAAGCCGTATTTGGACGCGGCCGGCCGGCCGGATAAAACGGTGTACCGTCCGCGCCAATGTCAGGCACGGGCAGGTTTACATCGCTTGAACGGAGCAAGTGCACTCCACGCGACCCCGCATACCCAAGTGTGACGACCGTATTCCACCAAAGCTCACGCTGCAGGTTTAAGTTCCAGACCTGTGTGTAGGGATTGTCGAGATCAAACTGAACGGGCCGGATAGAAAGCGAACCGTTGAAGTTTGGCACCGGGAAAGTAGGATTGTTAACTACTGGACGCGGGGTCGCAGGTGGATTTGTCACAGTGACAATCAGGTTCTGCTGATTGTTTGTATTGAAGTAAACCCCGTAACCACCGCGCAGGCTGGTCCGGCCGTTACCGAAAACGTCCCAGGCGAATCCCACGCGTGGCGAAAGGTTCTTCAGCGTCGGATTCTGATAAAGCGGTCCAATCGTGGGCGCGCGGTCGGTTAAGTTTATCAGCGCTGCGTCTCGTCCATTGATATCGACTGGAAGCGTTGCGGCTTCGTAGCGCAAACCGCCATTGAGCGTTAACCGTCGGTGAGCGCGAAACGTGTCCTGGATGTAGAAGCCAGCCAGGGTAAAGCGCCAGTAACGGTCAAGAGCGCCGCCCGGCGAGATGCCGATAAAACGCACCGGCACGTTTCTCAGGAAATCGGATACCGAGTTAAAAGTAAAAATGCCAAGACTAAAGGTGGGATTGACCATGTTGTCCTGGTAGCGCTCAACCACCGAACCTGCCTTGATGAGGTGACGGCCGCGATTGTGCGTTAGTCCATACTCAAAGCCGAAAACATTCTGCGTTAGCCGAAGATTCGCCGAGGTCTGCGGGCCGAACCGTCCGGGAATGCCGCCGATGTCGATGCCGCCTAACAAGCTCTGACCAGGCACAAATGGCGCGAGGCTCTGAGAAGTGTTGGCCTCAACATTCTGCCCGATACGCGTGCGGCTGAAATTAAAACGAAACGTGTTGAGCGTGTTGGCGGAGATCGTTTGCCGATATTCGCCGGTGAAAAACTGATTACGCGAAAGGAATGTGCGCGGAAACTGGGGGAAGTCAGTCGGCAGAAGCTGGTCGGCATCGTCGAACGTGTAACGCGCGAAGAACTGCGCGCTGTCGCTCTTGTTGTAGTCAAAGCGCCCCTGCAAGAAATGTTGGCGCACCTGCTGTTGAAATCCGAAAGCGTGAGAGGCAAGATTTCCCACCACGTTTGAAGGGCCGACATTCGGCAAAGGATACTCATCGAGATAAGGTCGAACCGCTGGATTCACTCCGACGTTTGTGCGGACGACACTACCGGGCACGCATCCGCCGGGCGCGCTGGGCGGACAAATGCTGGTGATGATTCCCTGCCGTGCATCCAGATCGGGGACTACTGTTCGAATCGTGCGCCCAAGATTTTCTCGCAGAGACTCGTAACCAAAAAAGAAAAACAACCTGTCCGTCCGGATAGGGCCACCGAGCGACCCGCCAAACTGGTTTCGTTTGAACTCTGGCTTCTTCTCGGAATCGAAAAAGTTTCGCGCGTCAAAATTGTCGTTACGATGAAACTCGTAGGCCGATCCGTGCCACGTGTTCGTGCCTGATTTTGAAACCGCATTTATTTGGCCGCCGGAGTTTCGCCCAAACTCAGCGCCATAAGAGTTTGCTTCCACGCGAAACTCACGAATCGTCTCAACGCCAAGCACTGTACCCGCAGCGCTGCCCGCCGGGCCGTTAGTAAAATCATTTTGCGGCGTGCCATCGAGCAGGTAAACATTCGACCGCGGATCCTGGCCATTAATGCTCATGCCGAGGCCGTGGGCCACCACCGATCCGCCGTCGCGATGCGCATAACCAATCACGCCGGGTTGCAACAGGGCAAGGTCGGTGTAATTCCTGCCATTGAGCGGCAACTCGCGAATGGCCCGTTCGCCGACCAGATAACTTAATTCCGGTGTCTGCGTATTCACGAGGGCTTCGCCGCTGTTGATCGTGACATCGGCGCTGAGCGTGGAAACTTTCATCACCAGCGAGACGCCCGTGGTTTCGTTTACCGTCAGATTGACGTTGGGAAAAACCAGGGGCTCAAAGCCCGCAGACTCGGCGCGCAGCTCGTAGGTTCCGACAGGCATGCCGGGAAAAACGAACCTTCCGTCCGCTTCGCTCGTAGTAGTCCGCGATAAACCTGTGTCGATGTGGTTCGCAGTTACTTTTACCCCGGCCAGCACGGCGCCGTTGGTATCTTTGATATCTCCAGTTATCGCGCTACTGGTCTGAGCGGTGGCGTTAAAGGTGAAAACGGAAAACAGAAAAACGATCCATAAAAATCTCTGCGCGAAGGCTGGAAACGAAAATCGCGAAACGTCCATCATAAGTTTTGCTCCGAGGTAGATCATGCGGGCTGTCACCGTTCATACGGCATGCTGCAGCTATCAGTTTCACACATTGCCGGTTAAGACGCATCTCTTAGACGACTCGTTTGCCGGCTTTCTTCGATTATCGTAAATATCGCTGCAACGTCGGGCTTACATCGCTTTCGCATTTCTGGTAATAATGAACCAGCAGTAATTTTCAGCCTACGGTTCTTCGCAATCAATTCCGAGATTTCGTAAGAGGGCCAAAATCAAATGTCAGTTTCTGCAAAAACTCTCCTGCTTCTGTTCGTTCTCTGCCTGTCGTCCACTGCCGGTGCACAAACGCATCGCGGCTCAGTGCGCGGAACGATTACAGATCCGAACAATGCCGTCATTCCGGGCGCAGAGATCAAGCTGATCAACACAGAGACAAACGTGACGCGTTTGGTAATCGGTGGCGCCGAAGGTGAATTCGCGATCTCCTCGCTCGCGCCGGGCGCATACAGATTGGAAGTATCTGTCCAGGGGTTCACGAAGTTTGTGGAGACGATTCCGCTGCAGGTTAACCAGGAGCTGCGGGCCGACGTGCGGTTGGAAATCTCGATCCACGGGGGACCGCAAACTATCACTGCAGCCGCGGATGTCTTGAAGAAGGACTCTGCTTCACTTGGCACGGTGATCGAGAATCGGCATGTCGAAGGCCTTCCCCTCGACGGTAGAAACTTTTACGAATTGACTTTGCTGGTGCCGGGGGCCGCGCCAGCAGCGCCGGGTTCCGCAGGCTCCGCGCGCGGCGATTTCGCTTTCAACGTCAATGGTGCGCGCGAAGACGGCAATAATTTTCTGCTCGATGGCGTTTACAACATTGATCCGAAACTGAACACTTTCGGCGTACGCCCCCCGGTGGATGCGATCCGAGAATTTGAAATGCTGACCAGCAGTTACGACGCTTCGTTTGGACGCAATCCGGGTGCGCAAGTTAACGTCGTGCTGAAGTCCGGCTCCAACGACGTTCACGGCTCACTGTTCGAGTTTCATCGCAATGCGGCCCTCGATGCGCGAAATTTTTTCGCTCCCGCCGGCGAGTCGAAACCAAAATATATCCGCAACCAATTTGGCGGCTCTATCGGAGGGCCGATCAAACGCGACCGCACGTTTTTCTTTGGCGACTACGAAGGCACGCGTTCGCGCGAGGGAATTACCCGCGTCACCAACGTGCCGACGTTGCTCGAACGCGCCGGTGATTTCTCGCAGTCGAGAGATATCTTCGGCAACCAGGTCTTCGTTAGTAACCCTTTTCTTCCGAGAGATCCGGTTACGTTCCAATTGCCTCCGTGCAATGCCGTGGACCAAACAGGCTGCTTTCCCGGAAACCAGGTCCCGCTCGCATTCCAACATCCGATTGGGCGAGCCCTTGCCGCGATCTATCCCCTGCCGAATCGCAATGTGCCGTTTCAAAACTTCGTCTCGTCACCCACACAAATTGACGACAACAATAGTTTCGACGCGCGGCTCGATCACGTTATCAGCGACCGCACCCAGTTGACCTTCCGGTATAGCTTTGGCGACCGCAAGCTGTTTGAACCTTTTACCGGTCCGACGTTTTCACTGGTGCCCGGGTTTGGCGACAACGTAAAGCGGCGCAGCCAGAATGTGATGGCCGCGCTCAACTGGGTTCCGACACCAAACTTTGTAAACGAAACTCGGGTGGCGCTCAGCCGCGTGGCGGCTTCGGTAACCCAGCAAGCCAGCCGGCGAAATCAGGACCTGGGTCTGCCAACGGTTTCGCCCAACCCTCGCGATTTAGGCCTGAGTTTTATCAGCGTCACTGGGTTTTCCCCTCTCGGTGATGAAGGTAACAACCCTCAAAACAGCGTGACAAACGTCTATCAGGTTCTCAACACGGCCACCTATGCCAGCGGCCACCATTTGATCAAGTTTGGCCTCGACTTTCGCTTCGCTCAGCAGAATGCATTTCGCGATGTTGAATCGCGCGGGCGGATTACGTTTTCACCTTTCGCTCAAGTCTCAGGCAATGCCCTGGCAGATATGCTGCTGGGCTTTCCCTTGCTGACGAGCGTCGCCCGCGTTGATAACCCGCAACACCTGCGCACGCAAAGTTACAATTTTTTTGTTAACGACAGCTTTCGCGTGAGCCAGCGACTGACTCTGACTGCGGGACTGCGTTACGAATACAACACGCCGCCGGTGGATACAGCGGATCGTTCGAATGTTTACGACGTGGCGTCAGGCAACCTGTTTCAGGTCGGCACGAACGGTGTTCCTCGCGGCGGTTTCCATGGGGATAAGAACAACTTCGCGCCGCGCGTTGGCCTGGCCTGGACTGTCGGCGAATCGCAGTCGACGGTGGTGCGCGCAGGCTACGGCGTTTACTATGACCAGTCAGCGCTGGCGCCCGGCGAGGCGCTCTACTTCAACTCGCCTTACTTCGACAACAACATCTTCTTCTCGCTGCCGGGATTGCCGCTGACCTTAAGCAATCCCTTCCCATCGTTCTTCCCGTTTCCCCTCCCCGATTCGGCCCTTGCCATCCAGCGCGACCTGCGCACCGCCTACATGCAACATTGGAATCTCAATGTGCAACATGAAATCGGCCGCAACAGCGTGCTGGAGGTTGGTTACGTAGGCTCAAAGGGGACGAAGCTGTTGACCGCCCGCGACATCAATCAACCCCGGCCCAGCGTGCTGCCTCCGGGTTTGCCATTTGTGCCACGTCCCAATCCGAGGTTTGACGACATCGACCTGCTCGAGTCGCGCGCAAACTCGAATTACCACAGCCTTCAGGCGCGTTTTCAACAACGCTTTTCGAGAGGCCTGGCCGCACTCTTGTCATATACTTTTGCGAAGTCGATCGACGATGCCTCTAACTTTTTCAGCAGCGCAGGAGATCCAAACTTTCCCCAGGATAGCAACAACCCGCGAGCCGAGCGTGGCCGTTCAAACTTCGACGTGAGACATCGGCTTTCAGCCAGTTATTCTTATGATCTGCCGTTAGGCAAAGGCAGCCGCCACCTGGCCGACTCGGGATTGCTGTCATCCTTGCTTAGCGGTTGGCAAACCTTCGGAATCGTCACAGTCCAATCGGGCCGGCCTTTTACGGTTGCCCTCCTGTCTGAAATCGACAACAGTGGAACCGGAAGATCCATCCTCGGGTTCGGCGCCAATGATCGGCCGAATGTCGTTGGCAATCCGAATCTCACCAATCGCTCCGCTGGTCAATGGTTTAATCAAAGCGCCTTCGCTTTTCCCGCGCCTGGAACTTTCGGCAACGCCGGTAGAAATATTCTCGAAGGCCCGGGCTTCACCAGTTTCAATGCATCGCTGGTTAAGAATGCGCCGCTGTCCGAACGCATCAACCTGCAACTCCGCGCCGAAGCGTTCAATCTATTCAACCATCCAAACTTCAACCTGCCGGACAATTTCCTGGGATCGCCGACCTTCGGTCAGATTACGTCGGCGCGCGATCCGCGGCATTTGCAGTTTGGCGTGAAGTTGTTGTTCTAACACGCATACGAACATGACAACAAAACGAATTTGGCCCAACTTTGGCTTCGGAATAGTCTTCGTGTTGCTGGCGTCCCTGCCGGTAGTGAGTGGGCAGTCCAGGGAAGACTATCGCGACGACAAGGTCGCGGCCGAACTGATAGCGCTCGTGCGACAGTGGGACGCGGCGATCGTAAAGCATGACTCAGCTACGCTCGATAAACTGTTGGCTTCGGAATTCACCCTCTCAGGACTTCCCAAAGCGGCCTACCTGGCCCACATCAAATCGACTCGCAACGATATTGTTTCCGCCCGGAGTGGCGAGTTTGACGTGCGCGTATATGGCGCCACCGCGATCCTCATCGCCATTGACGAGATTAAGTCGCGAAAAGACGGCGTGGAAACTACCGAGTGGTGGAGATATATCGACGTTTGGGTGAAGCGTGATGGTCGCTGGCAGTGCGTGGTTACCGAATCGTCGAAAACCAAACCTCGCGCAGGTTAGTTCCAACCTCAGGATCGTTGGGTATCACGCTCGCGGTAAACCGGCTCAAGTGTTCGCGTGGTGTGGTCGGTTACGCTCGACACTGGCGTTCGGCCCGCAGCAATTTCAGGCACGGCACTTTCGACGATTCGCGGACTCTGGGCCGGCGCTGTCTCGACCGGCAATTGAGGAAGACTGAGCACTCGGGCCAGTTGACGGATCAGCAACGCGACGATCATGAAAATAAAAAACAGCGCGAAGAAAACGAGTGCCATTCCACCTGGCGAAAGATTGATTCCTCGTTCAATCAGAGTCATCACGACGCCAAACACCATACCGAAGCCGGCCAGTGTCACGACGGTGACTGCAATTGAAATCGCCCACGCCGCTCCGACCAGCTTAGTAGGCGCCACGCCGGTTGGGACCGCCAGCGGCTTGAGGTTGGCCCCACAACGATTGCAGTAGCTCAAATCTTTGGTCACTTCCGCTCCACAGGATGCGCAAAACATTTAATTCACCTCTGTGTGGCTTACGATACAGAGAACCGGCAAGTTCGCCAAACTCCGGATACGGGAGCAGTGGCTTCACTTTCTGTGGGAACAACTTTGCGCAAGCGGGGCGCAGTTCAGCAAAGAGATATGTTGAGTGGTTACGATTGACCGAGATATATGATTGATCCAACTACGAGCGAGAGCCCAAACAAGAGCGTAATAATCGACGAGGCTAACAGTTTGTTTCCCAGAAGGCTTCGTTGCTTGAGCCCAAACTCTCCCGCCGCAACATAAAAACTGCCAAGCGTCAGAACAGTTCCACATCCAATAACGGCCAGCGCAAACTCGCGCGTGCCTCTCGCGAACCACATGACCGGCATCGGCGCAACTAATATGGCGGAGGTGTAGACAACGACACGTAGCGTTCGCCCGGAGATACCCTTACGACGCACCAGAGGCTCGAGACTCATTTGATCGTCGCGAGGCACTCGATTTCAACGCGCGCATTTAACGCAAGACCGCTCACGCCAAATGCGCTCCGTGCCGGCCTGCGATCCGCGGCAAAGAAGGTCACGTAAACTTCGTTCATGGCGCCCCACTCACCCATGTCAGCCAGCATCACCGTACACTTCACCACGTTAGCCAACGACGAACCGTTGCGCTCGAGCAGGCTCCGAATGTTTTCCATCGTCTGCTTTGTCTCGGCCTGGATACCGCCGGGAACGAGCCGGCCGGAATTATCCGTTCCGAGTTTTCCGGAGAGATAGAGCATGTCGCCGACTCTTACGGCGTCAGAGAACGGCGCTGGACGTGGTCGCGGAGTGGTTAAGTATTCCACCTGTGGCTGCTGTTTCATAGTTTCCTTCTTGCGCGGTTGTTGCGCCTCAACGGCAATCACTAAAACCAAACCGAGGCAGGCAATCGCGAAACGTTTTTTCGTTGATCTCATATGCAGGTTCCTATTTGCGAAGTTTGTAATCCTAATTCTCGCGGCTGAGCCAAAGCATCGCCGCGCCCATCAGAGCGAGTGACGGCCCGTCCATAGCCGACCACCACCATGGCATGCCGGCAGTGTAATCGATGATGAAGAATATGGGGCCGGCCAATAAAAATGAAAAGCCGTTGAGCAAAACCAGCCAGCGAAAGCGTTTCAAGTCTGAAGCGATGATCCAGAGAAAGACGCCGTGCATCCCGTAGTTGTAAGACGCTTGACGGATCATGAACATGAGCACCGAGCTTTCAGGCATCTGACCGAGGCCAAGCCAGGCGTGAGAAATTTCCATCCACGAGCGCGGCATTACCACCGCGATGAAGGCCAATGCCTCGAGCAACCCGATAAGTCGCAGCAACCATACGAGTAAATTTTTCCGTTCCTCTTGCTTCATACAACTAGCTGTAGGGGCACGGCATGCCGGGCCGCTCTTTGTCGATAAATCCGCACCAAAACAAAAACTGCGCCAAACGCCGCAAGCATTATCACACCTGGAGCCCAGTGTGGAATCGTGGGATTACCCACTAAGGCCACGACGGCCCCGGCGTGCCACAACCCGGTGACGGCGAAACTGGCAATGTTCGCTCCCGCATGCAGTCCCGACGCGAACCAGATGTTTCCGGTTAGTGCATAGGCGATGCTTTGAACAATACCTGCCATGAACAAAACACCAGCGCGCTCCAGGCTGAATTGTTCGCTTACCAGGTGAATTGCGACGAAGAAAATCGAAGGCACGATCATGCGAAACAAAAGCGATCGATGTTCCCACAGTCTCATCGGAAACGCGCGAGAAGTCGTCTCCTCCATGATCGCTTGCAGAAGCAGCATGAAGAACGACACCGCCAGAATTCGACCTACCGAGAAATTGTCAAAATGCGCAGTTATGCGATCGTGGACTGACGCTGTTCCCAGCCAGAGAGCACTTGCCCACGGCGCGATGAAGAAGGTCCAGCCAATCGCCAGGCCAATCACCAATTCCAACAAGCGACGCGGTGTCAGGGATATCCCCAGCGACGGAGCATCGTCTCCCTTAACCCAACGATAGAAGATGTTCGTTAACAGAATTACGGCAATAGACAAGACTACAACCGTCACTCCATCTCCCAGGCCAATCGGGTCTTTGCCAAGATGGATGCTCCTGCCGGTGATTCGTCTCACCGACCAGAGAAACACGATCACAATAATGAAGAGGCCTGCCTGGTGCGCGAGGAAGGCAGCCCACAGATGCTGTCTAAACCATTGTCGGAGGGCTTCCATAGGCTAACGAAATGGTCCATCCGCACGCAGATTCACTTCACGGCCTCCGGCGGCAGACTCAAATTCTGCAACACTGTGTCAATCCCTTGGTCATCTTCTCAATTTTTTTTATTGGGCTCAGCTATCAATTCCGGATGCTCAGTTAAAAACTGCCAAGCCCAAAGCTCCATGTTTATATCTGTGTATAACTTCCTTGGATCCCAAAGACTTACTGCTCTGTTAGAGGCATGATACAGAACCCTCGCTTGAATCAAGCCAACTAGGACAAAGGCGAACAAGTAGTGCGGAGCCAATTTTACTAACTCAGTGAACTTGCCAACATCTATAGGCATAACACTTTGCTTTTACATTACCCACGATGTGGGCAATGGCACCCAGCCCGAACAACCAGCGTACGAACCGCCGTCAGCGACAAGCCTCGCATGGAGACATGGTAATTGTTCCGCCGTCGCATGCCATTGTTATGCGGCGCGCACCTCAACATATTCAATACTCGAAGAAGGCTCGGGAACTGGTTGGCCATCCTCGCGTAAGCCTTCGATATGAAATTCGATAGCCTCTTGGATTAAGTTAAGCACCTCTTCTTTCGTATCTGCCACAGCAATGCAGCCCGGCAAATCCGGCACATGCGCACCAAAGCTGGTTTCGCCTTCTTCTACAATCACGGCATATTTCATCCTTCTGACCCCTTCTCTGGCTTTAGGCCAGCTTGCTTCAAGATGCTGTTAAGAGTTCCTGGCGGGACATCAATACTAGGCTTGCCCGCAACTGTGACGGTACCAGACTTCTCAGAATGCTTGAATTGACGGTGACTGCCTTTTGTCCTCGCAAGAAACCAAGCGTCTGCCTCAAGAAGTCGTATGACGTCCTTTACTTTCACGTTGAGAATAATAAGCTGTTTGGTGGGCCAAAGGAAGACGCATACCGCCGCGCTCTAGATGCGGCGCGCGATCAGCATTCGAGCTAATTCTTCATGGTTCCGGACCGAAAATCCAAGCCGCGGATAAGAGGGCTTGTTCTGCGGCTTTAGGCAACTCGATGGTAGGAAAAAATTTTGAGGATAGAGGTAATCTTCACCCGATTCATCAATCACCCGAATGTAGCCATCTGCAGCGGCGGCCTCATCCGGCACTCGATACAGCTTGCGAGGTTCTAGATCCTCACATTCTTCGTTCCGAATACAGACTATGAAACGGCCGTTTACCTTTGATCGTTTCATCGCCTTCTCGATTGACATCGAGACCCACCCGCTACCGCGTGGTCATACTGATCATCAAGAATGGACAGGCAGGAATGCCTGTCCTACTACTGCGCGGCGATGTTGTAGGCAGCCATCTGCGTCGCATTGCGGACCAGCAGTTTGCCGCCGGCAATCGCGGGGTAGTTCCAGGTCTTCCCGTCGAGGGCTGCGAAACGCGCGACTTCGGTGTATTGATCCGGTGAAGCTTTAACCAGAGCGAGCTCGCCCGAGTCGCTGGAAACAATCAGGTGGCCACTGGCCAGGATCACCTGACCCCACCCATAGCGCCCGCCCTTCCATTTGCGCGCGCCTGTATTCACATCCAAACAAGTCAGAATTCCCTCGTCGAGACCATAGACGTGGCCTTCATGAAGCACGGAGCTGTTGAACTTGTTCTTCATGTTGATGTTTTCCCAGAGAGCTTTCGCGGTGAAACTATTGCCGCTGCCTGATATTTCAATCAGCGCCGCGCCCTTGCCATAACCCGCTGAGATGAAGAAACGATTGTTGCCTACCGGAATTGGTTGCGACACGTTGATGCCCATGTCCGTTTCCCAGGCGTGACTCCAAAGCAGTGCGCCATTTTCCGGAGCAAGTCCCATCGCGCGCGTTGCACTGACCACGATAATTTGCCGTCGTCCGGCGAGCGTTACGAGCATTGGCGAAACGTAGGCGGCGGTATCATTTTGAGACTTCCAAACCGGAGCGCCGGTCATCTTGTTATAGGCCACGACAGACTTGTTACCGGATCCGCCCGGCATCACGATCACTTTGTCATCAACAATCAACGGCGAGGCGGACATGGCCCACGAAATATTCGAAGCTCCATTGTCGCTCAGAATATTCTTTCCCCAGACGACGCCGCCCGTCTTTGCATCGAGGCATCGCAGCTCGCCGGTCGCGCCCAGCGCATAGATGCGGCCATCGTCCCAGGTGGGCGTGGCGCGTGGGCCATCACCGGTGGAGTCAGCAAACGACGCGTTCCAACCCTGCTTCCAGAGTTCGCGGCCATTGGTTACATCGTAAGCCGCGACCACTTCCTGGCTGCGTCTTTGTTCGATGGTATATGCACGTCCGTCGGCGACAACGAACGACGCCCAACCCAGACCGATCGGTTGTTTCCAAACCGGAGTCAAACCTCCTGCCGGCCATTGCGTAAGCACCGGCATCTCATCGTAACGGCCGTCACGATTAGGACCGCGAAAGTTAGTCCAATAATTTCTGGTGGCGTGGGCGGAAGCTGCTTCAGAAGTTGCGGCGGGGTTCGTCGCATTTACCGCTCCCGGCTGCGGTGATGCAGCAACGGTTCCTGGCTGAGCCGGATTGGTTTGTGACACTGCGGCACTGTCGAGACTTTGCTGGCGCGCGCGATCCTGCTCAAGGGCGGCGAAGTGGGCCTCATTGGCGCTGGATTTTCGCCAAACACTCAGCGCATAGAAGTAACCGGCGCCGAGCACCACGATGCCAACCGTGGCCAGAATCTTTATCTTTGCCGCCGTATCCCGGCGCATCCAGAGCAAAACGAGCCCAACCGGCGGCAGCAGCACCGAAGCCGCAATGAGACCCGTCAACGAGCGATACCATGGGGTTGATTCTTCGGATGCAAACATCTTGGCACTCCTTCGGGGTGTTACCTGAAAACTATCCGCAGATTACGCAGATTCCACAGATTAACCAAGTGCCATCACGTTGACAACAGACCAACGTGATGGCCAGGTCTAGTGAATCTGCGTAGTCTTGTAATCTGAGGACTACTTCTTAAACGCTTCCAACCATACAAAGTTAACAGTTAGACGCAGTTACCCCTCAGGTTGTTCCGTTGTGCCTCACTTGCCGATTGCATACAGATGCTTGTCGCCACGGAGGTAGATTTTCCCGTCGGCTATTGCCGGAGATGCAGCCACTGCCTCGCCAAGCGAATTTGTGCGAATCACTTCGTGTTTCGGCCCAGCCTTGATTACATAAGTGTCGCCTTCTTCGCTGGTCATCAGAATCTTATCTTCGAAAGCTACGGGCGAAGCCTGGAATAACACTGCTTTCGGCGGACGCGCGCCTTCGTAAACCACTTTGCCCGTCTTTGCATCCAGCGCCGTCAACAACCCGCGGTCCGTAGTCAGGTAGACATAATCGCCATAAAGAATTGGCGAAGGAACATAGGCCGTCCCCTTGTTGTAGGACCAAACGAGTTGGGGTGTGCCGGTTACATCGCCGGTGCCGCCGGCCCTAATGGCAAGGGCGATCTTCGCTGGATATCCGGACGTGACTATGACCAAATCGTTAAGGACCACGGGAGTTGGCACCGCATTGCTGGCGAGACCTTTATGACGCCAGAGTTCTTTGCCCGTGGCCGGATCGTAAGCGATGATCGCTTCCGCCGCCCCGGCGACCAGTTCAGTGCCTTTCGACGTTTGGACCAGCACCGGACTGCTCCAGGTGAGATCAACTTTACGAGCTACGCGCCATGCTTCTTTGCCGGTGCGCTTGTCAAACGCCGCAATAAACGAATTTCCGCCGCTGTCGTCACACAGCATGATCACGAAATCCTTGTACAGAATCGGCGACACGCCGTAGCCAACGCTGGCCGTGCCGAGCTTGCCGAGGTTCTGCTTCCACATCAGCTTGCCTTTGTAGTCGTAGGCGTACAGCCCCTCCGATCCGAAGAACGCAAACACATATTTGCCGTCGGTCGCGGGCGTGGACGAGGCGAAACTCGCTTTCTTATGCCGGCTGTCGTGGACGGGACCTTCGTAGGCTGTTCGTTCCCACAGAATCTTGCCGGTCGCCTGATCGAGACAGAGCACTTTGAAGGTGTGCATTAAATCGGCGCCTACCGCATCGGGATGAACGAAGTCGCTGCCGTCCGCCATCTTATGCGTGACCCCTGGCTTGCGTCCGGCGATTGCTTCGCCATCAAGCGCAGTTGTAAGGAAAATCTTTTTGCCCCAAACAATCGGAGACGAATGACCGCGTCCGGTAATCGGAGTCTTCCATTTCACGTTTTTCGTACTGCTCCATTCGTCTGGCAGTCCTTTTTCTATCGAAACGCCGCCATTGGGACCACGCCACTGCGGCCAGTTTGACGAAACTTTGGCGGCGGCGGAATTAATAAGCGTGACGGACAGTAGAAAGCTGATGACCAGCGCGGTGCTAATACGTTTGAAAAATTTCATGTTGGGGTTTCCTCGTTTATGTAACGCAAACTGTAGTTTGCGCATTGGTTGATATGAAGGTGGATATTTATTACTGACCGCAAACTAACAGTTTGCGTTACGTCTATTTCTTCGCAGTCTTCGCGGGCGCAGGTTCGCCGAAGGCAAAGAGATGCTTAACTCCGCGCACGATGAATACGCCGCCGCTCATCGCAGGCGTAGCCATCATCACTTCGCCGACCGGGTTTGTCGCCAGCAGTTCATACTTCGCTCCGGCCTTTACTACAAACACATCGCCGTCTTCACTCGAGAGGTAGATCTTTCCATCGGAAGCTATTGGAGAGGCGGTAAACGCCCCGCCCTTACCGCCGAGTCGTTCCTGATAAATACGTTCACCAGTCCGCGCGTTGTAAGCAGTTAACACTCCCTGGTTCGAACAGGTGTAGAGATAATCGCCGTAAACGACTGGTGTTGGCATATATGGCCCACCGCGTTTCTTGCTCCAGGCGATAAACTCATTCGACTCTGTGCCCTCTTTCAGCGAGATGTCGCCATTCGCCCCGGGCTTGATCGCGTAAATTGGCTGAATGGGCGTGTAGCCGGCGGTCACGAAAATCAGATCATGGGCGACGAAAGGAGTCGGTGTGGTTATTTCGGAATTCGGCGACAGCCGCCACAGTTCTTTTCCAGTCAGTGGATCGTAACCGCGCACGGCCTTAGAACCGTTGGCAATTAACTCAGCGCGGGCCTTGCCTTCGTAAACAGTCGGTGTACCCCATGAAGAAATTTCATCACGCACAGTTTTCCAAACCTGTTTGCCGGTCTTGATGTCATACGCGGCAATGTAGGAATCCTTCTGCACATCCGCCTGAATGATGACAAGATTCTTGTAAATGATGGGCGAACTGCCATGCTCCCACTGGTAGTCAGCATCGTAAAACCAACCGGAATCCAGCACGCCGAGGTTTTGTTTCCAGAGCAACTTGCCTTTGAGGTCGTAACAAAACAGCCCTTCGGAACCAAACAAAGCTACCAGGTATTTTCCATCCGTTACCGGCGTTGAGTCGGCATGCGTCGACTTTGGATGACGCTTGACCTTCGGCATGCCTTCAGACGCTACGCGCTCCCAGAGAATTTTCCCTGTCTGGCTGTCAAGCGCATAAACTTTCCAGGTGTGTTTGGGATCGTCCTTCACCGGCGCGACATCACCGTAGAGACCAAAACGCGTCTCGTCTTTCGCCGCGCTTGAGACTGCAGTGGTGACGAAAATTTTGTTGCCCCAGGTTACCGGACTCGAATGGCCAAGGCCGGGGATCGCGGTTTTCCATTTTAGGTTCGTCGCTTTTTCTGCGTTCCAGGTGGCCGGCGCCGGGCCGCCTTCGGAAACGCCAGTCGCTCCCGGACCCCGAAATTGCGGCCAGTTCGTTTGCGAAAAAGAGGTATTACTGCTCGCGACAATCAAGAACAAGACTACGAATGACATTGAGATGCGATTCATTTTGTTTCTCTCCAACTCTTCGAAAGGCGTGGATCACTTCGGCACTTCAATCCCGGGACCGTGATCTGCCGCAGAGCGGCCAAATGTTTATAGCTCGCGTTTCAAGAAACCCATGACCGCTCCGTAGGAGCGCAATATACCCTCAAAGCGAAGTTCAATATCTCGCTCCTTCGGAGCTTCAAAAGTTGTTGGAGGGGTTCCTGGTTCTATAAACATTTCGTCCCTCCGGGACCCAGGACTAGTTGCCGCCGTCTTTCTTCTCGTCTTTCTTCGCTTCATCTTTCTTTGGCAACGGCAGGTTCGCGAGATCAGGCAGCGCATCACCCCAGAGGTAATGATTAAACCAAACCAGGTTATGCGTCATCACCGCCCGCATTGCGCGCGGCTTCGTTATCCCGTGACCAAAACCTTTGTAGACCACCATCTCGGTTTTCACGCCGCGATCCTCGAGGCCCTGCCGGAGCTCGTATGCATTGGCGATCGGCACGCGCCGGTCGTTTTCCCCGTGCTGGATCAGCGTGGGCGTACGCGCCTTCATGATGTAGGACATCGGCGAGGTCTTCTGATAGATCTCGGCGTCAGCCGCCGGATCTTTGCCGAGGTACTGAATCGTAAACGGCGTGATGTCGGTGTTGTAGTAATAGGTGGCCCAGTTTGAAATGCCGGCGCCGACGGAAATTGCTTTAAAGCGATCAGACGCAGCTGTCAGAAATGCCGAAATGTAACCGCCCTGACTCCAACCCATGCAGCCAACGCGCCCCGGATAGACCCAGCCTTTCTTAATGAGATACTCAACGCCGCTGAGTACGTCCCAGGCGTCGCCCACGCCGAGATTGCGCACGTTGAGTTGGCGAAACTTTTCGCCGTAACCCGCGCTGCCGCGGTAGTTGACCTTGAGAATCAAGGCGCCGCGGGCCGCCCAAATATCAGAAGGGTAATAGCGCGTATCCGGCCCTAGCAGCGCAGGCCGGTCGATGCCGGTGGGCCCTCCGTGGATGATGCACAGGAGCGGATATTTCTTTGCCGGATCGAAATCGGCTGGCTTAATCAACACACCTTCGATCGTCGCCCCATCCTGGCTCTTCCAGGAAATCACCTCACGCGTACCCAGCACAAAGTGCTTCGCCTGTTCCGTCATGGTCGTAAGCGCGCGCGGTGCAAAGCGATCGACTTCCGAGATGGCAATTTCCTGAAGCGCCGCTGGCGAACTCAAACTAAAAGCCATCCGGCGTCCATCACGCGTCAAAGTGAAACCGCCAGCCATCAAATCATTCGGACCAGAAACGCGGGTAATTTTCGCGGTGGCCGGATCCACACGGTAAAGATGCGACGCGGTTTTCTCGAGCCCCGAAAAGTAAACCCCGTCGGCGTTCCAATCAACAAAGCCCGGCTGCTCATCAAAGCCATCGGTGATTGAGCGCGGCGTACCACCCTCGGCCGGTACAATCGCCAATCGTGAGTTTGCGTGGAAGTAAATTGTCCGGCCCATCGACGTACTGAAAACGAGTTGCTTCCCGTCCGGCGACCAGCGTGGATCGACATCAGGGCCGGGCTGGGCGACAACCTTCTTCACTGAATCGTCGGCCAAAGTCAGCACGTAAATATCTGACGTCACGCCCTGGATCAGATCAGGATTGACAGTAGCCCCAAAAGCGATCCGCGTTCCATCCGGCGACCAAGTTCCGGATCCGATACTAAACTCCTTATTCTTAGTGCGTTGTTTGCCGACGACAGGTGCGGACATGGCCTCGGCGACATTGAGCGTCCAAAGATGAAGGTGGGTGTACTCGCGACGGACTACTTCAAAATCTCCGAGCTGCTCTTTCCGATCTTTTAACGCCTGCGGCACTGGCTCCGTAGCAAGATAAGCGATTTGCTTCCCGTCATCAGACCAGGCGAAACCACCAACCGCGGTTTCCGATTTGGTCAATTGCATTGCTTCGCCGCCACCCGGTTGAATAGCGAAGAGCTGGTTCTTATCTCCGACGCGATCGCTTGTGAAAGCAAGCCAGGAGCTGTCGGGCGACCAGCGCGCGTTGCCGGCGGATTTCTCTCCACGCGTGAGCTGAAAAGTGCGACCCGTAGCAGACTCAGCCACCCAGATCTGCGAGACGTAAGCGTCGTTCTTGAAATTGGTTTCGGAGACTGTGTAAGCCACCCACTTGCCATCGGGCGAGATGCGCGCTCCGCCCGCCGACTTGATCATCAGCAGGTCATCAACCGTCGGGGCTCTGCGCGCGGTCTGCGCATACGAAACCACGACCAGCAAACCAATGGCGATCGCCACGCAGTTCAGCTTTAAGAATCTGGAAATCATTTCGGGAGAAACTCCACCTGAGGTAACACCATAGAACCATTTTCCATTTCACATTTCACATTTCTCATTTTGCTATCCTGATCGTGCACAGCCTGACAATGACCGATGACAATGACCGATGACCACTGACCACTGACCACTGGAAAAAATGATAAACGGGAAAATCGGCTATTGGCCCGCGACGCAACAAAAGCGTTACTTCGGTTCTTCCACCTTCTTGAAGACCTGCGGCGGGTTTGCCCCTTGCTTCAAAGTGAATCCGCTGACCTTTCCGCCTTCCAAGTCGATGGTGATAACTAGACCATCAAAAGCCGTGGGCTTAAAAGTCACTTTGTCAGAAGCCATCAACGCGAGCGGCGACTGTCCCGTAGGCGCCAGGGAAAGCTTGCCATCGCTAAACGACAGGACCAACTCGCGACCCTGATCGTTCTTGTACTTGCCGGCGTACGACTGAAGAATTGCCGGGTCAATCTCGGGCGGGGGAACGGCGCCGGCTTTCTTCAACATCTCAACCATCGCCGCCTTCTCTTTGTCACTTTGCGCCGCGACGAGCGCCGCCGTCAGCGTTTCAGGTTTCACGGATCCTTTCGCGAGCGCCACTTCTACGAGCGTGACGTTTCCCTCTCTCACGCCAGTCATCAACACATCGGCTACACTCGTTGCATCCTTCTCCAGGATCGCGCGCACCACTTCAATATGTTTGTTGCTGAGCGCCCAGGTCATCGCCGTCGCCCCGTAAAAAGAGTCCTTGACTGTAGCGTCAGCACCGCGCGCCAACAACACTTTCACCACATCGACATTTCCGCGTTCGGCTGCCTTAAACAAGGCAGTGGCGCCGTAGCGGAATTTCGCATTGACGTCAGCGCCCTTATCGAGCAGCGCCGTCACCGCAGCAGCGTCGCCACCGCGCGCGGCTTCCCAAAGTTGATCGTTTAACTGTTGTTTGCTGTCTTGAGCGAGCGTTGCTGCCGGCGCCAGCAGCAGCATAAACACGAAAAGAACCGTAGCTTTCAAGTTCATGAAACCCCTCCGCGCTTTTGGGAGTACAACACCAAGTGGTAAATTCAACTGGTAAAAGATTCGACGCCGGAAAAAGCGAGTTGCTGCAACGCGAGAATACGTATTCTACATCTTTAAGGTTGCACTGGCGCATCTTTTCCGAACCAATAAGCACGTTTCAATTCTTCTGGGCGCGGTAGGGCCCCAACGATAATGATGGAAATCCAAAATGACTAAGTTCCTTTCCATTTTCCTGAATTCTTTTCTGGCTCTAATACTGATCGCGTCAGCATCAACCGGCGCTTTTGCCGGCGATTGGGCTGAATGGCGCGGGCCGGCGCGCGATGGCATCTCGCCAGAAAAAGGCCTGCCGACGAAGTGGTCTCCCGCCGGCGATAACCTCGCCTGGAAGGTCCCCTTCGGCGGACGCTCCGCACCGATCGTTGTCGGCAATCGCGTCTATCTTCAAAACGCGGCCGGCAAAGGTGAGCTGGAACAGGAACGCGTGATGTGCTTCGACGCCGACACCGGCAAACTACTTTGGGAGCACCGCTTCAACGTTTACTTAAGCGATGTGCCGGCGCATCGAGTCGGTTGGGCGTCGCCGGTCGGCGATCCGTCCAGCGGCAATGTTTACGTCTTTGGTGTTGGTGGGACACTGTTGTCGCTGAACAACCAGGGCAAAGTTTTGTGGGAACGCTCGCTCGGCGAAGACTTTGGATTGCTAACCACGCATGGCGGTCGCACGGTGTCTCCGATAATCGATGGTGACCTGGTCATCCTTAGCGGCGTGACTTTCCAGTGGGGCCAACATGGACGGGGCGCGCATCGCTTCATGGCGTTCGACAAAAAGACCGGCGAAACAATCTTTATCAGCGCGCCCGGTGGACGTCCTTACGATACAACTTATGCACCGCCCATCATCGCTAACGTCAACGGCATGCGCCTGCTCATTCAGGGAGCGAGCGACGGTGTGACACATGCAATCAAGCCGCAAACCGGCGAGTCCGTTTGGAAAATAGAAATCAGCAAGCGCGGTCTGAACACCGGAGTAGTGGTACACGGGACGACAGCCATCCTGACGCACAGCGAGGAAAACCTCGACTCGAGCGAGATGGGGATGATGGTGGCTGTTGATGCCGGCGCGAAAGGCGAAATCAAGAAGGAACAGGCAAAGTGGCACATTTACGGCTGGCAAGGCGGCTTCTCGTCTCCTGTGATTGATGGCGATCGGCTTTACCACGTGGACAACGGTGCAAACATCGCAGCGTTTGACGTTGCCAGCGGTAAACAACTGTGGTTGCAAAACCTGGGCACAATTCAAAAAGCCTCGCCCGTACTCGCTGATGGCAAGATCTATGTCGGCACTGAGAATGGGAAGTTTTTCATTTTGGAACCGTCAGCCACGGGCGCGAAGATACTTGACGAGGATCAACTGGGCACTGGCGCAGTCCCCGAAGCCATCATTGCTTCGCCGGCTGTTTCAAACGGACGGATTTTTTTGGTTTCGGATTCTACGCTCTACGCAATTGGGAAGAAAAAATCTCCATCTCAAAACGCTCCGGCGCCGGCGGTCACTGTCTCGACGAATCCGGTTTCGCACCTGCAGGTCGTTCCGACAGAACTGATTCTAAAACCCGGCAGCAAAGTTAACTTTCGGGTTCGGCTCTTTGACGCACAGGGAAACTTTATCCGTGAAGACCCTGCCGCAACCTGGTCGCTCGATCAATTAAAGGGCACCATCGCAAACGGCGAATTGACCGTCGCGGCAGATGCAATCGCACAAGCTGGACTGGTCAAAGCGAGCGTCGGCGGGATCACCGGAGCAGCGGGAGTGCGCGTCTTTCCGCCTTTGCCATGGAGTGAAAACTTCGATGCGGTGGCAGTCAGCACGATTCCGCCGACCTGGGTTAACACGACACTGAAATTCACCGTGCGTGAAGTTAACGGAAATAAAGTGTTTGTCAAAACCACTGAGGGTTCTTCACTCCTGAGCCGAGCGCGCGCTTACTTTGGCCCCTCTGATCTCGCAAATTACACGGTCGAGGGCGATGTGTTTGCGACCGTACGGCGACGGCAACAGGGTGACGCGGGAGTGATTGCGCAGCGCTACGTGCTCGCACTTTATGGCAACAGTCAAAAACTTCACCTTGAGCCCTGGCAGCCGGAAACCGAACGCACGGTTACCATCCCGTTCGCATGGAAACCTGAGACCTGGTATCGCCTGAAGCTTCAGGTCGAAAACCTGCCGGATGGGAAAGTGAGAGCTCGCGGGAAAGTGTGGGCGGCAGGCGAGACCGAACCGTCTGCATGGATGATCGAACGAATCGATCCTATCCCGAATCGTCAGGGCACACCCGGCATCTTTGGCAATGCGCTCGCAGAAATCTATTTTGATAACTTGAAGGTGTATCCGAACAAATGAAAAAAACAGAAGTCAGAATTCAGAAGTCAGAATCCAGAAATCGTATTCGCCTATTTGATCGCCGGAGGATACTAGCCAGAGCCGTGTTCGCAGTTGTCTTTCTGACTTCTGTCTCCTGTCTCCTGTCTCCTTTTGCCGCGGCTTCCGATCCGGGCAATGGCGACTGGCCCATGTGGGGCGGCACGCCCGATCGCAACATGATCTCGAACATGAAAGGACTGCCCATCAGCTGGGACGTCAAAACCAGGAAGAATGTGAAGTGGGTAGCGCAGTTGGGCTCACAAACATATGGAAACGCAGTCGTCGCCGGGGGAATGGTTTTTGTCGGCACCAACAACGAAGGCTTGCGCGATCCAAAACTGACGGGTGACAAGGGCGTCGTAATGGCGTTTCGCGAGTCGGACGGTGAGTTTATGTGGCAGATGGTCCACGACAAACTGGCGGCTGGTCGCGTCAACGATTGGCCTTATCAGGGTGTCGCCTCGTCTCCACTCGTAGAAGGCGATCGGATCTACTACGTTTCGAATCGAGCTGAGCTGGTTTGTCTCGACACGCAGGGTTTTCGCGATAAAGAGAACGACGGGCCGGTGACCGATGAAAAGTTGACCGGAGATTCCAATGGCGACATCGTCTGGCGCTACGACATGATCGAAGAGCTTGGGGCCCTGCCGCATAACCTCGCTAACTCTTCGCCCGTCTCCCATGGCGATTTAATCTTCATCAGCACTTCGAATGGCCAGGACGAAAGTCACGTCAACGTACCGTCGCCAAAAGCGCCGGCGCTTATCGCAGTCAACAAGAAGACTGGAAAACTGGTGTGGGAAGACAACTCAGTTCAGGAGCGCATTCTGCATGGTCAGTGGAGCTCGCCAACTGTCGGCACGATTGGCGGTATCGTGCAGGTAGTTTTCGGTCAGGGCGACGGTTGGATTCGCGGCTACGAAGCGCTGACGGGCAAGAAGCTTTGGGAGTTTGATCTCAATCCTAAGGATTCAGTTTGGCCGAAGACGCGGAATGAAGTGATCAGCACCCCGGTTATTTACGAAGAGAAGGTTTACATCGCCAACGGACAGGATCCTGAGCACGGCGAAGGTGTGGGCCACATGTACTGCATCGACGCCACCAAGCGTGGCGACATTACCAAAACCGGAATGCTCTGGCATTACGACAAGATTCGGCGCTCGATATCAACGCCGGCAATCAAGGACGGTATTGTTTACCAGCCGGATTTCAGCGGCTTCCTGCATGCACTCGATGCGAAGACGGGACAGGTTTACTGGGTCCACGATCTCTTTGCGGCGGTTTGGGGCTCGCCTTTGCTTGTGGACGGCAAGATCTATCTTGGTGATGAAGACGGCGACGTTGTAATCATGCAGGAAGGCAAGACGAAGAAAGTGATCGCCGAAATCAATATGGGCAGCTCGGTTTACTCGACAGCCGTCCCGGCAAATGGAGCCATCTACATCTCAAACCGCAATCAAATCTTTGCGTTGGCAGAGGCCCCGGCAGCAAAGCCTGCGGCAACGCCTGCAACCCCTGCGGCCCCTGCGCCAACGCCAGCTGCGAAGCCTGCAACGCCTCCGGCAAAGCCTGCCAAGTGAACTTCAGCAGCCGAGGTCGGGCAGCCCGCGAAGCGGACCTTTTAATGAACTCCTTCGACTTTCATTTGCAAACGCGCGTAGTCTTCGGAGCCGGCGCAATTGAACGTCTCGGCGAACTGGCTCGCGAACTTGGATTCCAGCGAACTTTATTGGTGGCCGATCACGGACTCGTCGCCTCAGGACACGTTGATGAAGCTCTCGCTCCTTTGCGTCGCTCAGGAATTGAAACTGTTCCCTTCCACGACTTTGACGTAAATCCCGACAGCGCCATGGTCGCCACCGGCGCCAGGATCGCCTCAGCTCAAAACATAGATTCAATAATTGGACTAGGCGGCGGAAGTTCGCTCGATTGCGCCAAAGGGATTAACTTTCTCCTCACCAATGGCGGCGAGATGCGCGACTACCAGGGTCACGGCAAAGCGAAGCGTCCGCTGCTGCCGATGATTGGAATTCCAACTACAGCAGGCACCGGCAGCGAAGCTCAAACCTACGCCTTGATTTCCGACGCGGAGTCGCAAACCAAAATGGCCTGTGGCAACCCTGATGCAGCCTTTCGCATTGCCTTGTTAGATCCAGCGCTCACGATTTCTCAGCCGCAAGCGATCACTGCCACCTCTGGTTTCGACGCTATCGCTCATGCAGTTGAGACCTTTGTAAGCCTCAATCGGAATCCGCTCTCGGAAGTCTTCTCTCGAGAAGCCTGGGCGTTGTTGGAAGCAAACTACGAAACCGTGTTGGCCCAACCCCAAAACATTGAGGCTCGTGCAGCGATGCAACTCGGGGCCTATTTTGCCGGTGTAGCTATCGAGAATTCCATGCTGGGCGCGACGCACGCCTGCGCGAATCCCCTCACTGCGCGTTTTGGCACCGCGCATGGCGCAGCGATCGCGATGCTCCTGCCGTCAGTTGTTCGTTGGAACGATTCTGTTGCCGGCGCCCGATACGAGGAGTTCCTGAAAATGTCGCAAGGCGCTGGAAGGTTTGGCGATATGCAGGCCACTGAGGGCCTGGCACGCAGACTTGAAGAGCTCGCTGCGATCGGCGGACTACACAGAAGTTTAAGTGCCAGCGGCGTAGCGACCGAAGATTTGGCAACTCTCGCTTTGGAAGCCTCGCAGCAATGGACCGGCAATTACAATCCCCGGCCATTCAATCAAGCGGGTGCAATGGAGGTTTACCAGTCTGCCTATTGAGAAATGAAAGCTCGTGGAAAAGCGCATTTTCCATTTCTCACTTTTCATTTCTCATTTTGTTAATCGCGGCAAAAGAAAGCAGGGACTTGCGATTGATTGGAATTGACTGGAACGGCGGGACCAACAGCCATCTGGTGAGAACGGTACCGAACCAATGGGAAATGAAAAATGAGAAATGACAAAAGGAAAATGCTTTCCGTAGGTTTCGTCATCAGTATTCTGCTGTCGGTTTGTTTTATCCCAGCGAAGGCGCAGGACGCGCCCGCCGACAACTGGTCGCAGTTTCGCGGAAATCTGAACTTGACTGGAGTGTCGCAGTCGAATGTGCCGCAAAACCTTCGGCACCTCTGGACTTACGAAGCGGGGGATTCGATTGAATCGTCAGCGGCCATCGTAGGCGGCACTGTGTTCGTCGGCTCCCAGAAAGGCGAGCTTTCCGCTCTTAACCTCGATAACGGCGCGGTCTACTGGAAATACAAAATTGACTCGCCGATCGGCGAGTCGTCCCCCGCGTACAGTCGCGGCGTGGTTTACATCGGAGACCTCGGTGGCTGGCTGCATGCGGTCAACGCCACCGACGGGAAAAAAATCTGGGCGTTCAAAGCCGGAACCGAAATAAAATCGTCTCCGGTGGTAGTGGGCGACCGTGTCCTCATCGGCTCTTACGATCAACATCTCTATTGCGTTTCGGCGCGTAACGGCGCCCTGCTTTGGAAACTGAAAACCAACGGAGCGGTGCACTCGACTCCCAGTGTCGCGGGCGATCTCGCCTTCATCGCCGGATGCGACGAACTCTTTCGTGGGGTCAGCATCTCGACGGGCAAACAAGTGTTCAGCGTGTCTTCTGATGCTTACACCGGCGCGTCGCCCGCGCTACGAGGTTCGTCCGCTTTTTACGGGACCTTCGACAACGAAATTCTGATGGTCGATGTAAATGTACGTCGTGTGGGTTGGCGCTATCAGCATCCGGAGCGAAAGTTTCCGTTTTATTCGTCGGCCGCCGTCACCACTGACCGAGTTGTAGTCGGCGGGCGCGACAAATTGATTCATGGGCTCAGCCCTGATGGAAAAAGTGTCTGGACCTTTGCCACCCGCGCGCGCGTCGAATCGTCTCCGGCGATTGCCGGCTCGCGCGTTTTCGTGGGTTCAAACGATGGAAGGTTCTACGTTCTCAATCTTGGCAATGGCGCCAAGCTCTGGGAGTTTGACGCGGGCGCGCCGCTTTCATCCTCGCCGGCGATCGCCCGCGGACGAATCGTGATCGGCGGACAGGATGGCAGGCTGCATTGTTTTGGTTGAGGGTTGCAAGCCGTTCAGAGTTCACCGCACAACGCCTTGGGTGCGGCGGCCTGGCGCCGCTTTGGTCCGTTTCCCCGTCACTCATCCCTCATGAACGGTTCTTTTGCATTAACGCAGCGGCGGCGCAAATGCAGGCCAAAGCGGCGACAGGTCGCCGCACTCCAAAGAGTTGACCTTGAGTTCTGAGCCACTTGAGGCTTGGCACGCGCCCCGGTTTGACTTGGCATCCATTTCGGCTTAGAAACATTTCGTTCAATTTACAATTCAACCACGCGAGGCACGTAAATCATGAAGACGCGCATTCTCTCTTCCGCTCTGTTCGCTTTCGCTCTTCCGTTGGCAATCGCTTGCACACAAGCGCCACCAACAAACCAAACAGCAAAAACAACTGGCGATTCGACGGCCATTCCCGCCGAGCTCAAGCCGGCGCATGATTCCATCAACACTGCCGACATCATGCAGCACACAAAAGTGTTATCCGCCGATGAATATGAAGGGCGTGGCCCAGGCACCCCGGGGGAAGAGCTGACCGTCAAGTATTTGACGGAGCAATATCAGAAACTTGGTCTCAAGCCAGGAAATCCTGACGGCACTTACGTGCAGAAAGTACCGCTCGCCGGCATGACTGGAACGACCACCGCTTCAATCACGGTTGGCGGAAAGACGATGGATCTGAATTTCCCGAAAGACTACGTAAGCGTCTCACGTCGTTATGCACCCGAGTCGAAAGTGGAAAATTCTGATCTGGTTTTCGTTGGGTATGGCGTCGTCGCCCCGGAATTTGGTTGGGACGATTACAAGGACGTGGACGTGAAGGGCAAGACCATCGTCATGCTGATCAACGATCCGGCCGTGCCGGATGCGAACGATCCCGCGAAGCTTGATGACAAGATGTTCAAGGGAAAGGCCATGACCTACTACGGCCGCTGGACCTACAAATATGAAATCGCCTCAGCCAAGGGCGCAGCCGCGGCAATCATAATTCACGAGACTGGCCCGGCGGGTTATCCATTCGAAGTCGTTTCGGGAAGTTGGGGGCGAGAGAATTTTGATATTCAAAGGCCCGACAAGAACATGAATCGCGTCGCTGTCGAATCGTGGATTACCACCGATCGGGCAAAGGAACTTTTTAGCGCCAGCGGCCAGGACTTTGACGCCTTGAAGAAGGCCGCCGTTAGGAAAGATTTCAAGCCGGTGGTGTTGAATGCCAAGGCAAATCTGGGCGTGAAGAATGAGTTGCGCGAGATCAATTCGGCCAACGTTGTAGCTAAGCTCGAAGGGTCAGACGCAGTGCTGAAGAATGAATATGTTATCTACACCGCGCATTGGGACCATCTTGGCCGCGATCCCAAACTCCCGGGCGATCAGATTTTCAACGGCGCGCTCGACAACGCTTCCGGCACTGCAGCCCTGCTGGAAATTGCCGAGGCATTTACCAAGCTGGCAACGCCGCCCAAGCGCTCGATCCTGTTCCTTGCGGTCACTGCTGAGGAAAAGGGATTGTTGGGCGCAAAGTATTACGCTGAGAATCCGCTTTATCCTTTGAACAAGACCCTGGCAAACATCAACATGGACGGGGTTAACCAGTGGGGACGAACCAAAGACATAACCATGGTTGGCGACGACAACAGTTCCCTGGTGGACCTGTTGCGGGAAACGGCAACCGCGCAGAGTCGAACTGTTAATCCTGACCCCGAGCCTGAGAAAGGATTTTACTATCGCTCCGATCATTTCGAGTTTGCCAAGCAGGGCGTGCCCGCGCTATACGCCGACTCCGGTACAGACTATGTCGGCAAGGACCCTACCTATAGCAAACAGAAGCGCGATGAGTATACCGAGAAGGACTATCACAAGGTTTCGGATGAGATTAAGCCTGACTGGGACCTGGCAGGCGCAGTGGACGACGCGCAATTGCTGACCACGATTGGTTACAAAGTCGCACAGGGCGAGAAGTATCCTGAGTGGAAAGCCGGTACGGAGTTTAAGGCGAAGCGTGATGAGACGATGAAAGGCGGGACAACCGCCCCGTAGTTGGATAGGACAGGCATTCCTGCCTGTCCAAAGTTGGAAGAATAGGACAGGCAGAATTGCCTGTCCTACTTATTTTTGGAACTCGAAGTATTTCGCAAGCGTCGTTTGCTTTGGCTTGCGCGTCAGCAGTGAGACCACGATCATCAATAGCGCCGAGATGATCACCATCGGCACGACCGGCATAAAGCCAAACACAGCCGTACCTCCGGGAGTTCTCGTCAACACTTCCCAGCCACCCAAAGACCAAATCAACGTCGCCGGCCCGGGAGCGGGCGCCGGAACAGTGTGCTGAAAAACAGCGGTCGCTGCCACTGCCGATGCCGTCCACACCGTGGTTGCCAGCGCGCCCCACTTCGTACTTCCCTTCCAGAAAAGCGCTGCGACCAGCAGCGGCGACAACGCCGCGTAACCTGAAAACGCATATTGAATAGCCAGCTCAAAAATCGTTTCCGGCGCTCTTAAAGCTACAGCGTAGGCGAACAACGTTATCAACACTATAAAGATGCGGCCGGTCTGAATCTGTACTCCTTCCCCAAATCGCCGCTTGCCTCCATAGAAGGCGAAGACATCCTCGGTGAACATCGTGGAGAGTGCGAGTATCTGTGAATCGCTCGCCATCACCGCCGCCATGATCCCGGCGCCCAGCAAACCCGCCAACCAGAAGGGCGCATATCGTTTCAACAGGATCATGATTACGTCGTCGCCGGCGGCTTTTTCGCGCAACTCATCGCGGGCCTCCGGCTCCATTGTTTTCCCCTGCGTCGCCAAGACCCGCCGCGCTTCCTGCTTCGCTCGAATCTCAGGAACATCAGTCACGCGGTTAGCCATCACGCCCAGAAAAACACATGGCAGCCAAATCGCCATAATGCAGATCGGATAGAAGATGACCGTCTTCTTAAACTGGTTCATCTTTCGGGCGGTCAAACAAAAGATCAGGATATGCGGGAATGCAATGGCCGAAAGCGGGATGAAGGTGTAACTAAAAAAGTAGTACGGGGAAATTCGTTCGCGGGTCATCAGCGGCGCCAGGGCCGGCGAGGCCAACATGGATTGCGCGGCGTTCTGAAATCCACCCATGCCAACGCCAATCACAATCAGCGCCACGGCTCCAAAACACAGAAATAAAACAGTCTGGAAGGTATTGACCCACGCCGTGCCGCGCATGCCGCCAAAGAAAACGTAGCTCATCACTACCATCGCCACGATGGCGCCGCCAAACCAAAAAGGTACGAATCCGCCACTGATTGTGGACAGCGTGGTGCCGCCGCCCATGATGCCGATGATGATGTAAGGGACCAGGAGCACTGCCTGCACGACAAAGATTACCGTTCCAATGTGACCACACTCCCACCGGTCGCGAAACATCTGCACTGGCGTCATGAACCCATGTTTCTTCCCCAGCGCCCAAACGCGTGTACCGATGAAGAAAATGGAAAGCGGGATGACGAGCCCGGAAGACGACGCCATCAATCCAAAGGTGACGATGCCATTTGAAAATGCATGACCGGATGAGCCCAGGATGGCGAAGGCCGTCATGTTGGTGCCGAAGAGCGAAAAGAGAAAGACAAACGGCCCGAGGGAGCGACTCGCCAAAAAATAGTCTTCCGCCTTTTCTTTTCCCTTCGCTTTCCGGAAGGCGAAAATGCCGATGTATAAGACAACTGCCAGGTAAATGAAAACAACGATTGCGGGAATCACTTGGGGGCTTCCTCCTCAGAACGGTTTTCGAGTTCACGCTCCAAATGGCCCGGCCACGCAAACTTCACCAGCATCCACAGCAGTAACGACGCGGCAATCGAAAAGCACCCCTGATAAAACAAGCCAATGGGGATGAACCCCAGCACCAGCGGGTGCGCGGTGTGCCAATACCAAAAGTCCTGGTGCAGGACATAGAGCGCGATCACAGCTGCGATGAGCAGAATTTTCTTCATAGTTGTTCTGAGGGTGGGCCAACCGTTTTTTGATGTCTACTCGCCGGCTGGCCCAACCACACCTATCTCGTCTGACTTTATTCTTTCTAGCCAATGACAACCCGGGGAGCGATCTTTTCTGGCTGTCAGTGTTTGGAGTGCGAGAATACTATCGCAGGTAAGGGAAAAGGTTAAGCAGTTTTCTTCGTCGGGTGACACGCGGATCTTGCGCGTGAGCCACAGGCGGGACGCCCGTGCCATTACACATCCAAAAACTTGGCGCGGTGTTGGGGCGACGGCAACATGCACGACTCATGTTTTCCAAAAACTCGGTAACGATTACGAGCAACCAAACGATACATCGCATCTCTGATCACCCTGGGCAGAATGCGTCCGACACTCGCCAAAGTCCAAACTCCCCCGAGCGTTTTTACGACATGGAGGATCGCATCAGAACGCATCAGCACTCGTTCACTGGGTTTGCCATGATCGATGACGACATAAAACGTATCGAGGTCGCGCGCATCCGCCCCGTGGCGCTTGAGCAATGTCGTCGCGAATTCGCTTTGCAGTGAAGCAAATAGAAAACGATTATGCTGATCGCGCTTCAGAATGAATTGCACAAGATGATTGCAGAGGCCGCAAACACCGTCGTAAAGCACAATTGAATTGCTGTCAGGAAAGGACAAGAATTTACCTGAACTCAAACGATTGAAGATATTCGGTGTAACCCCGATCCCAATAGCCGACGGTTTTTTCCGGGCCAGTGAGTTTCACGAAGTAGGATCCTTTGGGTGTGGCAATCACCGCGCCACGCAATCGATAGACTGCCTGTTTGTTTGCCGGCGCGCTGTCTGGTGACATTCCGCCGGAATAGTTTCCAGTCAGGTCAACCGTATCCACCGCCAATCCATTAATAATGGCGGTGCCGATCTTCGCCCTTTCCTTCGAAGGCTGTCCGTCGGGCTGCACGATCTGGCTAATCCACCGGTCGATATTGGCCTGGGCAGAGCCACCCTGGCCCTGCCCAAAATAATAGAGGATCAGGAGAGCGTCTTCTGTGTCGCCTTCAGCCTTCGGCAATTTGTATTGCGCGGCCCGCATGTCCGAAGTTGGGGTTTCGACCTTCCAGCCGTCGGGAACCTTGTAGCGCAATTCGCCGGCAGCTGATTGAACCGGACGCGATGGACTCGCAGGTGTTTGCGTGGCAGGAGAAGTTGGACCAATCGCTCCTGAGTTTTTTGAACAACTGGAGCAGATAAATGCGACCAGGGATAGCAGGATTACTTTTCTCAGCATGATATTGATTTAATCGTAACTCGCACACCCGGCGCAAGTTTTCGTAGCTTTGGGTAGCGGTCGTTTGAGGGTGGCACGCGCATCTTGCTCGTGATTCACGGGCGGGACGCCCGTGCTACTTTGAAATGCATCTGCGAGCTTCACGGTTCAGGCGTCGAGAGCAAATAGACGGCGAATGAGGCTAACCAATGTTCACCCGCATAATCGCCGCTAGCAACGTGGGCCAAAGCGGCGCTGGCATGTCTTTGCGCTGAGCCTGCGAGGACCTTTCGCGCGCGATCGTTCGCCGGCAACGCACTGGCAACGCTGCGCATGCACCAGGCACGGCTCAGGTTAAGACCATCCAGATGGACCAGTTTAGGATCAGTGCGATCAGTGACGATCGCCGGAGTGAGCAAAGACTTCGGACCACCCACAGCCAGTTGCGGCAGGAAGCGATGAAACCAGCGACGAAACGCAGCTGGTTTTAAAACGCGACGCATTAAGTCGGCTTCCATCAGAGCCGGAGAGAAAAAGTCTTCGCCGCCCGGTTCCCAACCCGCCGGATAGCCGGCGTCATTGGCAAAATAAGTTCGACTTCGCTCAGCAATCAACGTGGCGAGCTTCGTGTTTCCCGTCGTCTGCGCATAGTCAAAAGCAAATGCGAGCCCGAAAGCGGTGTTGGGATGAACGCCCGTTCGGATCGGATAGGTCTGCTTGGGTAAGAACAGCAGGTAGCGACTGATAAAGACATCGATCAGCGGCTGCAGATTCCGGGACCAAATACGCGCGTCATCGTCGGTGGATAACGAAAGCTCTTCGCCAAGTTTCAACAGCCAGGCCCATCCGTACATGCGTTCAAACGACAGTCGGTTTTTCCCATTCAGATAAGTAATCTCCTCGGCGATGTTAGTCGCTCTCAGGTTACTTCCAACCGCCTTGCGAATGTCGCGCGCTTCCGGAAGGCCGGGAAACATTCTGAGCAATCGCATCAGCATCCAGTGGCCATGAACCGAAGAATGCCAGTCGTAACAACCGTAGAAGGCGGGATGCAAACCTTTCGGGCTTTGCACATCACCACCATCGTTCATCACGTGTTCCGGTTTGTTTGGGTATTCCCTGACCACGCACTTCAATGCGAGCTTCGCGAAGTGTGAGGCCTGCGCTTGAGTAAGTTGGAACTCCTGCGGCCTGGGTCGATTTACTTGCGCGCTCGCAGACACTGCGGCCATCCCAAGTAGTACGAAAACAAAGGTGAGTACTTGTTTCAACACAACGCCTCCTGAAATTGTCATTAACCGAATCGCCCGAAAAGGAGGGTGAAAAGACTTCCGTCACCCTCTCCTGTCAGGTCCGCGGGTGCTTTGCACAAGAGTCTGCAGCCATACCGGTGAGGCATCGAGCAATCCCGTCCACAGTGGCGGCTCGAAAAATACAGAACCGGGAGCGGTAGCGACCGGGTCCCGGACTCGACCTCACAATCATTGCGACCTAAAAGGAATTAGCAAGATCTAATTCAACTTAATTGATTGACCCGGTCGCTACCGCTCCCGGTTCTGTGTTTTTCGACCCACTCAAGTACTCTTCTTTTACGGCGTTGGTCATGAAGAGCTTCGCGCTCTGCTCTCACTCTTGGTGCCAAGCTGTCTGCGGCACGGTTAATACCGGTGCGATGGCCGGCCGATGTGAATGTGTGGTCCGGTTGCAGTGCCCGGTATTGCCTGGCGAAAAGCGAGAAACGGAATTCCGTTGCTTCGCAGAAATCCCAGGAGGGCCTGGCCCTCGCGCCCGTCGGGATGAAGTGAAACGTCCATTGAATTGTTGTGATCAAGACGCCAGCGAACGTGAATGGCGCCCTGCCCAAAAACTGAAATCGGCAATGGCTTTTGAAAGGCCTGTTGAAAAAATCGTTGCACCTTCCATGCGTCAGACAAAACCCACGCGCCGCCGCCATTGAAGCGAATCATGGCTGCGGTGCTGACCGTGCTTCCCTTCGGAATTGGCTTACTGGTCCTGAGCTTTGCTTCAGCTTCCGCTTCCAACAAAGTGTCGGCGATTTGTGTGTCGGCAACCGCGCTACTCCGGTCAACTTCTGCCACCTTGTCTTTGGCTTGCGCCACAGCTCCCTCGCTCGCTTCGAGGTCCTTTTTTGCGATCAGTCCGGCGGCAAACAAATCCTTTGATTTGGTTAGCTCAACTTCAGCTCTCGTTACATCCTTCTCGTAGCTCGCTTTCAGTTTTTGAAGATTGTCTTTGTACTCTTTGGTCGCTTTGATGAATTCTTCCTGAAGCCGCGCGAGTTCCTTCGCGGATTTTGCCAGTTCACTGGCAACGTTCGTTTTTGGTTTTGGCTTGACCGCGCGAGATTTCCTTTGCGCGCTTAGTTCTGCTGGAAAGAAAACAATTGCCAGAGCGGCAATAAAGAGTGGGCCGGCGGTAAGTAACTTGATTTCAGTGCGGCGGCGAGTTTTACCAGTCTGAAAGTTCATCTCAGCACTGTGACGCGGCTACTCCGAATCACTACTTGACCATCGTTCCCGTACGACTCCAGCGGGTGTTAGCAAAAAAATCTATCAGGAAATTACTTTGCGGCGCGCTTTCATCGTAGGACCAGTAGACGAACATCGCGCGCCCGATTATTAGGTCGCGCGGAACGAATCCCCAGTAGCGGCTATCTTCGCTGTTGTTGCGATTGTCACCCATGACGAAATAGTGGCCGGCCGGAATTGTGATTTCGCGGCCGTCACCTTCCTTGCTGAAGATCGGATAATCTTCTTCGACGAAGTCTGGGTTGTAATAGACGTCGTACGATTCGTCAGCCTTGCGGGGTGCCGAATTAAGGGTCGGACTAAGAGGGGCCTTGTCGTTATGGTCAATGGCTTCGAGCTGATGTTCCGGGAGTGGTTTATCATTTACGACAACAATTCTGCCTTCCATACGCAGCCGATCCCCAGGCAGACCAACGACCCGCTTCACATAGTTGGTAGTAATCGGTTTGTTGTCAGGCCGATCATCGCGCCGCGGATCGTATTTGTTTCCGGGATACTTAAAAACAATGATATCGCCGCGCCTGACTTCCCGCTGGGGGAGAAATGAGACAGTCTCGCCCGGGGCAAAGATGAACTTATTCACCAGCAGATGATCACCAATGGTGATTGTGTTTTGCATCGAGCCGGTCGGCACTTTGACTGCCTGCACGATGAAGGTCATGCCAAACAGCGCCATGATGACGGTCACTACAGCCGACTCGAAATACTCGCGCCAAACTGATTTCGGCGGACCCTTCGGCTTAACTTCAGCTTCCGGGTTGCTCTCATGTCCATTTCGATTGAACATGCGCGCAAACGAAAATGGTTTCGGATCCGGTTTGACTTCTGAAGTGGTTGGAGCAACTGGGCCGCTTGAAGGATTATTCGTCATCTTTAAATTATCCTAGATACCTTGGTCGCTCGCGGTCAAGTGAGCATCGTCTTCAAGTCTCATCAGCGCGAGCGCTTCTTTTGCCGCCGCGGCTTCGGCAGTTTTGATCGATCGGCCCTGCGCCCGGACGCTGCCGCGGTCCCATGACACTTCCACATTAAACGTGCGGCGGTGCGGTGGACCAAGCGCCTCTACCACGGAATATCGAGGAGCTGCGCGGCGCGCCGCCTGAAGTTTCTCCTGCAGCATCGTCTTGTAATCGGATTCAGCGGCGCCCGCGGGAGTAACTGTACGCAACTCTTCCGTGAGCGCGTGATGCACGAAGGCAGTTGCCGCGGGCAAACCGCCGTCGACGAAGATCGCTCCGGTTAAGGCTTCCAGCACATCGGCCAACAAAGCATTCTTTCGCCGGCCGCCGCTTTTTTCTTCACCGCGACCGAAGCGCAGAAAATCTCCCAGTTGCAATCTGATGGAGGCCGTGGCCAGTGTGGGCGCGCTTACCAGACGATGCTTCATCCTGGAGAGCTCACCCTCCGTGACGTGCGGATAGGCGGTGCAAAGATAGTCGGCAACCACGAGGCCCAGGACGGAGTCTCCGAGAAATTCGAGGTTCTCGTTATGAAGTTCGCGCGCCTGATCCTCTGTGCCTTGAGCCACCTGTTCATGGGCCCAGGAGCGATGAGTAAGGGCGCGTTCAAGCAGGGAGCGATTTTGAAAGCGATACGAGAGAACCGACTCAAGGAGGTCCAGGTCGGGCGCTGTGGGTTCGAGGTTCTTCAAGGTCAACCATTGAAAAAGCCGGAAGCAATGGCGAGGGCCAAGCTTCCGGCTCTGTGAAAAGAAAGGAACTGGGCGAAGACTTAGTTACGGCGTTTTGCGCTCGGCTGCGCGTGATTATTCCTCGGTTTTGGTTTGACTACCGGGGTGGTGGTGGCGTTGGTCGTTGCCGGTTTCGGCGCCGTCGTGGTTGCAGGCGTCGCGGTTGCTCCGTTGCCCGTCCCTGATGATGGCGTAGTGGTTGCAGCCGGCGTGGCGGCCGGCAGAGTCGTGATCGGCGTCGGCTCAGGCGGCAAGGGTTTGGAAATCACGCTGGCGATAAGCGAGTCCAGTCCCGTGACGGAATCCTTATTTCGAAACTTATACCAGTTGGTCAAAGTCTCCATCCACGCCGTCTTGCGGGCCTGGCTCGCGGCATCTGTTCCTGATAGGGCAACCGCACGCGCGTAAGCGTCAATCATGCGATCAATGACCTGGTTGAGATTCTCCAGCGCCAGCTTACTCTCCGGAGTTTCGTCTTTCCCTTCGCAGCATGCTTTATACGCCGCCGCCAATTTATCGTAGGGACCTGATTGATAAGCATCACCGATATAGCCGTAGGTGATCGCGTCTTTCTTTAACTTACCTTCAAGCTGTGCCGCTTTGAGTAAGTGACGCAAAGCCTCCCCGGGATTTTCGCCGATGGTAAGAACGCCAATCGTGTTGTTCAGGTAGGCCAGTGCTTCGTCCTTGCTGGTGTAGGGCGCCCAGTTTTCGAGCGTTCCGCCGGCCTGGAGTAGTTGAATCGCTTTCCTCGCGTAGTTGAGCGTGTCCACATTGAAGGTGTTCACCTTGGACGAGGCCGCCAGATATCCGGCGTAAGCGAGGTCCGTAAGAACTCTCAGGTTGTCCGGCTCTTCCACAAGTATCTGTTTTCCCAACTCGAAAGCCTTGGCGAAATCCTTCTTCTCATAGACCAGTGAACTAACCTGGGGGGCGCGGCGCGCCTTGTCTATTGGAGCAACAAACTTGTCTCTCAGATATGCCGCAATTGATTCCTCGCCGGCAGCGGTGGGACACGCCAAATACTTCTTGGCCAGAACGTACGCTTTGTCCTGTTCCGTCTTGAAGATGGTCCGAAATTCGTTGTAGATCGCCAACTTGGCTTCGGCGCTACATTCGCCCTGAGCCGCCGCGGCGGGCGCGGGCGATGGCGTGGTGGTTTGCGCTTTCAATTCGCCAACGCCAGCAAAGCTTGCAGCTAATAGAGCGGCGCCAGCGTAGGTAGTTAGTATGCCAATAGTCTTTTTCATTAGTTCCTCAAAGCCTCCCAGTTGATCTTCCTTTTCTGAGCTACCCTTCGGGGGCCAACCTTCGGCTGGCAGCGTGGGCGATAGCGCCCCACTACGATGCCTGGTTATAAAACTCGGTTGCCGATTTGCGCCGGCGTCAAAGGAGGAACAACGCAGTCTAAATCCAAGCAATATTGAGTTGAAAAGAACGCCCGCAATATTCCTGCAACTGTTAACACGCTGTCAAGGCGGTGGGTGCTAAAAAGGGAAAAAAGAAATCGACCTCAAAAGGCAACCGCGCCGGATCTCGTGACAGTTTACGAGGCTCCGGCGCGGATTGGTTTTCCGCGGGTTGCAACTCCGTTGCATTAGGGGTTCCTGGGTTGGGCCACTCGCTGTCTGTCATCAGGCTGTGTCGGCGGCTTAACAGAAGTCTTCGCCGGCGCTGTCGGGCTTCCCGCCTTTGGAGTCGGAGTTGGCCGATTTTGAATTGGCATCAAGACGCGCTTGACGGTGTTGCGCGGCGCTGTAGTCTGGTTTACCGGAGCCGACTCAGTCGCAACTGCTTCCTCAGCGGCCAGACGGTTCACTTCAGCCTCTTCGATTGCAGCAGCTTCGGCCGCGGCGTCTTTTTCCTCTTCGTTAAGGACTGCTGCCTTCGAATCGTCAGCGGGTTCGCTCTTTGCGACAGGCAGATGGATGGGTGTACCGAAACGGCGATTCAGATCGCGATAGATTCGTCCGGCAACCGCAGCCGGAAAATGACTGCGCGCATCTGATCCGCGCGTGATTACGACGACCGCGAGACGTGGATTCGCGAGCGGCGCATACGAAGTGAACAGGCCAACCCACGCGCCCTGCCCAATGCACGTGCCCGTCTTGCCGGCAACAGTCTGCAGCGGATCGTAAGCCTTCTTGCCTGAGCCATAATTCACCGCTCCAACCATGCCGGGAACCATGCGGCGCCAATTTTCAGGGCTCACATCCAGCTGGCGGCGAAGCTTGGGCTTGGCTTCTGTTTGTTCGTTTGCGCTTTTGGGAACATACGGAACGAGCAACTTACCACCGTTGGCCATCGCCGATACCATCGTGCCCAACTGTACTGCGGTTACTTCGAAATCGTCGCCATGCGACGACATGCGGTTTAACGCAAAGCCGGACTTTTCGGCGGGAAGTTTTCCGGAATACTCATTGGCGACATTTACTCCGGTCTTTTCGCCCAAGCCCATGTCGCGGGCGTAGTTCATCATCTTGCTGTAGCCAACCTGACCCCCGATGTGCTGGAAGTAAGTGTTGTTTGAATATGCCAGGGCGTCAGTAAGATCCAAACGATACTTGTCGGAAACATTAGTGGTTTCGTAAGGGCTGATGACTTTCTCGCCCAAGCCCGCAACACCGGTGACCAACTTAATCGTCGAGCAGGGCTTAAACCCTCGCCGTAATGCCCACTCCTGATTCACGATCGAATAGACCTTGCCACTCATCGGATCCATCACTACCACCGTGCCTGCATGGTAGCCGAGCGCATTAACCGCGGCCCGGCGAACGTCAAGATCTTCGCCCGTCGTGTCGTCTCTGCTAATGAAGGTTTGCACTTCGTCACGCATCGCTTTTTCAAGCGCGCGTTGCCGAGCAATTGCTGCGCGACGTGCGGCTTCGGCGCGGCGCCGGGCTGCCAGAATCTCGCGGCGGCGTTGCGCGCCATTGCGTCGCGTTTCGGCGCGGAGTTCACGTTTCGTCAACGGCCGCCCGAGTCGGCGCGAAAGTGCTTTCAAATGATTGGCTTGTTCGCGCGCGCTCAGATTGCGTTGCCGCCTGAGCTCTTTGCGCGACAGTTTGGCTGTCGCCCTGGATTTGGAACCGCGGCGAGAGTCTCGAGCGGAGAGCCGGCGATTTGATCGGCGATCCCTGGCCGTTACTTTTCTTGATTTTTCTGCTCGGGCGGTAGCGCGTTTGGATTTGGCTGGCTGCCGTTTTTTACCAACGGCTGTAATCTGGAATGTAAGAACGAGGAGAATGGATAGAATGAATGCGATACGAAGACTGCGGGGGTCGTTCTTTAAAGTCATCAGGGTCTTATTACCTTTCCTGGAATTAATTGCTCACCTGCGTGAACTTTCGCCGAAAACTCAAACCGCTAAGCCATATAGACGCCGAAAGTGTTCCTTTTCGAATTCAAAAGCTAACTTCCAAGCGTTTGAGAGGGCATCTGAGACCTCTCATATTCCTGCATGTCGTTGGACCTTCGGCCCTGCTAAATTTAGGCGGGAGCTTACCTACTGTCTGACGGTCCTAATGGGGGGCATTGGGACATTGATTCAAGACCGGCCCGAATATAACATCCGTGGAAGATCGCGGCAACATAAAAGTAATCTTTTGTACATATCTCGTGACATTGTGGGTTGCTCTCTAGGTGAAGGTTGCCGAGTACACTAGAATGTGGCCACTCCCGTGGCCAGCTCAAAAAGTATAAATGCCTAAGTTTTTGAACAGTTTCCGCGTCCGCCTCCTTCTGCTGCTGGCAGGGCTGTTGGGATTGACCTTATTTGTGCAGTACCACCTCAACCTGCGAGCTGTGCAACGCAATGCCCACATGATCTTCGCCCAGGAGCAGGCGATCACAGCGGGCATCGCCCTTGGGGTTAACAGCATTTCGAGCGGAGAATATCTCGATGATATGGATCGGGAGGCCAACCGGCCTTTGCTCAACGAGCAGTCCGGGAGGGTCCAAAACGTGCTGGTCATCGATGGCGAGGGAAATATCCAGGACAGTTTGCAGCGGCAATTTGCGCCGACCAACAACCCGGATGGAACGAAGCGCTATGTCCAAGTGGGCGACATTAAGCTCCCTCCCGTCAAAAATGCCGTCGAACTGAATGAGGACCTGGGCTTCCCTGAGGGAATGAGTATCGCCAAAGAGTTGAGGCCTGGCGATCCAGGCGCTTTCTCCCTTCCGGTAGAAACTACTAATGGCAGGTGGTACGTCGTGGTCGTGCTTAGCTCGGCAAACACGCTTACAAGTCTGTTGGAACGGCAAGCGTCTCGTTCAGCACTGTACACGCTCATGTTATTGCTCGCGACCACGCTCGTGACTGTGGTCTTCGTTTGGCGGTTTACCAGACCCATCAAAGACCTTTCAGTGGCCGCCCGCCGCGTTGCGACCGGCAACTTCGACGTCAGAGTTCCGACCGACCGCCACGACGAGATCGGCTCGCTGGCTACCGCTTTCAACGACATGACAGCTCGATTGGGACGCGCGCGCGAACTTGAGGCACAGTTGCACCAGGTGGAGAAGGCGGCGGTTGTGGGCCGACTGGCCGCCGCGATCGCCCATGAGATCCGCAATCCTCTAAACTACATCAATCTCACCCTGGACCATCTGCGCTCGTCGTTCGCGCCGGAAGATGACGAAAAACGCAAGACCTTCGAGCGCTTGGCCGATCAACTCAAAGCAGAAGTCGGGCGTATCAATCGGCACATCACAGACTTCCTAAAATATTCGCGGCCCTCCTCGCTTGAACTCCGCCCGCTGGATCTTCGCCTCGAGTTGGAGGACGCGATGCGTGTGATTGAAGGACCGGCAGCCGAGGACGGAATTCACACCAGCCTTGAGGATGACAGCCAAACGCCGCGAGTGTTTGCCGATAAGGACTCGATGCGTTCAGTGTTCACCAATCTTTTGCTGAATAGTCTTGAGGCCCTGGAGAACCGGGGGAATGGCGAACCCGACAGCATTTCAGTCAGTTTGAAGACGGAGTCGGACAACCGAGTGCGCATTGAAGTTTCAGATACGGGCCGGGGCATTGCAGTTGGCGATATCGCTAAAGTCTTTGAGCCATACTATTCAACGAAGGAAACGGGAACAGGTCTCGGACTTGCCATTGTCAAGAAAGCGATTGATGATCACGGTGGATCCATAAGCGTATGTTCCAAGGAAGGCGAGGGCACGACTTTTACAATTCTGTTGCCCATTGAACCCGAAGGAAAAGAGAGGACGACCGAGTAGGCGAGCCGACGGCATAACGAAATTCGCGCGCAACGTTTTTTGTTATGCGTTCATCTTCCCTGCTCATGCTTAAAAATAATATGGCGCGAAAAACCATTCTGGTAGTCGACGACGAAAAGTCGCAACGGGAGATTCTGGAAATGATTCTCTCCGGCGAAGGCTATGACGTGACCACGGCGTCTTCAGGCGAAGCGGCAATCAAGTTTGCCAAAGATCGACGATTCGATCTGGCCCTGACCGATCTGAAGATGACCGGCATGGACGGAATTGAACTGCTCCAGCACCTTCTTAGTCTCGACTCTTCAATCATCGTGATCCTGCTTACCGCTCACGGGTCAATTGAATCAGCCAAAGAAGCCTTGCGCCGCGGTGCCTTTGAGTACCTGGAAAAGCCTTACGACAAAACCGCGTTGCTGCAAACCATCAATCGAGCGCTGCAACGGCTTGACGCTCTGGACACGGAGATCGTTTCGGCCTCGCCCAAAATGGAGGCAGTTAAACGGATGATTCTGAAGGTCGCGCGCTCCAATTCCACGGTGCTGATCCGCGGCGAATCCGGTACCGGCAAAGAGCTTATCGCCCGGGCCACTCACAATCAGTCTCCCCGCGCGCAGGACATGTTTCAGGCCGTCAATTGCGCTGCCATCAACGAGAACCTGCTGGAATCCGAACTTTTCGGGCACGAGAAGGGATCGTTTACCGGCGCTCATGCCGACAAGAAGGGCCTTTTTGAGATTGCCGATCGCGGCACGCTCTTCCTCGACGAGATTGCCGAACTCGATGTCGCAATGCAGGCCAAGCTCCTGCGCGCCTTACAGGAAAGAAAAGTAAGACGTGTAGGCGGCACTCATGAAATCAGTGTTGACGTGCGCGTCATTGCTGCGACCAATCGCGATCTGCGCGCGATGGTGGCTGATGGCCGGTTCCGCGACGATCTCTATTACCGCATCAATGTTCTCTCGGTTGATGTTCCCCCTTTGCGTGAGCGTCGCGAAGACATCCCCGTTTTGATCGACTACTTTTTGAAGAAACATACTCGCAACACCTCTCGTCTGGTTCGAGGGCTGACAGCAGAAACTCGCAAGCTAATGCTGGGATACAGTTGGCCTGGCAACGTGCGTCAACTCGAGTCAGCCATCGAGCGCGCGATTCTGCTTTGTGAAGGCGATGAGATCACTGTCGACGATCTGCCGATGGAGGTGCGTCAGGAATCGCGGCCCGTTTCTGAAGGCGCATTCAAACTACCGCCTGAAGGAATTAGTTTCGAGGACGTTGAAAGAGATCTCATCATGCAGGCGATGGAACAAACGGATTACAACATTACCAAGTCCGCCAAGCTTCTCGGCCTGACTTTCCGCACCCTGCAGTATCGTCTGGAAAAGTTTGGCATCAAGAAACCAGATGCGAAGGATGAGGCGGCCAGTTAACCCGGATGCGAGGATGGTTAGTTTGCTTACCTCGCAAGACGGAAGGAATTCCACGTTCTCACCAGAAACACTTCCTTGAACGGAGCATCTGCGTTATGACCCCCCGAAAAATCTATCTCATCCTTGTCGCCGCTCTACTCGTCGTGAGTTGTACGCGGGCAGAACAAAATCGGGCCACGCTTTCCGAGTCGACTAAAAGCGGTAATTCTGTTCCGAGCGACCAGCCTGCACTGGAACTGAAGCAGCAGATGTCACTCCAACAGGTTGACCAGGTACAGTCTCAGAATGAAGCGGTCAACCGTAAGATTATTCGAGATGCGAATATTTCCCTGGAAGTCGCGGCCCCGAGTCAGGTTCAACATGAAGTGAATGCTTTGGCGGAGTCGATCGGCGGGTTTGTGGTTACTTCAGAGGCGAAGCGCCGCGAGGGTTCTGATCAAACGAAACCACAACTCGAGATCACGCTGGTGGTTCGCGTCCCCAGCACACAGTTTTTCCCTACCCTGGAAAAGATCCGGAGCTTCGGCTCGCGAGTACTCAATGAAAAGGTCACTGGCCAGGATGTCACGGAAGAATTTATTGATCTAGAGGCGCGGATTAAGACGCAAAAAGCTCTGGAGGCGCAATTCCTGGAGATTATGAAACAGGCCGGGAAGGTGTCAGACGCCCTGGAGGTACAGCGACAAATAGCAGAGGTCCGCACAGAGATTGAACGACTGGAAGGGCGCAAGCGATTTCTCGAAAGTCGATCGAGCCTTTCCACGATAACCGTCAGTCTTCAGGAACCGGCCGCGATCGTGGTCAGCTCATCGAGTTTCGGCCGCAGCATCAAAGAAGCCGTGCGAGATGCCGTAGACATCGCCGGCGAGATCATACTCTTCTTCATCCGCTTCATCATCGTAATGATTCCCATCTTCCTGTTGATAATTCTTCCGATCGGCCTAATTGCTCGCTTCATCTGGCGGCGAGCGAGGCGAAGGCCGCGGCCGGAATCAGTTGTGGAGGAGAATGTATAAGCATATGGCGCGCAATGGCGTCTTTCTAAGTTTCATGGTTCTGATGTTGTTCGTCGGGTGTTCAAGGTCAGCGAGCAATGGTGAGACAACCACTCAACCTGGACTGGAAGCTCCCACGAAGCGAATCGCGTCGGCCGATGTGGTGAAAATAATCGTCGAACCCGTGGAGATCACGAGCGGCGGGTCGGGTGAAGCAAGAGTGCGACTTACGATTCAGAGCGGTTACCACGTTAACGCAAACCCGCCAACGTTTTCATATTTGATACCGACGGAACTCGCTATTACGCCGGCAGAGGGACTTTCAGCCGGCGCAATTTCTTATCCGCCACCGATCACCGCAAAGTTTTCTTTCTCAGAAAAACCGCTCGCGGTTTACGAAGGCGAGGTTGAGATCCGAGCCATCGTGAAAGCCGGCCAGGCGAGCAAGCCAGGTCAACATTCGCTGGCAGCCAAACTAAGCATTCAAGCCTGCGACGATCAGGTTTGCTATCCGCCCGGCACGCGCGAACTGACGATTCCCGTGGTCATCAAATAAGAACCGAGGGCCTCGAGTGAAATTGGTATGGCTGATTGGAGCCGGGATTTGCATCGTAATCGCCGCCGTCTTTTTGCTGCTGGGCCAGTTCAACGCAGCTTTCGTGGTGGTTGTTCTCGGTCTCGTTTCCTGGTTTCTCAACTACCGCGCTCAGGTCAGCGGGCACCTCGAAAGCCAATACCAACAACCGAACGACCAGGAGGGTAACAAGGATGAAAATGAAAACTGAGGTTTCGAAAACAAGAATACTGTTGATCGCGTTGGTCGCGTTCACACCCATGTGGTCCGCGACCGGCATTGCCAGAGCGTCAGACGAGTCTGACGTCCGCGCCACTGTGCAAAGCGTCTTTCAGCAACTCAAATCGAGAGACTACGGCGCCACTTACGATTCCCTGCCCGCGTCAACGCGCAAGCGAATGTCGCGTGAACGTTTCGCCAGCGCTTTGCGGCGGGCGCAGGACCGCTACTCGCTCGACAGCATCAATATTGGCAATGTCAGAGTTTCAGGAAATATTGCGGTAGCGGATACGGAACTGTTTGGGCGCGTGAGTCAGCCATTTCCGGCCGAAGGCAAGATCGTGGTGCAGCAATACCTGGTACGCGAAGAAGGTAAGTGGCGCGTGGCTACCGGCGATACCGCCACGATACAACGCTTTCTTAAAGCTAATCCGGCATTCGCCCGAAAGTTTCCCATCCGGCAACCGCGCATCTATGTAAAGCAGAATAACCAGTGGATCGAATTCAAGATGGGACGCTGAGTTAACTAAGAAGCAGATCCTCAAACGAGAGTTGAGCATCATCTACCCGCTCGGAATATTCGCCATGTCGTATTCTGGAGCGGGGCACGTCGAGCGTTTCGCGCACTGCGTCCAGATGAAAACGAATGATATGCGGAGTTACGCGTACGGAGGGAATGCGACGCTGGCGGGCAAGACGTCGCACGGTTGACTCGCTTACTTGCAAGACCCTGGCAAGCTGGCGAGCAGTAAGAAATTCCTCACGCTCTTCCATAGTTGTGCGGGTAATCCTATAGCAACTGTCGGCCGGGAACCAAACAAAAAACAGAGAGGGTTGCGGGTGTATGTCCGCAAGGAACGGACGGCCCGGGTAGAGCTATTTCGTAGACTTGACTGAAAGAGCAACGCGGTAAACGGCGGCGCCATCAACGTCCACATCTTTACTCACCGGCTCGCCACCGCTGGCCTTAGCGGTGATCCGATATTTGCCATTCTCAGGAGCGAGTCGAAACGAAAACGAGCCAGTCTCGTTGGTGACGCGGCCATCTAGTTTTTTAATATTGCCGTCAGCTTCGACCCTCGCCAGCTCAATCTTCACATTTGGCATGCTCCGGCCGTCTTCACTAAAAACGCTGCCGCGTATGAAGGCGATCGAGCCTTCGTCGATGGCCAGAAACAAATGATCACCCAGTGAGCGTGATTTTCCTGCCTGCACGTCGATGTTCTCTTTGGTACCAACGCTCAACCCGGCCTTCCGCAGCGTGATGCCGTATCGACCCGGTTTCAACCCCCGCACCTCAAACTCGCCGTTCTTTCCGGTCAGGCCACGAGCGACCTCGACGTCCCCGTTTCTGATCACCACTGTCACGCCGGCCGGTGTTCCAGTCTCAACCCTCACCTTGCCTTTAAGTCCGCCAGTAGTTTTGTCCTGCGCTAAGACACTGCCCACAAACATGGTCCCAATAAGGATGACCAGCATGTATTTTGAAACTTTCATTTTTTCTCTCCGGGAAATGGCGTCCGACGTGTAAATCCTGGGTCGCTTTCAGTTAGTTTCAACCTGAGAAGAGGTGAAATCATAACATTATTAGATGACAGGCACGTCATGCGAGCAATCAGTTGATGCGGGAAAACTGCGCGCCTGTTGCCCGGAACAATGGCATGTTGCGGATAGATAGAGTGCACTTCTGCGCGGTGTGCGGGCGAAGATGCCCGCGGGCCCAGCGAATAGTTTGCCCAATTAATCCCCAATTGATCCAAAGCTGCTTGGCGGCGACACAACCGCCTCGTATAATTCCGCTGTTCACCAGGTTCTCCCTGCCGATTCGAAATACATCAATGTTCAAGTCTCGTCCTCCGCGAAGATATATATCGACACTTTCGCTCGTCGTACTCCTTTGCGCCGGCAATGTCATTCCGTTTTCAGGTCAGGAACCTGACCGAAGCCAGCGCCCTCGGGAAGTGTTCCCCCGAAAGGACGAAGAACCCGATGATGTGCTGAAGATCGACACGGACCTGGTCACGCTGGATGTAATCGCCCACAACGCTGAAGGCCGGCCCATTCGCAACCTGCGCAAAGAAGACTTCAAGATTTACCTCGATGACGTCGAGCAACCGCTCGCGTTTTTTCAAGTGGAACGACGAAACAGTGACCCGCGTCCGCTGGCAATCGTTTTCGCCCTCGATATTTCGGGCAGCATGAGTTCGATTGAAATGCAGCGCTTGCAAAGTGCGCTCAATGCATTTTCGTCGAGGTTAGTCGGACACAGCGCGCTCTATGCCGTCATGGCTTTTGGTATGAATGTAAAGGTGCTGCAGAAATTTACGGCTGAGCCAGGCAAACTGGACCGCGCGTTTGAGCGAATAGCGCGCGAACCGGGCGGTCTCTCAACCCATACTTACGACGCGATTGATGATGCGATCCGTTTACTCGTGCGGCACACACCTCGCACACGTAACCGGCGGCTAATGAAGCGCGCAGTTCTGGTGGTGACCGATGGGTTTCCGGTTGGCGACACGGTATCCGCAGCCACCGTCATTGAACGCGCGAACGACGCCGACACCAGCGTATATGTCGTAACTCTGCCTTCGTATTCGCGCGCGCTTGCAGCATCGACAAGAGCGCCTCTGCCGACACCTTTAGACGTGAGCGGCGTGGCTGATCTGACTGGCGGCAGAAGTGTGTATGCGGAGGAATCCAACTACGATGGTCTATTTCGTTCGCTGGCGGAAGAAGTGACCGCCGCTTACGTACTGGCCTTCTATCCCCCGGAAGGAAAACGTCGCGACGGTCAGTTTCACAATATTAAGGTTGAAGGCCCGCGAGGGTTAACACTGAGGCAAAGCAGGACGGGATTTCAGGCTGAAGGTGGAAATCAAAAGGCGCCAGGCAGAAAGCAGTAGGAAGAAACAAAACCCGTGAGCGCTCTAAGTTGCTGCCTACTGCCTTGTGCCTACTGCTTTTGCCGGTTCAAAACTCCTCGTCGTCGTCGTCGTCGTCTAAATCCTCTTCCACCATGTCCAGTTCCACCGGATCAAGGCCGACCACTTCCAAATCGATACCACATTCTTCACAAGAGACGATTTCGCCTTTGTCGACGTCGGGGTCAACATGGACATCCGCGTCACAGTCTGGACATGTTCCAATCGGCACTGCGCTACCTCCAAGAAAATTTGGTTCAGGCAGTGGCGCACCAGGTTTGATGCGGCGACCTTGCCTGTGTGTGTGACCGCCCCAATCTAACTGTGCCTGTCCGTTTTTGCAATACTCTTTTTGCGGCTCTTTCGCGCCAGATAAATCACCATGAAAGCACTGCGAAAATGACGTCTCTCATCCGGGTTTGAAACCTTAGATTCAGATCGCGAATGGTGCCCGGATCTTTTTCAGCGACCGTCCGGTCGCTTTCTTTCGTCGAGTAACTGTGGCTTCCCACAGTCTCATAATCCGTAGCCGGCGAGGAAGGCAGACGTGTTAACATGGCCGCAGACTGTTCAGCGCCGCGTCGCAGAGTCTTGGAACGACGCCGATAATCCCCCTATGTTCGCGTTTCTAAAACGACCACTCGTTACCCTGGCGCTTCTCCTTACCCTGGCGCTTGGGGGCTCATACTTTTTTCTCGCACGAAGTGTTGCCAGCAAGCGCACCGGCGATAGCCCATCTCATCGTCCGGAAGTCGCCGCGAAATCATCTACCGCAGTTTCGACCTCCCATTCTGTTTCCCTTGACTCCGATAACGACGGCATTCCTAACACCGCTGAATTGCAGAGCTTCATGGACCGCGAGAATTTTCGCCGCTGGTTTACCGTAATTGCCGAAGCTCAGTTTTATGGGTTAAGCGAACAATGGAATGCGGAACAGCGAGACTGCTCTGGACTCGTCCGTTTTGCGTGGCGCGAAGCGCTGCGTCGTCATGATCGCGCCTGGTTTCAAAAGATGGGCGCAGGCTACAAACCGGTGGCGCCGGATGTCGCGCGTTACAGCCTCGAACAGGGACCACTGGGCGAGAAACTATTTCGCTCTGAATTTGGTTCTTACAAGGAGGGCGATCTGTCCGATGGCACTTTCACGGAATTTGCCGATGCCCGGACGCTCAAGAGCTTCAACACGCGATTCGTGAGCCGCGACCCCCAGCAAGCTGAGCCGGGCGACCTGCTTTTTTTCTACCAGCCCTGGGTGCAGAAGTTTCCTTATCACGTGATGATTTTTCTAGGCAACGCGAAACACGCTGATACAGCCAGCGGCTCTGTCGTCTATCACACCGGTTCTTCTCCAACAGATGACGGGGCGGTCAAAAAAGTTCCGCTGTCAGTGCTTTCCCAACACCCAAACAAACGGTGGAGGCCGGTCGAAAGTAATACCAACTTTCTTGGCTTCTATCGCTTAAAGATTTTAGACTGACTTTCTTCCGACTGGCCCAAGGAGGGCCTCGTCCGTGTCTGAAACGAAATCACGTTACCGCTTTGTAACCGCCTCAATTGTCTATCTTGTCGCTATTGCCGCCGTGTTCGCGATTGCCACCATGCGTTCACGCGCCCGGGTGGCGCCGGAACCGGAGATCGAAGTTACGGAAAGGGCCCCGGCAACCAAGCCTTTCTTCTCGCTTTCCACGCATCGCACCTACGGATCGAGCGATACCGCCCGCCTCTGGGTCGACTACCAGGCGGTGGACCACCTCGACTTCCGCGTTTACCAGGTAAAGGATCCGCGCAAGTTTTTTACGGAACTGAAAGATCCCCACCAGCTGGGCGAGCGCGAGGAAGAGGAAGTGGCAAAGTCGCTGCCGCACCGTCGATCTTTTCTCGAGCGCGTCCGATCGTTCAAGCGTTGGGCCTTTACGGGTGTGAAAGGCTTCGTACGCGCACAACTCAAGCGCGATTCGCGCTCCGCCTTCAATAAGAAGTTTCGCGCTGAGGCTGATGTCGTGCGCACGCCGTTGAATGTTTCAGACTACGCGCGGGTGCCTTTACTGAATCCGGATTTGCTGGTCAGCAGTTGGCGCGAGCCGCTGCCGCCGTTGGAAAACGAATACGACCAGCGGATGATTCCACTGGGCAAGCGAAGTCCGGGCGTCTATTTAGTGGAAGCCGTGCAAAACGATCTGCGCGCTTACACGGTAGTGGTAGTTACCGATCTGACCATGATCGAAAAAACAACTCGCGATGGCGAATTGCTGGTCTACACGGTCGATCGAAAGACTGGCGAGCCGCGTCCGGGCGCACAGGTAGAAGTCATCAGACAGAAAGAAGTTGTCGCCAGCGGTAAAACGGATCAGCAAGGCATTCTTCGAACGAAGGTTGAAAGACCAAAAACTCCAGAGACCAGTGAGGAGGAGGACGCTGAACCGGCGGAAGAGGCCCCTGAGGAGACCACCGAGTCCAACTCGTTATTGATCGTCGCGAAAGAAAGCAACAACTTCGCCATTTCCGATCTCGGCTCGCTGTATTTTTACGAGGAAGAAGAAAGCGCCGCCGAAATTAAGGGCTACATTTACACGGACCGTCCGGTTTACCGGCCCGCGCACAAAATTCAATTCAAGGGGATCGTTCGCCTGGTTGATTCCGCCGGCGCTTACAAACCCGTTACCAGCAGCACGGTCAACGTGACCATCACGGATCCAAACAGCGCCGCCATACTGACCAAAGAACTGCCGGTTTCTCCGCGCGGCACGTTCAATGGCGAAGTGGAGACCACGGAAGAATCTCCGCTCGGCAGTTACAGCATTGCGGCCGAAGTGGACGGTGGCACATCGCGCGGCAGTTTTGAAGTGGCGGAATATAAGAAGCCCGAATACAAGGTCAACATTGCGGTCCCGAGCAAGTTCATCCAGGCGGGTCAGAAGATCAATTTTGGCATCAACGCGAAATACTTTTTCGGTTCGCCGGTCGCAAATGCCGAAGTGAAGTATTACATCTATCGCTCGCGTTATTACGCGTGGGGCTTTGACGACAGTGGCGCCGACGAGACCGAAGGTGAATCGGATGGCGAGGACGAGTATTCACAGTATTACGGCGGTGGGGACGACATGGTCCAGGAGAGCGAAGGTAAACTCGACGCCCGCGGCCAGATGAATGTCGAGTTTCAGGTCCCGCCAGCCGACGAAAACGACACGTCGGATTACACCTATCGGTTGGAAGCACAGGTCACGGATGCCGCGCGTAGGACCATCGACGGCGCCGGAAGTTTCGTCGCCACTCGCGGCACGATCATAGCCGACGCGAATCCCGATCGTTATGTTTACAGAAAGGGTGACGTGGCGAAGATCCGAGTGGCCACGAGTGATTATGAAGGCAAACCGGTTTCTGCAAATGTTCAACTCAAGTTTGTCGTTCGGACCTGGACCAAAAAAGAGAAGAAAGAGGACGACGACGAATATTCATACCCTGAGTATGAAATGCACGAACGTGAGATAGGCTCGACCGCCGTTGTTACCGATTCCCAGGGTCAGGCCAGTTACGACTACACCACCGGGGAAGCCGGTAACATTTCAATCAAGACGGTAATCAATGAAGGCGGCAAACAGGTAGCCTCGATCGGTGGCTATCTTTGGGTCACCGATCAGCAGCATGCCTGGACCGAATCGTCCTATTTCAGTGAAGATCACACGGCGATCAAACTTGTGCCGGACAAGAAGTCGTATCAGCCAGGCGAAACCGCTCACGTGCTGGCAATCCTCCCGACTGACAAAGCGCATCTCCTGGTTAGCACAGAGCTCTCGACGGTGATGTCCGTCCAACACATCAGCTCGCCCGGAAAAACGATCGTCCTCGACATTCCCATCCAGGCGAGTTTTGCGCCGAATGTATTTCTCAATGTCTCCTACGTTCGCGGCGGCGATATGTATTCGAGCGATCAGCGCCTGGTCGTCCCCGCGCGCGACAAGATGTTGAACCTCGAAATCATTTCTAACAAGAAGGAATACAAGCCGCGCGAGAGTGCGTCTTACACGATTCTGGCGCGCAATGATCAAGGCGCTCCGGTATCCGGCGCTGAAGTGAGTCTCGGAGTCGTAGATGAAGCCATTTACAGCGTAGCGCCAGACTACTCCGGCAACATCAAGAGTGAGTTTTACGGCATGCGCTACAACAGCGTGGAGACGCATCTTTCAATCAACTACAGTTTCACGGGATATGCAGGTGATAAACCGATCGACCTGGCGCGGAACAAATCCGAGTATCAGCTGGCAGACTTCAAAAACGAACGCGACCTGGTCCAGCCAACAATCAGGAGGAACTTCAAAGACACGGCCTACTGGCAACCTGACGTAGTCACCGGCGCGGATGGCAAGGCTACTGTTAAAGTGGATTTACCCGATAACCTGACAACCTGGCGGGCCACCGCGCGCGGCGTTACCTCCGACACCAAAGTTGGCGCCACGAAATATAAAGTTGTCGCGCGCAAGGATGTAATCATGCGCCTGGAAACGCCGCGGTTCGTCACGCAGGGCGATACCGTTACTCTTTCAGGCATCGTTCACAATTACCTCGGCGAGGACAAATCCACTCAGCTTTCGCTCGAAGTGGAAGGCGCGCAATTACTCAATTCCGGCAAACAAACGGTTACTGTTGCCAAACAAGGCGAACATAGAATCGACTGGCAGATCACGGCCCAGAACGTTGGCGAAGTCAAACTCCTGGCGAAGGCGCTGACCAACACAGAATCAGATGCCGTCGAATTTCCCATCACGGTTGTGCCTCGCGGTCTTCATCAGTTGAAAAGTGAAACCGCAAGTTTCTCAGATGAAAATGTCGAGAAAACTTTTTCCCTGGCGCTGCCGCAGAACGCGGACCCGCGCGCGCGCAGCTTGCGAATTGAAGTGGCGCCTTCAATTGCCGGCGCACTATTTGGCGCTTTGGACTATCTGACCACATATCCATACGGCTGCACTGAACAAACGATGTCCAGTTTTCTTCCCAATGTGATCGTCGCGCGCGCCTTGAAGGACGTGAAGACCGCCTCGATACGCGACTCAAACGAGTTGGGGAAGAAAGTGAACAAGGGACTGAAGCGCCTTTATGCCTACCAGCACGAGGATGGCGGTTGGGGCTGGTGGAAAGACGATCAGAGCGATCCGTTTATGACGGCTTATGTGGTTGATGGGCTCAGCCTCGCCAAACAAAACGGCTACGAAATTGAAGACACCCGGCTCAGCAGCGGACGCGAGAAACTTAAACAAATGCTCGATGCCGGAGCAACTGAAGCGGGTACTGCCATCGACGCCGAAACGCGCGCCTTCATGGTCTACGCGCTTGAGGTTAGCGGCGGCAGCGACAGCCGGCAGCTGGAAAAAGTGTTTGGCGAACGAGGCAACCTGCAGCCTTACGGACGCGCTCTGCTCGCGCTGGCTCTGAAACATCGGCGAGATGATAAACGCGCGCGCGAAGTCGCCGGCGAGATCGAACGCTCGGCAATTTCAGACAGCGCGTCTGTCCACTGGGAGTCGAACCGCAAAGCAATGCTCGACTTTGCTGAGTCAAACGATACGGAAGCCACGGCCCTATCGCTGCGGGCGCTTGCCACTATTAATCCAAAGAGCGCGCTGCTGCCAAACGTCGCGCGCTGGCTTGTTTCAAATCGACGCAACAGTCACTTCTGGAGTTCAACCAAGGACACAGCGTTCGCCATCCTTGGTTTGATCGACTACCTGAAAATCAGCAAGGAACTCTCTGCGGACTACGAATTTGAAGTTTATCTAAATGGAGAAAATGTACTGACGCAGCGCGTTTCGGGCGCGGCATCGCAGACCTTCTCGATCACTCGCAAGGCGACAGACGTGGCCGGGAATAACGACATACGCGTCGTGAAGCGCGGCAAAGGGATGATCTATTTTTCAAGTTCGCTTGATTACTACACGGGCGAGGAGACCGTGGCGGCGCGAGGAACTGCCGATCTCAACCTGACGCGCGAATACTTCCGTCTCAAAGTTAATGACGACGGTGGCCAGCTCAAATGGAACGCCGAACCGCTTCGAGGCGAAATACGTTCGGGAGACGTTTTGGTCGTGAGACTAAAACTTAATGGAGCGAAGGCACGTCATCTGATGATCGAAGATCCGATTCCCGCCGGCGCTGAACAAGTCGAGAGCGTGGGCAGTCTGAATCTTGATCACTCTTCCGGGTACAACTGGTCTGACTGGTACAGCTCGCGAGAGTTTCGCGATAACCGGACAGTGTTCTTTCTCGACTACTTTGACGGAGAGATCACTTTGCAGTATGCGATGCGCGTTCAGGTGCCCGGAGATTTTCGCGTGGCCCCGGCGCGCGCTGAATTGATGTACCGTCCCACGACGCAATCAAATACTGCGTCAGGAAAGATGGCGTTCCTGGAAAGAAAATAGGCAGGAGTGTTTGTTTAGAGGCGGGCACCGCCCGCCGTCTCAATATCACAAGAACCGGCGGGCAATGCCCGCCGCTAAACGGTAAATGAAAATGCTGACTGAAACCCTCCGTTCAATCTCGAGTGCCGCACGCAGGCTTCTGAAGAGTTGGCAGGCGATGGTGCTGCTCGCCCTGGTCTACGCCGCGTTGCTGGCAGCTGTTTATTTCTTTATGGCGATTCGGGAAGCGAGCATCGGCCAGGTGATATTGACTTTCGGGCTCGCGCTGGCCGCGTTTGTTCTCTTCTTCCTGCTCCACGCGATCGTCGTCAGGGGTGTTGCCCGAGCGGGCGAGCACGATAAGCAGGACGGGGTTTGGAGTTTAGCGAAGGGCGCGGCGGCTAACTGTTGGAAGCTGATTGTGATCAGTCTGCCCCTGATCGCGGTGGCTATCCTGATCGCATATCTCCTGAATCGAGCGCAAAACTACTTCGGCGCAGGAGCAACCGCCGCCGGTGACATGCTTGACCCGATGGCTGGTCGCAGAGCGCGCGGTGCCGCCAGCACGCCAATCAATTGGAAAGTGGCGATCTTCTCCAGTCTCCGCTACTTGTCGTTCGGATTGTTTTTGCCGCTGATGATAATTCACCTCTGGCTCGCCGCGGTGCGGGATGGTCTTTGGCCCGCAGTCAGAAAAATAGGCTCCAACCTGGCGCGCGCATTTGCTCCCTCGTCAGTTCTTATCTACATCCTTGGCTTCCTGGTGTTCGCAGTGTTGCCCTATTTCCTGCTTTTCAAAACTACCCCGAGCAGCAAAGCGTGGCTTGAAATCTCATTCCTGGTTGCACGATTGGCAACGGTATTTTTACTGACGCTGTTCGGCTGGGTAATGACTGTTTGGGCACTGTCACTTTCTTCGACTCCGCCGGCCTCTTCGCCTTCACGAACGCCGAGTCCTTCGGTTGAACCAGAACGAAAGGCAGCTTGATGTCAGAGGGTCGATCACTACGAGGAGATACCGCTTTGTTGGCAAGCGGGGATGCCGGAAGCCTTGTAAACAAACTTCGCGGGCTAACCCCCGCGCGCTGGTTATTGCTGAGTATTCCCATGGTGGGTGTGATTATGCTGACACTCGCGGTTGGTCCGTCTCGATTCCCAGGTTTTGCGGCCTTGTCCGCCGCTGCGTCAAGCTGGTTCGCCGAAAACACCGATGACGAAATCGACCAACGATTACAGCTTGCAGCCACTAGTGCCCTCGGTGATCGCAAGGGCACCGTAATCATCATGGATCCAAACACTGGCCGGATTCGCGCGGTCGTGAACTCGAAGCTCGCCTTCGGAGAAACCTTTCGGCCAGGCTCGACCATCAAGCCTTTGACCGCGCTCGCAGCATTGCGTTCAGGCATCATCGATGAGAACTCAGAATCGGTCTGTCATGAAACATTTGACCACAACGAGTTTCATACCACTTGTTCCCATCCGCGCGATCTGCCGCCGTTGAATCCGACCGAGGCGATTGCCTACTCGTGTAATTACTACTTCGGGAAAATGGGCGAGCGCGTAAACGAAGCGAGCATCAATTCGACACTTGAAGAATTTGGCTTTGGCAGGAAAAGCGGCGTCAACCTGAGTAGTGAATCGACGGGTAGAGTTATGCGCAGCGCGTGGCGTCCACAAAGCGCTATGGGTGAAGGCGACTATCTCCAAACAACCCCCATTCAACTCATTAACGCATATGCAACCCTCATAAACGGTGGGCATCGCTTCACCCCTCGCACCGCGCCGGCTCGGGGATTCACATCAAATCAACAATCGGATGTTCCCATTAACGAAGCTCATCGCGCGTTGATTCTCAACGGGATGCGCGGAGCAGTGCGTTACGGGACAGCTGAAGCCGCCCATCTTTACACGCTCCCGCTGCAAACGTTTGGCAAAACTGGTACGGCCACCGAAATCAACGGTTTTCGCATGCAGGGCTGGTTCGTTGGATTCGCAGCAGCCGCGAATAAACGTCAGAGCGAGAAAGGCCTCACTGAAGGTGCAGCCGAGAAAATTGATCTCCTGGTGCTTGTATTTCTTTCGCGCGGACATGGCGCTGACGCCGCCGAAGTAGCACGTCCGATTTTCGCGGAGTATGCCCGCAGCTCCGAGAATTCGCGACAGCGTGATACGGAGACCCAGGGAAGTGTCGCAGCACTGGAAGACGCCGGCTCTCCACGTCTCCTCGTCCCTGGACGTAGCTCACTCTCTTCCCCCATCGTGCGCGTTCATTTGGTTCGCGAGCAAATCACGCGCGCCATGTCTCTGGAGGATTACGTGCGCGGCGTGGTCGCTGCGGAGGGCAGCACTGAAAACGAAGTCGAAGCACTAAAGGCGCTTGCCATTGCGAGTAGAACATACGCACTCAGGAACCTTCATCGTCATGAGCGCGACGGCTACGACTTTTGCACGACAACCCATTGCCAACGATATACCTCCGCCCAATCAAGTTTGAGCAACAATGCTGTCGAAGCGGTTGAGAAAACCAATGGTGAAGTGCTTTCCACCAATGCTGCGCAGGTTGCTGATTCCTATTTCAGTGCTTCCTGCGGTGGCGCAACGGCAAATTTGACCACGCTCTGGGGAGGAAGCTCGCCACCACACCTGCGTGGCGTGCGCGACGACTACTGCGCCGGGGGGCCGCACGCAACCTGGACCGATACCATCGCGCAGGTCGACTTAGTGAAAGCACTGCAGAGCGATGAGCGCTCGAATGTTGGCAACCGCCTCGACAGCATCCGTGTGCAGCGGGTTGATGCGAGCGGGCGGGCGGAGTTAATCGCTCTTGAGGGTGACCGGCGAATCACAATCAAAGGTTGGGATTTCAAGATCATCGTCGGGCGAGCGCTCGGTTGGAACCTTTTGAAGAGTTCCCGTTTTACGGTGAAACGGGCGGGTACGAATTTCGTTTTTCGCGGCAGCGGCTTTGGCCATGGTCTGGGACTTTGTCAGGAAGGCGCCCACGTAATGGCGGCGCGCGGCGCAAGTTATCGCCAAATCCTCGACAGGTATTTTCCAGGTATAGATGTTTCGCGCAAACTAACGCGGAAAGATGAAAGCTCTGCAAACTTGCTATGGACCAACCGAGCGCGCTCCGAACCGTCGTTGATAAGTTCAGGCACCCTCAGGCGTCGCGTGCTCCCTCGCCGCACGCTCTCAGGCGAAGACTTTCGCATTGTCTACCCCGCGTCGGTTAACCAACGCGAAGTGGAAGGATTGCTCAACCTGCTTCAGTCAAGCCGAAGATCGCTGCTGGCGCGCGCCGCCGCCGTTGGAGTAAACGCCCACTTCCCTACTCTCGAAATTTCTATTAACGAAACGACCGGCGATTTTGTGGGACGCACCCGACAACCTCCCTGGGTCGCAGCCGCAACTCAACATCACCGCATTGAAGTTCAGCCGCTCGCAACCCTGAAACGACGTGGAATTCTCGAAACTACCTTGCGCCACGAACTGGTACATGTTTTGGTTGATGCGGTGGGGCGCAAGCGAGCGCCGCGCTGGCTGGCTGAAGGCCTCGCGTTGCACTACGCTGATGAGGGTCGCATGATCGCGCGATATGCACCCCGCCAACGAATGGGCCTCGAGGAACTGGAAGCTCGGTTGGGGCGAGCAACATCGGCCGCTGAGATGAAGGCCGCATACGCGTCGGCTTACCGAGAAGTTAAAATACTAATTGGCAGCGAAGGCGAAGCAAATGTGTGGCGTCGACTGATTGGGTAGGCATCCGCGTAGATTTCGAACCGTCAGCCGACGAAACCGCAGAATCTGCAATAACCATTAATAGGTACTCACATGCGAAACTTTTCAGGCAGCAAACGTTTCATTAGCCTCGCCATCGCGCTTGCTTTCCTTTCGTCACCACTGATCGCACAACAGAGACGATCAACGACGCCCAGGAAGTCCGCAGCTCAGTCGCCCAAGCCCAAACCCGCGCCGCCGCCGGCGCCAACATTTGACACACTCCTCGCTACTGATAAGTACCGTATCTACTCGGAGGTGAGGGGCGTTGGCCAATTGCTCCGCTCTCCGGCGTTAACGGATTTGCTCGACCCCGTCATGAAGCTTGGCGGTCCGCCGAAGGAGTTTAAGACACTGCTCAAATGGCTCAACGCGCAGGCCGACACACTTGCAGGCTCGCGGATGCTGGTTGCCGGTTGGCCGTCGCAACCTAATCTTCCGGCAGTTTTGCTAGCGATTGAATTCAACTCGCCGGAAGAAGCACAAAAGTTTGATCCGAAGCTGCGCGGTTTTGTTCCGACTCTGTTGGCCACGCCCACACCAACTCCTTCGTCGGCAGTGCCCGGCGATTCTTCCGGACCTGCCACAGTTGGTCCACCTTCAACCACGCCGTCTCCGGTGAGTGGGCCAGCTTTGCCACCTTACGTGATTAAGCAAGCAGGCTCTCTGATTTTGATTAGCGATAAACCATTCGCATTTAGAGATCTGGCCCCACGCAACAGCAAGTTGCTTTCAGAGGATCAGAGTTTTGCCACCATTCGAAATCGTTTTGCTTCGGAGTCGCTCTTTGTTTTTGTAGATCTAAACGGCATTGAGAAGGAGCAGGAAGAGCAACGAAAGAAATACGAAGAGTTACAGAAAAAGCATGAGCTCGAAGCGGCCAATAGTCCGACGCCGGAAGAACCACTGATAGATCATGAAGCAGAAATGGCAATTGCGGCGCAGCCGAGTCCAACGCCCGATGAGATTTACCCGAGAGAGCCGCCAATGCAGAATCCCACGACGGATCCTGATGCGACGCTTGGTGTGGGCGACGCCCCACCTCAACCGCAGGGCCCGAACTTTCCCATGTTCTCAATTTCGTCTCTGTTGTTTGGCTTTGGCGGTCAAACCAAATGGGCCGAGGCCGTCGGCGTGGCGGTCGCTTTCGAAGGTGATTCGTATGTCTTGCGCGCGTTGATCGTCAACGGGCCTGACAGCAAAACCAACTCTATCCCGTTTGTGCCACAGTTCATCTCCGGTCCCGCGCTGGTTCCCGCAGCTCCGAACGTCTTCCCCTCCAATACCGATTTCTTTGTCACCCTCTCGCTTGATTACCCGCAGATTTATGATCGTATGCTGCAGTCGTTGATCGAGATGGATGAAATGGCGAAAAATTTTGGCGGACGACCGGCCTCGGCGCCGGCGCCGGAATCGCCTTTTGCGATTTACGAAAAACAATTGGGACTTACCTTTAAGAATGATTTGTTGCCGCTGCTGGGAAACGAATTGGCGATAGGGCTGCTACCAATTCCGAAGCAGCCGGAGGCCGTCGCGGGGGCCTCGCCTGAGCCCTCTGCGGAACTGACAACCGGAAAGATTAAAGAAAAAACTCCGCCTATTCCCGATCCTGTTCCGGTAGTAGCCATCTCCCTGAAGGATCGCGACGCCGTACGCCGGCTCCTACCCAAGATCATCGAGTCGTTTGGATTCAAAGGCGCGAGCCTCATCGCCCAAACTGAAAAGCGCGGTGACACCGAAATAGTTTCCTATGGCGGTGCGTTTGCATATGCGTTCGTAGAAGACTTCCTGGTGGTGTCGGCCGATCCGGTGGCCACGCGACAAGCAGTGGATTCCTATCTCGATCATCAAACGCTTTCATCGGATAGCCATTTCCGAAACTCGACCCGCTGGCAACCGCGTCAATTAATGGGTCAACTCTATGTTGCTCCCGACCTTGTTGAGCGTTATTTCCCGATTGCCATGTGGGGAACTCAGGGAAATGAGCGAATGCGAGAATTCCTTTCCCGGCTTAGTCCCGTGTTGGATCCGGTGAGTTACTCGCTAACCGATGATGGTCTCGGCCCTCTTCATGAGCTTCATGTTCCGCGTAATATGGTCATGCTGTTCGTGGCGGGACTCGCAAAGGATGCGGGCGAATCTGAAACGGTCTCTAACGAATCAGTTGGCCGCAGCCTGCTGCGCACCGTCTATGCGGCTGAGGCAACCTTTCAATCAACGCAGGACGATGGCCGCTATGGAACACTCGAGGAATTGAAGGCTGCCGGCTTGCTTGAGCACGGGCTACCGCAGTCTGGGGCTTATAAGATCGAACTCCGGGTTTCAGGAAATAAATTTGAAGCGACCGCTGTGCCGGTCGAATATGGCAAAACCGGATTTCTTTCATTCTTCATTGACGAAAGCGGTATCTTGCGAGGCGGCGATAAGGCGGGTGGATCTGCTACGGTTGCCGATAACCCGATCCAGTGAGGGTCGATGTTCTAATCAAAGGTTCGATAGCATTTTCCATTTTCTGATCTTCCATTTCTCATTTGTCATCGCAAGAAACGTATCCCCTGCTTTTCGCCTTAAAATGGAAAGTGAGAAATAACAAATGAGAAATGGAAAATTTTACAGGTTCTCAATCTCCACTGGCTTCACGGGTTCAGCCAGTTCAAATCCCAAGACGCGTGAATAGAAATAGAGTTCTCCATCAAGCGCACGCTTGATGTTTGCGGCCTGACGAAAGCCATGCTGCTCGCCCTCAAAGGCGATATACGCGACTGGAATTCCTTTCGCTTTTAACGCATTCACCATCTCCTCGGCCTGATTAGGCGGCACTACCTGGTCTTCAAGTCCCTGGAAGAAAATTACCGGACAGTCGAGACTCTCGGTTGAGTTGATGGGAGAGCGTTCGTGATAGACGCTCTTCATTTCCGGATACGGCCCTATTAGTCCGTCCAGATATCTCGATTCGAATTTGTGCGTCTCCTTCGCGAGTGCCTCGACGTCGCTGACGCCGTAATGGCTTGCGCCCGCGTCGAAAACATCGCGAAAAGTTAGCGCGCAAAGAGTGGTGTACCCGCCGGCGCTGCCACCGGTAATCATCAGGCGATCCCCATCGACTTCTCCCTGTTCGACCAGATAGCGCGCGCCGTTAACGCAGTCGTCAACATCTACTATTCCCCATTTCCCTTTAAGCCGTTCGCGAAACGCACGTCCAAAACCGCTGCTCCCTCCATAGTTAACATCCAGCACTGCTATACCTCGGCTGGTCCAATACTGAATCCCTAAACTCAAAGCCGTTGCAGCCGCAGCGGTCGGACCCCCATGGCTTTCAACCAGCAGCGGTGGTAATTCGCCCCTGGGCCCGCTGAAGTCTCGATTCTTTGCTGGATAGAAAAATGCGTGCGCGCTTTTTCCATCTTCAGTGGGAAACTCGACCGCGCGCGGGATTGAAACGTATTCGGGATCAAACTCCAGATCGTTGGAGCGCTTCAAAACTGAGAAACTCCGCGTCTCTAAAGCAAATTTAACGATCGACGCAGCTTCGGTGGGCGACCCGGCCCGCATCACTGCCTGACCTGCGGCGGCTCTCAAGAAGCTGATGTCAGAATATCGACAGTCAAGCGTTTCAAACTTTTTCGATCTCGTGTCGATTAGTCCCAGCTTGGAAATTCCCCTTTCAATGTAACTGCAGATGATTGTCTCGGCTGTCACAAACGCGTAACTCGACATTCCAAATCCCCATTGCGGCATGCCAAACTCAGCCTGCATCTCGCAAAGCGGTTCAACTTCTCCGGCTTCAGTAAACCGGTACAAATTCCACCAGCCAGTGCGGTCCGAAATAAAATAAAGCTCACCTTCTGCAGACCATTCCGGCTCAAAGATTGACTCATTCTTCCCACCGGCTACGAGTTGGCTGTTCGTAAGGCTTTGCGCGCCATGGAGTTTACCTGTCCACAACTCGGTTGCGTCCCACGGCATGTTTGGGTGGTTCCATGTGAGCCACGCCAGCCGCGAACCATCCGGACTAAAACGAGGTGAGGAATAGAAGTCGTTGCCCGAGACCAGCACTTCGCCGCAGTTGTCATTAACCTTGAGGTCGAGTCTTACGAGGGCGTTGACGACTTCTCCGCTCTCTCTTTTGTGCTCTTCACGAACGCAGATTAACCGCGTTCCGCTCGGATGAATTCGCGCGTCGGCATAACGCATATCAGCTGCTGGGGTAAGCGCAATTGGGGCGCTCGCGTCTTCGCGCGAGCGTTGCAGGTAGAGTCGCTGATCCGAAAAGTTTGAAAAACAGATGATGTCTTCATGAACGGTGTAATCGCCCCCGCCATATTCATGGACGCGGGTGCGGACATTGAATCCCGCCGGGGTTATGTCTCTTGCGCCGTGCCCAACCAGATTTACGAGGACGTTTCTGCCACCCTCATTTGGCCTCATTTCGAGCCAATAAAGGTCGCTACCTTCTATTTGCGGCTGAGATAATCCCACGGACCCGCGGACAATCAGGTCCGAGGTAATCGGAGACTTCCACGATCCGTGTGGCGCTATGCGACTTTGCGTCATTTTAAGTTGTTCCAAGCATTCTATTCGTTAATTCAGGCTCGATAAGGGTTCGGGGAGAATTTACGGATGTTTTTGTTACGGTACTGTGAATTCTTTGCAAGGTTTCCGCAACCAAAGAGCCGGCGCGTGGGCCTAGTATGCCTCATCGTTAATTCTCCTTGGGAGAAAGTGAAATAGGACAAGGGCGTCGGTCTTGGGGGAGGTCGGCGCCCGACGTCTGTCTGGAGCCAATTCCTCAGCCAAACCCTTCTCGCGCGACAGTCTTCATCCCTAATCTACACTCTGAAACTATTGGCTGCCAGACTCGGCACCTCCACTTGGATAGCAACCCAAATGCTCTCGGCCGTCCGGCCTTCATTGACTCCCGCTCGCAAACGAGATAACAATTCGCTCACTAAACTCCATCCGGAGAAAGGTTAATCAAGCATGCGCCGCAAATTGGCTCTCCTGGTTACTGCGCTTCTGGTCCTGACCGCGACAGTACCCCCAACATCACTGGCTCAGACCTTTCGGCCGGTAGTTCGCGGCAAGCGCGGGGTCGTTGCCGGTGGTCATCCCCTGTCGGTGGAGGCCGGGATGCGAATCCTGCAAAAAGGCGGCAACGCAATTGATGCGGGCGTGGCAACAATCCTCGCGGCTTCCGTAATTGAATTCTCGCATTTCTCGTTCGGCGGCGAAGTGCCAATTCTCATCAAACTACGAAACGGGAATGTTGCGGTGATCGAAGGCATGGGCCAGGCGCCCATGAAAGCCACGCGGGAATTCTTCGTGAATCGCGCCCCAGCCACCAGCGCAGTGACGGGCGCTCAACCAGCCATGGCGACGATGGCCGGCGCCAGGACGGGGACAATTCCCTCCACCGGACCCCTCTCTGCGACAGTACCGGCCGTGCTCGACGCCTGTGTGACAGCGCTTGATCAGTTTGGCACTTTATCACTGGCCGAGGTGATGCAACCGGCAATCGAATTGGCCGATGGCTTTCCTTTGGACGAATTGCGCGTGCAATACATCCAGACTCGAGCGCCAGTCTTCTCCCAATGGACTGAAGCGAAGCGATTATTTTTGCCGAATGGCGTAGTGCCAAAAGTGGGCGACATCTTTGTGCAGGCCGACCTCGCTCGCACGCTTCGAGAGTTGGTGGCGGTCGAACGCCGCGCCAGGTTACGAAAGTCAGGGCCGGTCGTGGGTTCTCGACCGCTGAACTCAAACAGCCGGCGACATACCGGACTGATGGCCGCTCGCGATTTTTTCTATCGTGGTCCGATCGCAAAACGGATCGGCGACTACATGCAGACTCACGGCGGTCTGCTTGCTGCTGAAGATATGGCGCGCTTTCATGCCACCGTAGGAGTTCCGGTTAAGGCCGACTATCGCGGCTATGAAGTATTTAAAGCCGGTTTTTGGACGCAGGGCCCCGCGATGGTGCAAACGCTGAACCTGCTGGACGGTTACGACTTGAAGGCGATGGGTCATAACTCCGCGGATTATATTCACACTCTGACGGAGTCGATTAAGCTGGCGCTCGCTGATCGTGACCGTTACTACGGCGATCCGAATTTTGTAAAAGTTCCTGGTGATATTCTGTTATCGAAAGACTACGCCGTGCTGCGTCGCGCGTTAATTGAAAAGCAACGCGCGTCGCTGACGCAGCAGCCAGGCGATCCACACAACATGAAGGCAGTGCTGGCCGGCGCCGGTCCGCGCGTCAGCCGCGCCTCGAATGTTCCCGAGCTTGAACGCGCCAACGACACAACCTGTGTCAACGTGATCGATAAAGACGGAAACCTTTTCAGTGCGACGCCGAGCGGAGCGTGGCTGCCGGCAGTCGTCGCAGGCGACACAGGCGTGTTGATGGGCCAGCGCCTCCAGTCTGCGCTAACCGATCCCGGCAGTCCCAATGTAGTTGCGCCGGGCAAGCGCCCGCGTATTACGCTGACACCGACGCTCGTGTTATTCAGAGGTGAGCCGCTGATGGTGCTTAGTACGCCGGGAGGCGATAATCAGGATCAGGCGCTGCTGCAGGTGCTGCTTAACATTATTGAGTTTGGCATGAACCCTCAGGAGGCGGTCGAAGCTGCTCGGTTTGACACGCAGCATTACGTTAGTTCCTTTGATGATCACGAATTCCTTGGTGGCTCGCTCAATTTGGAATCGAGGATTACGGATCAGGTCACTGCTGAACTAAAACTAAGGGGGCACAAAGTTAAAGTGCAGGCCCCCTGGGGAACGCTGTCGGCGCCAACCGTAATTGTTTATGATACCGGCAGCCGCGTTTCTGCCGCCGGCGCCGATCCGCGCCGCGGACGATACGCGGTGGCATGGTGAATCAGGATTTTCTGTTATTGTTCACCAAGAAGCATAACTACTTCCACTCCGGTCAATTCAACGACCAATTTAGAAATTCATGAAAAATCTTTTCCTCGTCTTAACCCTCGTCTTCGCTCTACTGATCAACGGATTGGCCCAGGCGCAGCAGCCGAGTTCCACTTCGCCGCCGCCGGCGTCGGCCACGCCGGCTTCACCCCAGGCGACGCCTTCGCCATCTCCTCAGCCCGCGACGGTTCCAATCGCGCCGGCCCGAGACCCGGATCCAGACCCTGACACAGACGTCGTGCAGATCACTACGAACCTGGTCCAGGTTGACGCGACGGTCACCGATAAAGATGGCAAGTACGTTACGGGTCTTAAAGCGGAAGATTTCGAGATCACGGAGAACGGGCGCTCGCAGCCAATTACCAATTTCTCGTACATCTCAACTGCTCCCTTGCCGACCCCGACGCCTTTAAACTCACCAACGCCCAAACCCGCGAAAGACGCTTCGAAGAGTCCGCCGATCAGGATTGGCCGGGTCGGACCCTTGCGTCCGGAGCAAATTCGACGCGCCATTGCGCTCGTAGTTGACGACCTGCGTATGTCAACGGAAGGAATCCACTCGACTCGCCAGGCTTTGAAAAAGTTCGTCGAAGAGCAGACTCAGCACGGTGACCTGGTCGCTATCATCCGGACCAGCGGTGGAATGGGAGCGTTACAACAGTTCACCAGCGACCGGGAACAACTTCAGGCAGCCATTGAACGAGTGAAACCGATCGCCCGTGCCGGCGCGCGCCCTGGCGCTTTCACGTCGATTAGCATGCTTGACCGCCTTGAAACTCAAATTCTGGACGGTAGCCCGGATGAAAACGAATCGGGGGCTGATCGCAGGCGCCGCGAAGGTACGACCTCCGGTGCTGCATCGTCATCCTTCCGCGGAACCGAGCAGTCTCGTCTTCAGGGCATCAATGAATTGCGCGACACATTGTTCACAGTGGGCACGCTGGGCGCTCTCAATTTTGTGGTGCGAGGTCTCAAAGATTTACCGGGCCGCAAAGCCGCTGTGTTATTTTCCGACGGCATCTCAATTTTCAATTCAGATAGCAATGCCGGCGATCGCAGCGGACGAGTAATGGAGGCGATGCGTCAGCTGGTTGACCATGCCAACCGCGCCTCTGTTGTTATTTACTCGATCGACACCCGCGGTTTGCAGCCCACGATGCAAGCCTCAGATAACACCACCGGCGGCGCGATCTTCAACAACCCATCAGGCCCTCCCAGCGCGATCGGAGGTGTGGGGAATATCGCCCCTGACTTATACGGGCAGCAGGTATTAGGCGCTCGCACCGCGGAATTGTTTGAGGGACAGAATGGCTTGAGCTACCTCGCGCGTGAGACTGGCGGCATCGCGGTCTTCAATAACAATGATCTCAATCGAGGCATCCGGCGCGCGCTCGAGGACATAACCGGTTACTACCTGATTGGCTATCGACCGGAAGAAGCGAGCTTCGAGACATCTTCCGGGCACAGGCGCTTTAACTCCTGGTCCATTAAAGTCAAGGATCGTCCGAACCTTAAGGTGCGAACCCGGGGCGGCTTCATTGGCTTCGCCGAAGAACAATCGCGCAACAAGAACCGCACGCCGGGAGAACAGTTGATGGCGGCACTGCTGTCTCCTTTTTCAGTGCGCGGGCTCGATTTGAAACTGACGTCAGTCTTCATGAACGACGCCACGCTCGGTTCAACAATGAAATCCATGCTCCTCATGGACGCTGAGAATCTCACCTTCACCAAGCGGCCCGATGGCAAGTTTGAGACCATGTTCAATGTCATTGCAGTGACGCTCGGAGACACTGGCGCCGTCACGGATCAAATCACGCGGGTCGAGAAAATAATCGTGTCACCCGAAAACCTCGAACGTTTCATCAACGAAGGCATGGTGTATGGTTTAAATATTCCAATTAGCAAACCGGGCGCTTACATGCTCCGGATAGCGGTGCGCGATGCCGCATCAGGAAAGATTGGTTCCGCCAGTCAGTACATCGAGGTGCCGAATGTAAGTAAGGATCGCATGACCCTTTCGAGCCTGATCATTTCGGGAAACAACCCGGAAGGTGGCCTGCGACCTAAGACCGCGAAAGAGCTTTTGAAATCGGTTCTCGCAATGGCGTCGACTGCCAGTGACAAGTCGGCGGTCTCAGTTGCTACAAACGCACCCGTCATCGTCGCCGGCGGCGAAGGCATGGTGGGAACTGAAGATCCCAGGGCGAGTCCGGCGTCGCGGTTATTCCGCACCAAGATGTATCTCAACTTTGCCTGCATCCTCTACAACGGTAAAGATGGAAAAGCCAAGGGACCATTTACCTCGCAGGTACGACTCTTTCATGAAGGCCTCGAGGTCTTTGACGGTGGACCCGTGCCGCTTGATATGTCTCAGCAGGCGGATATGAAGCGACTGGTCGTAACCAGGCGATTGTTTTTGGGCACCGTGCTAATCGAAGGCGACTACGTGCTGCATCTGACCGTTACGAATCAAAGTGGGTCGGGAGACTCGAAATTTGCGACTCGCTGGGTCGACTTCAAAGTCGTAAATCAGCAAGCGAGCCGGTGAACCTCTGAGGGAACAAGATGAACGAAGGTGAAGACCTTAAACCGCTGCCTCAACCAGACAAATCTGCCTCGCTGATCCAGCGAATCGGGATTTACGCCGTCGTGCTACTGGTCGTTTTTCTGCTCGGGTTCGTGCCCATGTGGATCAAAACCCGCAGCAGTCGAATGGACCTGGCCGCAGCAGAACAAAAATTAACGATCGCGCAACTGCAAAACACCATCGCCTCCGCCGTAATAGACGCCCGGCGTGGCGAATACGAGCCAGCTCGTGTGGCGGCGAGTCAGTTCTTCACCTCGCTGCTGTCGGAAGTTAACAAGGGCGAAGACTCGGCTCTCAACGCGGCCCAGCGTTCTGCAGTACAACCTTTATTTGCCCAGCGTGACGAGATCATTACTTTGCTGGCGCGCAGCGACCCGGCGGCCGCCGATCGGTTGTCGGATCTTTTTGCCACCTACCGCAAGGCAATGGGCGCCTGAGTTCTCGACACTGCCGGTCATCTATCGCATGAATCCGCAAGAGCTCTTTGGCGACCTCGACATCTACCTTTTTGATCAATTATTGAAAGGCCGCCTGGTTCCGCCGATGCGACTTCTCGATGCAGGCTGCGGGGCCGGTCGCAACCTTCCCTATTTCCTGACTGCGGGATTTCAAGTCTTCGGAATAGACCAATCAAGCGCCTCGATAGCGCGAGTGCGCGCCCTCGCTGCGCAACGCGCTCCGCATCTGCCGGCGGAGAATTTCCGTGTCGAGCCGGTCGAAAGGATGACTTTCGCTGACTCGACGTTTGATGTAGTGATTAGCAGCGCCGTGCTCCACTTTGCGCATGATGAAAGCCACTGGCAGACTATGGTGAACGAAATGTGGCGCGTGTTGCGACCAGATGGAATCTTTTTTGCCAGGCTCGCGTCCAATGTGGGGATTGAGAGTCAGGTGAAACTGATCGAAGGCAGGCGGTATCACCTTCCCGATGGCAGTGACCGCTTCCTGGTCGATGAACAGATGTTGTCAGTCGCGACTGCCGCGCTCGGTGGTGAATTGCTGGAACCTTTCAAGACCGTTGTGGTCCACGGTCAACGTTCGATGTCGAACTGGTGTTTGCGAAAAACCTGAGCGAGGTCTAATGCCAAAGCGTTTCCCTGAGAAAATTCTGGCGGCTATACGCCAGGACAAGATACTGGGAATTCGGGCGGGAACGGAGCCCCACCGGATCATCGGCATCTGGTCAGTAGAGGTTGAAGGACGCGTGTTCGTGCGCTCATGGAGTCTTAAACCTCGAAGCTGGTACAGGACGTTTCTTGACGATTCGCAAGGCATTATCCAGGTTGGCAAACGAAATATACGCGTGCGCGCGGTGAGGACCCGGAGCGAGCGTTTGAAGGACGCAGTCAGCCAGGCTTATCGAGAAAAGTACAACACGCCGGGCTCGATCAAATATGTGAGTGATATGTCGCGGGCGAAGTCGCGAAACACAACTACTGAACTTGTGCCTCTGAACGATTAACGCATAGCGCTCCACGCTTTTCAGCACATTAATCTAAATCATTTTGAAGGAGACATTTGTGAAGCTTTCTCTGACTTTTACCGCCATCCTGCTAATCAGCGCCGCCGGCCCGACCATGGGTAATGTAAACAGCATTGGTTCGGCGCAGAGTGGTCCAAACGAGGCGCAGGCCACCGCTATTGTGAAACCACGAAATCGGCGAGTTAATTCTCCGCGAAAAAAACCTAACCGGCGGCGCTGTAGAACTGTGGTGGTTGCGGCTCCGAAAGGTGATGCAGTTACGACCCCTTCAGGACTAACTTATATCATCACCCGACGAAGCCACGAGCGTCAGCCGCAGCCAGGCGAAACGGTGAAGGTCAACTACACCGGGCTCCTCGGCAGTGGAGTCAAATTTGATAGCTCGCTCGACCGGGGCCAGACATTTGATTTCCCGCTTGGGAAGGGTCGCGTGATCAAAGGCTGGGACGAAGGAATTGCCAAGCTACGCGTCGGTGAGCAGGCTACGTTGATAATCCCTCCACAACTCGCTTACGGCGACCGAGGCGCAGGCGGCGTGATTCCTCCCAATGCCACGCTGATCTTCCTGGTTGAACTAGTAGGGATCACTGAACCACCAAAGACCACGCCCTAAAGATTGCCGATGCACACACATTTCGCGCGGAACCGAAAATTTGGCGTGGACCAATCATGGCGTTAAGATGGATCCACGCGTTTTAGTGAGAAACGGGTCGAGGGGAGTAAGCCTCGAAGCGGAGCAGATGTCTTTTTCACTGGAAGCCCTTCTTCCCAATTCAACCTGAAAAAGGAACCGACGCATGAAATCCAGGACCTTAAGTTTCTTGCTAATCGTCTCCACGCTATTAATGAGCGTAACCCCGGCATTGGCCCAACAGGCAGGCGTTTCCTCTGACTGGTCCACGGTGCAGGCTCTCGCCCCGGGCGAAAAGGTGAGCATCGAGACCAAAGACGGAAAAAAGATGAAGGGACGCCTGAGGTCCGTTTCGGACACGATGGTCACGCTGGATCGCGGCAGCAGAACGAGCGACCTTACGCGGGATTCCATTTCGAGGGTTTATCGAATGGTTGGGTCTGCCGGAAAGTCAGTCGGTAAAGCAGCGGCGATTGGTGCAGCGATAGGTGGTGGCGTCGGAATTGGTTTAGGGATCGCCTCGGGAGGATATGAGACTCTAAGCAGAGGTGAGATCGCAGCTATTGCAGGCGGCGTGCTCGGTGTGATTGGCGCTGGTATCGGCGCACTCGTGGGCGGGCTGGGAAGCAAAGAAAAGAAGGTGCTGATCTACCAGAGCAATTGAACACGTCCTTTGGAGGTTGTATGAATCTTTTCCGAGTCATCCTGCAGGTCTCTGATTTAGACCAGGCCGCGGAGTTCTATGCCAAACTGCTGGATCACCCCGGCAGGCGAATCCCATACGCATCGCGCCACTATTTCGATTGCGGTGCGGTGATCCTGGCCCTCGTCGATCCAGCGGTCGATAAACTGGAGGCAAAACCGCTACCCGATTTCATTTATTTTTCGGTGAACAACCTCGAGGAGGTTCACGGGCGGGCGAGCGCGCTTAACTGCCTGGCGGAAGCCAACGTGCACGGCGCCGCATCGGGAGAGATCGTGGTCCGCCCCTGGGGAGAACGCTCATTCTATGTAAACGACCCGTGGGGCAATGGCCTTTGTTTCGTTGATGAACAAACATTATTCACGGGGCGATGACCAGCTTCATAACGACTGCGCCACCGCGTAAGTTATAGCTTTGGATTTATCCTGATGCTTATGGTAAAGGTTTGCGAGTTCAGCATTCACATCGCACGTTGATAATCGTTAGGATGTTAACGCTCTTTTGCGGCTTAGTGATCGGATGGGAACGCGGAGTAGCCTCAGCCGCCCCTGCAGAAACTTTTCCGGTTGAATACTGGGACGGCTCTCTCGCCGAAATCAAAGATAAGCAGAGCGTGGCTCTGGTGATCATCAGGAGTTCTGTGCTTGATGCCACGGGGAACGATGAACCTATTATTCGAGAAGCCCTGACGGCTGAGCCAAGGCTAGCTCCCCGTCATCGCTTTGCATACAGCCTGATCGCTCGGAAGCTCAATCAGTATATCCGCAAATATCGCAGCCTGCGTCCCGCAGATCAGACCAGCCGGGCCGATTTCATCCTCTATTTCAAGTTGATTGAATATCGGCGAATGCTGAACGGCGTCTATCCCTACGGGGAGCTGTTTGTAATCCTCAACTCAAAACCTGAGACGACTGGTTCAGCCCGAATAATCTGGAGAACGAATAAGATCGTGTTTGCGGAGGACGCGATCAAGGCGCTGCTGAGGGATTTGAAGCAGGTTCGGGGCGAGCAATAATCGAGGCATTAGCCCGGCCGTCAGGGATGGCGGCAATCGAGCATGATAAAGTCACGAGACCAGTTCAAAGTTTATGATGCCCTCCCTAACGGTCAGTCTACTGCCCCAATCAATCGTTGTCTGAAATGGTTATGAAAACTAAAGCTGCTGTTTTGTATGAAACGGGCGCGACACAACCTTTCGCCAAAAGTCTGCCGCTGATTGTTGACGAAATCAATCTCGACAATCCGGGACCGGGCGAAGTGTTGGTCGAAATCGTGGGCGCCGGTTTATGCCATTCCGATTTATCAGTGGTTGACGGTTCTCGTCCGCGTCCGCTGCCAATGATTTTAGGTCATGAGGCGAGTGGAATTGTGCGTGAGGTGGGTGCAAATGTCAGCGAGCTTAGCCCGGGCGACCATGTAGTGTTCAGTTGGGTTCCGGTTTGCGGACAGTGTCTCTACTGCGCCTCAGGTCGGGGCGCGATGTGCGGTCCCGGAAACGCGGCAAATCTCACGGGCACACTGCTCAGCGGTGCGCGACGGTTTAATGATGCGCGATCAAATGCCTGCAGCCATCATCTTGGAGTTTCAGCCTTTTCACAATTCACAGTGGCCGCGCAGGAGTCGTTGGTAAAGATCGACTCGTCGGTCCCGTTACCGATGGCCGCACTCTTTGGATGCGCTGTGATGACCGGAGTCGGTGCGGTAGTCAATACCGCACGAGTTGAGCCGGGAACTTCGGTGGCAATTTTTGGAATGGGTGGCGTGGGACTTAGCGCTGTAATGGGCGCCCGCGCGGCTGGAGCGTATCCAATCATCGCGGTGGACCTTATTGACGAGAAACTCGCCCTGGCCCGCGAGGTAGGAGCAACGCATATCATCAATTCCGCAACCGACGATCCCGTAACCGCGATCAAAGATCTTGGCGGCGACGGCGCAAACTATGTGTTCGAAAGCGTGGGCAGCGAGGCAGTATTGATTCAAGCCTATCAGGCGACAATGCGCGGCGGAACGACCGTGACTGTCGGGCTTCCGGCTCCGAGTAAGATGTTTTCAGTGCCCGCCTTAAGCATTGTCGCCGAGGAGCGCACGATTAAAGGCTCTTACATGGGAGGCTGCGTGCCGCGGCGTGATATTCCGCGATTCATTGGGATGTACCAGGCAGGAACTCTTCCCGTTGACAAGTTGCAGACTCATACTTTGAAGCTCGACGAAATCAACGACGGCTTTGATCGCTTGGCCCAGGCTCAGGCTGTGAGGCAAATTATCGTCTTCAGTTGATCCGACGGCGAGACTCAAAACAGGATGGCGCAGAAACCGCAGATCGCTCGAAACGACTATTCACACTTTGTCGCCGTCTCCACCCGCTGGATGGATAACGACGTCTACGGCCACATTAACAATGCGCTTTATTATGGATTCTTTGATACGGCGATCAATGACTATCTGATCACTGAAGGCGGCCTGGACATTAACACCGGGCCGGTCATTGGGTTCGCCGTGGAATCCCAATGCCAGTATCTGAAGCCTCTCGCTTTTCCTGATGTTTTGGAGGTTGGACTTCGCGTCGGCAAACTGGGAAACTCAAGTGTCCGCTATGAACTCGCTATTTTCAAACAAGGCGAAAAGGTTGCCGCGGCGGCGGGTTACTTTGTCCACGTCTTCGTTGATCGTGAAACACAGAGACCGGTGCCGATGCCGGAATCGATTCGTGGAGCACTGGCTCGCTTGATGAAGACGACGTAGTTCAAACTGTTCTTCCCAACCTGCGAGCGAAGAAATGTTTATGAAGGCTACATCCAGAAAACGGAAGCTGCTAACTCTTTGCGGAGTGCTATTGACCATCTCAATGCACGCAAGTTCACCGGTCGTTGCACAGTCACGCACCAAAACGAAAACGAATTGGCAAGGTCATTGGAATTGGGCTATTTACGCGAAGGACAAAACCGAGTTGCCGCCCGCCTATCGAGACACTGACGACGTGCGCGAAATTCCGGCTTACGCGCTTGACCTCACGCTGCGTCAGCGCGGCAATAGATTAAGCGGCTCCTGGGGTTTGCTGGCGCGTTTCCTTGCGCGGATCGACGAGGGAGATATCGCCGCAACGATTAAGGGCAACCGTGCCACCATTCGACTGACGAGCAACTTCGGCGGTTCGGCAACGATCGCGCTCACCCTGCGCGGTGACCGGCTTTCATGGAAGCTGATTAGTTCGAGGGGCGAGAATTTCTTTCCGCGATCTGAGGTTCTGCGACGGATGCGGCCTGGCGAGAAGCTGCCTTATGTTGCAGACGATGAGACGGAAGCGCCGGATTAGATTAAACAACCACGTCGGCGTGTGGCCGGTAGTTAACAATTCCAAGGACGACATGCTGTGACTGACAACATCGAACCTTGCCCCTGCGGTTCCGGCGCCACCTTCGCCGAATGCTGTGAGCGGGTCATCAAGGGCGAACGAGAACCTGAAACGGCCGAAGAATTGATGCGCGCCCGTTACTCGGCTTTCGCCGCTGGAGCTATTGATTTCATCGTCGCATCGACGCATTCACAAACGCGTCGTGAGGTTGATATTCCCTACACCACTGAGTGGTCCAAAAACTCCATCTGGCAGGGACTACAAATCCTTGAGACGAAGGACGTCGACGAAAACAAGAGCCTGGTTTCCTTTGAAGCGAAGTTTTCGCAACAAGGCGAGGAACAGATTCACCGCGAGAAGAGCGTGTTCGAGCGTGAGAATGGCCGGTGGCGCTTTGTAACCGGTGATGAGCTAAAGAACCCAACCGTAAGATATGAAACGCCTCGTCCCGGACGCAATGAACCGTGCCCATGTGGGTCGGGCAAGAAGTATAAGAAGTGCTGCGGCGCTTAATAATGGTGAGTAAGATCATGATCAAACGAATCGCATTGGCTGTCACAGTTTGCCTCGTTTCCAGCTTTGCTTTCGCTCAGCAGGAAGCCCCGCCAATCAGGAATTTCCTGCGCGTCAACGACCAGTTTTGCACCGGCGGCCAACCCCGCGTCGAACAACTTGCCAAACTGAAGGCCGACGGCGTCACCACCATCATCAACTTGAGACCTGCCGGTGAGCATCGCGCTGCCGAAGAGGAAGCAATGGCTAAGGAATTGGGCCTGCGCTATTTCAACATCCCGGTCGTCTTTGCTGATCCGAAGGCCGAACAGGTGGACGAGTTCCTTAAGATCACAGACGACGAAAAGAACCGTCCGGCATTTATTCACTGCGCCGGGGCGATTCGCGTGGGAGCTTTTTGGATGATTCGCCGGGTGTTGCGCGACGGGTGGACCATTGAGAAAGCCGAAGAAGAAGCGAAGAAGATCGGCCTGCGCGAGAGTCCACACTTGAATGAATTCGCGCGCAAGTATATCGAGAGTCATCGAAAGAAGTAGGACCCCCTCCCTGAAGTGCGGCGACCTGTCGCCGCTTTCGCCCGCGCGGCCAGACGCCGCAGTTCTGTCCTGGAATCAATCTGCAAAGGCTGCGAAAGGTCGCAGCCGACCAGAGCGATGACAGGTCACCGCACTCCAAAGAGGGGCACGTTTGCAAATATAGTCGGGAAAAAATCACAGCAGGAGAAATCATGAAACGCAAAGCATCAGCAGTTTGGAACGGCGGACTTAAAGACGGAAAAGGAACAATCTCGACCGACAGTGGAGTGCTCGAGAACACACAGTATTCGTTTAGCACTCGCTTTGAAGAAGGAAAGGGCACGAATCCGGAAGAACTAATCGCAGCAGCTCACGCAGGTTGCTTTTCCATGGCCCTCTCGGGAAAGCTGGGCGCGGCAAATTTAACCGCGGAGAGCATTAACACGACGGCGGCGGTCACACTCGAGAAGACCGGTGCGGGCTTCACAATTACGGCGGTCCATTTGGACGTCAGTGCCAGGGTGCCGGGCGCCGACCAGCAGGCCTTTGAAACTGCGGCCAACGAGGCCAAAGCCGGCTGCCCCGTGTCGCGTCTGTTGAATGCAACAATCACGATGGATGCAAGACTGGAACCGTAAAGTGGTCGCTGGAATGTGTGAGAGTTTCACGTCGTTCTGCAGTCCGATGAAGTCAGCGGGTGCGCAGCGTAACCCACCCGCTACCGCGTGGTGGTACTGACTTCGTATCGCGGATTGGAGTGACCGCGCAAAGGTAGAATAGCTATGAAACGAAATTGGATTTCGCTGTGCTTAATCGCGTTGTGTCTCGGGAGTGCTTCGGCCCAGCTGCGCCAGCAGCAATGGTCATCCTTTCGCGGCGAGCGCGCGGCCGGGGTTGCTGATGGACAGGGTCTCCCTGAGAAGTGGGACATTGCCAAGGGTCAGAACGTCAAATGGAAAACTCCGATTCCGGGGTTGGCCCATTCGAGTCCGATCGTTTGGGAGAATCGAGTATTTGTTACGACAGCGATCAGCAGCAAAGGCGGCGACAGTTTCCGTAAGGGCCTCTATGGCGATGGCGACGCATCCGCAGATCGTTCGAGCCAGCAGTGGAAGCTGTACGCGCTCGACAAAAATACGGGCCGCATTCTTTGGGATCGCATCGCCTTTGAGGGTGTCCCGCGCGAGAAACGGCACATCAAGGCGAGCTATGCAAATGCGACCCCCGCCACTGATGGCCGCTATGTCGTAGCCTTCTTCGGCTCGCAGGGCCTTTATGCGTTTGACCTCAAAGGCCGTCTGTTGTGGAAGAAAGATCTGGGAGTACTCAATGCCGGCGCATACGACTTGCCGGATTACGAGTGGGGCACGGCAAGTTCGCCGATCATTTACAAAGACCTGGTGATCGTCCAATGCGACACCCAAAAGGGCTCTTTTCTGCTTGCGGCGAACATCAAAACGGGCAATACAGTTTGGAAGACTGACCGCGAGGAACTTCCCTCATGGGGCACGCCAAATATCTACTCCGGAAACGCTCGCACCGAGATCATAACTAACGCTTCAAACTTCATCCGCGGTTACGACCCGGCCACCGGCAAGGAACTTTGGCGACTGGGCGGTAGCTCAAAAATAACTGCGCCGACACCGGTAATTTCCGGTGACCTGATCGTTGTTGCCAGTGGCCGCCGGCCGGAAGCTCCGATCTTTGTGATTCGCGCCGGCGCTTCAGGTGACATCACTCTGGCAGCAAGCCAGACATCGAGCAAAGACGTCGTTTGGAGCAAGAAAGCGCGCGGCTCATACATGCCGACTCCACTGGTTTATGGCGAACATCTTTATGTGCTGTCTAACCAGGGCGTGTTTGATTGTTACGATCTGAAAACCGGAAATGAGATATATCGCGAACGAATTCCTCATCACGGAAGTGGGTTCAGCGCTTCGCCCGTCGCTGCGGACGGAAAGATTTACTTACCAAGCGAAGATGGCGATGTGTTTGTCGTAAAGGCTGGTCCAAAGTTTGAAGTGCTCACCAGCAATTCGATAGGCGAACCCCTGATGGCGACTCCAGCGATCTCCGGCGGCAAGATGTTCGTTCGGTCGCAGCAGCATCTCTTCGCGATCGGGAGATAGTTCAACCTCTTAAGCGGGACCGCGGGCGCCCTCGCCCTCAATCAGCGCGAAGGATAACTTCGACCTGCTTCGCAATTTTTGCTGAGCGCCGTCACCACCTATGATATCCACATGCAACAGTGGGATGTCATCATCATCGGCGGAGGCGCGGCTGGTTTATCTTGCGCGATTGAAGCCGGCAAGCGGCAGCGCAAGATTCTCGTAATCGAACACGGCGATCGCGTCGGCAAGAAGATTGGCATCTCCGGCGGCGGCCGCTGCAACTTCACCAACACTCGCACCGGACCGGAAAACTTCGTTTCGCAAAATCCCCACTTCTGCAAATCCGCTCTCGCGCGTTATACGCCGGAAGACTTCATCGCGCTCGTTGAAAAACACGGCATTGCATATCATGAAAAGAAATTGGGCCAGCTTTTCTGCGACGGCAGCTCTCAACAGATAATCGACATGCTTCTCGCCGAATGCCACGACGCGGGCGTGGAGATTCGCTGCTGCTGCGAAGTGCGCGAAGTTAGCTCGCTGGCTGAGCGCGTCTACACGATTCACACCAACCAGGGAACTTTTCAGTCCGCTTCGCTGGTGATCGCGACTGGTGGATTGTCGATCGCGCAGCTTGGCGCGACCGATTTCGGCTATCGCATCGCGCGCCAGTTTGGGCTGCGGATCGAAGAGACTCGCGCCGGGCTCGTGCCCTTAATCGCGCCTTCTCAGGTGCAAAAACAACTGACGAAGTTGAGTGGCATCTCGATCGATGCAAACGTTAGTTGCGCGGGCTCGCCAGCGCCAGCGCCTCGTCATGAACGGAGCGCTCCCACCTTTCGTGAAAACATTTTGATTACTCATCGTGGGTTAAGCGGCCCGGCAATTCTGCAAATCTCAAACTACTGGCGCCCGGGCGAATCTATCTCGATCGACCTGCTACCGGATGAGGATCTGTTGGAGTCGGCGAGAGCCGTTCCGGACGCGGCTCAGGAAATGGAAGTTGAGTTGGTAACATTACTTTCACGACACCTCCCGCGTCGGTTCGCACAGGCCTGGTGTGAACTCTATCATCCCTCAAAACCAATCAAACAAATCAACTCAAAAGAGCTTCAGGAAATCGCGCACGACCTTCACAATTTCCGTATAACTCCGGCAGGCACTGAAGGTTTTCGCAAAGCCGAGGTGACCGCGGGCGGTGTTTCCACCGACGAACTTTCCTCAACAACCATGGAGGCCAAACACGTTCCCGGCCTCTACTTCATCGGTGAGGTGGTTGATGTCACCGGACAGCTCGGCGGCTACAACTTTCAGTGGGCCTGGGCGTCTGCCTTTGCAGCGGGCCAGGCGTTGTAGGATGACCTGAAAGTTAACTTGTCATTGCCGCTGCAGATTATTGACTAGATGTCCGCCAAGGGCGTACAAGTGCGTTGCTTCAATTCGCGGTTATCCACAACGAAAGGAAATGTAATGAAACATGCATTAGCGATTGCGATGCTGATCTTCGCCTTTTCAACCGTTGCCTCAGCGGATGGATTTCGCCCAATCTTTCATCCTCCAACAGTTAGTATCCTGGAAGCACTCCGGCAGGATCCCGATTCGTTCAGCACACTAATCGGCCTGCTTCAGAAAGCAGATCTCAAAGAGTTGCGTGAGGCCAAATCATCACACACGCTTCTGGCTCCAACCAATGCAGCTTTTGCGAAACTGGCTCCTGAAGATTTGGCAAAGCTCAGCAATGATCCGGAGAAGCTGAATCGCCTCCTCCTTGCTCATCTGCTTCCCGGCAAACTTCTTTTCAAGTCATTCTTTGCGCCGGATAAGGGCGGGGTTGCTAAACAGAATGTTACCAAGTCGGCGAAGAATGCCGATGGAGGGCTTGCATACTTTCAATGTAACGAGCATCCAGCAGACCCTACCAATGAACACCGCCCCCTGGTTAACAAGAAGGCGCGCGTGCTGAAGAGTGATATCGAAGGCACTTACTCGGTCATTCAAATCATCGACACAGTGTTGCTGCCTTGATGGTTGACCTCCCTTCAAGTATTGCCGACCGGTCTAACTTGGCGGATAATCCCGCGCGTAATCCTAACCTGCCTGAGGAGATGAAAACATGTCCATTAACTGGGGTCGATTCTTTATCGGCGGCATCATTGCTTCAATCATCTGTTTTGCTACCGACGGAGCGCTGCACGAAATGATCGTCGGGGATGACTGGAAGGCAGTCTATGCAAACCTCGGCGCCACGCCTCCGATGGAAACCTCGATGTCCATGGCCTACTTCGCAGTGTTCGAGCTGGGAAGGGGCTTCATCATGATGCTGCTTTACGTGCTGATGCGGCCCACCTGTCGTCCGGGCCCAAAAACGGCCGCCTGGGCCGGCCTGATTGCCTGGATTGCTTTTTCATTGACGGGTCCTGCGCAGTTTATTCCGTTGCAGTTCTTTTCGAATGCACTTTGGGTCAAAGTTGGCGCGTTCCAGTTAGTGACATCCATCATCGCAGCACTTGCCGGCGCGGCGCTCTACAAAGATTCAGGCACTTCGGTCGTCGCGTAAAATGTCGGCAGTTGACGGTCAGCCAAAGAAGTCGATAGCGCTTCGCGCAATTTTCTGGGGAGGCTTACTCGCCGGCGTTCTGGATCTAACCGCGGCGATCGTCACTAACCGATTTCGCGGAATAGCTCCGATTCGGATACTGCAGTCAATCGCCAGCGGCCTCCTCGGGGCGGCGTCTTATACAGGCGGCCTTCGCACGGCATTGATGGGAACTGCGTTGCACTTTGTAATCACTTTCGGAGCGGCGGCAGTTTATTTTGCGGCCAGCCGCCGGTTGAGGTTTATGGTGAACCAGGCAGTCGTCAGCGGATTGATTTTTGGCATCGCGGTTTACTGGTTCATGAACCTGGTGGTCTTGCCGTTGTCGGCGTTCCCACACAAAATTACTTTTCGACCCGCACTCGTAGTTACCGGCCTCATCGTACACATGCTGTGCGTTGGTCTGCCCATCGCGCTGTCAGTGCGGCGATTTTCGCAAACCAGCGCGACCCGATGAGTCGCCCGTGTTATCATCCCTGCAAAACTCGCCAAGGGTGATCAAACCGAGTATCAAAGTAAGCATAAAGACGCGCTAGCATGCTCCGCCAAACAAACTTTTCGGCTGATTTAATACTGGTCTGTAATAGCCTCGATGCAGGCGGCATCGAACGGGTCGTGTCAACGCTGGCGAACTCGTGGGCCGGCGGTGGACGAAAAATATGCGTGATCACGTTGCACGATCGGCGCCGGTTCTACGCGCTCGATCCTGCTATTCATCACGTCGTCATCGACCGCGCCGGCTTGAATCGCCTTGCCGACTTGCTGCGTTGGATTGCAGCTCGACTCCGCAGTGACCGTCCAGCGCGATTCTGGTTGCTCGGGGCTGTGATCGGCGCTCTTTACAACCTTTCCTATAAACGTCTCTACCGTACCTATTCCGCCATCGTATATGCCGGCGAGTCCTTCCTCTTGCGGCGAGCGCTAAATCGCGTAAGGTCACCTCTGATCGTGTCACTGGGTACCCCAATCAATATCATCACGCTGCGAGCGTGCAGGGGGATGGAAAGGCGCGTGATCATTTCCGAACGCAATGATCCGCGCCGGCTTTCGCGATTCAAAAACTGGGACGTGCTGGCGCGCAAACTCTATAATCGCGCGGATCTTGTGACGGCAAACACGCGCGGTGCTTTGCGGGACATGAGCGAATTTGTGGAGGCGCGTAAACTAGCTTTTGTCCCCAATCCGCTGGAACTGGCAAAAGGCAACGGTGATAAAAAGCCCGTCGCTGAAGCTCCCCCGACTCGTGTTCCCTCGCCTTTTATTCTGAACGTTGCCCGGCTCGTGGACGATAAGGCGCACGAGATTCTATTGGACGCGTTTGCGATCCTGAGCGCCGAATTAGACGGCTGGCGTCTCTCTATTGTTGGCGACGGGCGTTTGGAAGCAGACCTGCGAATGCAGGCTGAAGACCTGGGAATTTCTGAACGCGTTGATTGGCACGGCGTCGTGTGCGACCCTTATGCCTTCTACCACAACGCAGATATTTTCGCTTTGCCTTCGCGCATCGAGGGCATGCCCAACGCACTGCTCGAAGCTATGAGTTGTGGTCTCCCGGTCATTGTCAGCGACGGGGCTCCTGGTCCGTTAGAACTTGTTGAAGACGGAGTCTCCGGGCTGATCGTTCCCGTTAATGACGCCAAGGCTTTGGCTGCAGCCTTTCGCCGCCTGGCCAACGACCCGCAATTGTGCAGCCGGCTCGGTAACGCCGCGCGCGAGCGCGTTGCCGAGTATGAGTTGCCGCGAGCGCTCGCTCAATGGGAGTCGGTTATCGGCCTTCCCACCTTGGCCGGAGAAGTAGTTTGAGCGAACAGATACGCCGGCATCTCGCGGTCGCGTTGTAATAATCTTCAGTCCCTATCTCAATGCCAGCCTCTTCCGCATCACATCGACGCGGCGCCGTAGCCGAGTCGCCGAGCTTGCGCGAGCGAATCACGGTCCTCCGCAACGTTCCACCATTCGTAAAACTCATTTGGCAAACACATCGGGCCTATACGCTGGCTATGATTGTTCTGCGACTGGCGCGCGCCTTCGTCCCGGTCGCTGTTCTTTGGGTTGGCAAATTGATCATCGACGCCGTGGTGGCAGCACGCGGCGGCACTCTTGATTCAAGGTTGCTGTGGCGGCTGGTGGCCATTGAGATTGCGCTGGCGCTAATTGGCGAAATCCTGGCGCGGGTATCTGCCGTGGTGGAGAGCCTGCTCGGCGATCTCTTCTCAAACCGGACCAGTGTACTGCTCATGCAACACGCTGCCACTCTCGATCTTTATCAGTTTGAAGATCCAGCTTTCTATGACCAGCTTGATCGCGCGCGGCGTCAAACCACTGGGCGCATAGGGCTGCTGGCGCTCTTGCTATCGATGGGCCAGGACGCGCTTACTCTCTTTTCGCTCAGCATGGTCCTGCTGGTCTATAGCCCGTGGTTGTTGCTCCTGCTTGTGTTGGCAGTGATTCCCGGTTTTCTCGGCGAAGCACATTACGCCTCAATGGAATACTCCCTCCTCTTTCGCTGGACACCAGAGCGACGCCAGCTCGACTACCTTCGCTATCTCGGCGCCAGCGATCGTCCGGCAAAGGAAGTGCAGATGTTTGGCCTGGCGCCCTGGTTAGTGGAGCGTTATCGCGCCCTCTCGCTGAAGTTTTATCAGGAGAACAAGAAGCTAACCATCCGCAGAAGCATTGTCGCCGCGGTACTCGGGTTCATCGGCTTGTTAGGCTATTACGGCGCTTACGCCGTGATCCTTGTGCGCGCAGTACAGGGAGCGATCACTCTGGGTTCGCTCACCTTCCTCGCCGCATCGTTCATGCGCAGTCGCGACCTCGTTCAGCGTTTGCTCAAAGGGGCCGGCGAAATCTATACCCAATGCCTTTATCTGAAAGACCTTTTCGATTTCTTTGAGACGAAGCCGACGATTTACTCGCTTCCCGGCGCGTTGGAAGTGTCGCGCCCGTTGCGCGAGGGTTTCGTCTTCGAGAATGTCGGCTACCGCTATCCCGGCAACGAGAATTGGGCGTTGCGACATGTTAACTTCAGCCTGCGCACCCACGATCGGCTGGCGCTGGTCGGCGGTAACGGCTCAGGTAAGACCACGCTGGTTAAGTTGCTTGCGCGACTCTACGACCCGACTGAAGGACGAATCCTCCTCGATGGAAAAGACCTGCGCGAATACGATCTGAAAAGTTTGCGACAAAATGTCGGAGTCATCTTCCAGGATTTCTATCGCTACGACATGCGCTTCGACGAAAACATCGGCGTAGGCGAAATCCAACAGCTAAGCAAATATCTCGACCGCCAGGATCTATCAAACAGGGAAGAATCAGCGCCGGCTGGCTCGGCGGGTGAGCGTGCAAATGAGATCCGGGCGACGGAGCCTGCGCGCGTTGATCCGGCTATTGTATCGGCCGCCGAAAAATCCCTCGCGGCCTCCCTACTCCCTCGGCTCCCGCAAAACTACAGACAGCTGTTAGGTCGCCGCTTTGCCGGCGGCGTCGACCTCTCAGGCGGCGAATGGCAGAAGGTGGCGCTTGCGCGCGCTTACATAAGAGACGCACAAGTGTTGATTCTCGACGAGCCCACTGCATCGCTCGACGCGCGCGCTGAGTTTGAAGTCTTCCGCAGGTTCGCCGAGCTTATGGAAGGGCGCACGGCGGTCATAATCTCGCACCGCTTCTCAACAGTTCGCATGGCCGACCGTATCGTGGTGCTCGACGAAGGACAACTGGTCGAAGAGGGCTCACACGAAACACTAGTCACACGTGGAGGGCTTTACGCCGAACTCTTCGCGTTGCAAGCCGAAGGGTATCGCTGAAGGCGGATCGGCATCTTTGACAAGAAATCCTTGTCAGCAAACCCCTGTTAATGGCATGCTCTGCGCGTTCCGCCAATTCAAAGCCAAAGCATTTGCTTCACAACTACAATGAAAGGATCCTCTTTATGCGAATAACGAGATGGTTCGTGATGTTTGCGGTGACGCTGCTGCTGGCCTCGACGGTGAGCGACAGTTCTTCCTTTGCGGTGGCCCCGGTCGCGCTGCCAAATCCAGTGCTGGTCTACACCGGCGCGCCTGAGTATTTCACCACAGGCGGTAAGGATTTCATTCGGTACACGTACTTCGTCCACAACTTCTCCGCTTATCCAGACGCGATGTTTGCGCCGGCCCCAACACTGCCCCCGTGCGGCGCCAACACTAAAGCTTCCCGCACGTGGGTCGATTTCTTCGATTCACGCGGTAAGCGACTCAACGGGTTCTGCGCTTTGGGGAAGGCGTCCAGCTTGAACAAAATCTGGTTTGCACTGCCAGCTGACGAGATTCCGCCGAGTTATGTCTACATCGAAATGAACGATCGTGAGACTAATACAAAATACAAATCCAACCTGGAAGAGACTACGCAGTGACGATTGCAGTCGTGTGGTTGGATCGCATTCAATGCCTGTAACGTGGCGGTCGTTCTAGTCTGAAAGTCGCACTTCACCAGAGAACAAGTACATCGGGTGGGTCTGGGCAGTTGTTAAATGGAGTGGCTCGACTTAATTCAGTGGCCGGCGATGCTTGTGACGGTCGTTGCTGCCTGGCTGATAGCCTCGCAGCGAAAGTTTAAGAGGAACTGGGGATTCTGGCTGTTCCTGCTGAGCAACCTGCTATGGATCATTTGGGGCGTGCATGATGCTGCTTACGCGCTGATCTTCCTTCAGTTATGTCTCGGGTTTCTGAACGTGAGAGGCGCCATCAAAAACCGCACCAGGTAAGAATCTCTACCAACGCACCTCGACATCGGCAACCAGTGGCAAATGATCGGAAGCGAGCGTGTTTACAATCCACGCTCGTTTCGTTTTTGTCGTGCGAGGCGTGGTGAAAATGTAGTCAATTCGTTTTACTGGTTTGTCGGCCGGGTAGCTGAAGCCGTCGCCTTTGGTCCGGCTACGCGTCCATGAATCTTCAAAGCGGCCCAGCATCAGTTTGTAACTACTGCCGGTGGGCTCATCGTTGAAATCACCAGAAACGATCAACGGCCCTTTGACACCCGACAGGAAATTCAAAAGTTGCTCCATTTCAAACAACCGGCTGTCGTCATACTGGTAGTCGAGATGCGTCGTGACAAAGTTTACTGTTCTTCCTGACACGTTTAGCTCCACGCGAAGCATGCCTCGTCGTTCCGCCACCCTCTTGTTCTCATACTTGCGGTGATCAATCTTCGTGATTGGGAAGCGCGAAAGAATCGCTACGCCATATTGCCCGCCCTGATAATCGAGATTGTGCGCGAAGGCCGAGTGCATTTCCGTCATTTTTGCCAACTCGGCAATCTCATCTTTTCCCTCAGTGCGTTTGACCCCCCGATCTACCTCCTGCAGTCCAACCAGATCAGGCTTCTCCTGCTTGATGACGCCGGCGATGCGCTGAAGATCGAGCTTCTGGTCCATACCTACGCCAACGTGAATGTTGTAGCTCATCACGCGCAGGGTCAGTTTTGTTGGAAGTGGGCGGGAAGCGCGGCTGCTGCCCGAGAGAAGGATGAGGCAAACCAGTACGACTGCACACACCAGTGCCATTCCTGACAACGAGAACCGAGAATGGGCCGAACGAGAGTTGACGTGACCGCGCGTCTCACTTCGAAGCTTTCGCTGCCCGTTCATTCCGCACTTTCCGGTTGAATCGTCTCAGTTACGTCAGTCATGTTTCCTCGCTTAATTAATGTTTGTTGAAAGGCTGCGCGCATTCTAACATGGGCGCACAGTTTCGAGTTTCGAGTTTCGAGTTTCGAGTTTCGAGTTTTGAGTTTTGAGTTTCGAGCTATCCCGGTCTCGATTGGCAGCCTTTGGGTTCCTTTCAATTCCCGGTTGGACCTGAACGTTGGAACTCGAAACATATCCAATGTCTCTCCAAAACATATTCCTGCTGATGGCCGCTGCGTTTGCAGCCGGCATCATTAACTCGATTGCCGGTGGCGGCACACTGATCACGTTTCCGGTACTGATTTGGCTGGGGCTGGATCCAAAAGTAGCCAACGCCACGAGCACGGTTGCACTCTGGCCCGGTCTCTTCGGCGGACTCTTTGGATACCGGCGCGAGCTGGAAAACAGTTCCGCGATTCTTCTGCGACTCGGATTAACCAGCGTAGTGGGCGGAGCGATTGGGGCGTGGTTGCTAATCTGGACACCCTCGCCCACGTTTGCCCGCCTGGTTCCCTTCCTGATCCTTTTTGCCACGCTGCTCTTCATGGCCCAGGGGCCGATAAATCGCTGGTTGCGTTTTCAGTCACCCGGCGAAGCGCCCAAAGCGTCGTGGTGGCTCGGCGCCATAGTGTTTCAGTTTTTCTCATCGATGTACGGCGGCTACTTTGGAGCGGGAAACGGGATCATGATGCTTGCGGCCCTTGGCTTGCTGGGAATGCACGACATTAACCGCGCCAACGGAATCAAGAATTTTCTTGGGATTTGTATCAACAGCATTGCGGTGCTCAGTTTTGCGATCACCGGACTTGTTATTTGGCCCGCGGCGTTGCTGATGGCGGGTGCTGCCCTGCTGGGGGGTTACGTCGGCGCTCACGTTGCGGTGCGTGTGCCGCAGGCAATTATCCGGCGCGCAATTGTGACGATCGGTTTTGTGATTACCTTCGTTATGCTGTGGCGACTTTGGGGATGAGAATTTAGGGATGACCGAATCACGCGATTCATCTGCGAAGCTTCCTCGCGAATTCTACACCCGAGCGAACGTGGTGACGGTGGCGCGCGAACTGTTGGGCAAGTTGCTCGTGGTTCCGGCGCGCAACGGCATACGAGTTTCCGGAAAGATCGTTGAAGTCGAAGCCTATCGCGGGCCAGAGGATCGTGCAGCCCATTCATTCGGAGGTCGCCGCACCAAGCGCACTGAAACGATGTACGGCGTGGGCGGCACCGCTTACGTCTTCTTTGTTTACGGGATGTATAACCAATTCAATGTGGTAGCCAACAACCGCGAGGTACCTCACGCTGTATTGATTCGCGCGATTGAGCCTGTGGAAGGTGTCGAGTTGATGCGCCAGCGCCGTCCGGGAAAGACGGACCATAGTCTCACAAACGGTCCGGGAAAACTCTGCATCGCGCTCGGAATTGATCGAAAGCTCGACGCGGCAGATCTGTTAGGCAACAAAGTTTGGCTGGAGGACAGTGAGCGGATTCCGCGCTCGAGAATTCTGTCAGGTCCGAGGATTGGAATTGATTACGCCGCAGATTGGATCGATAAGCCCTGGCGGTTTTGGATCAAGGGTAATCCATACGTCAGCCGAAACAAACTGTGAACCGTCAAAAGTGAAGGGTGAAAAGCAATCTTTGCTCATCACTCATTACTGCGCCTAATCGCCGCCGTAACGGATTTCCATGTGGCGAATTCGCCGACTGGCGATCACAAGTACAAGCACGGTCACCAGAACCAGACTGGGCACGGCGATCCAGGCAGGCGTTGGCTCCGCTACTACAGCGAACGGGCCTTCAGAAACCGGCACCGGAGTCAGCGACTGCAGGTAATGGATGACGCTAATCTTCTTCAGCAACGGCGGCATTAAGAAGTTGAGCCATTCCCAGCCATACAAGACAATCGCGGGAATAATTGGATTGCGGAAGAAAAGGCCTACCACGAGAAAGAAAGCGCCGTAGCCAACGCATGCCAGCATCGTGATGCCGCAATAGGTCAGTAGTTGGCCCAGCCCGTGCCCATCAAGAAAAAACCGCGAGCTCTCCGAGGGAAAATGAGGGAGGTAAAGCAACAACATCGCGAGGATGGTGGTGCCTGTGAAAAGAATAATTGAGGTGACCAATCCCGAGAGATATTTGCCGGCGACCAGGATTTCACGCCGGACCGGACTCAAAAAATAAAAATGAAGACTGCGGTCGATCATGTCGCCGCGAAAGAGATTCATGAAGATCCAGGCGCAACCAAAAAAGACTACCGTGCGCAGGATAAGCCCGCCGTAATAAACCGCGAAGATCATGTTGTAACGCCCAAAGTCCTGCCACTCATCGCCTGGAGGAGTGAATGGAGCCAGCAAGACGAGCGGGACGATCGGTATCAGGGCCAGCAGGTAGAGCAGGATAGAGCGGCGACTGAGAAAATTTTTCTCAATTTCGAGCCGGAAAATCGCGCGAATCTGCCGCCACCAAAGCGCCCACGGCAACGGTGGCTTCTCGATCCCTTCAGGTTTGACGTCGATGGTTGAACTGCTCATAACTTAAATTAGAGGCGACCACTTTGGAGTGCGCTGACCTGTCAGCGCTTGGTTCAGTTTTACCTAAGGCCAAAGCGGCGACAGGTCGCCGCACACCAAATTAAGAGTTACTTCCTTCTGACCCAATCAGGTACTGATAAACGGCGCTCAGATCATCGTCAACCGGCGCAATTGATTCGATATTGATTTCGCCTTCTGCAACTACGCTGTTAAGCATCAGGTAGAAACGATCAGAATCGCGCGTCTTTACGAACAGGCCAAGTCGATCGTCATGCAGGCGCGCTTCGACCACATGGTCCTTGTCAAAAACCCTCGCGGCGAGTTTCGCAGGCTTATCGCACCGAATCAGAATTTGCATCGGACGATCCTGCATCTCGTCGCGCACGCCGTGAACATTTCCTTCCGCCACCACATATCCGTTGTTCAGCAAAATCACGCGGTCCGACATCATGTCCACTTCATGCAGGATGTGGCTGGAGATGATCAGGTGGAGCCCCTCGGCAGCCAGTTTACGAAATAGCGCAATCGTTTCCGCGCGAACCATCGGATCCAATCCGTTCAGCGGCTCATCGAGAATCATCACTTCAGGCTGATGAGCGATGGCCTGGGCCAGACGGATTCGTTGCCGCATACCTTTGCTGTAGGCGGCCATCTTTCGTTTTCCGGCTTCGACCAGACTGACGCGTTCCAGCGCAACCTGTGTCAACTCTTTGGCTTTCCGCCGCTCCACGCCGTGCACCAATAAAAAGGATCTGATGAACTCTTCGCCGGTCAGGCCGCGCGGGAAGGAATCAAACTGGGTGCAGTATCCGAGCTTGCGAAATAATTGTTCCGGCTGATCTGTGGGAATGCCAAGTATCGTAATGCGACCCCGACTCGGACGTAACAACCCGGTCATCAAATTCATCAGGGTCGACTTGCCGGCGCCATTTGGTCCGACGAGGCTCGTAATCCCGGGAGCAATGTGCAGACTGACGCGATTGATTCCAAGAATCTCTCCGTAAAACTTGGAGACATCATCGAAAACGATCATCTCGGAATTTCGGAATTCGGATTGCGAATTGCGAATTGGGACCTGGCCAGACTCAGATTGTGATGTCGACTCGTTCATAAACTCTCAACTGGTTCGCTCAATCCGGAAATCTGAATTCCGAAATTCGCAATCCGAAATTCACCGCACAACTTCGTAAGCCTTGACCTTCCACGACAGCAACGCCAAACAAGCGGCGCAGATCACGAACAGCACCAGCCATGAAGCCCACAACGGAGGTTCGGTCATGACGATCTCACGCACAATGCGGCCGTTCCTGCCGATGACGTGCCCCGTGCTTCGGACAAAGGTGCCAAACAGCCCGGAAGTCACATTCTTTATCAGCGCACCCAAACTAATAATGTTGCCCCACCTCGTCATGAAAAGATTGTTAACCACTTCGCCGAAGATTGATGGGATAAAAAACAGGCCGAGCAGTGCGGCACTGGCCACAACTCGCCATTTCACCAACGCTGAAATTGCCTGTGAGAGCAACGCCAGCAGGAGAATCCAAACCACGCTGGCAATGAAAATCGCGCTGGCAATCCAAAGATTATCGATGAACCACCGGAAGCCTTCCAGATAAGACTGAAAAAGAAATAGTAATAACTGTGGGACCCAGGTCATGCCCGACAAGAGAATCAGCAGGACTGACATCTTGCCAATCACATATTCGGTTCGCGAGAAGGGCCGGCACAGATAGAGCGGCAAAGCATTATTGCGAAGGTCGCGCGCCACCAGCGGCGGCCCAACCAGCAGCGCGACGAAGAACGCAAAACTGCCCTGCAGGCTCACAAAAGTCTCAAAGAAAGTAGCGTCGATGGGAACCAGCTCCCTGACGTTGACCTGGAGAATCGCGAGCGCGTTCACGTTGTGATGGAGGTAAATCAGAATCGCTTCTACCAGCAGAGGAATAAAGCAGACCACGTAGAACGCGGTAAATAGTTTCGACTTGAAGACGTCGCGAAAAGCATGACGCGGTATCACCAGAAACCGGCTCCATTCAGGAGTCAGCTTGCCGAGATACTGTTTGTAAGTATGTTCATAAACCGCCATTACCGGTCTCCATTGCCTTGAGGAAGATATCTTCCAATGAGTCGCGCTTGTAACTTAGCCGTCTGATTTGCAGATCCTGCTGCGCCGCGATCCGATAAATATCGCGAACCTCCACGTCTTCCTGCATAACGACCTTGATGCGGGAAGCGCTGGTCAGCGCATACTCGCAACCGAGAGCGCCGAGCGCTTCGCCAAACTTTTCCACATCACCGCGAGTTTCCAGTAACAGAAACTTCCGGTTGGCCTTTCGTTCTTCTTCGAGGTTGCAATAGACAGCAATGCGCCCGTCTTTCAGGATCAAAATCTCCTCGCAACACTCCTCAACATCGCGCAACAGGTGCGAAGAAAGCACAATGTTGGCCTTGCCGCTGTCTCGAATCTCGCGTATCAGCCGGATCATTCTTTGCCGCGCCGGTGGATCGAGACCGTTGGTGGGCTCGTCCAGGAAAATCAGGCGTGGCCCATGAACCAGGGCCTGGGCCAGCTTGGCCAGTTGTTTCATGCCGAGGGAATAAGTATCAAGACTGCGGTAACGCGCTTCGCCGAGGCCAACATAAAAGAGCGCCTCGTGCGCGCGTTCGAGAGCTGCTTCCGAAGGCAGCCCGGAGAGTTCCGCCATCAGTCTCACAAATCGCACGGCACTCATCTTCGCGATAAACGAATCGCGTTCGGGCATGTAACCAATTAATGAGCGGATGCTCTTCGCGTCTGTCGTAATGTCCTGACCGAAGATATGCGCTGTGCCTGAGGTTGGAGCGTGAAAGCCGAGGAGCGTGTGAATCAGGGTGGTCTTGCCGGCGCCGTTTGGACCAAGCAAGCCGATAGCGCGTCCGCGTAATTCGCCCTGCAGGCTTTGCAGGATCGGCCGGCCGCCAAATGAAACACTAAGTGAATTGAGATCTATGACCGGGGCGAAATTCGAAGGATCGTGAAGCCCCGCTGTTTCGCGAGGTCCTGGTTGTTCCTGGGTGGTCTCTGCTAGCGCCATCTTGCTGACTCTATATCCCTGTTCTGATAATTCCAAACGAAACCAAGTCCGAAAGCTGTTCCCATCAACACGAATGCACCGATGAATGCAAACGCTTCGGCGCGGCCCAAAGTTCGACCTATTGCCAGTATTCCGATCAGGAACACAGGAATGTTTAGCACGAGAGCGGAGGCCAGCGGAAACGCTGCAGCGGGACGGCAACCACCGAGACGCTTGCGTAGCCAGAACAATGAAGGCGCATAGGCAAGCGAGAAAAGAAGTGCGGAAACGATGAGCGACGTCAGCGTCGCGCCTTTGATATCGGCGGCGCTGAGACGCCCGCCTTCAACCAGGAAAAAGGTCAGCAGGATGGCGGACAAGCCAAGCAGCCACGAGCCCAGGGAAATCGAAATGAGTTTCATGTTTTCAACCGAAAACGCCGTAGGACAGACATTCCTGTCTGTCCCATGGTCTGTATTAATTTATTGATTGACTGACAGGAAAGCCTGTCCTTCTAACTAACGCAGCGCGCTCGTTTGGGTTGACGCGTCTCCGGAACTGTTGGCGCGGAGATATTTTTCCGACTCACCATAGTCCAGAGAATTCACGGCTACGCCATCGTCGCCAATCGTCACCGCGTCACCCTCGCGCAGCGTGCCGACGTTAACGCCGTTAACTTTTACTTTGTCTCCACTAATCACGACTGTGGTTTTGGTGCCTGCGGTACTGACGCCCCGGTATTCCAGAGTTTCAACACCACCGCGCTTCTCGATATCGAGCGATTTTTGAAAGCCATGTCGCGCGACCGTTACCTTGTGGGAGCCAACCTGGTGGACTGTTCTATGTGTACAGGCAGACGAAAGAGTCAGTACACCCAATAGAACCAGACACATGGCCGGTGTTTTCTTGAGACTTAGCATGACAAATTTCCTTTCTATTCTCTGCTTGCGCCCTGCAGGTGCTCTGCGCCCTTGCGGTTTAGCTTTCTTGATTTCTCAAGAGAACATCACCGCTAAGGACGCAAAGGTTATAAGCAGGACAGACATTCTTGTCTGTACCAGCCAGGCAGGATGCCCTGTCTTATTTCTTCCCGTTCATTCCATTCGCGAGGATGCTGTGGATTTCCAAAGCATTCGGCGCGCCCATCAATGTCGCCGGACTTAAACCGAAAGGACCGCCCTCGGTGTTCGCAGCGAAGGTAATGCTGTCGCCCTGCGCGTAAGCGTAAGCGAGAGTCGGCGGCATGTTTGCGGCCATCGACTTAATCGCCTGCTGATGTTCCTGCGACAGGTTGCTCGCGGAGCTGGCGATGCGATCGGCGAACGGTTGAACCAACGGCGCCAGGTTGTGATAGAACACCGCGGAAAAGTTTGCGTTGCCATCCGCCGGGAGTCCGGCAGTGAAACGCGATGAACGCAGCAAGCTATAGCCCTGTTCCTGCGCTCGCACTGACCGTTCAACCATCGCGCGGCTCGGGCCCATCACCACATAGCCATTCACGTAGGTGTAATTTACTTCCACGCCGAAGTCGCCTGACTTCAGAGTGTAGTAAGCGCGGCCGCTGATTTCAGCACGGTCCCAGGCCAGCCCGGTCTTGCCAAACTTCGCGGCTTCCTTATTAATTTCGGCGACGACGCGTTCGAGCGTTTGCTGCAGGTGCGCCGAATCGTTGACTTCAAACACCATCTTCCATGAGGGCGTCGGCAGGATTGGACCATCAATCGCGAAGGCAAACTCACCGCCAAGCGGCGCAGCAATATCTCTGCGAATGTCCAGTCCACGTTCAGTCTGCTGTTTGTCCAGGTTCTTGCGCAGATCGGGTGAAACGGTTTCGATGACGCCGAGCAGATCGTCAACCAGCCTTACGGGGTCTTTGACCACGAAGCCGGCCACCACATTTGCGTCGGGCGAAATGTATTCGAGCGAACCCATCGGAGCCGGCGCGGCCAGCCACGACGGAACTCCGCGCTGCGCCTCATTAAATGACAGCGTTGCCTGCGTGTTGGTTTTACCGTCAACCGACTTCTGATCAAGCACGAAATATTTCACGCTCATCACACCCAACTTCTCGAGTGCTTGCTCCTGCTGGGCAGAATCCTTGCTTCTGGAGAGATCAGACTTGGCCTTAGCCACCACCCGTTCAAGGTTCGCGGCCACTACCAATCCCGCGCCGCCCTGATAGACCTGGGCGATGCGATTGTGAAATCCAGTCGAAGCAAATGCAGTGGAGCCGCCGTTGTTCTTCGACTGCGCAAGCTGCCGAAGCTGCGCCAATTTGGGACTGGCGGCGAACTGCTCGCCTTGAATCCAGACGAAGAGCTCGTCCGACTTCTTGCCGGCCTCAGGCGCTGTTGCTGTGGCAGTCATCGGGTCGTCGATAAAGCGGACCTGAACTCGGCCCTCCGAATTACCTGCATACTTCGTGATCTGCTGTTCGAGAAACTGGCGGAAGCCGGCGGAGTTTTTCAACTCTGCCAAAACCAGAGGCTCGACGGGCTCGCCCCTGTCATCCATCGAAACTGAGACAGCTATTTCATCACCCAGGTAATCGCCAAATTCGCGAATTGTCGTCATCACCTGGTCCATGTTCGGACCGTGCTTGCCGGAGCGTTCCTTCTCCCACCATTCGCGCAAAGCCGGATTCTGGCTGAGCCGTTCCTGCATGATGCGATGTGATTCGGCAATGGTTGAGGTCAGATTCGGCAAGGCGGCATAGACCACAGTGTCTTCGGGCATTAAATCCAAAAGCGCAGTGGAATGGCGCACACCTGGCTGTGCAACGTTGGCCAGCTCTTTATTTATCGAAGCCAAACCGGCAAGGGCCTGCGCATACTTTGCAGACTGCCGGCTCCAGGAGACTTCGTCTTTAACCGGAATTACTTCGATGGCGGCGTTGGTCGTGGCCTGTTCGCCGGCGCGCAGTACACGTTCACTGCCTTTGTGGTCAAGATGCACTTCGCCTTCGATTACTGAGACGCGTGATCCCTTTGTACCGCTGTTAACTGAAAACACCGTGCCGGTAACGGAAACCAGCGAATCGCCGGTATCGACAAACAATTTTCCCCGGTCCTGCTTCGCGGCCTCGATTACCACCGCTCCCCGGTTCAAATGAATTGTCGTGCCTTGCGAGTTTTTGGTTATGGAAAACTCGGACCGGTCTTTCATCTCAATCACCGAACCGTCGCCCAGGCGAATCAAAGCGTGTGCGTCCTTCGCGGTGCGAATGCGTTCACCCTTTTCGAGTTTCTCGCCGACCGCAACCGGAGTGCTCTTGGTGTCCACGATTTGATAGACGCCGCCTTCCGCTGCCTGCACCGTGGCTTCAAACTCACCGCCAAACGGCGAAATGCGCTGCAGGAATGGCAGCACCAGCAACCCGACACCGATAACCAACGCCGCAGCGATACCCCAACGCATCACCACCGGTTGAATGCTGTAACGGCTTGCCACCGTCGCTTTCTTCGCCGGCGCGCGGCGATCAGATCGGGCCGATCGGGCATCCCTCAGTGCCTTGCGGCAGGGAATGCATTCATGCGTGTGATCGATCAGCAGCAAAGAACGTGCTTCTGACAAGCTGCCGCTTAACTGTGCCGGAATCAGCGACTGGAAGTCGGCGCAGTTTTCAATTCGTTCAGACGCCGCGACGTCGCTTGAAAGCTGGTTGGAAGTTTCAGCGGCAACGCGCGCCCAAACACGCTCTGCCGCAGTTTCAACCATCGCCGCATCGATTTTTTCATTCCGAATAGCGTTGGTTGCCTGATCAAGGATGGAATCAAAATCGTTATTGCTTTTCATTATGTTTCTCCAGATATTGCCCGATTTCTTTTTTCAGTCTCGTACGTGCGCGATGTAAAACTACGCCAACCACCATCTGCGAAGTGTCGAGCATCCTCGCGATCTCCTGATTGTTGTAGCCTTCGTAATAACGCAACACAAACATTTCCCCCGCAGTTTCTCCCAAACGAGCGACCGCCTGGCGAATCAATTTCTGTAATTCGCGGTCGGCATGCTCGACTTCGGGATTTGGAAACTTGCTTTCGAGGGCACTTGAATCTACTTCGCTGAGTTCGACAGACTTATTCCGGCCCCGGCTGCGAATCAGATCCAGCGACGCATTGATAGCGGCGCGGGATAGATATGCTTCGGGGTTTTGGGAAAGGTCGTAGGCTTCCCCGCTTTTCACCAGGCGCAAAAAAACTGTCTGCAAAACGTCTTCAGCGTCAGCCGGACTCCCGGTAATGCGATGTGCGGCACGAAAAACTCGGTCGTGATGCGCCCGGAAAAGCGTTTCCACCTCTCCCGGCGGTTCGGTAACTAGTCTCAATGTTTTAGCAACTGCCTGCAAAGTGCCCTCCTAAGGAATCGTTTCCACCCTGTAAACGACCTTCAGAAGGCTTTATTAACAACTATCCCAGCCTATTTTGATGAGCCCGATTCTCCAGGTACCGCGGGCAGCCCGCTTTGCCACCTTTGCGAATTCTTTGCGGCCTTGCGGCAAGGGCTGCAAAGTGAAGTTAATCTTAGACCTTCGCCGGTGCCGGAAACTGGGCAATCTTTCCAAAAAGAAAGGGTGGGGACAAGCCCCCACCCAACCTTTAGCAAGTCGCTCACCTGAATATATGCGGGAATCCTATAGGCCGAACCTCAGGCGGTACTCGTTTGAAATCAGGAAAGACCTGACCATTTCTGCGCGTTTGACGCGGTTGAGAGCCACGCGCTCATCGCGCACGTTTTCGCCCGGAATAGTGAATTGGTTCATCTTGTTCAGCCAAAAATCGTAACCGTCGAAGTTGTTGTCGGGCTGCTCCTCAGGATCGCGGCGAAGGTAACCGAAGTATTGCATCAGCACGAAGGCCGGGTTGTACTGTTTGTCGAAGACGGAATCGCTATCGACAACGCTCTGCAGGGCCGAAGCGCGTCCAAAAGTATTCCCGGTTCCATATGCGTTTATGGCTGCCACGCGCTCGCTGTTTGTGGGAAAAACTCCTTCGTTGGCAAATAAGCTGTCCACATAGGTAACTGCCGCCATTCCCACGGGAAAGAGCGAAACGAAGTCCGGGCTCGAAACAAACTCTTCGAGGTAAGCCTGGCGATTCGCTGCCAGCAAAGTGTCCCATCCGGTGTTACCAACGATCACTCCGTCGGTAACCCGGCGCTGGTCGCGCAGAAAGCGAAGATAACGCGGCACCGATGCGGCGCTACCGAACGCTCCCTTGTGAACGCGAATCACAAAATAGCCCGTCTGCTGAAATTCAATCGACAGGAAAAACGCAGCTGAGACATTTGTGCGCCGATCGTCGATGCAGGCGCTGTTGTTGCCGCAGGCGGCGATTCGATCTTCCCAGAAAAGCTGGCCCGGGTTGTCGGAATGCCGCGCGAGGAAATCGTGATAGTGCTGGCCTACAAAGATGTCAGTGAAGTTGATCGGATTCTGACCTGCCTCGATAGGGTCGTCTGTAATGACAATCGAGGCAGTTGAGGGAGTACCCAGCAGCGCCTGTCCGGTGCCGTTGGAGAGCGTAATCGTCAACGTCTCCGTGCCCTCGACTTTTATGTCTTCGGAAATAAGGATGTTAATGGCCTTGCTCGACTCTCCGGCAGCAAAACGCAGAGTGCCGGCGGCATGCGTGTAATCGGTGCGTTGCGAAGCGTCGACGCCAGCAGTCGTATAGTCGACCGTTGCCGGCCCGGAAACGTCGCCGTTGCGATTGACGATCACGGTTCTAAAGGTCATGTCTTCGTTAACGTTGTAAGTGGCGGCGCTAAACTGCACAACTGAGGGTCCAGCCGCCTGGGTTAGGCGTGGCTTTAAAAACGACGCATCAAAAATAGTTAACGACAACGCAGCGATTACGATTGTTACTCGAGCGACACTTCGGGTAGCTCTGGATGATTGAAGGTTCCTTGTTCTCATACGGTTCTCCCTGAGGCACTCAGGAGTTGTCTCTCTGTGGGGGGCTGGGGCGAATCAATAATAACTTGTAAGAACCAACTAAGGATAGCGGGAGGATCCCCTGGTCAGCACCGCCTGCGCTATCGGGTGGGCTAACAGAACTACCTGCGTCAGCGGGTGGGTCCGGTCAGAGCCACCTGCGTGACAGGAAGGGGCCAACTCCATCCCGCCCCGCTACCGCAGGCGCGCTTCTCCCAGTGCTTCGAGTCGCTTGCGTGCTTCAGCAGCTTCCGGAGTGCGCGGATAGCGATTGGCTAACTCCCGCCACGCAGCGCCATCGTAATGAAAACGCTTTACGGCTTCGTCGAAGGTAAAAGTGATTCCCTGGCGATTGTATCGATCCAGGCCGTTGAAGTTCAGGTAATAGCTGTGCAGCGACGCGCCGCCGCCGATCATTTCGTTCGCGTCCAGTCGCCGCGAAGCGTCACGCGAAAGATGAGCCGCAGCACCTTCAGCAGCGGTCGCATAAATCATCAACACTTCAGGACGAAGCGCGGATTGCCTGAAGTAATTGAGGAAGATTCGCGCGCGCGCAATCAGGTCGAAATCCTCAGAGCCCTTGATCAGACGCAGAAACCTGGAATCATCACCCACACGCCAGGGCGAGACTATCGCTTCGCGCTGGACCCAACCACTGGTCCTGCTCGTAACATTTACGCGGTAGAAGACCACGCCGTCACGACTGCGTTTCTCACCTCTGACTGCTACCAGACCGCCTCTACCGATCCTGCGCAAGAGTTTGCCTGAGAGTTCGGGAGTGGTTCTCAAGGCAGAGAGCCGCTCGTCAACGACGATCGCCACGCGGCCCCCGGCAGGCGCTCGCTTGATCCCCAGAGCAGATGTGGAAAACCAACTGGAACAACAGAGAAGAATTAACGAAACGAATCCATGAAGGTACGGACGTTTCACAGCACACCTCCTCGCAATTGAGAGTTAATGGGCCAGTGGGACCCATTGTTTGCCAGGGGTAAAAGGAATTCGACGTTGCGCCGTAGTTCTTAGCGGGCGGCGCGACGACGAGTCAGCGCTGAAATCGGGATCTTCACGCCTGCCTGTGACACGAGCACGCGCTTGGCAAAAGCGGCATGGTGAAAATGACAAATGGCGACTGCGAGCGCGTCCGCAGCGTCATGAGGTTCTGGAATGGCTGCCAACGAAAGGAGCGTTTTCACCATTTGCTGAATCTGAAATTTTTCGGCGTTGCCGTGACCAACAACTGTTTGTTTTACGAGCCGGGGCGAGTATTCATGAATCTCGATGGCGGAGCGCTCGGCCACCACCATGGCCACTCCGCGCACCTGGCCCAGTTTCATTGTGACCTTTACATTCGTAGCCAGAAATCCATCTTCAATTGCGCAGGCGTCGGGCGCGTGACGGTCGATGATCTCTTCGAGAGCATTTGCAATTCTCAGCAGCCGCGCTGGGAGTTTCTGTCCGTTCAACGCCCTGATTACACCGCATTCAACCAGGCGGTAGCTCCGGCCATCCGATTCGATTACGCCCCATCCGGTCGTCTCACTGCCTGGATCTATTCCTAAAACACGCATTGTTTCTTTGTCCCTCAAGATGCGAGCCACTTAACGTCCCGGCGACAGTCTCCGCCTGGTCCTAGCGTTCGGCAGTATACTACAGCCAAAATTTGCGTCAGCGGTTTTTCAGGCGGCCCGGTGCCGCAGAGGTTTACCGGTTTTTTTGTATTAGGGCCTTCGCTTGGACCGTCTCCTCAGACCGGTTATCGGCTTCGAAGGGATGAATTCGCCACATTTATCCGGCATAATAAGATCGAACTCCGGCCAAACTCGTGCATCTAAGGTGAGCTGCTCCCCCCGGGGTCAAGTCTCGCGCAGCCCTCCCCCAAACCAAAGGAATACGTTTTGACGAAAAGGATTTGGATTAAGACTATGAGAAAACGACTGCTCACCATAACCCTTGCAACCCTGGCGATCTCGATCGTTAATCTGTCTGCCATGGGGAACGCGCAGATCCCGGCCAACGTTTCCAGCGCCGCGCAAGTGGCCCAACAACATCTGATCGGCGAAGTTACTGCGATCGATCCAACCGCGAACTTGATAACGATTAAGACTGATGCCGGCGGGTCGGTAATCGTCGCCGTGAACGCTGACACGAAGTACCGTCGGCTGCCTCCTGGCCAAAACAACCTGGCGACGTCCGAAACCATAACCAGCGCCGACGTGAAAGTTGGAGACAGAGTGCTGGTCCCCGGAGGCGTAAGCCTGGCTGGCGGCGCAGCGGCACGACAAGTGATAGTGATGGCGCGTGAAGCCGTTGCTGCGAGACGTGAACAGCAGCGTGACGACTGGCGCACGCGCGGTGTCAACGGACGAGTAGTGGCCATCGATCCTGCAAAAAAAGAGATCACGATTGAGTCTCGTTCACGCGAGGGTGTGCAAAGCTTGACCGTTGTAACCGGCGCTAATACGCGGGTCCGTCGTTATGCTCCCGGCTCTATTCGCCCGGACGATGCGGTTGCCGGAACTTTTGCCGACATCCGCGTTGGCGATCAGTTGCGCGCGTTGGGAAACCGGGAAGAGTCGCGAATGACAGCCGAAGAAGTTATCTCGGGATCAGTGACCAGGATGATGGGCACCGTCGAAAAAATCGATACTTCGCGCAATGAAGTCGTGGTGAAGGATAGTCAATCCGGCAAATCGATAATCGTTGCACTGCTGCCGAAGACCACACTTCGGCGGGTACCCGCTGATTTTGCGGAGACTCTCGAAAGAATGCAGCAGCGCCGTGGCGACAACGAAAATCTTACGGAGGCGCAGCGGGCTGCCCAGCGGGAACAACGCGCGGCTCGCCGTCGCGAACGCGGGAATCAGGGAACGCCGGCCGCGGGCACCCCAGCGGGAGAAGCCCGCCCCGGCGCACGACCCGGCGGTCGAAATCCGCAGCAAATGATGGAAAACTTTCCGGTGATCACAGTTAATGATTTGAAAAAGGGCGACGCGGTCATGATCGCGGCAACCGGGACAAACGATGCCGCCCGCCTAACGGCGGCCACATTGGTAACCGGAGATGCAGAAATAATTCAGATCCTGCAGCGACGTGCCGGTGGCCGTCCGGAAGGAATGAGTCCGGGATTGCCGAGCGGCGTGATGGGCGGAGGAACGGGCAGTGAGCCGGAACGCCAGCAACCGGCTACGCCGCCGCAGTAGGACAGCCCCCAGATTTTCCAATTGTCATTTTTCATTTGTCATCATTCATGGCGGAGGATGCCGTGGGTCGAATGGCAAATGAGAAATGAAAAATGACGAATGCAAAATCTGCTGTCCGTTGTCGGTTGGGAAAAGAAACGATCACGCAGGGATGCCTGACCTACTTAAGAAGTTTAAAAATTCCAGTTTAGGGAAACGAGTCTAATGTCCAAGAGAGAGAATGCACGCAGTGGTATTTGTCACTTCCTGGTGGTGATCACCGCGCTTATTTTCAGCGCGAGCCCGGCGCTGGCCCAAAGCTCGGCGGGCACTCTGCGCGGCCAGGTGCAGGACACATTGGGCGGACTCGTTGTCGGAGTAACGGTGACTGCCACGGATGCTGCGGGCGTTTCGCGCACGGCAACCACAGACGGCGAAGGCAAGTATACGTTTCCCGGCTTACCGCCCGGACGCTACACGGTCCGAGTCGAGCAACCGGGTTTTGAAGTTTTTGAGCAAGCGGTCGAAGTGGTCGCAGGTGTAAGCGAACCGCTCAACATTACGATCAATGTGGGACTGGAGGCTGAAGAGGTAACAGTCACCGCCGAAACTCCGATTTCCACTGAACCGGAGTCAGACGCGGGCGCAGTTGTCATTCGCGGGGCGGCGCTCGATGCCTTGCCTGACGACGAAGAAGACCTGGCCGACGCGCTGCAGGCTCTGGCCGGACCATCGGCAGGACCGGAAGGCGAAGGAGAGATTTACACGGACGGTTTTTCCGGCGGACGACTGCCGCCAAAGGAATCTATTCGTGAAATTCGCATTAACCGGAATCCGTTTTCCGCGGAATACGAGCGGCTCGGTTACGGGCGCATCGAGATATTCACCAAGCCCGGCACTAACAAGATGCGCGGCCAGGCGTACTTCAATTTTGGCGACGAGAGCCTCAATGCCCGCAATCCGTTTGCCCGCGTGCGCGCCCCCTACCAGTCACGCCGTTACGGCGGAAACCTGAGCGGGCCCATCATCCAGGGCAAGACTTCCTTCTTCTTCGACTTCCAGCGAAGCGAGACGGATGAAAATAATGTGATCAATGCGGTCGTGCTCGATGCCGCGCTCAATCCAATTGCTTTCAATCAAACAGTTCAAACTCCGGTGCGCCGCACCACGTTTAGCCCCCGTCTCGATTGGCAGTTAAATGCAAACAATACGGTAGTCGCTCGTTACACCTACGAGCGTTCCAAACGCGCGAACCAGGGCGTGGGCGATTTCAACCTTCCTGAGCGCGCTTACGATACTTCAGGGACACAGCACACGATTCAACTGACTGAAACCGCCGTAATTAGTCAGAAGGTGATCAACGAAACGCGCTTCCAGTTTGAGCGCGACCGGAGCATCCGCGAAGGCGGACTGTTAGCGACGACGATTCGCGTGCAGGATGCCTTTACCGGCGGCGGCGCCCAGGTCGGCCTGGCATCCACCGAAGAAGACAGGTTTGAATTACAAAACTTCACCTCTTGGTCCATGGGGCCTCATGCGTTGAAAGCCGGAGCGCGCGTGCGCCACGTCAAACTCCGCGATGTGTCTCAATCAAATTTTGCGGGTACGTTTACCTTTGCTGGCACCCAGATTGTGGTTCCAGATCCCACCAGCCCGACCGGGACGCGCACCGAAACGTTTTCGTCCTTGGAACAATACCGCCAGACTCTTCTCGGCACGCCAGGCTTTGCTCCTTCGCAGTTTTCACTTTCCGCCGGCAACCCCGAAGTGAGCATTTCGCGCACAGACTTCAGCCCGTTTATTCAGGACGACTGGCGCGTTCGTCCGAATCTGACGATCTCAGCCGGCCTTCGTTACGACTGGCAGACGAATATCAAGTCGAGTTTCAATTTCGCGCCCCGGCTCGCTTTTGCCTGGTCGCCTGATGGTGGAGCGCGGCAGCAAAAGACTGTCCTCCGCGGTGGTTTCGGCGTCTTTTACAACACGCTCAACGAAAGCCTGCTCTTGCAAACTGATCGCTTCAACGGCGTCAATCAACAACAGTTTCTGGTTACGAGTGCGTCGCCGGGCGCCGTGGCGATCCTCGGCGGATTTCCAGTTGCACCAACTCTGGCCCAGCTCGCTGCCTTCTCGGTTCCGCAAACTATCCGGCGTCTAGCTCCTGATCTGCTGACTCCATACACGTTGCAATCCGCGTTAAGTGTCGAGCGGCAACTCCCCAATCGCAGCACGCTTTCAATAAACTTCGTCAATGCGCGCACGCTGCATGTTTTGCGCTCGCGCAATATCAATGCGCCGGTTCCGGGCACCGGCCTGCGCCCCTTCCCCGGACAGGGAAATATCTTTCAATACGAATCCAGCGGACGCTTCAATCAGCAACAGTTGATCGTGAACCTCAACAACAGGTTGAGCCCGCGGTTTACGCTTTCGGCAAACTACGTCTTCAATCGCGCCCGCAGCGACACGGATGGAGCGGGCACGTTTCCGGCAAATCAATATGATCTCTCGGGCGAGTATGGAAGGTCGTCGCAGGACATTCGCCACCGCTTCTCGGTGTTTGGAAATATTAGCGGGCTGCCCTGGGGGATTCGGTTGAGTCCGATTGTGATTGCAAATTCCGGTCGGCCCTTCAACATCACGGTGGGCCGCGATCTTAATGGCGACACGCTCTTCAATGATCGTCCGGCTTTTGCCACCGACACGGCGGACTCAGGTTTCCGCCCTACCACCTATGGACTCTTTGATGTGACGCCTTCCGCCGGCCAGCAAATCATTCCGCGCAACTACGCCACCGGTCCATCCTTCTTCGTGGTGAACTTGCGCGCGAGCAAGAGTCTCGGGTTTGGCGAACCAATCGCAGCGGCTGCAGGTCCTGCAGGTGGCGCTGGTGGTCGCGGCGGTGGACGACGTGGAGGCGGCGGTGGTCGTGGCGGCGGCGGTCGCGGCGGAGGGGATGGCGAAGGTGATGGGCGTTATCGCTACAACCTTAATTTCTCCGTCAGCGTTCAGAATCTCTTGAACAACGTCAATGAGGGCGTGCCGGTTGGGAACCTCAGTTCAACGTTGTTCGGACAGTCGATCAGCAGCGCGGGCGGCTTCGGCCGCGGAGGCGGGGGTGGCTCAGCCGCAAACCGTCGCATCGATCTGCAACTTCGTTTCAGTTTCTAGATGGACAGGCTGAGCCGAGTGATTATCGCATCAGCTAAGGTAGGACGTGGAAGGAGTTGATGAATCCCATCGCCACTTTCTCGAAATCATCCTTGCCTTCGAGTTCTCGAGGGCTTCCCTTTCTGCTTTCCGTACTAATTGTGTAAAGCCGCGAGCCGGCTGCTATCCACTGCACACGGATTACCTCTTTCGCTTGCACTTCTATGTGAACAAATATTCCTGGATGCCGGTCGATAACAACCTCTCGCTCTGCGATCACCTGCACACCCTTTTCTCGAATAGAGTTCAACGCGGCCGTTTTTAGCCCTTGCAACATCTCCTTTACCTTTAGAGGATCATCAATAACAACTTTGTAGTCTACATAAGATACGCGGTAGTCGATCAGGCCTTTGTATTGGACGACATGGACTTCAAGCTTTCCCAGGGTGGAAACAGTCTCATTCGGTTTCTTCGGGAAGCGAATCCTGAACTGCCCTGCTGGGAAGGAATAGTCCTCCCAGGTGTTGGGGAAGTAGTCTTTTACTGGAGGCGGTGGTGGAGGTGGGTCCTGCATCTGGCCGGAAGCAAAGGCTATCAAGTGCGTAGTCGCAAGAAGAAGCAACCCAAACACGATGGCAGGAACTTTGTTTTTCATTGGCTTCACATTATGTAACAGCATGTACGCGACGAAATCCAAATAGTCTTCTCAGGGTTCACTTGGGCGGGCCGTCATCTGTCTGCGATGAACCTTGCGCCGCTTTGGTCTTCTTGTTGCTAAAGATCAAGCCGAATGAAACGCCCAGAGCGACGCCGAGGCTAACGCCTAATGCCAAGTTGCCAAGAGCTGCTCCAAGGCCAGCGCCGATGGCCAAACCCAATGCCAGGCCGATGCCGATGCCAGAGTATTTTTGGTGGTTCTCCCTTTGCTTGTCGCCCATGATGTTTCTCCTTGATGCCTAACGACGCCTTCAGCTGCGGCGTCGCAATTAGCTTTCAAGCGGCTTTCCTTTTCGTTGCGGCCTTCTTCTTTTCGTACTCTGCTTGTCGCTTATATCTCGCTCTTTGGGACGCTGATAAGTGGCTTGGGGAGCTTTTCAAAGTTCGAGTATTCCTCTGATGGTGGTTTAGCTGGTTTGGCTGTTTTCACTCTCTCACCTTCTCCAGTTCTAGTCGATTTAACATCTGAAACAAGTTGACCTCTTCTATCCCCAAAACCTGGCAGACCGCAGGTATCTTAACGCGGTCCTTGGTTCTCGTGTGCCTTGATGCGAAACGACAACGCCAGCTGCTCCCATAGCCTTTGCGTGAGCCAATACCCAGAGATCGGCACCGTTCAGAAACGGTCTTGAAAGTCTGTCTCTTTTGCGCTGTTGATTATGGAGGGCCTCTCGCAATCGAGCGTGACTTTTGTGCAAAGCTCCACAGAGACAAAAAGCACCAGAAGTTGCACCGAGAGTTATTTTTGCTGGCATTCCGCGCATCAAGGACGTATAACCCGACTGAGCAACGTGATGCACCCGATATCTGAAAACCTCTACCAGCCTGATACTCCGACAATTACGTGTCCGTCTTGCGGCGAGACGTTATTGTACGGCGTGAAGTCATGCCGTTTCTGCCGGCATGCAATTGACCCAACCTATGCGAGAAAGAGCGTCACGTCGCAGGCAATCCTGACGCATGCGGTCAAGTCCGCGAATACTGTCCGCACCCTCCGGAATTTGCTCTATCTCCAATTGGGACTGACAATCCTGGCTTTCTTGTGGGATCCGCCTTACCTGCAGCTAATCCTAATCGTCTCGATCATTAATCTCGCTGGTCCAATCCGCTGGCTAAGAAAATATGGTCGCGGCGATCTTGATCATCCGGAAATTCTCAAAGCGCAGAAGGACATGAAGATCGAACTATACTGTTGGCTGGGAGCGATTATCATTCAAGCAACGGCGATAATTGTTTGGTTGGTTAGACTTTGACAACGCCATCAAACCAAAACCTCGCGGCTCGCCACGCGTTGCTGGGACCGCGGGCGTCCCGCCCGCAATGAGCGCGAAGCGCGAACAAACCGGCTTCGCCAGGCTCCGGTTCGACTGGGAAATAAGCAACTCTTTGGAGGAACACTATGCTTGCAATCACCTCAAGCTTCGGCAACATCGCCCTCGTTTTGATGATCGTCTTTGCCGCTATTCAAGTGATCCGTTTCCGGAAGTTGAAACGCGACCATCTCTCGGACATCGATAAGGCTCTCTGGCAACTCAAGCTTTGGACAGTTTTCATGGGCGTGATAGTTTTCGCGGCAGTGCTCTACCTTCCGCGCACCGGCCTCTATAGCGACATCGCCCTTTCCGCTGAGTCGCGAGAAGGCGCCCTGCAAGACCTCGTCAGGTATCAGCAACGAATGGGAAACGATCTCCACCAGTTGAGAGAGATCTTCTACATTGTCTTCACGCTGATGGCGTTTTACCTGTTTGGCGCAGGCACCTTCCTCAGTCTTGTCTGGCGTGAAAGACAAACAGTCACTTACGCTAACGATCCCCACACCAGGAAGCCGCTGGGTTTGGAAACGGACTGAACAGTTGCCGCAGTTGCTGCTTACCTGGCTGCCGGATCGGACGCAATCAGAAAGAGACTGAAGGAGTGGTTCGCGCAGTTTGACGGTCCAATTGGTTTCGACGTTGCGGAGCTGAGCATCACTTCGGGAGACGAGGTGGCTTTCGGTCACAGTCTCGATCATGTCAGCGCCACAACGACCGCCGGCGGGAAACTTGATATGTGGTGGCGTGAAACTGCTTGCTATCGGAAGTTTGACGGCAGGTGGCTCATCACACATCAACATAGCTCGGTGCCCTTCGACGTGGAGAGCGGCAAGGCGTCACTTGATTTGAAGCCATAGCGATATTCGCGCTCTTTCATGCGCATCCAGGATAGCGAGCGATTATGACAAAACACATTGGCATCGTAGCCGGCAGCGCAGAGGGCGCCGCACTCTGCTACCGCACGATTTGTTTAGAGGCGCCGGCCTTCATGGGTGAGCACAATCATCCTGAGATAACCATGAACTCGATCCCCATGGCCGAGCACATGCCCCCGATTCGTGCGAACGACTGGGAGACGGTGGCCGGCCTGATGGCCGCGTCCGCGCAAAGGTGGCGAGCGCCGGAGCCGACTTTGCTATCTGCCCTGATAACACTTATCACCAGGCATTCAAGTTCCTGATTCCGAAGTCTCCCATCCCCTGGCTGCATATCGCCGGAGCAGTTGCCGAAGAGGCCCGGCAACTTGGTTACGGGCGGCTCGGCATTCTAGGCACGAAGTATCTGACGGAAAGCGATGTCTATCCGGAAGCGTTAACCGAATTCAAAATAGCGCGCGAAATCCCTGACGAGGCTGACCGGGAAAGGATTAATGACATCATCTTCAACGAGCTGGTCAACGGCATCTTCCCGGAGACCTCGCGGCTCTACTTCAATGAAGTTACGGAAAAACTGAAAGCGCGCGGATGCGATGCGGTGGTCCTTGCTGCACCGAGATACCGCTGATCGTGCGCCCGGAAGACTGCCCTCTCCCCACCCTGGATTCGACACGCCTGCTCGCGCGCGCAGCATTAAGAAAAGCGCTGGCGGAATAACACAAATGGGGAAATCAAATATGAAGAGTCTCGGACTGATTGCAACTTTTCTTTTGCTCGTCACCGGTCCGTCGGGCCAGGTTCAGGCGCAGGAGACACGCCACTGCAATTGCACTGGAGCGCCGAAGGGATAATGAGGTTTAAGCGCGACGTGTTCCGGCACCCGAACAATCACTTGCGAACTTAGCCGACGCAATCTCGTAGTAACCTCCGGAGGTTCAAACAGGATGTACTGCTCAACTTGCGGTGTCGCCCTCGCGCAGGGCCTAAGCTATTGCAATTATTGTGGAGCGAAGCTGAACGGGCCAGACACCGGCTCGTCAAAGGCCCGGCTGGATCCACTTATCTTCGCAATCCTGGCGACTTTCGTGTTTGGCACCTTCTCTATCACCGTATTCATCGGAGTCTTGAAGGCTGCGCTCAGATTAGACAACGACGAGGTGATGGCCCTTGCCGTCGTGCCGTTTCTGGTAATGCTGGTGCTTGAATTCGTCTTCGTCCGGTTGTTACTTCGGCGCGCGCGGACCGACGATGATGCGGGAACGAAGGTAAGACTAAAAGGACAAGCGACCAAAGAGCTTGATGCCGCCCACGCCCACGCTCTTCCTGAGCCCGTCGGCAGCATAACGGAAAACACCACCCGTGCGTTTGATCCGGTCTACACGCGGCGCAACTCGAAGTGACGAAACACAATCCGCAGGTTCCGCCGCCCCGTCAGGAGCGCAATGTTTCGCTCCTGACGGAGCGAGGTTCATTTTGTGAGTTTGCTTCTATAAACATCTCGCTCCTGGCGGAGCGAAGAGCTCTCGCGAACAGAATTCAGTAACCATTCACGCTCCGTTAGGAGCGCAATGTTTATAGCCCCGCGCACAAATTAGATATTTGCGCTCCGTCAGGAGCGCAATGTTTATAGCCCCGCGCACAAATTTGATATTCGCGCTCCGTCAGGAGCGCAATGTGCCGTCGCTCAAAAAATTAAACACGTATTTGCCTTCAAACTTGATGTCAAACCTTCTTAGCAACGTCAAATATTCGTCCTGAAACGAACGCCTGCTGTGATGCGCTTTCTGATTCTGAATATAGCGAATTATGGTATTCAGTTGGGAATGTCCATATGAGAACGCTCCATAGCCTTCCTGCCAACTAAACTTTCCGCGCGCCAACTTTTTCCGGTTAATAAAACTCGTCGAATCCCCTTTGATCTCGCGAACCAGATCCGCCAAAGCCATCGCAGGCTTCAAACCAATCAGAATATGAATGTGGTCGGGCATACCATTTATGGAGATCAACTTTTGCTTCTGATTTGTGACAATCCCGGTGATGTATTTGTAGAGTTCCTCCTGGAACGTGGGACTGATTAAGGAGAGGCGGCTGCTCACGGCGAAAACAATTTGAATATAGATCTGCGAAAAAGTGTGTGCCATGGCTCCCACATTCCGTCACGCGTCATTTAGTTGGCAAGTGTTTGGGGTAATGGAGTAAAAACAGGTGAGGGCAAGAACTCTTGTAACCCGAATGTTTCGCTCCTGACGGAGCGAAGAGCCTTCGGTTTTGCTTCGCGGGCTATAAACATTTCGCTCCTGACGGAGCGAGGAGCTCTCGCGAACAGACGTCAGTAGCGATTCACGGCGCTCCGTTAGGAGTGCGATGTTTATAGCCCCGCGCACAAATTTGATATTTGCGCTCCGTCAGGATCGCAATGTTTCGCTCCTGACGGAGCGAAGAGCCTTCGGTTTTGCTTCGCGGGCTATAAACATTTCGCTCCGGGCGGAGCGAAGAGATCTCGCGAACAGAAGTCAGTAACCATTCACGCTCCGTCAGGAGCGTAATGTTTATAGCCCCCGCGCACAAATTTGATATTCCCGCTCCGTTAGGAGTGCGATGTTTATAGCCCCGTGCACAAATTTGATATTTGCGCTCCGTTAGGAGCGCAATGTTTCGCTCCTGACGGAGCGAGGAGTTGGTGAATGGCGCGTTTCTATGAACATCCCGTCTGGTGGGGAATACGAGGCACCCGGCTTCTTCTCTGAGATTCTGGGTAATCTGCGTAATCGGCGGATAGGATCTCTCCCCCGCACCTGGACAAAAGGCCCCGCTGGCTTTGACTTTTCTCCCTTCCCGCATTACTCTCCACGCACAATTTCCTTGCTGTTCCAAAGGCTGAGTGCCAGCCTCAGTTAGTCAAAAAAGATTTTCCCAACGCGGTAGTGCGAGCTCACTAAGCTTTTGTTTTTCCGGCTTCTTGCCTCCAACTCTACTGCAAAAACCATCGCCCAGGAGTTCCCCTAAAAAATGCCCCGTTTCAATCGTTCCGTCTCTCGCAAAGGTACCACTGCATCAACCGCCCGCTCATCGCGCAACAGTTTTCTAAAACGCATCGCGGCGCCACTCTCGAGCTTCAGCGCTAGCGGCAAGCGACGCCTCGGCGTCTTTGTGGCGGCGTTGTGCGTGTGCGCGGTCGTGGCCAGCGTGTTTGTGTTTCAAGGCGCGAAGGCCGATGTAACGTTTTTGTTGATTGGCGTCAACATCACCGAGAACTTTGACGGGATTGGAAGCTCGGGTACAGCGGCGCTGCCGACGGGGTGGCGGGTGGATTCGGTATCCGCAAGCCCGACGACGAACTATGCCTTGGCTGCTACGGCAACGACTCAGTCTGCTGGCAATACTAATTTCACTACTGGCGGGACCTACAATTTTGCTAATGGAGTCAACGCTACCTCAACTGAAAGGGCTGTGGGATGGCTTTCGTCCGGTAGTTATTCGAATCCACGAAACCTTTTTGTACAGCTTACAAATAACACAAATCTGACTGTCAATTCGCTTACCGTCAATTACGACATCGAAAAGTACCGTTCAGGAACGCCGGCGTTTAATATCAACTTCTTTTCAAGCCTAGACGGTGTCAACTGGACCGCGCAAGCTGCAGGTGATCATGCCTTTCCGGCAGATGCAAATTCCACCACTTACACGAACCCTCCATCTACGACGCCCAAAACAGTGGCAATCACGGGCTTGAATCTAGCTCAAGGCGCGAACATTTACCTCCGGTGGTCGTACACAGGAGCCCTTCAGACCAGCGCACAAGCCCTCGGCATTGATAACTTCTCCGCTCAGGTAAACGTTACCCCTTCAGCACTCCAATTCCGCAGCATAGCCACCGGCAACTGGAACGCCACATCCACCTGGGAAATGTCGGTGGACGGCACAAACTGGCTCCCGGCTACAATGACTCCCACCGCTTCCAACGGCGCAATCGCTATTCGCAATGGTCACACCGTCACTGTGACGGCCACCGTGATCGCTGATGAACTTGCGGTCAATACCGGTGCACTTCTTCTGGTTAACAATGGCGTCACGCTGCAGATTCCCGACAACGCCGGAACGGATCTGACAATTGACGGGCTCGTCGGCACTGCTGGAAATCTCGCCCTCGGCGGCACGGCTCAGGTCAATGGAACTCTGCGTCTTGACGAAGGCGGCTTCCTCAACCTTGGCTCAGGCACATACGCTTATGACCAGACGACGGGCACACTCGCGTTCAATACGACCACGACTGCTTCGGTAGATAACACCAGTGATCACTGGCCGACCACCAACGGCCCGCAAAATGTCTCGGTCGCATCCGGCGGAATCTCCGTCAACGCGCCGCGCACCATCGCCACTTCCCTCGCAACTTCGGGCGGAATCTCAACTGCCGGCAATCTGACTCTAAACGGTCTCTTCCGAATCTTTAACGGCGGCTTCGTCAGCGGCTCACCCACTTACGGCAGCGCCTCGACGCTTAGTTATTTTACGGGCACGACCTACGGGCGCGCAGGCGAATGGCTGCCCGGCGCCACCAGCAATCCCGGCTATCCCGCAAACATCGAGATCGGCGCGAACACCACACTCGATCTGCCCAACGGTGGCGTATTTGATTCTTCCACCTCGCAGATGGCTGGGAACCTTACGATCGACGCCGGCTCTACGCTCAGTATGGGCGCGATGAACCAGCAGCTTACTGTCGTCGGCAACGTAAACATCAACGGCACCCTTACGCTCTCGACTTCCGGCGGCGGCGACTTCCGCACCCAAGGTAATTGGACAGACACTGGCACGTTCAATCACAACGGTCGCGGCGTTTACTTCGACGGCAGTGCTCCCCTGCAAACCATCAGCAAGTCTGGCGGCGAAACTTTCGGGCACCTGCTGATCACCAAGCCAACCGGCAGCCTGCAATTGCTCAGCAACGTGGCCGTGAGCGCGACTTCCGGCGGCGCGCTTCAACTCGTAGGCGCGGCGACGTTTGATCTCAACGGCAACAGTCTCAGCCTGACCGGCAATGGCGGCGACATCTTCGTGGCCCTTGGCCCGCGCACAATTACTTCAACCGGTGCGACCAGCGCCATTCTTTTCCAGGGCTCGAAAACGATTGACGCTAACTCCCCCGGCACGCTGACGTTCGGCAACTGCAGTCTTGAGCTGAATGCCCCGGTCGATTTTGGCCCCAGCTTGAGCACCATCAACAATAGTCTGACCATAAACGCCGGCGGCTCGGTTATTAACAACGGCCCGACCTACGGCAGCTCTTCGACCCTCGTTTACAACACGCCTGCCGGACATACCACCGGCGTGGAGTGGGGCAACGGTACGAGCGGAGTGGGTGTGCCCAACAACGTCACGATCCAGGCAACGACTGGAACTGTGGCCATGGGTGCGGGCACTAGAACGGTGCTCGGCAATATGACGATCACCAGCGGCACGCTTGCCATGGGTGGCGTCAGCGGCGATCTGCATATCAAAGGCAACTGGGCCAACACCGGCAACTTCAGTCCTTCCAATCGTACGGTCCACTTTGATGGAACTGGTGCGCAGTCGATCACGAAAGCAGGCGGCGAAACGTTTTATGACCTCATTGTAGACAAATCCTCAAACTCCCTGACCTTGAACAATCCCGTTAACGTGGATGGCCTGGCTCTGACCAACGGCAACGTCAACACGTCGGCGGCAAACCTTCTAACTGTAACGAGCACCGCGGCCAACCGGCTCTCGGGCGGCTCCGCAACTTCGTATGTAAACGGACCGCTGGCGCGCGTGTTCCCCGCGGGTCTGGCAACGGGCACGATATATCGGTTTCCTATTGGCAAAGCCGGCTTCAATCTATTTGAGCTGGTCAACCCCACGACTAATGCCGGCGGTACTGTTACTTTGATGGCCGAAGAGTTTGACGGTGACTCCGGCGGCACGGCCGGCACCGGCTTGACCGCGCTCAACACAAACCGTTACTGGAGCGCTTCGATCACTTCGGGTGGCGCGAATTTCATCAACACAACTGTGCGGCTTACCGACGCAGGCGTGACGGCGGCAGACGCCATCGGTAAATCAGCGACGCAGGCGGGCACTTACGATTCCATCGACGGCACAGTCGTCGGCCAAACAATTCTTTCCGATCCATTCAGTTCTTTCAGCTTCTTCGTTATCGGTACTGCGGCGGCGCCATGTGTCGCGCCCAGCACAGTATATGTAGACGACGATTGGGCAGGCGAAACACCGGGTAATGATCCGGACGGCGGCGGCGCGGCAGTCAATTTCGGCTGCGATTCGTTTGCCACGATCCAGGACGGCATCAATGGTGTGGCCCCGAGCGGCACCGTAATCGTTGCCGCCGGTAACTACTTTGAAAACCCCACCGTCAACAAAGCTGTAACCCTGCAGGGCGCCAACGTTGGCACCGCAGGTTCTGCCGCGCGCGTGGCGGAGTCGAACGTGCGCACTCTGGGCGCGTCGCAAACCGCGGTCTTTAGCGTGACTTCGAATAACGTGACCATCGACGGGTTCCAGATTGACGGCGACGATCCCGGCCAACCGGGCGCGCCTCTTACGAGCGGCGAGAACACGAATGTCAGCTACGGCGTAAGGCCGACCGGGGCATTCAACAACATCACCGTCCGGAACAACATCATCAGGCGCGTGGCCATCGGTTTCCGCGGCGACGGCGCCTCGCAGAACAACACAGTCACCGCCAACTGGTTTGACAGCGTCGGCTTCTTCGATTTTGGTTACGCCGTTTCGCTGCGTGGCAACTACTACGCGAACGTCACCTTTAACAGGATGACGCGCGCGTGGACTGGTGTGCACCTCAACAATCACAACGGCGCGGGTGGTCCGGCCAGCTTCAACATCACGGACAACGAGATTCACGCCTACGCCGGCGGTATTCTCTACTGGCTGCAGTACAACGGCGCCACGGGGGCGACCATCAGCAGTAACACGATCACGGCTGAACCCACCGCCGTGGCCAACAACTTCGGCATCCTCGTGGTTTCCAATCAGGATGCGGTCAGTTCGACCGTTACCAGCAACGCCATCAGCGGGCACAACTACGGCATTGGCCTGTTCAATGTCCCGACCACCAACAACATCACTATCGGCGCGACCAACTCCATTAGTGGAGCGACGCTGGCCGGTGTTTTGTTGACCGACAATCTGAATTTCAATCCGGTTGGCACCACCAACTTCCTCGCCGGCGGTCCCGGCGCGACTTCGACCGTTAACCTTAACGGCCTGTCAATCACCGGCAACACGGGCGACGGCCTCAAGGTTGAAGGCGGCACGAATGTGCAAACCTTGAACGCGACTGGCGTCACCGTCACCGGCACGAGCGGCACGAGGGGTCTCGAATTCGTGGGCGGCTTTGCCACCGCAAACGTGACGAGCTCAACGTTCACAGGTTTTGGTACCGGCATCGCGCTGCTGGATAGTTCTTCCCAGGTAGTTACCGGGAGTTTCAATCGCATCATTTCAACCACCACCGCGATTGATAATCCAAACAATCAGACGGCGAACCTCCAGAACAATTGGTGGGGCTGCAACGGCGGTCCGGGCCAGCCAGGCTGCGGAGCTGTGAATGGCCTCAACGCGAATTTCAATCCGTGGATCGTGCTGCTCGGTTCCGCAACTCCGAGCACGATAACTCCCGGCGGCAGTTCCACCATTGACGCGGACATGACGCACAACTCGGCCGGAGGCATTCCGGTGGGGACACTTCCCAACATGCCCGTCGCCTGGAGCGCAACCAACGGCGCAATGGTGCCGACATCCGGCACTATGGTCGCCGGCGCCGCCAGTTCGGTATTCACTTCGAGCAATAGCAGCGACGCCATGGCGACGATTTTGGTTGATAGCCAGAACACGAACATCAACGTCAACGTCGACGAGCCTTCGTTCGCAATTAACGATGTGGCGATGTCCGAAGGAAATAGCGGCACAACTCTGTTCACGTTTACGATTACCAAAACGGGCACGACTGCATTCAGCACCAGTGTTGACTACGCCACGGCTGACGGCACCGCGGTTTCTACCGGCGGCTCGCCTGACTTCACTGCGATCACTACCACGACTGTAAATTTCGCACCGGGGGATACGACCCAGCAGTTTTCTGTTTCAGTTAACGGCGACACCGCGGTTGAATTGAATGAGGCGTTCACCGTCAACCTGACCAACGCTTCGGGCGCGACCATCTCAGACGCGAGCGGCACCGGCACGATTAATAACGACGACACCTGCGCGGTCTTCACCACGGTTTACGTTGACGACAGCTGGGTGGGCACCGCTCCAGGCGCAGATCCTGATGCGGGTGGTCCGGCCACGAGCTTTGGGTGCGATTCCTTTGCCACGATTCAGGATGGCGTGACGGCTGTATCCGCCGGCGGCATTGTCATCGTTCGCGACGGTTCCTACACCGAGAATGTGACGATCACCAAGGCCATGTCCCTCAGGGGGCATCAGTTTGGCGTTGATGCGCGCGGACGCGCGGCAAGCGAGTCCACAGTTTCACCAGCAGTAGGGACCAGCCCAACATTTACGGTGGCGTTTAATGGGCTGATTGTTATTGATGGGTTTTCATTTACTGGTGGGCCAACCGGCGCTTCCGGCGTGATCTTTACCAGTGTCGGACCAAACGACAACATGCAGATTTCGAATAATCGTTTCAGCGGTTATCCGGCTGCCGCCGTTTGGATGAACCGGGGCGGATTCGACATCACCATCGACAAAAACATCATGGATGGTTCAGGCATCGCGGGCGGCGGTCAGGCCATTTTTGCCAACGGTCCGCAGTCCTATCCGGGCTTGAACATCACGAATAACAACGTCATTAACCACCCGGGACGATATGGTTTCTTTGTCGACGGCAATAACAACGTGGGTGAGAGTGCAACGCGCGCAGCGCTCATCAGTGGCAACTTGTTTGACGGCAACCTGCAGAGTCTGAATCTTGGCTCGCGGTCGTTTGGCAAACTGGGAACGCCATTGCTCGGAACTTATGCCGGCACGATCAGCAACAACACATTCAGTAACAACACCGCTAACGGTATCCAGGCCGGCATTCAGCATGTCCTGGTTACGGGAAACACCTTCAGCAACAACGCAGTGGATGGCCTGGCCCTGACGAGTTTTGGAAATACCGGCGCCGACCGCGGCGCGCAAAATTCCGTAATCGTCAGCAACTATTTCACGGGCAATGTGCGCGCGGGCATCTTCTTCAGCGGCACCCAGGGAGTCGGCCTGATTGGGACCAATCGCGCAAACTTCAACCGGCTGATCGGAAATGGTGTCGGCATCCAATACGGCGGCAGTGTGGCCGCCGGTAATAACGCCACCATCGACGTAACGAACAATTGGTGGGGCTGCAACTTCGGTCCCGGCGTCGGCGGCGCAGGCTGCACCGGGACGCCCAATGGAACTCTGGTGTTTGCCGGCAATACCGGCGTGCTGGACGCTGATCCGTGGATCGTGCTGGGCACGAGCGCCTCCCCCAACCCCACTACTCCGGGCGGCACGTCAACTGTGACGGCCGAAATGAGATTCAATTCCGACGCGGTAGACACTTCGGCTTCGGGTACCGTGCCGCAGATGCCAGTCACCTTCTCAGCGACTGAAGGCACCATCTTGCCGGCAGCGAGCACAATTTCATCGGGCCAGGCCACCTCTACGTTCACTTCAACCAGTCTCAATAGTGGCACCGCCTGCTCAACGGTAGACGGCCAGTTGGTCTGCACGACGATCACTTTAACGTTGCCTTCGTTCTCGATTGACGATGTGACCCTCGCCGAAGGAAACGGCGGACCGGGAACAACTCTGTTCACGTTTACTATTACCAAGACGGGCGCTACTGCATTCAGCACGAGCGTCGAATACGCGACTGCTGACGGCACTGCAGTGTCTACCGGCGGCTCGCCTGACTTCACCGCTATACCGGCGACCCCTGTAACTCTCACCTCGGCTGAGACGACTAAACAGTTTTCAGTCCTGGTTAACGGCGACACCACGTTTGAGGCGACTGAAGCCTTCGCCGTCAACCTGACTAACGCTTCGGGCGCAAACATTTCAGACTCGAGCGGCACGGGCACGATCACCAACGACGACGCTTGTGCTGTGTTCACTACCGTCTACGTTGACGACAATTGGGTCGGCACGCCTATCGGCTCGGATCCGGATGCCGGTGGTCCGGCAACGGTCTTCGGCTGCGATTCGTTTGCCACGATCCAGGGTGGCGTAAATGGGGTGAGCCCAGGCGGCACGGTGCAGGTTGCGGCGGGTACTTACGACGAAGACGTCGCCATCACGAACGCCGGACTTCAATTGCTCGGCGCGGGCGCCGGCACCACGAACATTCGCGGCCCAATCGGCGGCGCGGGCGCCACGGTTCAGATCGCTGCCAGCAACGTCACCGTCGCCGGTTTCACCATCACGCGCCTCGGCAACAACACCACCGACTGGAACAATCCCGCCCTGAATTCCACAGGCATCGCCATTCAGGGACAATCGATCACCGGCGCGCTGATTCGCGACAACATCATCACCGGCAATCGCACCGGCCTGGACATCAACAACTCAAACGGCCACGCGATTCGCAACAACGTGATTGACTTCAATCGCACCGGTTTCATCTTCCGCAACCAGACCGACAACATGACGGTGGTGGAAAACTTCATCACCAACAATTGGACCGTCGGAGTGCTCTTCCTCGACGCTAGCGGCGGCACTAACAGCCCCGTGCAGACGGCTGCTTTCTCCACGTTCAGCAACAACAACATCAGCGCCAACTGGTATGGCCAAATAGTTGATCGCCAGGCGGGCGGATCATTGCCCGCGGCGGGAACCAACGCGAAAAACTTCCGCGGTAATTGGTTCGGCACCACCTCGCCGGCCACTACCACCTCGGACAGCACGGAGCCGGGCTATGCGGCGCAGATCCCCGTCGCTTACGGCGGCACGGCAACCCCTCCCGGCGGCCAGCCCGACATCGCAGGTCCCGGCTCGGCCAACTTTAGGTACACGCCGTTTCTCCAGAGCGGCACCGACACGAACGTCGAAACCACGCCGGGTCGCGGCACGTTTGGCTTCCAGGGCGTCGGGAGCAACGTGACAGTCTCGCCATCCAATTTGAACGGCTGGATCTTCTTTGACGATTTCCCCGGCACCGGCACCGGCACCGGCGGTTTCGAGCCGGGACCCGGCACGGCCCCGCTCGGCGAAGGCAGCGCCTTCCTTCAGGTTGACAGTCTCGGCCGGCACGCGCTCGGTACCGGCGGTTTCGGCGGCACGCGCATGAACCACGTTACCGACCTGAGCTATAGCAGTTACCAGAACACCCTCGATCCAAACTTTGCGATCTCGCTACAGTTTGAAATTGACTGGGACCTTAACGACGCCGCCACCGCTTTCGCCGGGCGTCTCGTATTTGAACCATATCTTTCGCCCGCTCAGGGCGCTGTCCAACAGAATGTCTGGCAGCCATGGAACGCCCTCGCCGGTAACTGGTATGGAACGCGGACAACGGTGACGGTAAACAACGTGTCCGGCGTGGCCCAGCCTTGCCAACCCGCTACGCCCTGCACCTGGGCGCAGGTTTTGGCGCTCTTCCCGAACGCGGGCATTCGCAACACTCCTACGAGCCCGGTGCTCTTCAAAGCAGGTGGCCCATGGGCGCCAAACTTCGACGGAAATGTTGACGCCTTCCTTTTCGGCATCAACGCTTCAGATATCACTTACGACTTCGAACCAAATCCAGGACTATCGATCAACGACTTGACGCAAGCGGAAGGCAACGCCGGGCAGACCGCGTATTCCTTCACGGTCACACTTTCGCGCGCGTCAGATCAAATAATAACCGTCAATTACGCGACGGCTGACGACTCGGCTACAGCACCGTCGGATTACACCGCCGTCGCGCCGACCACCCTTACTTTCAATCCGGGCGAAACGTCGAAGCCGGCCGTGGTGCAAGTCAACGGCGACACTGCGTTAGAGCCTGACGAGCAATTCTTCGTTAACCTCTCGAATGTTAGTGCCAGCGGAGAGATCCGCGATCCACAGGGTGTGGGTACTATCACAAACGACGATTCGCAGTTCTCGATTGACGACGTAACCCTCGCGGAAGGAAATCCGCCGGGCACGACCGCGTTTAATTTCACCATCACCCGGACGGGCTTCACTGGCTCCAGCGCCAGCGTTGAATATGCAACTGTTAACGGCACCGCCACGGCGCCCTCTGATTTCACAGCGATTCTGGCCACGCCGGTGACCTTCCTGTCAGGTGAATCAACCAAGCCGGTCACAGTGCTGGTCAATCGCGACTACACAGTCGAACCGAACGAAGCTTTCACGGTTCAACTTTCCAACCCGAGTGGCGCGACCATCAGCGACGCCGACGGCACGGGCACTATCACTAACGACGACACCGCTCCGCCAGTGGTCTATGTCGATGACTCATGGATCGGAGTACCGCTCGGTACAGATCCTGATGCGGGCGGCCCGGCCACGGCCATGGGTTACGACGCATTCGCGACCGTTCAGGAGGGCATCAATGGCGTTGCCGCAGGCGGCATAGTCAACGTTATTGACGGCACCTATCTCGAAGACGTGACCATCGCGGCCAACGGCACGCGCCTCCTCGGATTTGGTCCGGGAGTCAAAACGATCCGCGGCGCTATCGGCGGTCCGAGTGGGGCGACGATTCTCGTCCAGGCCAGCAATGTGACCATCGCCGGTCTCACTATCACTCGCGATGGAAACACCGTCGCTCAATGGAACGATCCGAATTTGAACAGCACCGGCATTGCCATTCAGGGCCTGAGCCTGTCCGGCACGCTAATCCGCGACAACGTGATTGATGGCAATCGCACCGGCATCGACGTCAACAACAGCAACAGCCACACGATTCGCAATAACACGATCGACAACAACCGCACCGGCATGATTTTCCGCAACCAGACGGAAGGCATAACGGTGGTGGAAAACTTTATTACCAACAACTGGACAGTCGGCATTGTGTTCCTCGATGCCAGCCTCGGCTCCAACGTGCCAGTGCAGTCGGCCGTGGGCTCGGTCTTCAATAACAACGACTTGAGTGGCAACTGGTATGGCCAGATTGTCGATCGCCAGACTGGCGGATCGCTGCCCGCGCCAAACACCACCAACCTGAAAAACTTCCGCGGCAATTGGCTCGGAACCACTGCGCCGGTAGTTACCACAGCCAACAGCGCTGAGCCCGGCTATGCGGCCCAAATTCCGGTTATCTATGGCGGCACCGCCGTGCCTCCAGGCGGCCAGCCGGATATCGCCGGCCCGGCATCGGCCAACGTCAAATACATTCCGTTCCTGCAGAGCGGCACGGACACCAACGTCGAAACGGTTCCCGGCCGCGGCACTAACGGCTTCCAGGGAGTTCCCAGCGATTACATCGTGGTCCGAGAGACCAATCTCAAGGGCTGGACACAACAACACAGCACTTGCGGCGGCACCAACACTGGTTCGCAGGCATTCGTAGTCGGCCCCGGCACGCCGCCGGTTGGCGAAGGCAGCCTGCAGTTCACGATCGGATCAAACGGCAATACGTTTGAAACCATTCGCACCGCTGACTACAACAACGTGCGGCTCGACACGATCTCGAGCTTGTCTTACAGCACCTACGTCGTGCAGGACGGCACCGGTGGTCAGGCGCCCTACCTGTTGCTGAACATCGACTTCAATGGCGACAACATGCAGGACGACCAGATCTTCTTCGAACCTGTTTATCAACACGCTCACACCGTTAACGTGCCCGACCAAGGCGCGCTGGTGGTTGGAACCTGGCAGTCGTGGAATGCGCAAGCAGGCGGCTGGTGGTCAACTGGCAACATCGCCGGCGCGGGACCGGGCGCAAACGTCAAAACCATCGCGCAGTATCTGGCGGTCCAGCCCAATGCTCGCATTCTTCATCCGGCGGCCGGCACTGGCGGCTTCCGCATCGCTACCGGCTGCGGCGGCGGAGCATGGCCTAACTTCATTGGCAACGCCGACAACCTGCGCGTCGGCTTGAGCGCGGCCAACACGCGTTACGACTTCGAACCGTTGCCGCGTCTGACCATTGACGACGTGACCCACGCCGAAGGCAATAGCGGCACCACCGACTACACGTTCACCATCACTTTGTCCGCGGCCAGCGATCAGACTGTCACGGTCGACTATGGAACCGGCGACGTCTCTGCGACGCAGCCATCGGATTACACCCAACTTACAACCACGACGTTGACCTTCAATCCGGGTGAAACGACCAAGAACGTCACCGTGTCAGTCAACGGCGACACTGAGGTCGAGCCGGATGAAACTTTCACGCTTAACCTTTCGAATGCGGTCAACGCCACCATTACCGACGCGAGCGGCATCGGCACAATCACGAACGACGACACAGACGTCAGCGTGGCAGTGTCTCCGCTTTCAGTGAACGAAGACGGCGTGCCAAATCTCGTCTACACATTCACCCGCACCGGCGTTACTACCGGCTCCGTAACTGCCAACTTCTCAGTTGGCGGCACCGCGAACCCGGCTAACGATTACACTTACATTCCGGGCGGTTCGGACACGTTTACTCCACCAAGCGGCACAGTCACGTTTGGGCCAACCGTCACGGCAGTCACGGTCACCATCGACCCGACCGCGGACATCTCCTACGAACCGAATGAAACAGTGGTGCTTACCGTCACTTCGGGCACCGGTTACAACCCCGGGACTCCGAGCGTGGCTACCGGCACGATTACAAATGACGACGTGATTCCAGCCACCCTCGTGGTCACCAAGACCGACGATACCAACGACGGCTTCTGTTCGCTCGACGATTGTTCATTGCGCGAAGCGATCACCAACGCCAATGCGAACGCTGACGCCAGCACGATCAACTTCAACATTCCCAACGCCGATCCGGGTCGCAATTTGACTACCGGCGTTTACACCATCACTCTCGGTTCGGCCCTGCCGGCCATCACGCAGGCAGCAACCATTGATGGCTATTCACAAGAACCGTGTCCGCCGAGCCCGGCAGTTCCCTGCTCACGCGAGAACACGCTCGCGGTCGGCAGCGACGCCCTCCTGCTCATCGAGATCGACGCCACTAACGCCGGTGGTTATGGCCTGGTAGTCGACGCGAGCAACACCTTGCTGAAGGGTCTCGTAATGAATCGCGCCACGCAGAGCGAAATCTGGCTGCGCACGGGCACCGACCAGGCCGTACGCGGTAGTTATCTTGGAACTGATGCTGCCGGCGCTGCCGACCTCGGCAACACCGTCCGCGCGGGTGTCGAGATTAATGGAAATAACAACAACGCGATCGGCGGACCAAACGCCGCGGACCGAAACGTAGTCTCAGGTGGCAACGGGTCTGGCATCTTCATCATTAATGGCGCCAGCAACAATACGATCCAAAATAATTACATCGGCACGGACAAGAGCGGCCTGCTGGAACTACAGAACACCGGTTCCGGTGTGATAATTGACAACCGCACCAACAACACAATTAGGGGCAATGTTATCTCCGGAAACGACGCTGATGGCGTACTCATTCGCGGCGATTTCACCGGACTAACAACGCCGAATCAGATCCTCGGCAACATCATCGGATTGAAAGCCAACGGGACTGAGGCGATGGGCAACATCGGCTCAGGGGTCAAGCTCCAATCTGGCGCAACCAACCATATAATTGGAGGAACATCGCCGGGAGACGGAAATATCATCGCCTTCAATGGTGGGGACGGCGTCAGCATTGCTTCCGGAGTTAACACGTCTGTCCGGGGCAACAGCATTTTCACGAACGGCACGTTTGCAAACGGTAACCTACATCTGGGCATCGACCTCGATCCTGATGGGGTGACGCCAAACGACGCGAACGATCCCGACACGGGCAGCAACGATCTGCAAAACTTCCCGGTCATCCGCGCGGCCCAGGTTGCTACGCCTAACGTAATCAGGGGCACCCTGAATTCAACGCCGTCGCAAACGTTCACAATCGATTTCTATCGCAACTCCGCTTGTGACGCGTCCGGCAACGGCGAAGGTCAAACGTGGATGGGCTCGACCACAACTAATACCGGAGCTAACGGCGACGGCCTGTGGTCCTTCAGCCCCGCGGTCCTGAACCCGGGTGATGTAATTACTGCTACAGCGACAAATGCGACCGGCAGCACTTCGGAGTTCTCGGCCTGCTTCACCGCAGCGGCAGTGAGTTTTGGCGAGATCAAATTCGCCGCTGCCAACACTAACGACACCGAAACCAATGCAGGTACCCATACCGCGAACATAGTCGTTCAGCGCGTAAATGGCGCCGACCGCGCGGTCAGCGTTACCTACACAATCACCGACGGCACCGCCCAGGACGATAACCCGGCCACCGAAGACAACGACTACTCGGTGGTCCTGGCCACCGGTACGCTTAACTGGGCCAACGGCGACGCCTCCGATAAGAACATTCCCATCACCGTAAATGGCGATACGAAGTTTGAGCTTGATGAGACCGTAAACATCACGCTTTCGGCGCCGACTGGCGGAGCTACGATTACTGGTCCAACTGCGGCCACGCTGACAATTCAGAACGATGACACGACCCCCGTTGTCTCGATTAACGACGTGACTCAGGTCGAAGGCAATGGACCGGGTACGACCGGTTTCACCTTTACGGTCAGTCTTTCAAACGCGTCTTACCAGGCCGTGACCGTCAATTACCAGACGCAGGACGGCACCACCAATCCAGCCATAGCCGGCACCGACTACACCGCGATCGCATCAACCCTGTTGACCTTTGATCCCGACGAAACCAGCAAGCCGGTGACAGTTCAGGTTAACGGCGACACTACCTACGAAGAAAATGAAACGTTCTTCGTTAATCTCTCGAGCCCGAGCAACGCGACGAGCGGTGATATGCAGGGCCTCGGGACCATCACTAACGACGATCCGCAGCCGACGATCTCGATCGACGATGTTACCCACGTTGAAGGCAATGTGAGTGGCGTTGACAATGATCCTGACCTGACCAATTACGATTTCACGGTCACGCTCTCGAATCCGTCGTACCAGACGATTACCGTCGAATACGCAACCGCCAATAACACGGCCGTCGCACCTGGCGATTTTAACGCGGTCACCACTACCACGCTGACGTTCCTTCCTGGCGAAACCAGTAAGCCGCTCACGGTTGTGGTCAAGGGCGATACGATCTACGAACTCGACGAAACGTTCTTCGTTAACCTTTCCAATCCAACTAATGCGACTACAACCGATCAGGGCGTGGGCACAATTACAAACGACGACGACGCGCCAACCCTGGCGATCGGCGATCGCACGCTGAATGAAGGCACCACGCTCGGCGTGTCCACCTCATTCAACTTTACAGTCACCAAGAACGGCAGCACGGAAGTGACCGCGACAGTAAACTTTGCCACCGCTCCTGGTTCAGCAACCGCCAACGTCGCTCCGTGTCCTTCGGGAGACGATTACCAGACACAAAATGGCTCGTTGAGTTTCCTGGCGGGCGAAACCACCAAGACGATCACGGTGCCGGTTTGTAAAGACTCAACTTTTGAAGGCAACGAAACCTTCTTCGTGAATCTTTCCGGCGAGGCGCACTCCACAGTTACCGATAGCCAGGGTCTCGGCACAATCCTGAACGACGACATTCCATCGTCTGGATTCACTGTCAACACCACTGACGATCTCGATGACACCGTCTGCGATGGCACCCATTGCAGTCTGCGCGAGGCCATCATTGCCTCTAACGGCAGCGCCACTGCGGTCGCGATCAACTTCGCTATCCCGGCGAGCGATCTGCGGCACTTCTACTACCAGGACGACAGCACCACCGGACAGGTCACCCTGGCAAATGTGGCAAACACCATCGCGGCTGACGATTCAACGATCGGCGACATCGATCCAGACTGGCCGCACAGCTGGTGGTCCATTCTGCCTGGGTCTCAACTGCCGTCATCGACCAAACAGGTTTTGATCGACGGTTACTCCCAGACCGGCGCGGTCGCAAACTCGCTCGCGAACAGCACCAACGCAGTGTTGAGAATTGAGTTAAACGGCAGCAGCGCCGGTCTCAATTCCAACGGGTTAATCATCTCCGGCGGCACCTCCACACTCCGCGGACTTGCCATCAATCGGTTCCAGCGCGATGGCAGCGCGCCAACGCCCGCGGGCAATGGCGCAAGCGTGACCAGCGGCAGTAACTCGATCTCCGGCAACTTCATCGGAACAGATGTGTCCGGGACCCTTGACCTCGGTAACGGCGGCAGCGGAATCATCGCTACCGGTTTCACCACTTCAATCGGTGGCCCAACTCCCGATATCGTCAACCTGATCTCAGGAAACGCCCTCGACGGCGTCACCTTCTCCAACAGCAATTCCAATGTTGTTCTCGGTAACTTCATCGGCACCGCCGCCAACGGCGCCAGCGGCATGGGTAACGGCGCAAACGGAATCAGCTTCGTGGGTCTGGGCGCCGTGGCCAATACGGTGGGCGGCACCAGCGCGGGAGAACGCAACATCATCGCCTTCAATGCCGGCGATGGCCTTAATCTGAGTACTGCCAGCTTCGGTAACGGTCTGCGCGGCAACTCAATCTTCTCGAATGGCACAACTTCAACGCACCTGGGAATTGACCTGGGCACTGACGGCATCACTGCAAATGACGCTGCCGACGGTGACAGCGGACCGAATAGTTTGCAAAACTTCCCGGTCATTACCCTGGCCCAGGTGACCGGCAGCACGCGAACTATTACCGGCACCTTAAACTCAACGCCAACCGAGGCTTTCAACATAGACTTCTACCAGAGCCCATCGTGCGACAACTCGGGCAATGGCGAAGGAATGACTTTCCTTGGATCAATTACGACCGATCCAACTGATGCTAGCGGCGACGTGTCGTTCACCTTCCACCCATCGGTCCTGACTGTTGGGCAGGTAGTTACCGCCACGGCCACTTCAACGGTCTCGTCGTTCAGCACCTCGGAATTTTCCCAGTGCTTCACGGTAAACGACGGCTCGCCCGGAGCTGGAGACATTCAGTTCACTTCTGCAACTTACACAGTTAGCGAGTCAGCCACCACCGCGTCGATTACGGTCACGCGGGTCGGCGGCACCAACGGGTCCGTCACGGCAAACTTCTCGACCAGCGATGGTTCAGCTCAGGCGCCGGGCGATTACTCCACGGTCACTAATTTCCCAATCACTTACGTTGAAGGTGAAATGGGCGATAAGACTGTCACCGTCCCGATCGCAGACAATTCAGCCTTTGAGCTCAGTGAAACAGTAAATCTCTCGCTCAGCTCCACAACGATAAATCGACCCGAAAGCTCGGCGCCTTCCGTTTTCCCGTACGACGCCGTGCTCACGATTACCGATGACGATACTGCGCCGTCGTTTGCCATAGACGACGTCACGCTTCTCGAAGGTACCGGCGGTGCTACGAGCTATGTGTTTACGGTAACCAAGACCGGGAGCACACTCGTGAATGCGACGGTGGATTACGCCACCTCGCCCAACACGGCCACTTCCCCGTCAGATTTCGGCGCCCTCCTGACAACCACCTTGACATTCCTGCCGGCCGACACCAGCAAACAAGTTACCGTCCTGGTGAACGGCGACAGCACGGTCGAACCTCCCGAAGATTTTGCCGTCAATCTTTCCAACGCAACCAATGCCACGATCAGCGATGGGGTCGGCACCGGCACTATCACTAACGACGACACCGATGTGACGGTCGCGGTCTCGCCCTCAGCGGCGGCCGAAGACGGCGCGTCGAATCTCGTCTACACGTTTACCCGCACCGGCGTTACCAGCGGCGCGATAACTGTCAATTTCTCGGTCGGAGGTACAGCCTCTGCGACCGACTACACCGAGAGCGGGGCAGACACCTTCAGCGCCACGAGCGGGACGATTACGTTTGGCGCGGGCGTTACCACGAAACAGGTCACTCTTGATCCGGCAGCCGACAACACGGTGGAACCGGATGAAACCGTCGTCCTGACCGTGACCGCCGGAACCGGCTACAACGTTGGCAGTCCCAGCGTGGCGACCGGCACGATCACTAACGACGACACGGATGTTACCGTCGCAGTTTCGCCTTCAACGGCGAGTGAGGATGGTGCTCCCAATCTCGTCTACACATTCACCCGCAACGGCGTCAGCACTGGTGCGTTGACGGTCAACTTCTCGGTTGGCGGCACAGCGACTTTCACGAGTGACTACACGCAAATCGGCGCGGCCACCTTTACCGCGACGACCGGCACGGTCACCTTCGGGGCGGGAAATACCACCGCCCAGGTTACGCTCGATCCGTTGACGGACAGCACTGTCGAATCGGATGAGACCGCGATCTTAACGGTGACTTCCGGCACCGGTTACAACGTCGCCAACCCGAGCGCCGCTACCGGCACCATCACCAACGACGACACGGACGTGACCCTTGCCGTGTCACCATCTACAGTTTCTGAAGATGGTGCGCCCACTCTCGTTTACACATTCACCCGCAACGGAGTAACCGCCGGAGCCTTAACCGTTAACTTCTCCGTCGCCGGCACTGCCGGGTTCACAACTGACTACACGCAAACCGGCGCCGCCAGCTTTAGCGCGTCAAGCGGCACGGTAACCTTCGGCGCTGGAAATACAACCGCGACCGTAACTCTCGACCCTGTTGCCGATACCGCAGTTGAGTCGGATGAAACGGCCATACTGACTTTAACCTCAGGCACGGGCTACAACGTCTCCAGCCCGAGTTCCGCCACCGGCACTATCACCAACGACGATACGGATATAACGGTCGCAGTTTCACCTTCATCGGTGACTGAAGACGGCGTTCCGAATCTCGTCTACACGTTCACCCGCAACGGCGTTACCTCGGGCGCGCTAACAGTCAATTTCGCAGTTAGCGGCACCGCGGGATTCGCAACCGATTACACGCAAACCGGCGCCGCCAGCTTCAGCTCATCAAGCGGCACGGTAACCTTCAGCGCCGGCGCTTCCACCGCAACCGTCACTATCGACCCGGCAACCGACACCACCGCCGAGTCGAATGAGACCGTCGTTCTGACGCTCGCTTCCGGCACCGGCTATAACGTCGGCAGTCCCGCGGCGGCGACCGGCACCATCACCAACGATGATTCATCGGGCGGGATTGTCAGATTCAGTTCCGCTTTCTACAACACGACTGAAGATTCACGCTTCGTGACTATTACAGTCGAGCGCGTGGGCGACACTTCAGCCGCAGTCACGGTTGATTACGCAACCCCGGATGATAGTGAAGCTACCGTCGAGGTTCCGTGCGCGACCATTTCCGGGTCTGCTTCGCCGCGTTGCGATTTCACCACTGCCCTGGGCACATTGAGATTTGCCGCCGGCGAAACTTCGAAGACCTTCACGGTGTTAATCTCGCAGGACAATTATGTGGAAGGACCCGAAACGCTGGCCCTGACGCTGTCAAACCTGACGGGAGGCGCGGTGTTTGGAGCGCCGTCAACAGCAACGTTGACGATAGCTGACGATGTAACGGAGCCGGCAGAGAATCCAATCGACGACGCCGAAAACTTCGTTCGCCAGCATTATCACGACTTCCTGAATCGTGAGCCTGATCCCAGCGGTCTGGCATTCTGGAGGGATCAGATCACCGCCTGCGGCACGAATCAGGCTTGCATTGAGAACAGGCGCATTCACGTGTCGGCTGCTTTCTACCTGTCAATCGAATTCCAGGGCACCGGCTACTTCGTGGAACGTCTCTACAAATCCGCTTACGGCGATGCGACCGGCACTTCGACCATCGGCGGAGCGCATAATCTTCAAGTACCGGTTGTCAGGTTCAGTGAATTCCTGCTCGACACGCAGGAGATTGGATTGGGTGTGATTGTGGGAGCGCCCGGATGGGAGACCACCCTGGAAAACAACAAAGCCGCGTTTGTGTCCAGGTTCGTCGAGCGGTCAAGATTTGCCACCGAGTATCCGCTGTCGATGACTAATGCGGCCTTCGTTGACAAGCTGAACACCAACGCCGGCAACCCGCTCTCGCCAGCAGAACGCGATCAGTTGGTTGACGATCTTACGACCGCGGCCAAGACACGAGCTCAGGTCGTGCGAGCCGTGGCGGAAGATTCCGATCTGGTCAGTGCTGAGTTCAACCGGGCCTTCGTGCTGATGCAATACTTCGGCTACCTGCGGCGCAATCCGAATGCGGCCCCTGATTCAGACCACACTGGGTTCGACTTCTGGTTGACCAAGCTGAATCAGTTCAACGGCAACTTTGTAAACGCCGAGATGGTCAAGGCGTTTATCACATCCATTGAATACCGACGCCGGTCCGCTCCCTAATTCATGGGCCAGCGTCATTCTCGAGGGGCACGGCAGCGTGCCCCTTTTTCTTTGTCGCGTCCTCGACTATTTGGTTAGTCGCCTGGGTCGCTAGTGACTTCGAATGTCTGACGCGTTGGCTGCTTTGAAATAGAAGGGCCCGCTTGAGTTCCAGGTCTTGCTGTCAAACTGCCGGTGTGCCCCGCAGGCTATACAGACACGGTATGTCTCGCCATGTCTTGAAAAAGGACGGCTCATTTCATGATGAGCGCAGCCAAAGAGTCCTTTTAGCCAACGACCCAGGCCGGCAGTTAATTGCGGCACTCTTATCTGCTCACCGGAATATTGTTCCAATGTTGCTAATGCTGCTTGCATAGTTCCTCCATCGTTCAAGAAAGCTTCCTTCCCAACCGGTAGATAACGATCTGCAAACTGAACAAATCTGAATCCCCTCAGGTTGGTGCAAACGTTTGAGCGAGCAAGCCGGATGCCCGACAGGGGAAGTTTCAAATTTCGAAACCGGCGCAGAAGGAAATCTATTCTTTTGTGACGATGAGGATGGATTCGGTAAACGAGACGAAGGCACAACGCGGATATTTGGCGCGGGAAGAAGTATTCAGTGGGTCGACAAATACAGAATCCCAACGAGTCGGGATAGCGACCGGGTCTCCCCACCGAGCGTCCTGATCCCCATTTATCTCTGTTCTATTGCTTGCCAAAGCGGCGACAGGCCGCCGCACTCAAAGGAGAGATTGTTCTACGAAGGATTTAGGGAGTTGACCGGAAGGCCGCATCGTTGGTGGGTCGTGAAATCAAGAGCGCGACGGACAGGCTTAGCAAACCTCCGCTGATATTGAACACGGAGCGACCGATACTCCCGCCCGCATCAATAAACGCTCCCAACAGGATAGCGGTGACTGCAGCCGTCGCAGTTGCTGCCACCCATTTCCTCGGAAATGAGCCCAGCCTCCAAATGCCAAGAGGAAGCAGCCATCCAAATACATACCAGAAGTTCGGCTGTGTAAAAGCGCGCACGATAGCCTTGAGGTAGTTCGCATCGGCCCTGGCTGTCCGCGCCATTTCCCATGGCCACGCGAAAAAACCCATGACCTGAGAATGGACCAGCATCACTGTACCCAGGCCAAGAATCGCCATAGCAACGATAAGAATCAGCCGGCGACCACGACCGTCGATCCGGTCGACCCTCCGGCCTTCTATAAACCACCACGTAAACGCAAAGACAGTTGAAAAGGGAACAAAAGTTTCCTTGGCCATCGCGCCAAAGATGCCCAGAACCGGAAGCAGAAACCAACGCCCGTTTTGCAGCGCCCAGATGAGCAGTGCCATAAAACAAGCCTCGCCGGCATCGACAAGCCCTACGAGCAACAGTTGCGGCACCGCGAAACTGAGCAGGTAAAGCGTAGCCCCAAGTAAGCTGACAGATAAATCGTTCAAGAGCTTCGTGCCAATACTCACCACCAAACAAGCAGTGGCGGCGCAAAAAATAGAATTGGCGACCAATAATCCAAAGAAGCCGGGGTCCCAGGTTCCGGGTAAACGTAATGCGAACCAATAGAACGGTCGCGCCACGGTGGGCACTAATACGCGGCGGCGAAAAACGTCCCTGAATGATGACTGGTCTTCGCCGGTAGTCATCGCGTAATACTTAATCGTATCGCTTAATCCTCTGGTCGCGCGCGGGTCGTAGCGCTTGAGCGTGGGATAGCCGAGTCCCAGGCAGACAAGGAAAAACAACGACCAAAGAAGCAGAAAGTATCTTGCCGTTTGTAGCCTTGTTCTCCCGTAGATCGAACCGGTGGAATTGTTATGGTTTGGCATTTTTCGCGAACGGCAGGGTTAACGCTGGCCCGCGCCGGTCAGCCACGCTTCACGCAGAGTTTTCTGTTGCGGCGTCGCATCTCTTTTTTCTTCGATGCGGTATTCAAAACGCTCCGGCGCGGTAAGTACAATCGCAGTATCAATAGTACGTCGATCGCGCTTCACGGAAATCGGGATCCGATCACCCGGCTTGAAGCGATTAAGCGAGACGAGCCAATTCTCACGAGCAATATTCTTCCGCCCGAGGGAAACAATCTCATCGCCCCGCTGCAAACCGGCATCTTCGGCCGGAGAACCATTACGTACCGAACCAATCGTCAGAAAACCTTTGCTGCCCCAGTCCACTGTGATTCCGGCATCGTAGGGTTGGCGCGCCGGCTCGCGCACCACGCGCAACCCCAGAAAAGCAAAGGCCTCCTCGTAAGGCAGCGTCTCCACGTTTCGAACGTAGCGGCGGAAGAAGCCACTCAGATCCTGGCGCGCGACTTCAGATGCCACCCGCTCGAAATCCTCACCGGTGTAGCCGCGGCCGCGCAGGTAATAACTCGCATTCGGGCTTTTCAAATAAAACTCATCATACATGCGGCGCATTACGTCATCGAGCGAGGCACGGCCATTTGTCTTGCCGCGAATGATTAGATCGAGCACCATTCCCACCAGTTCACCTTTCGGGTAATAACTGATTGCTGTATTCGACAGGTTCGTCCGTTGAGCATGCGGCGCGTCATCTATGTAGGGCGCAGAAAGAGAAGATTCTTCAGCGCTGATCAGCCGAGTTCCACCTGCATTCTCGATTCCGGTAATCGTCTGACTTTCCCGGCGCAGAAAAGCCGTGTCGTCCCAGATGCCAGCGCGCCGCATCATCAGATGTCCATAGTAATTTGTGATGCCTTCAGCAATCCATAAACTGCGCGTCTGCAAAGGCCGCGTGAAGTCCCAGGGGCCAAGTTCTATGGGACGAAGGCGTTTGACATTCCACACGTGAAAAAACTCATGGGACACCGTATCCAGCGTTTCACCCAAAACGCCGTCTTCGCCCAGGGCCCCGGGCAAAATAATTTGAGTTGAAGTGAGATGTTCCATCCCGTCGCCGGAATGATCGTCAGCAGCGTAATGGATTAGGAAAGTGTAAGCATCGAAATCGGGCGGTCCCCACATCGCTATCTGGGCCTTCACGATCTTTTCCACGTCCCGCACCAGATTTGCGCGTTTCCCTCCCTCGTTGCCGAACGAATGGACCATCACCTGATACTTCTTACCACTGACTTCAAAACTGTCTACCGTCCAGTTCGGCGCAATCTCGGTCGACGTGTCAACCAATTCGTCCCAATTGGGAAAATTCCAGGTGCGTTGATCCGGACGGGCCATGCGCCCATTGATGATCCGCCATCCGGCAGGTGGGTTAATCACCAGCTGCACGGGATCGGGTTTGTGATTTACGACGTACATGAAAACCGAGCCGCCGTTGTAGTTTGCATGGCGTTCGTCGAGTTGAGAGAAAGTACCCGACAAATCGTTGCCGAAAACCTTGTAACGAATTGTCAGGCTGTTTGTGTTCGTGGTTGAGACGCGCCACGTCTGCTCGTCTACCCGGCTAAAGGGAACGATTGCCAGCTTACACTTAGCGTCGGGGGGGCAAATTCCGCCGAGCGCCTGGAATTCCTGAACATTTTTCGCAAAATCAAAGATTGCATAACGGCCGGGCGACCATTTTGCCATCTGAAAGTCGATCGACTTCGGCAAAGGATCGGGCAGCTCAACTTCAATCGTAACTTCAAATAAATGCGAAACGGGACGCGACATGGCCAGCCGGTAGGTTAATGACCGGAGCGGCTTATCCTGGGCCAGCGTGGGATTGCTACCCGCGGGCGCAAGGCACCAGGCCAGTAAAAGGATAGCTACAAGACTGAACGATCTGGCCTTCATACTTATTGACTCCACTTTAGAATATTAGAGCAGCGTACCGGCGGCTTGAAAGATTCGCGATTATCCGGTTCCTGCAAACGGCTGTCAAAGACTTTGCTGTCCGCGCTTCGGATCCGCTTCGATACTTGCAAACCCATTGAGCATTGCATTATTAACTCACCATGCCTGCAACCGAGCGTCTCTATTACACCGATTCTCATCTCGTCGAGTTCGGAGCTCGGGTCTCCGACAAAACTGAGCGCGTTAGCGGTTGGACCGCCGTCACCCTCGACCGCACAGCTTTCTATCCGACGGGCGGCGGGCAACCCAGTGATACCGGGACGCTGAATGGTCTGCGCGTGGTCGAGTGTGTCGACGATGATAATAACAACGTGTTGCACATGATTCATGGACGAGCGCCGGAAATTGGGAGCGCGATCATGGGCCGCATCGATTGGCCCAGGCGTCTGGATCACATCCAACAGCATACCGGTCAGCACATTCTTTCGCAGGCTTTCATCACCTTGTTCAACGCGCCCACGCGCGGTTTCCGAGTTCTGGACCAAATTTGCGAAATTGACGTGGAATTGGCAAACCCCAGCGACGCCGTCATCGAGCGTGCAGTCGAGCTGGCAAACAATGTCGTCTGGGAAGACCGGGCGATTTCGATCACTACAGTGGGAGAAAATGAAGCGGGCAGTTTACCGCTGCGCAAGGAACCTTCGCGCGAAGGTCCGGTACGCTTAATCGAAATCGAGGGTTTTGATCTGACTCCATGTGGTGGCACACACGCTTATCGGACGGGCGAGGTGGGAATGATTGCAGTGCGTTCGTGGGAACGTGCGAAGGGACTGACGCGCATTGAATTTCTGGCCGGCGGTCGCGCCCTGGCCGATTATCGCCGCGCGAATAACAGTGCGCGTTCCGTCGCCGCGCTCTTCAGCTCAGCGCGCGACGATGCGGCCAAGCTCGCGGGGCGTATGGTTGAAGAGAACAAAGACCTTCATCGGAGAGTGCGGGCGCTTGAAGAAATCGCAGCCAGAGCAGAGGCTGAAGAACTCGTGGCGCAAACATCCTCGACCGGATCGGGCGCGCAGGTGATCGTCAGGGTGTTCGAAAATCGAGATCCCGAATCGTTAAAGCATTTGGCCCTCGCACTAATTGCCCACCCGCAAACCGTCGCCCTGCTTGGTTCGCGCGATCAGGAAACCGCCCGGCTGGTGTTCGCCAAATCCGCCGATAGCGCGGGCGACATGAATGCGCTGATGCGTGAGGCGTGTGCGATGCTAAATGGGCGCGGTGGTGGAAAGCCTGACCTGGCGCAAGGCGGGGGACACAATGTCGAAAAATTAGACGACGCGCTAAGCTTTGCCGCCAGCTCCTTATCGCAAAATTGACGACGCTGGCCTTGCTGCTTGAACTGTTAGGCTCGGAGAGTCCGAATAATCAATGCGCGGATTCTCTTCGAAACGCGGCTAGACTCGCAACTTGAAACCTGAAACTTGAAACTGTATTCTCTTCCCCGTGGGGCAGTAGCTCAGTTGGCAGAGCGCCGCGTTCGCAATGCGGAGGCCAGGAGTTCGACCCTCCTCTGCTCCACCATATTTCAATCATTTACAGCCGCCGGCACTGGCGGCTGTTTTGCCAAAAGTGGCCCGTTGATGATGTTTCACCAAAACATGGGTTGGAAAGATAATACCCTTCACGTTCGGAAGTGCGCTTGCATTTGCAAAAACTCGTTCTCTGTTATAGCTGCAAGCGTCGTAACCGCAACGCATTGCCAATAACTGACACGGAGCTGAAGCTCATCGCTGCCGCCGCAATCATCGGATTGAGCAATAAGCCGGCAAATGGATATAGCACTCCGGCTGCAATCGGAATTCCCATCACGTTGTAGATAAATGCAAAGAAAAGGTTCTGCTTAATGTTGCCCATCGTTGCCCGACTTAGCTTCCTGGCCCTGACGATGCCGCGCAAATCGCCTTTCACAAGAGTCACGCCCGCGCTCTCCATCGCCACATCAGTTCCTGTTCCCATCGCGATGCCAACATCTGCCTGGGCCAACGCCGGGGCATCGTTGATTCCATCACCAGCCATCGCCACTTTGTGGCCCTCCATCTGAAAGCGTTTAACTATTTCGGCTTTCTGATTCGGGAGAACTTCGGCAACGACCTCGTCAATATTCAACTTCGCCGCTACTGCGTTAGCCGTCGTGCTGCTATCGCCTGTTATCATCACGATGCGGATTTTCTCATCGTGAAGTTGCTTAATGGCTTCCGGCGTAGTCTGCTTGACTGGATCTGCAACGCCTATGAGTCCCGCAGCTTTGCCATCAATGGCGACGAACATTACGGTTTGGCCATCGGCGCGGAACTTCTCAGCCTGTCCAGCCAATTCACTCGCGTCGATTCCCAGATCATCAAGCAAGCTGCGATTTCCCAAACCCACTGCGTGCCCATCCACCTGCCCTTTGACTCCTTTGCCGGTTATAGACTCGAACGACTGAGCGTTGCCAATTTCCACTCCCCGCTCCTGAGCGCCGGAAACGATGGCCGCCGCCAGGGGATGTTCACTTCCCCGCTCGAGGCTCGCAGCATAGCGCAGTAACTCGTGGTCGCTTTCACCGGCGATGGGCGCAACCGTAACGAGTTTGGGCTTCCCTTCTGTCAGCGTTCCCGTCTTGTCCACTACCAGCGTATCGACCTCTCGAAGCACCTCGATAGCTTCCGCGTTTTTAAATAGCACACCGGCCTGCGCACCTTTCCCGGTAGCCACCATGATTGACATCGGAGTAGCCAAGCCAAGAGCGCACGGACAAGCAATAATCAGCACGGCGACAGCATTGACGATGGCATAAGTCATGCGCGGTTCAGGTCCCACAGTGGCCCACACAATAAAGGTGACGATGGCGATCAGAATAACGGCGGGCACGAAATAAGCGGCGACAATATCAGCAAGTTTTTGAATCGGCGCCCGGCTCCGCTGGGCCTCCGCTACCATCTGCACAATCTGTGACAGGAGAGTTTCGGAACCTACTCGCTCCGCTTCCATGATCAGACTTCCAGTGCCATTAACAGTTGAGCCGATTACGCGGTCCCCGGCCTTCTTCTCAACCGGAATCGCTTCACCTGTCACCATCGCCTCGTCCACGGCGCTGGTGCCTTGAACCACGACGCCGTCGACCGGTATCTTTTCGCCTGGCCGAACGCGCAAAAGATCGCCCACCTGCACTTGATCGAGCGCTACATCCTGCTCGCTGCCGTCGGGCCCAACCCGCCGAGCTGTTTTGGGCGCCAGGCCGAGCAGCGCTTTGATCGCCGAACTGGTTTGGCTGCGCGCCTTCAGTTCCAGCACCTGGCCTAGCAAAACGAGCGTCGTGATTACCGCAGCGGCTTCAAAATAAACCGGGACCGTGCCACCGTGCGCGCGAAATGAATGCGGGAAAATATCCGGGAACAGTGTGCCTACAACGCTGTAGCCATAACCCACGCCCACGCCGAGCCCTATCAACGTGAACATGTTCAAGCTTCGGTTAACTACCGACTGCCAGGCGCGCACGAAAAAGGGCCAGCCACCCCAAAGAACGACCGGGGAGGCGAGGATGAATTGAAGCCATGGCAGAACGGCCGACGATACGATGCGCTCGAATGTTGCGCCGGGAATGAGGTCACTCATTCCAATAACGAAAAGCGGAATCGTAAGCACAGCGCTCACCCAAAAACGCCGGCGCATGTCCTTGAATTCGTGATTTTCTTCCCCCAGCGTGACTATCCGAGGCTCAAGGGCCATACCGCAGATCGGACAATTGCCGGGTGCATCACGCAAAATCTCCGGATGCATCGGGCATGTGTATTCAATCTTCTGTTGCGGCGCAGTGACGTTAACTGGTTCCAGCGCCATACCGCACTTAGGACAGGAACCCGGTTTGTCGTGCCGCACTTCAGGATGCATAGGACACGTGTAAGTCTGAGCCACTGCGGCTGCAGCAGGTTTTGTTTCGCGCTGAATCCCGACCAGCTGTGACGCCAATGGTTCGGTGGGCTTGTTGAGGAACCGCTCTGGATCCTCTCGAAATTTCTTTAGGCAATGGATACTGCAGAAGTAGTAGGTCTCTCCATTGTACTCGTAGGAGCCTGCCGCGGCCTCGGGATTAACAGTCATGCCACAAACCAGATCGGTTACCGCTACCGAATCACCAGTGGCGGCGGTCATTCCAGTTTTTATCGGTTGTGGAATTTTCACTTCTGATTTCATGTTATCCACTTAATGCCTGCTCGGCATCTTCTCTGCGGGCTTATTCATATTCTCGTGCATGCTGCTCATATTCATCTTTCCGGGCCGGAACCGTAGAAATACCCGCCACGAGACCGGGTTACTGCCATAGATCGCGTCGAGAGTCGCCGGCTGCGAGTAAAAGGTCAGGTCGGTGCCGATTGCCATTGAGATCTTTTCCTTAGTTAGGATGTCGCGCGCGCCGCCAAACGTGTAGGCGCCGATGCGGAAAGAAGGATGGTGGTCGGTAATTCCAAGGAGAAGCCTGTCCTCGTTGCGGAGGAGCGCATTTTTATCTACCAGCTCCAGCCTCGTGTATAGGTAGTTCTTGTCTAAAAAGTTTACCGTCGATTCCGCTACATAGCCATTTAGATTGAAGGTCTCTCCGCCGTGGTTCTCGTGATTGCGACCCCAAAGCAAACTGGTGGCCCAGCTTCCGCGCCTTAACGGCTTGTTATAACTGATCGATGCCGTGGTTCGCCTTACATCGCCCGGTTCCTGTGGTTCCGGATCCCTCAAGAACCCGTGACTAATCTGCATTGACCAGTTGCGATTGGGCGCAAACGACAATCTCGCTGAGCGAGAAGTCCAGGGGTGAGCGTCAAAGTTATACCGGTCTTCATCAGGCTCGCGGCCGTTGAATACCGAACCTTCCAACTTGAGCCAACGATAAGTGAAACCCGTGGTAAAAACGCCGAAGGTAATATGCGACGAGTCCATTAGATGATGCGATAAAACAGCTGAAGGATTCTCCGAGGCAGAGGTTCGATGAATGAAAGCCGTTGGACCCAATGCCGGTTCGCCGGGATAACCAAAATAAGTGAACCAAGTCGCGCGCTCACCGATTGGGACGGTGTAAGAAGCCGACAACTCCATGAAGAGATCGTGCGGGTGTTGTGCATCGATAATCGGTCTCCCTTTGTAAGTCTCTCCAGTTTGGAATAACAGCGGAGATCCTCCCGGCGGAAACGTAAAGGGCTCAAAGCTAAACATCCCGCGCAACTCGAGGGTGCCCGGGCCGACCTTCCGAAAGGCCATCGGCATAAACCAGTTTGCTGATTCAAACTTGGTTACCCCTCGCGGTCCACCCTGCGCGTTGACCCCCAGGAGGGCGTTGTAGTGAAACATCAATAACCAGTCGCCCGAAGCTTTGTGCAGCATGTTCATCTGTGTAGAAGCCGGTTGCCAGGATGTGCCAGACCCTCTCTGGCCCATGGGCATAATGTTTGTCTCGCTTCCACCAACTCTGACGCCCAGGTCATCGCCTGACATGACCACTAAGGGACCCATATCCATGGCGTGCTCTGACGCAGAATGTGGCTCCGCCGTTTCACCGGGCGTGTGGGTGTCCATCTGGTGTGGAGAAGGTGACGGTGAAGGAGTCGTTCCCGGTTGAGGCGCATGCGTCTCGTGTTGCGTTGGCGGCATGGGCTGAGCTGGTGCCGGTGACCTGGCCGGCGTTGGCACATGCAAGTCATGTTGGGCGGGTGAAGGTTGTGGCTTCGCTGCCGGCGAACTGTCAGGCATTTGCATTCCGGGAGTGTGCATATGGGGCGAAGCTGCTGGTGTGGGCGACGCAGCCGGCATATGCATGCCCGGCGTCATCACGTGCGGACTTGGTGAAGGCGAAGGTCTCGGTTTGGCAGCTCTTCTCGTCGGGGTTCGCCTCGCACGAGGAGCCGCGCTCTTCTTCTTTGGCGCAGCCTTTGGCTTTGGCTTCGCCGCGGGCTTAGGCATCACGTGTCCCTCGTGTTGAGGCATAACGCTAATCGTGAGCGCAAACATCAGGGCAAGTGCGCTCAGGGTTCGTAGCGCAATCTGAAAATTACCAGGCCGGTTCATGGTTCCCCCTCAGTTGGTTCGCCAAAGCAAACGCTGACTATGATCTAGTCAAGGATGAGTAAATGAAATAAGAGACAACACAGGCTGACGCCCGCGCCACCATCACGAACGTGATTGTCGGCAGGTACTAAATACGGAAGATATTAATGAGGATGTGCCTGGGAATTGGATCGCCTGGCGGACCATGTGCACGTGTGGTTAAGACTGCTACGGGAGACGCTGCGATTGGAGCAACTCTGGAAACCTGGAGGGGAATATTCAGATCGACTGATCGTTTGGCAGCTTCTGCCTGCCTCAGTGAAACAGCCTTCGGAATCGTACGCGAATGAACTGCGCAGTGTGAGCACGAACTGATCGGCTGAGCCAGACTGGCAACCTCGGCCTCCGGCTGCGATGCCTGCCCTTGCTCCATCTCCATATGGCCCGTATGTCCCATGTCTTCGTGCGACATTGTGGGTTCAGAAAGCTGAGTCTCACACGAAGTCGTTCCTGACTGGAGATGCGGGCAGAGCGCGGCGACCAGGAAGGCGCCTACCTGGCTAAACAGCAAAGCAGCCGCCAGGACAGTGGTAACTAAAAACCGCTTAGGCATCGTTATCGCCGTAATTCACGCACAAAGTTAGTTAGGGGAAGCTGGAATATAGCATAGCTCAACTAGCTTCCCAAGCAGCTCGTACTATCCCTCAACGTTTTCATAGCCACTGAGTTATCCGACGAAGGAGAGTGTCCCGCCTTATGAAAGTGTCGCGACGGGTTTCCTTAGGAAATTTCTTTACGAGATCACTCTCCGCAAATGTGAGAAGCCGGACGAGAATGTACCCGCTGGCGCAAGATATAGATATTCGTCGGGCGTGAAATTCGACGAACGATCCCGGTCGGTTACCTCGGGTGGCAACGGAGCCTCGAACACAAAGATCTCCGGCCAGGAAGGCACGAAGATCTCTGGCCAGGAGGGCACGAAAATCGCCGGTCAGGAAGGCACGAAACTGGGTGGTGGCGGCGCGAGTGCATTCTTCAACAGCCTGCGCCTCTTCAAAAATGTCGAGAGTCGGTGGTACATTTCAGGGTTCACGAAGAAACCCGACACTATCGACGACTAGGTTCTGCGTTACTTTGCACAAAAAGTAACCCTCCAGGGCTGATAGTCTTGTCTTGAAGCGCCACAGGCGCGAAATATAATAGCCTGGGCCAGCGGCCCAGGGTTCAGCCGATGCGAAAGATCCAAAGCGCTGAAAGCGCGAAATACTTGGTTCTCAAGTAATCACTCGGATTGCGCACCTTCAGCGCTTAGGAGAATGCCAACACATCACCACCCAGGCCGTTGGCCTGGGCTTACATTTTCGCGCCGTTGGCGCTTAAGTTGTCCCAGCTTTCGTTGTGCAGGGTACTTGCCGTTTCCCACTGGCAATGTAGCCCTTCGATTCCATCAGGACTACCAATCTTCAATCACTCGCAGACAACAGTCGCGACACTCTGGGCCCTTGCCCTTGCTAAAAAACGAACGTTCGTGCTATTACACAGAGGTCCATTTGCCTTGATTCATGGAGCGCAACGTCGATGCCTCGAACTGGAGCTGCTGAACCTGTGAAAGCGAAGGGCGGGCGCACGCGCCAGAATATTCTGGAAGTGGCGGTCGACATCGCCTCGGCTGAAGGACTTGAAGGCCTCACCATCGGCCGACTTGCCACGCAATTGGCGATGAGCAAGAGCGGACTTTTCGCACACTTCGGTTCAAAAGAAGATTTACAGCTGGCCACTATAGACACTGCCCGCTCGCGCTTTATCTCCGATGTAATTCGTCCGGCCTTCGAAGCTGAAATCGGAATGGCCCGATTATGGAAACTGTGTGAACGCTGGTTGGGTCATGTTCAGGGAGGAGTCTGTAGCGGTGGCTGTTTTTTCGCCGCGGCTGCGTCAGAGTTTGACAGCCGCCCGGGCCAGGTGCGCGATCGGATTGCGGAGATCATGAACGAGTGGCTCGGCATGCTGCGGAAAGCAATCATTGAGTCACAACAGGCCGGGCAGATAAGCACGGACGTTGACCCGATTCAACTTGCCTTCGAGTTCAACTCCTTCGAGCTGGGAGCTAACTGGGCCTTCCAGCTCTACGGCGACCAGCAAGCATTCGGGCGGGCCCGAGAGGCCATCCTTGAACGCTTGCGCCGCCATGCCACCAGAAGCGGCGCGACGCTCTTGCCACCAGCGGACAAACAACGGCGTCGCGTTCGCACTAAACGATAGGATTTGGAAATGAGTACAGCCGACATCAACCACGCACCCCCATTTGTAATGAAGCGGGACGCCGCCTGGGACGGAATCAAACTGGCACATTATCGTTTCCAGGCTGGAGATCTGCCGGAACACAATCACCCGGACCATCTGATCACAATCGCGCTGGGCGAGGGTTGCGGCGGCGAGATACGCACGGCCAGCGGGTTGCGCGCTCGGGGTCAAACAAGAGGCAGCGTGACGGTGATTCCGTCCGGACAGTCTTTCTCGGCCACGCTCGAAGCGCCCTCGGATCATCTGGCGATCTACCTGGATCCGTCGCTCGTCTTGCGCGCGGCTGCTTCTGAGTCTCGAACTCGCAGACCAGACAAGGTTGAGGTCGTCGAACGGTGCGTTCCAGGCGATGCAGTTATCAATAGCGTTGGCCGGGCATTGTTGTCGGAGCTTGAGTCCGAAGGTTTGGGCGGCCGGCTTTATGCCGAGTCTCTGGCAAACGTCCTGGCGGTTCATCTTCTGAGGCATTACACAACCTCGAGTGCGGGCACACCTAAATTCGCGGGCGGCCTGTCGGGAAAGAAACTCAGCCACGTGATGAGTCTCATTGCCGAGAGCTATGAAAGTGATCTCAGCCTCGCTGACCTGGCAGAAGTTGCGGGTATGAGCACGTTTCATTTCGCCCGCGAATTTAAGCGGTCTACTGGCACCACTCCTCATCAATACCTGATCAAGTTTCGTGTCGATCGCGCGAAGGCAATGTTAAGCGGAACTGAAATGCCGCTGGTCGAAGTCAGTTCGCGGTCCGGTTTTAGTCATCAGAGCCACTTTACCCGGCTCTTCCGCAGGCTCACCGGCACGACACCACAATCCTATCGCCTCATGTTTCAGTCTTAGCTGTGACTGCCAGGTGCTCAAATGACCTGCGCCGGCGGGTAATAGCAAGATTAGTTAAAGCGAAGCAATAACGAGAAAGACGGCGCGCAGCTCAGCCTCTAAGCTCAACCATCGCAAATTTTCAATACGATGGGAGCAATAACGATGAGGCAGACGAGATTGGTGTTGGCAACTTTAGTAATCGGAATTCTGGCTGGCGCTTCAGGCAGCGGCACACTGGCCCAAACCGTGAGCGAGAACGCGCACGATTTTGTGCGGCGTGGCAACCAGGAATATGCAAAGGCGAATTATAAGCTCGCGATTGAGGAATATGGCCGCGTTCCTTCGAGCGCGGGCGAGACCTATGCGCAGGCGCTATACAACATTGGCGTTTGTCACTACGAACTTTGGAAGACGGAAGAGGCGGTAGTGTATTACCGAAGAGCCGTTGCAGCGAGCAACGGACGTTACCCGGTAGCGCTGCATGCGCTTGGGGTTGCACTCAAGGACCTGGAGCGGTTGCCGGAAGCGAAGAAAGCCTTTGAGCAATCGGTCCGCGCATCGGATGGCGCCTACGCTCCCGCACACTTCATGTTAGGTTTGCTGGCAATGGGCCAAGAGGAACATGAAGCAGCCGCAGCTTCGTTTACCCAGGCAATCTTTCGCATCAAGGACCGCTTCGCGTCGGCTCACAATAATCTCGGGGTGGCGCTGGCAAGGATGGGACGCCTGGCTGAAGCAAAGCGAGAATTTGAGATTGCGCTGGTTCAGGCTGACGGCGAATTGAGCGAGGCTACCAACAATCTCAAGCTTTGTAGTTCCCTCCTGTCTCTGCCACCGAAATCCATAGCGGCACTTAAACTACTTGAATCACCCGGCACGTCGAAAAAATAACTGACAGGAGAAGAAGGCCAATGGAAACAAAAGCGCAGGACGCCCTCGCCGTGATTAAACTTTACGAACTCAGGAGCGAAGCAGTTATGCGTCGGGCTCGTGCCTGGTTTCTTTCCGAATTTGCCCCTCAAAGCGGAAAAGCAATCGTCGCGCTCATGTTGAGTGGGGAAAAGCAAAGCGCCTTCTATCGCATGGTTGCATCACACTGGGAAGTGGCTGCGTCGCTGGTTAATAATGGCGGCATCGATGAAAAGCTATTCCTTGACGCTAACTCGGAACACGTCGTGGTCTTCGCCAAACTCCAACCGTTCGTTGGCGAAATCCGGGAAATTATTGGCGAGCCAGACTACCTGGCACATCTGGAACAGCTGGTAATGAAGATCCCAAACATCGATCGAAAGCTGGAGAACCGGAGAAAGCTTTTGGAGCGTTGGGCACAGCCGGGAGCTTCGCTGCCGGCCTGATTCAACCCGATGAGATAAAGACGAAGCTGGCTCATGCGCTGCGCCCGAGAATTCAAACTAAGACCATGCGGGAGGTGAACTCATGGAGAGGAAATCTTTCAATGCCCCCGATGCGCCGGCGCCTGGGGGAGGGTACTCTCAGGCCCTGGAAGTGAGGGGCCACACTCGTACGTTGTTCGTGAGTGGTCAGGTTCCCGAAACGAAGGATGGAGTTTTGGCGCCCGACTTTGAATCTCAGTGTCGCCTGGTCTGGCAAAATATCGAAGCGCAGTTACGAGCCGCCGAGATGTCTCTGGAAAACATTGTCAAAGTGACAACGTTTCTTTCGGACCGGCGGCATGCATTGGACAACAGCCGCATACGTCAGGAGCTGCTCGCGGGCTCCGCGCCAGCGCTGACAGTTGTCATCGCGGATATCTTTGATGAGAAATGGCTGCTCGAGATTGAAGCCATCGCGATGGGCTAACGATTTAAGTTGGTCCTACCCACCTAGAAGAGTCGCGAGGTAAAACTCGTGTGATACACATACCACAATCCAAAAGCGATGCTCAGTCCTGCCGCAGCGGCCTGAAGACGGTGATGGAGTCCCGAGAGGTTTCGCGAGGTCAAAGCGAATGGCAATCCAATCAAGCCGGACATCAGCAGCATTCCGGCGATTGAGCCTATGCCGAAGAGCGCGAGATAGAGCATACCCAGCCATGCCGACTTGATTTGAGTCAGGATCAGAAGTGTTAAGGCTCCCGATCCGGCAACACCGTGCATGGTCCCAACCAGCACCGGTTTGATCCCAATTGAATGCACCGCATGAGTATGCGGAGACGACTGCTCGGGATCATGCCGCGTGGTCGTCTCGTGAAAATGTATGTGCACGTGCGACACCCCGTCGTGGTTGTGTTTATGCACGTGAACCTCACGCCCTTTCTGCAAGGCGCGCCATAAAGCGCTGGCGCCTAAACCAAGTATCATCAACGCAACAGCTAATTCCAACCAGTTACTGATTCGTTCAGGAATTGTGATTCGCAACGAAAGGACGAGCACGCCGACAATCAGGAGCGCAGCCGTGTGTCCGGCGCCCCACAACGCGCCGACCAATGCCGAGCGCATCAGGTTTCGATGTTGACTGACAATGGTTGATACCGCCACGACATGATCTACTTCAGTGGCGTGCTTGAGACCAAAGATCAATCCGAGCCCGAGCAGAGCTAATACACCCGTCGCTGTTAAGGATGCGTCCATTAAGCAATTCTTGAAACAAGGCTGTAAGTTTCTGAATCTCCATTATGCATTCCCGCCTCCTGTTTGTCTCTTTGACAGTTTGTACGGGTACTGGTGCAGTTTGCTTTGCGCTTTTGCGAAGCCTTTGCGTACTTTGCGGTCAAATCCGGAAGACAAAACAAAACCGCAAAGGTCGCAAAGCCAGACGCAAAGTTACGCGAAGGGCTTGAGTTACAGACGTGGTGAAATTCTCTTTGACGCTTCCTGCGAAGAAATGACTGGATACACTTCAAACTCGACGAGATCATTCCAATTAGCAATCCATTCGTCGAGACGTTTGCGATCGTCAGCCTCCATCAATTGAAAGCAACGTTCCAGCTCTTCATCGACCCAGCTGGATACATATCGCAACCCTTCCGGAGCGAGACGACCGCGATCCCGGAAGCGCCGATACACGGGCACAGGATCCTGGTTCTTAAAGTGCTCAATAGTCATGTAGAGCCAAAGGTCACTCCTTCCACATGCGGGCGCTTAATGGAATTCGCTATGATCGTGGCGAACGATTGGCATCCATCACGAAAATCGAGCGGGCTGCGGGTTGTTAGGACGGCTCTAGCTGAACCTTTTATTGCGTATCGACCCGTAAAGGAAAAGAACCGCGCCCGCAAATACAGCTACATCCGCAACATTCATTATCCCGGTCCGCAATGACCCTACTCCCAGACTCGCGAAATCAACTACCAGCCCATTGTTCATCGTGCGGTCTATGAGGTTGCCGAGACCGCCGCCGGTTATCAGGGCCAGCCCGATTAATTGAGTCGGATGTTTATCACATTCTTTAAAAGCCAGCAGCGGCATCATGACCAATACCGAAGCGGTAAAGACTACGAAGACTAGAAAGCGAACTGCCGCGGGAAGGCTTGCACCGATACTCAGAAACCCGCCGGGGTTCTCTGCATATTCAAATCTAATGAGGCCGTTAAGGAGTGAAATCGGATCAGAAGTCGACAACAGCCTCCGGGCAGCGGATTTGGTGATCTGGTCGCAGCCGGCACACGATAACAACAGCGACAGGAGTAAACTGAACTTCCAGGCCCTTCTCACGATGCACCTCTCATAATGTTTGATTCGCGATCAAGTCACTGTGACATCGCGGCTCACGCGGAGCCTGCTGCGCTGCTTCCAGGTGAAATTCTACTCTGCAACATGAACCTTGGCTTTTATGTGCTTCAAACTTGCCACGATGGTAAACGTCATGATGACAAGCAAAGACCATGAGCTCCACTTGCCGATATGGACGGCTGACCAGGCCCCGATCTGATTAGGATAACGCCACACCCCGAAGAAGGTGCTGATATTCTCAGCCAGCCAAAGAAAGAACCCGATGAGCAGAAACGAAAGCAACAACGGCATCCGCCGGTCCTGATCCAGAGGCCTAAACACAACCGTGGAGCGAGCATATAGACCAAGCGCGCAGGCCCCGATGTACCAGCGGAAATCACCTATAAAGTGATGAGTAAAGAAGTTGGCGTAGATCAGTATCGCCACAGTGGTCGCCATCCAATATGGCGGATGATGCTTGATCCTCAGGTCGAATAATCGCCAGGCCTGGATTATGTAGCTGCCGACGGCGGCGTACATGAAACCTGAGAACAAGGGTACGCCCAACAATTTGGTGTAAGCAAAATCCGGGTAACCCCAGGACCCGATCGCGCTGGAAGTCTTAAAGGCTTCAAGAGCGAATCCAAGCACATGGAATATGCTAATGGCTTTTACTTCATCCCACGTTTCAAGTTTGGCCGCCAGCATCCACACTTGAATCGCGAGGGCAACGAAAAGGATGACATCGTACCGGGGAAGGCCAACGACGCCACTGCGCGGCACAAGAAAGACCGACAGGAAGAACAAGCCCGCAAACAAGCAAGCCCGAACCTGTTTTACTCCAAAGTATAAAAACTCAACTGCAAACCTCGAGAGTCCGGAGAGATCAGGTCGAACCCTCGGACTCAATAGCGCTTTGTCGACATTCGCAATCATTCCCACCCCAGTTTACTCTTATAACGTCCACTGAAATTTCCTGAAGGCATGTGAATTACATAGAGTGACTTGTTCGCCGGCCGCTTGAAAGCGGCGACCTGGAAACAATGCGATTTAAGGCTTTGCACAAAAAGTAATTCTCTAGGGCTCATAGTCTTTCTTGAAGCGCCAAAGGCGCGAAATATAATAGCCTGGGCCAGCGGCCCAGGGTTCAGCCGATGCGAAAGATCCAAAGCGCTGAAAGCGCGAAATACTTGGTTCGCAAGTAATCGCTCGGATTGCGCACCTTCAGCGCTTAGAGAATGCCAACACATCACCACCCAGGCCGTTGGCCTGGGTAATGACGGCACATTTTTCCAAGCGCTGAAGGCGCCAAATGGCCACCCAAAAATTGCCGCGATTTCCTAAGTAACCATTATTCCGCGCTTTCAGCGCTTAGTATCTTTGCTCTCGATTGACTCCTGGGCCGCTGGCCCAGGCTATTACATTTCGCGCCGTTG
>DATMDU010000076.1:0-1384 GCA_035557535.1 Pyrinomonadaceae bacterium
ACCACGTCGATGGAACTCACGGCCAACAAGCGGCCATTTCTATACTTCCCGCTGCGGCACCATTTCGAGCAGAACTTCCATGTGCGGCATCGACTCAACCGATACGGCTCCGGACGATGCATGGATTTCGATGCGTCGACACCGGAAGGCATTGCTGATGCCATCGCCAACGAGATCGGGAGAGAGGTCGTCTACAAGGATATCGAGACCGGCACTACTAAGCGTGCCGCTGAGCGCATCGCGGAGATGCTCTAGTTATGCAGTCGGAAGTCAGCGAAGTCCGACGAGTTCTCGAAGAGCAATCCCTCCGGAATCCATCCGCATAGTTGACGCCGCGTACGTTTGTCCCATCATTCTCGATCGCCTCACGGTATGACCAAACGACAACGAAACAGAGTGGACCTCTGCACACCCAGTGCAGGGTCAAGGGTCCGTGGAATCCAACAAATATCCAGCAGACGAGCGCCAAAGTGGGATCAACGACCTGGCAATCAATCTCGGTCACCCACAGTCGCTGGCGACCCTCTTGCTTGCCATCAATCAAAGAGACTTTTTCGCCAGAAGCGATCCTGTACGTCGAAGGCATGCCCGCTCCTAAGGTAGAAACCTTCCTTCAATCCCCTGAGATTGAGCCGGAGGTGGATGTCGCCCCAGGCACATTATGGCCAAAGCCAAAGTTCTTTCATGTTCCATTGACTGCGGAAAACCTCGGAGCGATGTTGGAGCTCATTGTTAATCACGCGGAGTTTGAAATCTGTAAAAGTGAACTGAGGGGGGGTCAGCTGCGCATCAGGATTGAGCACCATACGTTCAGCGCTCACACCTTACGCGCCGGCGACGTTCCAAGCTTCGACTTACGCAGGTCGAACTCATTCCGCAGGATCGACCAGATCTCAAGATCTTGGTACTCGCCCCTATGGAACCAGCAACCCCTCATGATCCCCTCGAACACGTAGCCGGCCTTTGCGGCTACCCGCCGAGACGGTTCATTGTTTGGGTGAATGTTGAGCTGCAGACGGTTCATCCGCAGCCGCGCAAAGAGATATTCGGTGAGGAGTTCGACCGCCTCGGTCGCATACCCTTTACCGCTGTGTTCTTCTCCGAAGATCAAATAGGAGAGCTCATATCCGACGAGGTAATACGTGATGGGGAAGAACTCGATCTCGCCAACGAGCTCGTCATTGGCATCAATCATGAGCAGCATGCCCTCGTCCGTAGTCCAGAATCCGTCCTTCTCGAAATCGTTACGGAACTTGGGCTCGGAATGAAGCCCGAGCGGGAAGAAAGACCCTCGATGCTCGAGGGCGTTCAATCTGGAGTAGAGGGCGTCAAGATCCTCCGCTTGCACCGGACGGAGTCGTAAGAGATCTCCGCGCAGCATTAT
>DATMDU010000077.1:0-1054 GCA_035557535.1 Pyrinomonadaceae bacterium
ACGTCTTCTCCGGGAATGACGGGAGGGGGTGCTGTGTTGAACTATTCGAGTCCGGCTCACAGTCCGTTGGACTTGGAGTTGGTGGAGCGAAGCTCTATCCTTCCGGCAGCACGGGCAAGAGGCCCGTGTGTTCCGCTCACGGCGGAGTCCACGAATCGGACTGCGCCGCTTTGTCTACGCTCAGAGGTCGCGGTATAATCGCTGACCGGCCTGATTCGAACAGACATCAGCGCGCGGAGCATGTCCATGGGGAAACCGATGGGCAACAACTTGGGCCCAGCCCGAGATGCGGCTCCTTGACAACTGAACAATGTGCCAAGGGAGTTTTCGTCCCTCGAATAGAGAGACGGGATCTCCAAAACGTGTTCGGCATATGCCGAACACACAGCCAGCGGTGCCAGCTCCTCCGTAAGGGTAGGAGCGAAGCACCAGCGGTGATTGCCTGCTGCTGACGCAGCAGGTTGACAATCACATGAGCAATCAAGCTCGGGGTTTCACGACCCCGGGACCTAATACACAAACCCTTCATTGACTTCGTGTCTTGTCCCCTTCGGGGGATCGGGCCAAGGAAGTACGTTGGAGAGTTTGATCCTGGCTCAGGATGAACGCTGGCGGCGTGCCTAATGCATGCAAGTCGAGCGACGCATACCCAGATCGTAAGATCAGGGTATGACGGAGCGGCGAACGGGTGAGTAACACGTGAGCAACCTGCCCCACAGACCGGGATAGCCCAGGGAAACCTGGATTAATACCGGATATCCTCGAACTACCACATGGCTGATCGAGGAAATGCCTTTGTGCTGTGGGATGGGCTCGCGGCTTATCAGCTAGTTGGTGGGGTAACGGCCTACCAAGGCGTCGACGAGTAGCTGGTCTGAGAGGACGATCAGCCACACTGGAACTGAGACACGGTCCAGACTCCTACGGGAGGCAGCAGCAGGGAATCTTGCGCAATGGGCGAAAGCCTGACGCAGCAACGCCGCGTGGGGGATGAAGGCCTTCGGGTTGTAAACCCCTTTCAGGAGGGAAGAAATTGACGGTACCTCCAAAAGAA
>DATMDU010000078.1:0-2665 GCA_035557535.1 Pyrinomonadaceae bacterium
TTAAAAGCCCTACTGTACGCCACAGCTAGACTTACATTGAAAGGGAAAGTATTTGGCAAGAATATCCCCGCCGGAAGCGGGGACTTATATTAGGGTGCTTCGATGCCGTTCTCTTTGGCTTCGGGAACGCACCACAGATGAAAATGAAAAGGTTGTAAAGGGTCTTCGGGATTATCTTCTTCAACAAGGTCTTCGGCTTCGATTGGCAACCCGCACTTCGCGCAGCGGGTCATCATCTCGCTTCCTCATCGAAGTGAGTCAGAACCTTGTAGATTTCGTTGAGCTTGAGAGCTGATTCAGCGGCGTGCTCTGCTGCCTTTTCCGGCTCTACCTCCCACTCTGTCTTTCCCCCGACCAACTTGTTGAACTCTAAGGCGTGGTGGTTGTACTCGCCTATCAGCTTGTGGAGCGTGGCATGGTTTCTTGTCCGTGCGGCAGGCGAGGCTACCATTATGGTTTCCTGCGCCGTTCCCGTTTTTACTGGTAGGGCCAGGACAGCCAAGAAGACGGCAAGGGCGATTAAGCTTCTCATTCAGACACCTCCCTTTCGCCCGGTGAACTCGATAGAGGAGCAGTAACACGTCCTCTAGTGAGCGTTGACCGAACAGCCTATGCCATAAAATGTGGCGTTCAACTTTCAGCAGTAGCAGATTGTCTTTGGTTGTAGTGGTCCCCCAAAACTGGACAGTAGATTCGGACAGAACTACAGTTCAGAAATAGGGGACCAAGATGACCAAAAACAGAACCTACAAACCGCAACTCAAAGCCCAGGTCGTGCTGCAAGTCCTGAGCGGAACTAAAAGTGCCGCGCAAATCTGCCGCGAACTCAACATCAGCGAAACTCTCCTCAGTCGTTGGAAACAGCAACTCCTCACTCAGGCTGCGCTGGTCTTTGAACGCCAGAGTGAAGCGAGTGAAAAAGACGAACGCATCGCTGAACTCGAACGGCTGGTCGGGCGATTGGCGATGGAGTTGGAGGTCTCAAAAAAAGCCTCGCAACTTGCGGCTTATCAAACCAGCAAAAACGGAAGGTGATCGAGATGCTCGCTGGTGATTATCCAATCAGTGTGATCTGCGAAGTCGTGGGGCTGCCACGCAGTTCTTATTACTATAGGGCGGTGGAGGGCAATGAAACTTCACTCAAAACCGCGATAGAAAAGGCGGCGGCGAATTGGCCGACTTATGGATCGCGGCGGCTGGCCGAGCAGGTCAAGCGTGACGCCCCTGAACTCAAGCCGCTGGGTCGCAAGCGTGTGCGGCGAGTGATGCGGGAGATGCGCCTTACGCTGCGCCGCAAAAAACAGCGCAAGCAAACGACTGATTCCAAACACTCGTTTCCGCGTTATCCGAATTTGGTGAAAGAGCTTGAGGTGACTCATCCGAACCAGGTTTGGGTCTGCGACATCACTTACATCAAATTAGGCAACGTCGAGTTTGTTTACCTGGCCATCGTGATGGATGTCTTCACCCGTGCCTTGCGCGGTTGGGCACTGTCGCACGGACTAGGAGCCGAACTGACACTGGCCGCTTTACATCGAGCCCTGATTGAGGGCAGGCCGGGGATTCATCATTCGGATCAAGGCGTGCAGTATGCCGCGACCGCTTACGTCGAGGTCTTGAAAGATGGCGGAATCCATATCTCGATGGCGGAAGTCGGACACGCCGAACAAAACGGCTATGCCGAACGAGTCATCCGAACCATCAAGGAGGAAGAAGTACATTTGACCGAGTACAGAGATTTTGAAGACGCACTCGCACAGGTTGGACATTTTATAGATGATGTCTATCAGACGAAGCGAATTCACTCCTCGCTCGGTTATTTGACCCCGGCGGAATTCGAGGCGCAGTGGCAAAAGAAGCAAACTGCGTCTATACTCTAAACCAACTTTTTACTGTCCAACTTTAGGGGTCCATTACAACCTTCGGCCATAGAAAGACACATCCGAAAGGAGGATGGTTCTTAGAGTTGTTCGATATAGAGGCAGACAAACTTGATGGCTTGCTTAGGATCAAAACGATTGACGCGCTTACATTTCGTATAATCTTAGAGGAACTTCGCCTGCCTAGAGGCTAACTTGAAGAGAATACACCAATTCAATCGCAGGGTAGTAGATGCCTAACAAGCGCGTCCACCGGAGCGGCGATAGCTCAGTTCGTATGATGCCATCAGTGGGTTCATCGCCGCCCGGTGACGCGAGTCGTTAGGCCCCAGCTAACGGACGGGAGGAGGTTAATATGGCAGTCAACAAACCGTACCGTCGAATATGCCGGCAATTCACTAATGGAAGCTACGCCGAGGGCGGCAGGTCACAGTATATTAAGCATCCCAAATATGCTAAGTCTCCAGAACATTACGTCCGCGCATTCACGTTGCTTCTGACAGACATGCAGGAGTTATTCGATTACATTGAGCCATCTGATGAGAATCTTTGCTGTTATTCATACAGGGTACATGAACTGCTGCTTCGTGCTTGTATTGAGGTCGAAGCTAATTGTAAAGCCATCTTGACAGAGAACGGCTACACAAAGAGCGACGATATGACCATGAAAGACTATAAGAAGGTCAACATCAGCCACAGGCTTTCCTCCTATGAGATCAAGTTGCCTTTCTGGCATGGTGCGCTAAGTATTCGACAACCCTTCTTACCTTGGGCGACTGGGGGAC
>DATMDU010000079.1:0-1106 GCA_035557535.1 Pyrinomonadaceae bacterium
GTGAGAATCCCAAAACAACCAGGAGGTTGGCTTAGAAGCAGCCATCCTTTAAAGAAAGCGTAACAGCTCACTGGTCTAAATAAGGGTTCTTGCGCCGAAAATGTAACGGGGCTAAAGCCATGCACCGAAGCTGCGGGTGTGACGCAAGTCACGCGGTAGCGGAGCGTTCCGTAAGCCTGCGAAGGTATACCGTAAGGTGTGCTGGAGGTATCGGAAGTGCGAATGCTGACATGAGTAACGACAAAGAGTGTGAGAAACACTCTCGCCGAAAGTCCAAGGGTTCCTGCGTAAAGCTAATCTGCGCAGGGTTAGCCGGCCCCTAAGTCGAGGGCGAAAGCCGTAGACGATGGGAACTGGGTTAATATTCCCAGGCCAGGGGATGGTGACGGATCACGTATATTGTCAGGCCTTATTGGATTGGTCTGGCCGTGAAGTGGTTCCAGGAAATAGCCCCCCATCAGACCGTACCCTAAACCGACACAGGTGGACTGGTAGAGCATACCAAGGCGCTTGAGAGAACTACGTTGAAGGAACTCGGCAAATTGCTCCCGTAAGTTCGCGAGAAGGGAGACCTCCTTGTGCGCAAGCATCTGGAGGTGGCACAGACCAGGGGGTGGCGACTGTTTATCAAAAACACAGGGCTCTGCGAAGCCGCAAGGCGACGTATAGGGTCTGACGCCTGCCCGGTGCCGGAAGGTTAAGTGGAGGGGTGCAAGCTCCGAAATGAAGCCCCGGTAAACGGCGGCCGTAACTATAACGGTCCTAAGGTAGCGAAATTCCTTGTCGGGTAAGTTCCGACCTGCACGAATGGCGTAACGACTTCCCCGCTGTCTCCAACGTAGACTCAGTGAAATTGAATTCCCCGTGAAGATGCGGGGTACCTGCGGTTAGACGGAAAGACCCCGTGCACCTTTACTATAGCTTCGCATTGGCATTCGTGACTACATGTGTAGGATAGGTGGGAGACTATGAAGCACCGGCGCCAGTTGGTGTGGAGTCAACCTTGAAATACCACCCTTATGGTTATGGATGTCTAACCGCGGCCCGTTATCCGGGTCCGGGACCGTGCGTGGTGGGTAGTTTGACTGGGGCGGTCGCCTCCCAAA
>DATMDU010000080.1:0-1862 GCA_035557535.1 Pyrinomonadaceae bacterium
TTTACACTCTACGCACGATTTCCAACCGTGCTGAGGGAACCTTTGGGCGCCTCCGTTACTCTTTAGGAGGCGACCGCCCCAGTCAAACTGCCCACCTGACACTGTTCACCACCCGGATCACGGCATGGTGTTAGAAGCCCAGAGCACCAAGGGTGGTATCTCAAGGGTGACTCCCCGGTGGCCAAAGCCACCGGTTCACTGTCTCCCACCTATCCTGAGCGAGATACCCCAGACTCCAATATCAAGTTGCAGTAAAGGTTCACGGGGTCTTTCCGTCTAGCCGCGGGTACTCGGCATCTTCACCGAGACTTTAATTTCACCGAGCCTCTCGTTGAGACAGCGTCCAACTCGTTGCGCCATTCGTGCAGGTCGGAACTTACCCGACAAGGAATTTCGCTGAGACACCTTACTCAGATCACTGAGCGGACTGCACCCTTCCTTAAAAGTGCTGTCCCTGCATGTCGCCATGCAGCTGGGACCATATCTTCACCCTGTGTCCAGGGTGTCCGGCGTATGGCCTCTGAGGATTCTGATCAAATCCTGCCTGGATTTTTGATGGTTCATGCCTTCCGAGATTTCAGCGATCTCGATCAGCCCCGCTGCCGTCAAATGCCTGCCGCTATGGCAGACATCCAAACATCGAGCGAAGCCTTCGAAATCTCCTTGCTTCGACGTGCGAAGCGGATACTCATGGAAGAACGGGATGATCACCTCTCGGAGGTCATCCCGTCGGCTCACTGTGTATCGATGCAGGTGCTCCTTGTGATTGTCATACCGTCTATTGATGCTGACGGCACCAATCCCAAAGAAGCTTTGCAAATCGCTCAACGCACCGGTGCTTTTGGCGCCCTGAACGACCACAAAACTGTGAGCCACCTGAAATCCGGTTCTGTAGCCTCTTCGCTTCATCCGATTTGGTTGCCGGACGAAGCCGATCGAGAAGCATCCCTCTCCGTCTACAAAACCAACAACCCAGCCAGTCCTGATCAGCCTTTCCTGCTGATTTTCCGCACCGTTCGGATTGTCACTGCCCCTGACCATTACCACAGCCTAGGACGAGTACCGGACGGATACACGGGTTTTCCAGCATATAGCCGAATGCTAACTATCACATTACTGTGACAGAGGGCAACGAAAATGCACACGAAAGTGTGCCATTACCTTAGGACCGTTATAGTTACGGCCGCCGTTTACCGGGGCTTAGCTTCCCTGCTTCGCGCCGAAGCGCTAACAGGTCCGCGTAACCTTCCGGCACCGGGCAGGCGTCAGCCCCTATACGTCGTCTTGCGACTTAGCAGAGACCTGTGTTTTTGGTAAACAGTCGCTTGGACCTATTCACTGCGGCCCCCTCGGGCTTCCCGCGCGAAGCGGTACACCCTACCGGGGCGCCCCTTCTCCCGAAGTTACGGGGCAATTTTGCCGAGTTCCTTAACGATGGTTATCTCGATCACCTTAGTATTTTCTACTTGTCCACCTGTGTCGGTTTGGGGTACGGGCACGTGCATCCTGCCTAGAGGTTTTTCTCGGAGGCATGGCGTCGGGGACTCGCCGGCCGTCAGGCCAGCTGGCATCGCACCTCGCATAAACGGACCCTCGGATTTACCTGGGGGTCCTAGCTACATGCTTACCCCTGGACAACCTTCGCCAGGGATCCCTTAGCCTTCCTCGTCCCCCCATCGGTCATAACGGACGCGACGTGGTACGGGAATATCAACCCGTTGGCCATCGGCTACGCCTTTCGGCCTCGCCTTAGGTCCCGACTGACCCTGAGCAGACGAACTTTACTCAGGAAACCTTGGACAATCGGTGGAGGAGATTCTCACTCCTCTTTCGTTACTCATGCCGGCATTCTCACTCCTCGC
>DATMDU010000081.1:0-1844 GCA_035557535.1 Pyrinomonadaceae bacterium
CTTACCGGAGGTAGAGCACTGGATGGTCTAGGGGGCTTACCGGCTTACCGAAATCAGCCAAACTCCGAATGCCGGTAAGTGAGAGCGCGGCAGTGAGACTGCGGGGGATAAGCTCCGTAGTCGAGAGGGAAACAGCCCAGATCACCAGCTAAGGCCCCTAAGCGATTGCTAAGTGGAAAAGGATGTGGAGTTGCCCAGACAACCAGGAGGTTGGCTTAGAAGCAGCCACCCTTGAAAGAGTGCGTAATAGCTCACTGGTCAAGTGATTCCGCGCCGACAATGTAGCGGGGCTCAAGCAATCCGCCGAAGCTGTGGCATTCACATAGGTACTCGGTGTTGTCTTCGGATGGCATCCAGGTGTGTGGATGGGTAGGGGAGCGTCGTGCAGCGTGTGAAGCAGCCTAGTGATGGAGTTGTGGATGCTGCACGAGTGAGAATGCAGGCATGAGTAGCGAATGACGGGTGAGAAACCCGTCCGCCGGATGATCAAGGGTTCCAGGGTCAAGCTAATCTGCCCTGGGTAAGTCGGGACCTAAGGCGAGGCCGACAGGCGTAGTCGATGGACAACGGGTTGATATTCCCGTACCGGCATTAACACGACCCGACCGAACCCGCTGATGCTAAGTACCAGAAACTGTGAGGCCTTCGGGCTGAGTGGTGGATGGTTCGACCCGAGGTGGTAGTAGGTGCATTGAGGAGTGACGCAGGAGGGTAGTCCAACCGCGGCGATGGTAGGCGCAAGCTGATCCGCGGGCAAGGTGGTAGGGCGAGACATAGGCAAATCCGTGTCTCATTGTGCCTGAGAGCCGAGGCGGACCCGTTTAGGGGAAGTGGATGATCCCATGCTGCCGAGAAAAACTTCGCAGTGAGTGTTAGAGCCGCCCGTACCCCAAACCGACACAGGTGATCAGGTAGAGAATACCAAGGCGATCGAGTGAACCATGGTTAAGGAACTCGGCAAAATGCCCCCGTAACTTCGGGAGAAGGGGGGCCGGATCCGTCAGGTGATTTACTCACCGAAGCGGTGATGGCCGCAGAGACCAGGCCCAAGCGACTGTTTACTAAAAACACAGGTCCGTGCGAAGAAGTAATTCGATGTATACGGACTGACGCCTGCCCGGTGCTGGAACGTTAAGGGGACAGGTTAGCTGGTTTCGGCCGGCGAAGCTTTGAACTTAAGCGCCAGTAAACGGCGGTGGTAACTATAACCATCCTAAGGTAGCGAAATTCCTTGTCGGGTAAGTTCCGACCTGCACGAATGGCGTAACGACTTGGGCGCTGTCTCAACCATGGACTCGGCGAAATTGCATTACGAGTAAAGATGCTCGTTACGCGCAGCAGGACGGAAAGACCCCGGGACCTTTACTACAACTTGGTATTGGTGGTCGGTACAACTTGTGTAGGATAGGTGGGAGACTGTGAAATCCGGACGCCAGTTCGGGTGGAGTCATCGTTGAAATACCACTCTGGTTGTTCTGGCTGTCTAACTTTGGTCCGTTATCCGGATCAGGGACAGTGCCTGGTGGGTAGTTTGACTGGGGCGGTCGCCTCCTAAAAGGTAACGGAGGCGCTCAAAGGTTCCCTCAGCCTGGTTGGCAATCAGGTGTCGAGTGTAAGTGCACAAGGGAGCTTGACTGTGAGACAGACATGTCGAGCAGGGACGAAAGTCGGAACTAGTGATCCGGCGGTGGCATGTGGGAGCACCGTCGCTCAACGGATAAAAGGTACCCCGGGGATAACAGGCTGATCTTCCCCAAGAGTCCATATCGACGGGATGGTTTGGCACCTCGATGTCGGCTCGTCGCATCCTGGGGCTGGAGTAGGTCCCAAGGGTTGGGCTGTTC
>DATMDU010000082.1:0-1165 GCA_035557535.1 Pyrinomonadaceae bacterium
TCCTGTCCTGTCGAGCCATGTATGAAATGGATTCTAGCCGCTCTGCGTCAGAAAAATCGGTTCCCTCCCCCTCGACGGGGGAGGGCTAGGGTCTGTACACAATCGGGCGATCTTGGTACTTTCTGGGCTTTCCCAGGGGGCCAAGATCGATGCGAAAGATGCTGCGCAATGACCAGTGGGAGCGCATTGAGCATTTGTTGCCGGGCAAAGCGAGCGATCCGGGCACTACGGCGAAGGACAACCGGCTGTTCGTGGAAGCAGTGCTATGGATTGCACGCACCGGCGCCCCGTGGCGCGATTTGCCGCTGCCGTTGGGCAACTGGCACAACACGTATACGCGCTTCTCGCGTTGGGGCAAAAAAGGTATCTGGCAGCGTGTGATCAATGCGGTAAGCAACGACCCGGACTTGGAGGCGCTTTTCATTGACAGTAGCGTAGTTCGCGCCCACCAGCATGCCGCAGGGGCTCTAAAAAAAACGGGCCGCAAGCGCTCGGGCGCTCGCGCGGCGGACTGAGCACCAAGATCCATGCCACCGTCGATGCGTTGGGCAACCCACTGCGGTGGTATTTGACCGGAGGCGAAGGTGCCGACATCAAACAGGCCGATGCGCTGATCGAAGGTCTGCGCACCCAAGCGGTGGTTGCTGACAAGGCCTACGACGCCGATGCGTTGCTGGCACGCATTACCGCCCAAGAGGCTGCGGCGGTCATCCCGCCGATGGCACACCGGAAGGAGCAAAGAAGCTATGATCGTCACTTGTATAAAGACCGCAATCTGGTGGAACGCTTCTTCAACCGCATCAAGCAGTTCCGCCGCATCGCCACTCGCTACGAGAAGCTGGCTCGAAACTACTTTTCAATGCTCAACCTGGTCTGCGCCTATCTCTGGTTGGCCTGATTGTTAACACGACCTAGTCTTACTGTGTCAAGAAAATCGATTCCCTCCCCCTCGACGGGGAGGGTTAGGGTGGGGGTGATACACGGTGCAAGCTTCGAATTGCTCACCCCCATCCCATCCTTCCCCCGTCAAGGGGGAAGGAGTGTCGTGAGCAGCTTGTGACACAGTAAGACTAGAGCGTCTCTGTGTTCCAGCGCGTTGCGCTATCGAGTCACGGGTCACGAGTCACGCCTCTTTCGCAACTGCCCTCGACCACGGTGACATGAT
>DATMDU010000083.1:0-1080 GCA_035557535.1 Pyrinomonadaceae bacterium
TCGATCGTTCGACTGTACAACTCAATCCTCTGCCTAGTTTCCAGGGAATCGGCTTCCCTGCGCTGGGCCTATAGCTCAGTTGGTTAGAGCGCACGCCTGATAAGCGTGAGGTCGGTAGTTCAAATCTACCTAGGCCCACCAGTCGCCGGGCGCGCTCTGATCGACGAATCGGGGCTGTAGCTCAGTTGGGAGAGCGCCGCCCTTGCAAGGCGGAGGTCGTCGGTTCGAACCCGATCAGCTCCACCAGCCTGGCGAGTGAAAAACATCCTCTGGAATGCGCGGTGGCTTCAATCGGTTGTATCGAAGCCAGCGTGGACTCCAAGGGGTCCGAGTTCTTTGACAATTGAATCGGGTAAGAAGCGATAGGATTCGCCGGGTAAAGAATTGGATTGAGAGATTGGTCAAGCTACTAAGGGTACACGGTGGATGCCTTGGCGCAGAGAGGCGAAGAAGGACGTGGTAAGCTGCGATAAGCCTCGGGGAGCCGCAAACAGGCTTTGATCCGGGGATTTCCGAATGGGGAAACCCGGCTGGGGTCATGCCCAGTCATCGCGGAGTGAATTCATAGCTCCGTAGAAGCGAACGGGGGGAAGTGAACCATCTCAGTACCCCCAGGAAGAGAAAACAAGAGTGATTCCGTCAGTAGCGGCGAGCGAACGCGGAAGAGCCCAAACCGTGCAGGTGTCAAGCCCACAAGCGTTGCCTGCGCGGGGTTGTGGGGCTGTGCTTGAACTGGTTGTGGCCAGTTCGGGGAGTTACAAAACACCAACCTAGCAGAAGGTCTCTGGAAAGAGCCGCCATAGAGGGTGAAAGCCCCGTAGGTGAAAGGTTCGGTGTCTCCCTTGCAGAGTTCCCGAGTACCACGGGACACGTGAAACCCCGTGGGAATCTGGGTCGACCATGACCCAAGGCTAAATACTCCTCTGCGACCGATAGTGAACAAGTACCGTGAGGGAAAGGTGAAAAGCACCCCTGTTAGGGGAGTGAAATAGTACCTGAAACCGTGTATCTACAAGCAGTGGAAGCGCTATGGCCTTCGGGTCCCGCGCGACCGCGTGCCTTTTGCATAATGAGCCGGCT